>NZ_CP054491.1:2705466-3446950 GCF_013343005.1 Candidatus Reidiella endopervernicosa
CGGACACCGGGGTCGGTCTCAGTAACGTTCAACACAACGTGATTGGGTGGAGTAATGCTGATCGGTGAGCCGTTCCAGAGCGTAACCACACAGATATCCTGCTCCTTGAGCCACTTTTTATCATCGCCGACGGCTGCCTCATCGGCACCCAACTGCTCGAAGGTTTCAGGATCCATGAAATACCAGGCATCGCCATCGTTGTAGAGATACTGCATATCGGTGTCCATAACATCGGCCGCCTCAACACTTTCACCCGATTTATAGGTCCGTTCAACGACTCGCCCAGTCTTAAGATTACGGATTTTGACGCGATTAAACGCCTGCCCCTTGCCTGGTTTAACGAACTCATTCTCAACGATTGAGCAGGGATCACCATCGATCATCAGTTTAAGGCCGCGTTTGAACTGGTTAGTGCTATAGGTTGCCATTGTGCTTCACCGTCTAAATCTGGTTTATGTGATAATTAGGCGCAACATGATACCCCGAACCGTCCCATCATGGCAGCGAGAGCTGTCCCAATCGATCCGCGACCCCGCTGAACTACTGCTGCGTCTAAAACTTGGTAGCGAGCTGCTCGAGGATGCACGCCACGCGGCCAAGCTATTTGGACTCTACGTCTCTCCCGCCTACCTATCGCGAATCGAGGTTGGCAACCTATCCGACCCCCTCCTTCGTCAGGTACTGCCATTGAGCGATGAGCTGATCGAACAGAGGGGATTCAGTATGGACCCAGTGGATGAGTTTGAAAGCTTCAAAGCTCCCGGACTACTGCAGAAATATCATGGACGTGCGCTGTTGATAACCACAGCGGCCTGCGCAATCAACTGTCGCTACTGTTTCAGACGCCACTTCCCCTATCAGGGTTCAGCCCCCACCGAGAGTAACTGGCAAGAGGTACTCAAGTCGCTCCGCGAGGATGATTCGATTAGTGAGCTCATCCTTAGTGGCGGCGACCCACTGCTGATCACCAATGAGCGCCTTGCCGGCTTTCTAGATGACCTTGAGACCATCACTCACCTTAAGCGCGTAAGAATTCACAGCCGTATTCCGATCGTGCTACCAAGTCGCATTGATGCAGAACTGTGTCAAATATTGGCCTCTAGCAGACTCTTCAGTGTAGTCATCATCCATGCCAACCATTCTAATGAGATCGACGATGAGGTTAGTTCCGCACTACGTAGACTGCGACCAGTCGCTACACTGCTCAACCAGTCGGTTCTTCTTAAAGGTGTCAACGACAGTGCCGCTACTCTTAGCGAACTGAGCGAACAACTTTTTGCCAATGGTGTACTACCCTACTACCTACACCAGCTCGACCGGGTACAGGGGGCGGCGCATTTTGAGGTCACTGACGGCGAAGCACTTACAATTCACCAGACGATGTCAGAGTCACTACCCGGTTACCTGCTGCCAAAACTGGTTAGAGAGGTAGCCGGAAAACAGAGCAAAACACCACTCATCGAACTGTTTAGCACGACATTTTCTGACACTGACACCGAGGGTATTTTTTCGCTAACATCAATGGGTTATTAACATCACATTATTATTGTGGTATTAATCACAGAGACAATCATTCACATCTATGATTATGGCAAAACTGCCAATCAACTCGACAAGCGTCGCCGGCATGCGACAAAGGAATTCAGGGATTTTAACCGGTGAGCAGTAACGATTCATCCATCTATGCGATACCCGTCCAGCACGCGCCCGACGAGCTGAGCTTTGACCTGCGCCCTAAGAAGGTTAAAGAGTGGTTCGATGCACTACCGATGGCCAATCTGGATGAGGTCACACGGTTGGTTTCCGAAGCGCTCAGCGATATCAGCACCCTGCAGATCAAACCCAGTGAACGGTACAAACTGCTCGAGCAGTTTCACCCGCTTATTCAGATAATTTCTGAAACACTACAGCGAAAATTCGTCGGCAGGCCGCTACCGCTGAGTGATGTCAGTAACCGTGCTTACTCACTGTTACAGGAGATCAATATCCTGATGGCCGTGGGTTATAAGACAGTCATCGTTCAGACGCTAACCCAGACCGGTAAACGCATCGACATATCGATGATTACCTACGCAACCCATCGCAACATGCGCTACCTCAGCACCATCCTGATGCATGCCTACCAGATATACGGCAGCTACCCAACCAATACCTGGAAAGATATCCACCAGCTCTACAGCTTTGCCACTCAGAACAAGATCAGCGAAACCCCAGTTAAAGATCAGATGCTCAAACGCAGAACCACCTGCACCGTTGAGGACATGATTAAACGCACCATGCTTCTTTCACTCGCCTGCCCCTACCGTCTCCATCAGGGGGAGGTCGACCGTGTATATCAGATGCTTGAACAGTGGGTTAGAAACACAAAGATTGGGGGTACTAGCGATGCCGTGGAAGAGAATGGTATTTTTGTCACCCAACTCGATCTCGATGCTCCACCAACTTACCGCGCTCTACACAAGGCGAGTGGCGACCCAAGTCAGATTCGGATTCTCGATACCACCGAACTAGCAGACGATCTGCAACTTCAGGTAACCGAGAACGGAGAGGACAACCGCGTGGTTATCGGTGAGACCAAACTCAGCCACGACCTGCTACGTCGTCTGGCTCTTGCCTGGGGTATCGTACCCAAACGGGGTGAGAACCGACTCAACATCAGCACCAACGTTGAGATCACTAGCGGCATCAATGCAATCTACTACCACATCAGTGGCATCAATCCTGACAAAAATCATCGTTATGGATTTGGTGCTCCACCACCACCTTCACCGACCAAAGATGAGCCGATAGGAATCCCGAGTTCGTCCATCCCTTCCGATTTAACCGTCATCGATTTTGAGATGAGCAGTGAAGAGCGTGAAAAGATCGGGCTTCCGGCTGGCCTGCGCCCCGACATTGACGAAAGCAGTGATTCAACTCCGGCCGCGCCTGCAGCAGATAGTCCCTATCCGACTCAGAACTGGAATATGGTCAACGTGAGTGCAGGAGGCTACTGCCTACTCTGGAATGATGAACACGCCTCTACCGCCAAGGTTGGGGAATTGATCGGCATCCACAATACCGGTGAAGAGGACATCCACTATTGGGGCATCGGCGTCGTGCGATGGATGCGCTGTGAAGAGAGCGAAGGGCTCAAGGTAGGCGTTCAGATGCTCTCCCCCAGCGTCATTTCTCTGTCGGGGAGTCGCTATTTTTGCGGAAGCTTGTTTTGGGCATCCAAGCCCAAGCAAACAGCAAAAACTTCACGCGACCGTTTATGCCTGCGGCGCCCCGACCGTCCTGCGTTCGTTGCGTAATCACCTCTTCGCGGCTCTACACAACTCCCTCAGTGACTCTACGCCGACATAAAGCCGCTGCTGCATCTTCTTCGTCGTTCGCTCGCGCTCTCAACTACGAATAGGCAGACGGCGTCGACTATCGCGGACTAACCGCCTTCGCTTCGCTATCCATGGCGGTCAGCGCTTGTCGAGCTTGGCGAGGAGCTGACCGACCCAACGGGGCACTGGTTACTGATTCCCGAAAACCCTGCAAGTGAAATAGCCTCTTCGCTCATATTGCCCGCCTATCCACTCAGAGCTGGACAGAAGGTGATGATCAAACAGCAGGACAAAGATCTCTATGTCGAATTGGCTGAGATGACTGAGAATACCGGCTCATTTGCCCAGTACCATTTCAATCCGCTCGGCACATCTGCACAACCCAAGAGCAAACGAAACGGCAACGAAAACAGCTCGCCAAAACAGCAACAGAACAACGGTGAAGCGTTAGACTGGAAGCTCATCTAGTTTTCAGTTACCCGCTGATCTCACACTGGATTCCCTCAGCCGCTTCGAGACCATATCTCCCCTTCTGACATTAGCGAGACCGGCACGGTTTCCCACAGTTGTGATTTACGCTACGATTATCCGTGGAGATCGTAAGAAAATGACCAACTTTCGGCTAATTAGCGATCAATCTTAATAAATACCATCACCTCTTAGAGGGATATCAGCAGGTGCGGCAGATTCGGTTCAGTCGTCATGGCTTGAAGGAATAACAAGAAGATGGATGGAGAGAAACGCCTTCACCTACTAATCGGTGAAAGCTCTTTTAATGTTGCAGACGATTATGTCAGCGCCATTCGCGACGCTGGCTTTGCCGTTCGTGAAAAACGTGTCGAGGATCTCGAGGATCTCGAGGAGGCGCTCAATACACAGCGCCCCGATTTAATCCTCTGTTCAACGGGCATGGATGAACTCTCACCGAGAGAGATCATTACGGCCCTCTCCGCTCACAACATCGAACTCCCACTGATCATGGTCGACCCCGATCCCACCCCAGCCGCACGTGTCGAAGCAATGCGTGCCGGTGCCACAGATTTGATCATCAAGGGCGATATCGCCCATCTGCAACTTGTAGTCAGTCGCGAATATCGCAACCTGATCAACTATAGAGAGATGGTCAGCTGTAAGAGTGCCTTTGGCGAGAGTGAACGTCGCTGTCACGGCCTGCTCGACAACTCTCGTGACGCCATCGCCTATATCCATGAAGGCATGCATATCTATGCCAACTCAGCCTACCTCGAACGCTTCGGCTACGACGATAGCGAAGAGCTAGAGGGCATGCCGGTGATGGATATGGTCGATACTGAAGACCAGGCAAAATTCAAAGACTACCTGCGCGCCCATGCCAAGGGTAAGAGCAAAGAGAGTGAACTCGACCTGCAACTTGTCACTCTCGACGGCAAGGGTTTTCAGGGAAAGCTCGAGTTCTCCCCCGCCACCATCGATGGCGAACCCTGTACCCAGATCATCATCAGAGATCATCGTGCCAGCAAGGATCTTGAAGAGAAGCTCCAGTATCTGAGTAAACAGGACCTTCTCACCGGTCTCTATAACCGCCAATATTTCCTCGATGAGCTTGAAGTCGCCGTAGAGAAGGCTCGCAGTGGCACCGCAGAAACGGCTCTCATTTACATCGATCTCGACAACTTCAAAGAGATCAAGGAGCAGGTCGGTATTGCCGGCAGCGATCTGGTCCTGACCGATGTCGCAAAGATGCTCAGCAGCAAGGTGGCTGAAAACGACACCCTTGCCCGTTTTGGTGATAGCACCTTTACCGTATTGAGCTATAACAAACAGGCTCTGGGCGCAGAGATGCTTGCCGAGGAGCTACGCCACGCCGTTACTGATGTCATTTCGGAAGTTGGAGTTCAATCGATAACCACCACCTGTAGCATCGGTATCAGCACCATCGACAGCAGAAGTGTTGATGCCCACGAGGTGATCTCACAGGCCGATCTTGCCTGTGAGGTGGCTAAGAAGGGTGAAGGTAACAAGACCCATATCCATGACCCTGTCGCCGATCAGGAGGCGGGAGATCAGCGAGATGAAGACTGGGTTGAGCGTATCAAACTGGCACTCAAAGAGAATCGCTTCCGCCTCGTCTTCCAACCGATCGTCAGCCTGCACGGCGACTCCCGAGAGAACTATGAGGTACTGGTTCGTATGATCGACACCCATGGTGATGTCATCATGCCGGGGCAGTTCATCCAGGCGGCCGAGCAGGCCAATCTACTGGCAATTATCGACCGCTGGGTCATCGTGCATGCCATTTCAGTCATTGCGGATCAGCGCCGTAGCGGTCGCAACACCCACTTCTTTATCAAGATGTCAGGCGCATCGGTCGTTGATGAAGGCACCCTTGGCTGGATCCGCGAGTGTCTACAAAAACATCGTCTGGAAGGAGACGCCATTACCTTCGAGGTTCATGAGGAGGATGCCACCCACCATTTGAAGACTGCCAAGGTGCTCTTCGAAGGGTTGAAGCAGCTACACTGCAGCGTGGCCCTGGAACACTTTGGTAAGGGTGCAAAGTCATTCAATATCCTCAAACATCTGCCGGTCGACATGCTCAAGATCGATGGCTCCTTTATTCACCATCTAGGAGGCAATCGAGAGAATCAGGCGATGGTCAAATCGATTACCGATATGGCCAAATCTCTGGAGAAGAAGACCATTGCCGAATTCGTCGAGGACGCTAACAGCCTCTCGGTACTCTGGACCTGCGGTGTAAACTACATCCAGGGATACTTCCTGCAGGGCCCCGAAGAGGTACTGGAGTTCGACTTCGTTAACGAGGGCGTCTAACCTCCTCTAGAATCCCAACTAATAAAAAAAGCCGCTGCTACGATCTGTAGCAGCGGCTTTTTTGTTTCACTGGCTCGTGTTTAATCGAGTACGTGTGAGACCAGGCCATCGGCCAGCTTCGGCTCAAACCAGGTCGACTTGGGAGGCATAACCTCATTGGCATCAGCAACAGCCATCAGATCAGCCATACCGGTCGCAAAAAGTGAGAAGGCCAGTGTCATCTCACCGGAATCGACACGCTTCTCAAGCCCATCCATGCCGCGGATACCACCGACGAAGTCGATACGTTTGTCACGACGTGGATCGCTGATACCGAGCAGCGGTTCGATCAGATTATTCTGCAGCAGACTCACATCGAGCTGTCCGACCGGATCATTGGCTGGTACCAAATCACTGTTTATCGTCAGACGATACCACTGCTCCTGCAGATACATACCGAACTCCTGCGGTTTACCCGGTTTCACCTGTCCAGTTTCAGCCGTCACAGTAAACGACTCAGCCGCCTTGGAGAGGAACGTCTCCCTATCGAGACCATTCATATCTGCAACGACACGATTATAATCGAGAATCTGCATCTCGTTATCGGGGAAGATCACGGTGAGGAAGTAGTTATAACTCTCCTCACCACTATGATTACTATTGTCCGTCTTACGGCTGGCACAGACGCGCGAAGCAGCAGCCGAGCGGTGGTGACCGTCTGCCACATAGATACAGGGCATTGCATCGAAAAGTTCGGTCAGACGTGCCGTCTTCGCCGCATCATCCATCACCCAGAGGGTGTGGCGAATGCCATCATCTGCGGTCAGATTATAGAGTGGCTCACCGGCAGTCGCCTCGCGCACCATCGTCTCAACCTCTGCCTGGTATTTGTGCACCAGAAAGACCGGACCGGTCTGTGCGTTAAGTGCATCGACCTGACGGACACGATCATCCTCCTTCTCAGGACGGGTGAACTCATGTTTACGAATACGGTTCTCGTCATACGCCTCGACCGAAGCAGCCGCGACCAGACCCGTCTGTATGTGGCCGTCCATCTCCAACTGGTAGAGGTAATAACAGGGTGAATCATCGCGAATCAAAACACCGTCACTGATCAAGCGCTGCAGATTCTCAGCCCCCTTGGCATAGACGCTCGCATCGAAAGGGTCGGTTCCCTCGGGCAGATCGATCTCCGGCTTGGAGATATGCAGAAAGCTCAGCGGTTTACCGACAACCCGCTCGCGCGCCTCGGCTGTGTTCAGTACGTCGTAGGGGGGTGCAGCAACATCGGCAGCACGCTCAGGTACGGGACGCAGACCGGTAAAGGGACGAATCAGGCTCATGTGCAGGCTTCCTCGGTGGTTATTAGAAGCCCGCTATTCTACCGTTCTACTCCGCCCCCGACCACAGACAATCAGGGCCTTCCCGTTAACCTGCCGCGCGAAGCGCCGCGATACGCTGATCGAGTGGTGGGTGGCTGCGCAGTAGCTTGGCCAGACCGTGACCAATGCCGCCAGAGATACCGAAGGCGGCCATCTCACCCGGCAGATCCTTTGGCTGGCTAACACGCTTCAGTGCCTCCAGCGCGGCGATCATGTTCTGTCGACTGGAGAGCCTTGCGCCACCACTATCGGCATGAAATTCACGATAACGGGAGAACCACATCGCCACCATCGCCGCCAGAATACCGAGCACCATCTCGGCGAGGATCGAACCGATCCAGTAACCAGGGCCGACACCACGTTCGATCTTGAAAATTGCACGATCGATCAAAATACCGATCACTCTCGAGAAGAAGATCACAAAGGTGTTGAGCACACCCTGCAATAGTCCCATCGTCACCATATCGCCGTTTGCGACATGACTCACCTCATGACCCAGCACCGCCTCTACCTCACCGCGCTGCATCTGCTGCAGCAGGCCAGTGCTCACAGCGACCAGTGCATTGTTTCTATTCATACCTGTGGCAAAGGCATTCGGCTGTGGTGAGTTGAAAACACCGACCTCCGGCATGCCGATGCCCGCCTGCTGTGCCTGACGCCGCACGGTATCGACCAACCATGTCTCAGTGCTGGTGGAGGGTGTAGTGATCAGCTGTACGCCCATCGAGCGTTTCGCCATCCACTTCGATATAGCCAGCGATATAAATGAGCCGGCAAAACCCATCACCGAGGCCATGATCAGCAAGCCAGTCAGGTTAAAACCTCCACCACTGGCCAGCATCCGGTCGACACCCAGCACCCGCATAGAGATGCTAAGCACTGCCAGCACACCAAAGTTTGCCAATAAAAACAGCGCAATACGACTAAACATCGGTCTCGATCCTCGTTAAAAAAGAGAAGTTAATACTGGGCTTTAGATGGGGGTATTGGGAGAAAATTCAATCAGGACGCAAAATCTGTGGACAGCGATTCCCGTCAATGCCGACTGACACCAACGGGATCTGCTATTCGTTGCCGCTGGGCGAGTAACTATTTTTCTGTCACCTCAACCGCATCAACCTTCTGCAGGCCGCGAGGCAGTTTACTACCACGACGACCACGCTCACCGTAGTAGTGTTCGAGATCACTCGCCTTGATGTTGGTGTGACGTTTTCCTGCAACCACCGTAATCCCTTCACCCTTCGGCACTACCACGGCGGCCACTACAAACTCCTCGCGACTGACAACACGCGCCGAGGGAATTCCGATAATCTTGTTACCCTTACCGCGTGCCATCTGCGGCAACTCCTTGAGTGGGAAGACCAGCATGCGCCCCTCATTGGTTACTGCGGCAAGCAGATCATTCTCATAGTCAGTGACCCGAATGGGTGGCAGAACATTGGAGCCGTTGGGCAGTTTGAGCGCCGCCTTGCCCGCCTTATTGCGCCCCTGCATATCCTCAAGCTTCGCCACGTAACCGTAGCCTGCATCGGAGGCCATCAGGTAGAGGTCGGTAGCAGCGCCCATCAACACGGCGCGGAACAGCGCACCATCGGGAGGATTGAGTCGACCAGTGAGAGGCTCGCCGTGACCACGCGCCGATGGCAGGGTATGTGCCTGCAGCGCATAGGAGCGACCGGTGGAGTCGATAAAGACCGCCAGCTGGTTACTCTTACCCTGTGCGGTTCCAAGATAACTATCACCCGACTTGTAGGCGAGCGTAGAGGCATCGACCTCATGTCCTTTGGCAGCGCGCACCCACCCCTTCTCGGAGAGGATCACGGTGACCGGATCACTGCTAATCAGCGCCGTCTCGTCCATCGCCTGTGCGGCAGAGCGCTCGACAATCGGCGAACGACGATCATCACCATACTCGGCAGCATCCTTGATCAGCTCCTTCTTCACCAGCGTCTTCAGACGCGCCTCGGAGCCGAGGATCTTCTCCAATCCATCACGCTCGGCTGCCAGCTCCTCCTGCTCGGCACGGATCTTCATCTCCTCAAGGCGTGCCAGCTGGCGCAGCTTGGTATCGAGGATGTAGTCGGCCTGAACCTCGGTGAGAGAGAAGCGTTCCATCAGTACCGGCTTCGGTTCATCCTCGCTACGGATAATGCGAATCACCTCATCAATATTGAGGAAGGCGACCAGCAGACCATCGAGCAGATGGAGGCGTTTATTGACCTTGTCGAGACGGTGCTGGAGACGACGACGGACCGTCTCGGTGCGGAATCGAAGCCAATCGGCGAGGATGTCGAGCAGGTTCTTCACCTGCGGTCGGCCATCGAGACCGATCATATTCATGTTGACGCGATAGGTGCGCTCAAGATCGGTCGAGGCGAAGAGGTGTGACATCAGCCCCTCGATATCGACGCGGTTGGAGCGCGGCACAATCACCAGGCGGGTCGGATTCTCGTGATCTGACTCATCACGCAGATCCTCAACCATAGGCAACTTCTTCGTCTGCATCTGCTGGGCGATCTGCTCCAGCACCTTGGCACCTGAGACCTGATGAGGCAGCGCGGTGATGACCACATCGCCCTCTTCCCGCTCCCACTTGGCGCGCATACGTACCGAACCGTTACCCAGCTCGTAGATACGCTGCAGTTCAATGGTCGAGCTAATGATCTCCGCATCGGTCGGGAAATCGGGTCCCTTCACATGCTCCAGCAGATCGGTCACTGAGCTACGGGGGGCCTCGAGTAATCTTATGCAGGCACTCACTACCTCACGCAGGTTATGGGGTGGAATATCGGTCGCCATACCAACCGCGATACCGGTGGTGCCGTTAAGCAGTATGTTTGGCACCCGTGATGGCAGCACCAGCGGCTCCTCCAGTGTACCGTCGAAGTTTGGCGTCCAGTCCACGGTGCCCTGCCCCACCTCCTGTAGCAGCAGCTCGGAGTATTTGGCCAGACGCGATTCGGTATAACGCATCGCCGCAAATGACTTCGGATCGTCTGGGGCACCCCAGTTACCCTGACCATCGACCAGCGGGTAGCGATAGGAGAAAGGCTGCGCCATCAGCACCATCGCCTCATAACAGGCAGAGTCACCGTGGGGATGGAACTTACCGAGCACGTCACCGACGGTACGTGCCGATTTTTTATACTTGGAACCCGCCTTCAGCCCCAGTTCACTCATCGCGTAGATAATACGACGCTGTACCGGTTTCAGACCGTCGCCGATATTGGGCAAGGCGCGGTCCATGATTACGTACATCGAATAGTTGAGATAGGCCTGTTCGGTAAACTGCTTGATCGGCTGGCGCTCAACGCCTTCGAAATTCATCTCTGGGGTGTCACTCATAGGGCGGGTCTTGGGCTATCTATCTATTAAAATTAGTCGCATATCATACACCGTGGCGGGCACCACGGTGGGGTAATTATACGGAATAGCGGCTGTGTGCTGGCTTAGGCGACAGACCAGGCTGAATCGGTCAGCAGCTTGGTCAGCTCCGCTCCCGGTACCGGTCGACTGATGTGATAACCCTGCGCCTGATCGCAATCCATTTCCCCCAGCTTCTGCAGAATCTCACCACTCTCAACCCCCTCAGCAATGACCGACATACCAAGATTGTGGACCAGACCGATGGTCGCCTTGACGATCACCGCATCACTGTCGTTCTCCAGCATCGGCATCACGAACGACTGGTCGATCTTGATCTCATCGACCGGTAGACGACGTAGATAGGCGAGCGAGGAGTAACCGGTACCGAAATCATCGATTGAGATGCGCGTACCGAGCTCCGCCAGCTTGGTGACATTGGCCAGCGCCCGCTCCTGATCCTCCATGATCGAACTCTCGGTGATCTCGATAATCAGGTGGTTTGATGCCAGCTGATGTTTTTTAAGTATCTCAACCACCAGCGAGGGTAATTCAGGATCGAGCAGCATCTTGGCCGAGACGTTCACTGCCACATGGATCTCCAGTCCCGCCTGGTGCCACTCTGCGCACTGGCGGACCGACTCATTGAGCACATGCAGGGTCAATGGTTTGATCAGTCCAGTTCGTTCGGAGAGTAGAATAAACTCGATCGGTGGCAGCATGCCGCGCTGCGGATGATTCCAGCGCACCAGTGCCTCGACCGCCACGGTACGCCCCTCCTTGATATTGACCTTGGGCTGGTAGTAGACATCGAGCTCTTCGCGCTCAATTGCCCGACGCAGCTCCCCCAACAGGGAGAGCCGTTCCGGATTCATCTGATCCTGCTCCGGCGAATAGACCATGGTCGAGTAACCACTGATCTGTTTAGCACTGTAGAGCGCGACATCGAGTTTTTGCAGCAGCCCCACAGCATCACTGATGTGGTCGGGATAGATAGCAATGCCGATACTGGCAAGCATCTCAATCTCCACCCCACCCAACAGATAAGGTTGTTTGAGCACCTCGACCACCTTGTCAGCGACCAGCTTGGCATCCTCACCTGTGTTGAGATGTGGAACGAGCAGTGCAAACTCATCCCCTCCCAGCCGTGCCACCGTATCGGGACTACGCACCACACTCTTCAGGCGTCCCGCGACCTGTTTGAGCAGCAGATCTCCGCTGAAGTGGCCCAACGCCTCATTGACCGATTTGAAGTTGTCGATGTTGACCGCCAACAGCGCCAGCTGACCCAGGTCACGATGCGCCGCCTCGATCGCCTGACCAACACGGTCGTGGAACAGCACCCGATTGGGCAGCTCAGTGAGGCGGTCATGGGTGGTGTCGTGGGCCAGCTGAATCTCCAGCGACTCCGCCTGCATGCGTAGATCACGGGTCTGGTCGAGCACCATCGCCCCCGCTTCGATCGACATGATTGAACCGGCGTACTGCCCCCATAGCGCAAAGAGAAATGGCATTGCATCGAGCATCCAGAGCGCTGAGTTGATCTGCTGCGCATACATGATGCTATCGAGCGAAAGCTGATCGGTGTGCATGTAACCAACCACCGCACTCGCTACGCCCACAGCCGCCAGCGCAACAACCAAACCCTGAATCGCGAAACGGTTAACGCGTGATCGAAGCAGCAGCGCGGAGCGCGCAAAAACACCCTGTGTCTCGTTCATCTCTTCTCCAATGCAAACACCAAATAGCATCACCGCATATCGTTAGAATTTGATGCTAGCATGTGGCTTATCACTACAACACTACGGAATCGAACATGCCGACCGGAACTATGGTTATAGCCCAACCTGACCACTACCGCCCCAGTGAAGAGCAGACAATCTACGAATCGCTGCTCTCTCTGGAGGATGCCGTCATCGTCGAGCTCGGTTGCGGTGGGGCTCAACACACACGGCAGATTGCAGAGCGACATCCAGACAGTCAGATTCACGCCTTCGAGGTCGATCAGATCCAACACCAACAGAATCTAACCATCACCGATCTACCCAACGTCACCTTCCAGCTTGCAGGCGCTGAGTCGATCCCAATGGCCGATGGCAGCACCGATGTGGTGATGATGTTCAAATCGCTGCACCACGTACCACTTGGGAATATGGATCAGGCTTTCTCAGGTATCGCACGCATCCTAAAACCGGGTGGCTATGCCTACATTTCAGAGCCGGTTTTTGCCGGTGACTTCAATGAAATACTACGCATGTTTCACAATGAGGAGTCCGTACGCCAGGCGGCCTTTGCAGCCACCTCTCGAGCAGTCGCTTCGACGCAGTTTGAGCTGGCAAGCGAGACCTTCTTCGATGCACCCAACGCCTTTGCCAGTTTTTCCGAGTTCGAGCAGAAGGTCATCGGGGTTACCCACACCGAACACAATATTGCACCCGAACTGCTGGAGCGGGTGCGGGAGATGTTCGAGATCCACAACGGTCCCACGGGTGCGCTCTTCGAGATGCCGATTCGCGTCGATCTATTGCGTCGAATCTAACCGTTGCGCCGGCACCAGCGATAGATGCAGGCGTAGGCCAGCAGGTTCCACAGCAGTACAGCAATACCCAGCGTAACAGCGACCTCCGAGGTGATCTCGCCAGGATAGATCAACGGAATGATGTAATGGTCGATAAAGCCCGCCTCATACCCCATCTGACCTGCCGCCTCGCGAATCTTAATCTCCAGAGGCGTCAGCGGACAGTGACCACCATTTAACTCAATCAGAGCTGCCCAGCCGACGGCAGGCAGATGGAACCAGATCAATCCACGCCGGAAGTAGAGCGCCACCGCACCGAAGATCACAAACAGAATAAAACAGAGATGGAGCAACACGATGCCATCGGCGAGCAGACGATACGTCACCCCCACCTACTCCCAATCACAAATCAGTGATTTAACAACCATCCGTATCACTCTCATTCACAATCGTATCCAGCTCTGGTTCAGCCCCCGTGGCACGCCCGTCACGAGGCCAATCACCATAAGGGGTAGACATGCTGTTCACTGTTGAAGGTGAGAAAACGAATAATTTGGTAGATATAACGCCCAAGCTCAGCACCAAACAGTAGCAGCCGCCGATTCGACTCTGCGCCAAATAGCACAATCAGAAACTGAATCATGACTACGGCTACCAGTACCAGTTCAGCCACCGAGTAGAAGAGCGCAAACAGCACCATATAGAGCGCCCGTCGCCCGATAGAGCCACGTCCATTCTGAGTCGTCTTTTCGTTGTCCATATCGAATCACACTCCCAACTATTATCCCCGTCTTTCCTCTACAATAGACCGCCATCACCGTCTGGCAATCTGATATGACTGACCAACCAACCACAGCAGTTCGAACACCATCTCGAGATCGAGAACGACGAGACCACCGCTGTCGACCTACTCTCAGCCGCCAGCGGCCTCTCCAAGCAGCGTATCAAGCAGACCATGAGCAAGGGTGCCGTGTGGCTCACCCATGACGAGCACACCGCACGCCTACGCCGCGCAAAGCGCAAGCCACTGGCCGGTGACACCCTGCATCTCTACTATGATGAGCAGGTACTGGCCGAAGAACCCACACCACCCACACTGGTCGCCGACGAGGGTGATTACAGCGTCTGGTACAAGCCCTACGGCATGCGTTCACAGGGTTCAAAATATGGTGACCACTGCACCATCAATCGCTGGGTGGAGCAGAACCTTGAGCCGGAGCGCCCCGCCTTTATCGTCCACCGTCTTGATCGTGCGGCGACCGGTCTGATTATCATCGCGCATAAAAAAAGGGTTGCGGCTGAATTTACTCGCATGTTTCAACAGCGCTCCATCGACAAGCGCTATCGGGTCACCGTACACGGCGAATTCCCCGACACACCTGAACCGCAATTAATCGAACGAGAAATTGAAGGACGTAGCGCCCGCAGCCTGATCACCAAGCTGGCCTTCAATGGTGAACAGAATCGAACTCATCTGGATGTCTCGATCGAGACAGGGCGAAAACACCAGATTCGACGTCATCTGGCAGAGGCAGGATTTCCCGTTGTAGGTGATCGCCTCTACGGCCAGAAAGGTGACAGCGAAGATCTCTGCCTCACCGCCTATCAACTCACCTTCGCCTGCCCTGTCACCCACTGGCGAAAGTCATTCAACCTTCCAGACTCACTCCCTTCAAATAGTTAATCTCTTCAGGGCAAGGTTGTGCCATTAATCATCATTCATCTCGAGTTGTAGTGTTTCGTAGCTCGGATGAAACGAAGCACAATCCGCGACCTATGGTTGATATTTAATCGTTCAAACAGCCTCCCAGAAGAGTTTCACCCGTTGCCATAAATCCTGAAAGTAACTTACCGCCTCAGGATCCTGCTGCCCCTCTGCCCAGACGTGCTCACCCCATCCAACCTGTGCCAACACATAATCGCCAAAGGCGAGCTGCCCGATAGCCGTCTCCCCCGTCGCCAACTGACCCAGGCCGAACTCAACCCCCAGCGCTGCCTGTCCAATGGCCCAGTAACCGGTTGAGAGCTGAGCCAGACCAAATAATATTCCCAGACCCAGCTGCCCTATGGCGACAATACCAAATGAGGCGTGGCCAATCGCCACACCTCCCATCGCCAGTCGTTCTACGGCAATAACACCCTTGGCTACCACACGTCTGCCCGTTTCGGGCGATATACCGTGGATATAGTGAAGCAGTGGCCAGTTCAATAGCTCTTGATGACTGCGAAACTCAGAGAACCGTGCACCACTCTCGTAGAGATAGTGGCGCCAGACGCCAAACCCGGTCCGTTCGATTTTGTAATCGATATGTTCGTTTAAGAGATTGCCCACCACGCCTCCAGCTATCGCATCAATGCTAGTAAGCGTAGCAGTCTACATAGATGGGAAGAGATTAAGCATCTATCGTCACGCGGCGATGTCTGTCTATCCAGAAACCCCACAGGACCAGCAACCACTGCGCATGTCCAACCCAGGCGATCATCTCGACATTGGGTGGTGGTTCACCAAACAGATTGCCCGCATAGATAGTCAGAAGAAAAAGGATCAAGCCCCACAGCGCCCATACACCAACTCGATCGATCGCTTCTGTCACTCGCAGATAGAGCCACACACCGAGTGTAAACAGCGACAATTCGATAAGGAGTGTGAGGGGCAAAGAGGACCAGGCGTTCAGACCGACCATGAAGTCGCTACCCGGCAGCAGCGGCAGGTCGGGCTGGTGTACCAGCGTGTCGAGTGTCCAGTGACTGACCACCAACAGCATCAAGAGCGCTGCTCCGATCCGATCCCTGCGCAGCAGATAATAACCACCCCCGAGCAACACCCCCCAGAGAACAACCGCCAACAGACTATGCGAAACCGGATAATCCTCGAATATCAACGGTGTGACGACCGTTGCACCCGGCACGATCTGTACCTGTTCAACACCGAAGAGCAGCAGCGTTGGCCACAATAGGTCGACGAACTGAGCGGCGATAAAGAGTAATCCCAGCGATAACTTTGGCGCCACCGATTTAGCCGCAAATCCTGCAGCAAAGTGTCCAATAAACATAGCTACTCCCGCGGCTGTCTCTAGTCGACAGCAGAGGCTTTAATTATTATTTTTTAAATACGTATAGACAGCCCTACTATTCCGCACCAATGCGACGCTGGTATGAAACCATCAACACATAGACACCCAGGGCAGCTGCCACATGTTTTAACGAGTGACCACTAATAAAACCAAGCAGACTATAGACCTCGCCATCAAAGTGCTCGAGCAGCTTCGCAGCCAGATAGGCCACAAACAGCCACCAATACCCCGAAGCCGTCGTAAACATCGAACGGAAGGTCAGCAGAATAATTGGTATCGCCAACATGGGGAAAAACTGCACCAGCGCATAGAAACGCAGATCACCCTCTCCTCGCAACTCAGTTACGTGCCAGTAGGCCACCGATGCAACACCGACAATCACCAACGGCACAAACAACCGCCTGCCAAGGTCTACAAAGATATATTCACTGATAACAATCGAGAAGAGCGCCATAAAGGCAAAGGTCATCGGCAGTCGATCCCACACCAGCGTCTCGTTGTTGGGCCAGAGATGATAATAGCCGGAACCTAAGGAGACCAGTGCCGTACCAGCAAACAGCAGTCCGTAAGCGATGCGAAAGTTGATAATGATCTTGAGCCGATCTGAGATCGTTACCTTGTAGAACCCGATCGCACCGACGATCAAAAACGGAAGGTTGGAGAGCACGTTCCAGAAGTTGGGCACGCCCATAATGGTTCGTTGATCTTTAAAATCGTGATATGCCGTGTCCTGAGGAATGGCACCCTGCGCAAACAGTACAATCACACCAAGCAATCCGGCCACTGCAATCAGTACGGCACCTAGTTTCTCTCTACTACCCTTCAAAATAACCAATCCAAAATCCTTTTATCACCGCTAAATTGTTATATATGACTAAACCATATTGAACACATTAGAAGTGTAAATGTGTTACACAATGCACTACCGGTCTTGAACTCAATCAGACCTCAGCTTTAAAAACGAACCGTCTCTTTTGCCGTGTCCCGTATCACAACCGTACCAGCCAGTTCGTCATGCCAGCCCTGCTTTTTCTTGTCGATACCCACCCATATCAGCCCTAACCCCAACGGTAACATTGCTGGTATATAAGCAAAGTAACGACCAATCGCCTGGAGAGTCGAAAGTTTTTCTCCGCTACGCGCGTTAACGACCTTGAGTTTGAGTGCCATTTTTCCAGGCGTACCGAGAAACCGCCGCCAGAACCAGATGGTTGCCACAAATGGGATTACATCCCAAAAACCATGGATGATTTTCTCATCCAACCAGAACTGCTCACCATAGATAAAAGAAAGCGGTATATAGACAACAATCAGCATGAACACCAGATCAATCATCACCGCGCCAAACCTAATCCAAAAACCTGCGTACTCTGTGTCAGCCATGCAACCTCTCCTTATTATTTCTCATTACCATCGACACACTGTCATTCCAAATAAACCTGTTCATTCAGACGACGTATTCAATCTATATAACTCGCTAACCGTTCTTAACCCCCTGTTACACTGCAACAGGAACCTCACACTCATTAAACACCCGCTTTCCAATCTAACAGTAAAACTCACGATACGCCTCAAATTGAAATTCATCGAAGAACTGATCACCCGTCGACAGATCGGGGAAGCTCGGATGCTACAGCACTCCCTCCACAATAGATTGGTGAAAAGACAAAGCTATCACCCGCTCGCATACGGTACTTTGGGTTTTCAGAACCGACCTGCTGAACGTTTCTATTTCTGATGTGGTAAGAACGCGAACTATTCTGTCGAATATCAGTCAGCATTTGCTATCTACTGAAACTCTCTCTCAACTGCACATCCTCGAGGCTCAACCGATTCGTTACAACCTCCATCTTTATTCGCTCAGAGAGTGCTAAACAGAACGAACAATCACAACGGATTAAGAGATATCCAAGGACAATAGACAGACAATCTTCATCGGAAACAAATGAAGATTTATTTGATTGATATTTAATTTTTTACTCGAAAAGGCATCCATACCATTCTCTCCATACTATTTGTTCATCGCTTCGCTTTTCAAACGACTACGACCATCTTATGCAAGTAACCAGCCTTGCGCTGGCTACAGATCAAACCTCAGCTAAATCGCCTTTGGCCTCCAGCCATGCCTTCCGATCTGAAGCGCGTTTTTTCGCCAACAGCATATCCATCTGCTGGTTGGTGTCATCACCCGACTCAAGGGTGAGCTGCACCAGACGACGGGTATCGGGGGCGAGTGTGGTTTCACGCAGCTGTTTGGGATTCATCTCACCCAGCCCTTTGAATCGAGTGACACTGATCTTGCCGCGCTTCTTCTCGGCCTCGATTCGATTTAGGACACCCTCTTTCTCGGCATCATCGAGTGCATAGAAGGTCTCTTTGGCCACATCGATTCGATAGAGCGGTGGCATTGCCATATAGATGTGGCCCGCCTGTACCAGTGGACGGAAGTGGCGTACGAAGAGTGCGCAAAGCAGGGTGGCGATATGCAGACCATCGGAGTCGGCATCGGCAAGAATGCAGACCTTACCGTAACGTAGTCCCTTGAGATTATCGGAGCCCGGATCGACACCGATCGCCACTGAGATATCGTGCACCTCCTGTGAGGCAAGCACCATGGTGGGATCAACCTCCCAGGTGTTGAGGATCTTGCCACGTAGCGGCATGATCGCCTGGAAATCTTTATCACGTGCCTGCTTGGCAGAACCGCCCGCCGAGTCTCCCTCTACAAGAAAGAGTTCGGTACGTGCGAGATCCTGCGAGGCACAATCGGCGAGCTTGCCGGGAAGCGCTGGACCCTGGGTGACCTTTTTACGTGCGACCTTCTTGCCGGCCCGCATACGGCTCTGAGCACTATTGATTGCCAGGTCAGCAATACGTTCTCCCTGCTCGGTGTGCTGGTTGAGCCAGAGGCTGAAGGCGTCTTTCACCACACCAGAGACAAACGCCGCACACTCACGCGATGAGAGGCGCTCTTTTGTCTGACCGGAGAACTGTGGATCGGCCAGTTTGACCGAGAGGATATAACTGACTCGATCCCAGACATCGTCGGGAGCGAGCTTCACACCTCGCGGCAGCAGGTTACGAAATTCACAAAACTCTCGCACCGCCTCGGTAAGTCCAGTACGCAGACCATTTACATGGGTACCGCCCTGCGCGGTGGGGACCAGATTGACGTAACTCTCACCGACCGCCTCTCCGCCCTCGGGCAACCAGACCACGGCCCAATCGACCGCCTCAGTGCTGCCAGCCATGCTGCCGAGAAAGGGTGTCTCTGGAAGCAGCTCAACATTGTTAAGCTCATCGAGTAGATAGTCTTTGAAACCATCCTCGTAGTACCACTCTTCCTTCTCACCACTTGCCTCATCGGTAAAGCGCACACGCAGTCCGGGGCAGAGCACCGCCTTGGCGCGTAGTACATGCTTGAGGCGAGGCAGTGAGAACTTGTAGGAGTCGAAAAACTGTTTATCGGGCCAGAAACGGACGGTGGTACCACTATTACGTTTACCGACCTCACCAATCTCCTCCAGATTGGAGACCTTGTGGCCATCCTTGAAGGCGATGTTGTACTCCTTGCCCTCGCGCCGCACCCAAACCTCAAGGTGCTTGGAAAGTGCATTGACCACCGAGACACCCACACCGTGCAGACCACCGGAGAATTGGTAGTTCTTGTTGGAGAACTTACCGCCGGAGTGCAGCTTGGTGAGGATCACCTCGACGCCGGGCATCCCCTCAACCGGGTGGATATCGACCGGCATACCACGTCCATCGTCACGCACCTCCAGCGATTGATCCTTGTAGAGGATCACATCGATCTGCTTGGCGTGACCCGCCACCGCCTCATCGACCGAGTTATCAATCACCTCCTGAGCGAGGTGGTTGGGGCGCTCGGTCTGGGTATACATTCCAGGGCGTTTGCGCACCGGCTCCAGGCCGGTGAGGACTTCGATAGCGGAGGCGTCGTAGGCGTTGCTCATAATTTCAATTCAGCTTTAATTTGGTCGTTATACGGCATCAGCGAATATCGCTGGCGCCACCATTTTTTGGATAGCGGATGTTCTGGATAATCGACTTCTCGTTATCGAAGGTTCTACCGCGTTTGCAGAAGTAGAAGTCGTAGAGGTCGCGACGGAAACGGCCACTGCCCTCACGCATAATTGGCTTCCACTTTGGCTGACGCATCCTGCGGAACTCGCCCTGACTGGTCCCGTAGGCATAGCGCTTGTACTCGAGCGTGGTGCAGTTGAGTCCCTCGTAGAAGACATTACGCCCCCCACTGCGAGTCTCTGCCACCAGGGTGTAGCGAATAATACGATCCTCACCAATTGAGAGCGCCTTCTCATCTATCAGGAAACGGTAACTGCGGTTGGCGGTATCGATAGCAACGGGAAGCAGATTGTCGTCCACTGGATAGGGCGGTAGCACCGCTTCACTCTCCTTCCAGGGATCATCATCGATATAGTGTTCATTCAGCGGTGCCTTACCACCACCAAGATACTCTTCAAAAGCTGCAACGGGTAACACCGCCACGGCAACCGTAACCATAAGCAATTGTTTTAACACAAGTTCTATTTCCAGCCATCCAATTTGTGATGCTGCATTCTACCTGTGATGGTAGAAATTAATAAGCCTCAGCCCCAGACAATAAAAAAGGGCGCAGACCGTTTCGGTCTACGCCCCTCCTCTCGCCCTGCCCGGACGATTTGGATCAGGTCTTAAACTGTTCAACCAGAGACTTGAGCTCACTGGAGACTGTCACAAGCTCACCGTTCGCCTGCTCAAGTCGAGTAGCCAGCTCAGCACTGTGATCGGCAACACCATTGATATCGACAATATTGGCGTTGATCTCGTTGGTGACTGAACTCTGCTCCTCTGAGGCACTGGCGATATGCAGATTCATATCCTTGATGGTTGTGACACCATCAACAATCGACTTCAGTGATGAACCCGCTGCGTTCGCCTGCTCTACACCTCGATTGGCGCTACTGCTGCTCGTCTCCATGGCCGTGACGGCATTGTGTGCACTCTCCTGCAGCCGCTCGATCATCTGCTGGATCTCCTGGGTGGAGTCCTGGGTACGACTTGCGAGAGTACGTACCTCATCGGCGACTACCGCAAATCCACGCCCCTGCTCGCCGGCACGTGCCGCTTCAATTGCCGCATTCAGCGCGAGCAGATTGGTCTGTTCAGCGATACCACGAATCACATTCAGGACCGTGCCGATCTCCTGACTCTCAGCCTCTAGCTTATTAATGATGCCTGAGGCACGACTAACCTCATCAGCAAGACTGTTAATCTCACTAATCGTCTCAGCAACCACCTTGCGACCACCACTAGCAGAGTTATCGGCCTCTGAAGCCGTATCTGCAGCAACTGATGCACTGCGCGCCACCTCATCGACCGTGGCAGCCATCTCATTCATTGCGGTCGCCACCTGCTCAATCTTCATCTGCTGCTGATTGGCACCCTCTTTAGACTCGGCCACCACATGGGTCATCTGGTCTGCAACAGAGACTAGCTGACCGGTAGAACTCGATACGCGAGCAACCACATTGTGAATTTTTCTATAAAGAGATTAAACGCGTCAGATAGTTGGCCCAGCTCCCCCCCAATATTGAGCTGCAGTCTTGAGCTGAGATCACCCTCACCCTTGGCGATATCTTCCATCGCGACCACAGCACTCTGAATAGGACGACAGATTGAGCGCGCCATCAGGAAGGCAATCAAAACACCCAATAGCAACCCAACCAGGAGCAGCGTAATCAAGAATGCCTTGGTGCCCTCCACGTCAGCCAGTAGCTCACTACCAGTGCGCTCATTATCCTCACGAAGACGATTAACCAGTGCGTCAACATTGCCGTCAATTCGCTCCAGCATCTCATTAACTGAGGTGTTAATCAGATAGGCATCGGTGCGCCAACGCTTGCCACCGTGAATCTTCTCCAGCTGTTTGAGACTGGCCACGACCTGTTCACGCAGTTCGATGAACTGAGCCAATCCGTCCTCCTGCTCAAAAGTGAGCATATCGGCACACTCCTCCTGCAGGCGTTTGGCAATTGAGCCGGTGGTTTCGAGATAAAGAGTAGCCTCATCAATAGCACCTTTACTCCTGAAAGCGAGGTAGGCACGTACACCATTAATCACACCGGTCCAGGTATTACGGAGATTGCCAAGCTCAATCAGGAGTGCACGACGCTCTTCCGAAACCTCTTCGCCCTCCTCCGAGAGAATCATTTCGCTCAGTAGCGATTGAATTTGTCTGTTGACGGGATTGATAGCCTCTCCGGCAAATGCAATTCCGGGAAAGTTCTGTGAATCGGTGGTAGCCAAGGTAATCATTCGATCACGCACTGCGGCGAAGGCAGCAACATCCTTATCAATATTGATGAGTAGTTCACTGAGTTCAGGATCACTGGTGACCAGCTGATTGGTTTTAAGAATTTCCAACTCTTCGGCGAGCTTCTTGAGGCCTTCAAGATAATTCTGCTTATGCTTCTCTTCTTTACCGAGCAGATAGAAACCAAGCGCAGAGAGGCTTCTCTCAAGACGGTGAGCAAGCTCCTGAGCTGCAGCTGCGGCTGGTTGGCGCTCAAGCACCATGCTACCTGTCTTCTGCTCAGTGTTTACCAGGCTAGGAAAGACACCCAGACCGACAATTACCAGAATCGCTAATACAAGACCAAATCCAGCCCACAATTTGTGTCTGATTTGCAGATTCGAAAAAAAGTTACCCTTGGAAGACGCCATTGTTGCTTCTCCACACAATTTCTGAAAACTTTGCCACCCCAACCGCAGCTATTCTACTCAATACGATAGGGCTGAAATTCGACAAACCACATCGTCCACCACCCTCCTCTGGTCAGTGCTTACAATGTGGTACCAATGCATAGTGTCTATATCGACACGGGTATACATTACTTTATAGACAACATTTGCCATCTATTCCGGTTTGCATGATGTAAATCATGGTTATTGCAATTGTTTCGAAAAATTCACATGCAATCGCTGACCGCCATGGAGAGCGAAGTGAGGGCGGTTAGTCCCCGATAGTCGACGCCGTCTGCCTATTCGTAGTTGAGAGCGCGAGCGAACGACGGAGAAGATGCAGCAGCGGCTTTATGTCGGCGTAGAGTCAGTGAGGGAGTTGTGTAGAGCCGCGAAGAGGTGATTACGCAACGAACGCAGGACGTCGGGCGCCGCAGGCATAAACGGTCGCGTGAAGTTTTTGCTGTTTGCTTGGGCTTGGATGCCCAAAACAAACTTTCGCAAAAATAGCGACTCCCGGTCAGTAATGCCACAGGCAATTATCAATAAGTTGCCGACCAAAAATAATTGGGAAATGCCCTACCATCGCTATAATTGGGTATTACGAAATAGATTTATTCCAAATCCAACCTGTTTTCTTCCCTTGTCGATAATCCTGAGTACAGATGATCGCCTCATCACAATGCACTACGGAGAAAATCGTCACCCTGGCACATTGCTCTCTACATCAAACATACCTACTAGTATTACCTATCCATCCGATTGACCCCTCCCAGCACGCTACGGTAACGTAGCTCGAAATTTGTGAGCAGCGACGGCAGAGAGATGACCCGCAAAAAGAGCAAAACACCCGGTTTCGAGACTGCACTTGAGGAACTTGAGCAGCTGGTAGAGAAGATGGAATCTGGTGAAACGACCCTGGAAGAGTCACTCAAGGACTTTGAACGCGGCATCGAACTGACCCGAACCTGCCAGACGCAGCTAAAAGAAGCCGAACAGAAAGTCGAGATCCTACTGCAGAGAGAGGGTGAGACGGAGCTTGAGCCCTTCAGTGAAGATAAGGAGTAGACAGCATGCTTGCAGAGTTCCTCACCGAGGCTCGCCAGCGGGTTGATACCGCCCTCGGCCAGCTGTTACCTGCTGCGTCGATCCACCCTGCCCAGCTGCATGAGGCGATGCGCTACTCCGTTTTCAACGGCGGTAAGCGCGTGCGTCCAGCGCTGGTCTACGCTACCGGGCGCGCACTCAATAACGATAGTGAACGTCTCGATATTGCCGCCTCTGCCGTCGAACTGATCCACGCCTATTCGCTGGTCCATGACGACCTGCCAGCAATGGACGATGACGATCTGCGCCGCGGCAAACCGACCTGTCATAAGGCGTTCGATGAGGCCACCGCAATTCTGGCCGGTGATGCCCTACAGACCCTTGCCTTCCACATCATCGCCCACAACCATTCCATTGATGAAGATGGCAGCCGTCGTATTGGCATGATCGAGAGCCTGGCCCTCGCCTCCGGTTCACGCGGTATGGCTGGCGGCCAGGCCATCGATCTGGCCGCAGTGGGTGAAACCATGGATATCGCCCAACTCGAGGATATGCATATCCACAAGACCGGCGCACTGATTCGCGCCAGCGTCAAACTCGGTGCACTCTGCAGCGACCAGATCACATCGAATCAGCTGGAGCGACTCGACCACTACGCCAAGTGCATCGGCCTCGCCTTCCAGATTCGTGACGACATTCTCGATATTGAGGGCGACACCGAAACCATCGGCAAGACACAGGGCGCCGATATCGCACTCAACAAACCGACCTATCCCGCACTGCTCGGGCTGGACGGTGCCAAGGAACGTGCCGTCGATCTACGCAACGATGCACTGCAAGCACTGGAGCCCTTCGGCGAAGGTGCTGATCTGCTTAGAGAACTCGCCAAATATATTGTTGATCGGGTCAGCTAACCCAGCAACCATTCGGAGTCCCCATGTCCCAGACCCTGTTGTGCGACAGCGGCCAGAGCCTGCTGACCATCATCGATATCCAGCCACGTCTCGCCAGTGCAATGCCCGAGGCATCACACCGCCGCGTCATCGACAACAGTCGTCGTCTGCTTGCGGCCGCCACTCTACTCGAAGTCCCACAGCTGATCAGTGAACAGTATCCGAAGGGGCTGGGCCATACTGAAGCGGAGCTTCTCGATGGGCTCAGCGGTGAGCGACAGATACTCGATAAGAGCTGCTTCTCCTGCGAGGCCTCGGAGACAATCCGCAGCGCTGTGATCGATAGCGGTCGTCGACAGCTAATCCTGGCCGGAATGGAGGCGCATATCTGCGTACTGCAGACCGCACTCGCCTTCACCCGCGCTGGGTTACAGGTCTTTGTGGTAGAGGATGCGATCTGCTCACGCGTCGAGAGCAACCACGCCAATGCCGCCGCGCGCATGCGCGAAGCGGGCGTGGTGATCACCAACACCGAATCGGTACTGTTTGAGTGGCTGCGTGATGCGCGTCATGAACAGTTCAAGGCGATCTCCGCACTGGTCAAGTAGCCCCCTGATTTGTAGCACTATTTATTACCCAATCAGATAGATTTCCTTGCAACAGAGCGGTGTGCAACCGATAATTGAGCGCTTTCCCTAAAGAAATGACCTTTCATGAGCGCTGACAGCCGCTACCCCCTACTGGAGACGATCGAGACCCCTGCCGAATTGCGGGCGCTTGATGACGCCCGTCTACCAGAACTGGCCGAGGAGCTACGCGCCTTTCTGATCGAATCGGTCAGCCAGACCGGGGGACATCTCGCCTCCGGTCTGGGCACGGTCGAGCTCACCATCGCCCTCCACTACGTCTTCAACACCCCTGAAGACCGCCTGGTCTGGGATGTTGGCCACCAGAGCTATCCACACAAGATTCTCACCGGCCGCCGTAAAGCGATGCCGACACTACGCCAGAAAGGTGGCCTGGCTGGCTTCCCCAAACGCGAAGAGAGCCCCTACGACACCTTCGGCGTCGGCCACTCCAGCACCTCAATCAGCGCCGCACTCGGCATGGCAATCGCCGCCGCCCAGCAGCAGAGTGAACGCAAGGTTATAGCCGTTATAGGTGACGGTGCGATGACTGCCGGCGAGGCCTTCGAGGCGCTCAACCATGCAGGTGATCTCGACGCCAATCTGCTGGTGATCCTCAACGACAACGACATGTCGATCTCTCCCAATGTGGGTGGCATGTCGAACTACCTCGCCCGCCTGCTCTCAGGGCGCTTCTACTCCTCGGTCCGCGAGGGCAGCAAAAAGGTGCTCGAGCACGTGCCACCGGTGTGGGAGATTGCCCGTCGTGCCGAGGAGCATATGAAGGGAATGGTCGTTCCCGGCACCCTCTTCGAGGAGCTTGGATTCAACTACATCGGCCCGATCGATGGTCACGACATGTCGACACTGGTCCAGACGCTGAGCAACCTGAGCTCACGCAAGGGGCCGCAGTTCCTACATATCGTCACGCGCAAGGGCAAGGGCTACACCCCTGCCGAGGACAACCCCTGCGGCTATCACGGTGTTGGCAAATTTGATCCCGATTGCGACACCATCGACAACACACCAGGCGCCTCTCCCAGCTACACCGAGGTGTTCGGGCAGTGGCTCTGTGACATGGCTGAAACGAGTAGTGATCTGGTCGGCATTACCCCCGCGATGCGAGAAGGTTCGGGGCTGGTCGAATTCTCCGAACGTTTTCCAGATCGCTACTTCGATGTCGGCATTGCTGAGCAGCATGCCGTCACCCTCGCCGCAGGCCTCGCCTGCGAGGGGATCAAACCAGTCGTAGCGATCTACTCCACCTTCCTGCAGCGCGCCTACGATCAGCTGATCCATGACGTGGCACTGCAGAACCTGCCGGTGCTCTTTGCTATCGACCGCGCCGGTCTGGTCGGCCCTGACGGCCCAACACACGCTGGCAGCTTCGATCTGAGTTACCTGCGCTGTATTCCCAACATGGTGGTGATGGCCCCATCCAACGAGAACGAATGTCGTCAGATGCTCTCTACCGGCTACCGCCATAACGGACCCGCCGCAGTTCGCTACCCACGCGGACGCGGTCCCGGCGTTACCATCGACTCCGGGCTTGAGCCTCTGCCGATCGGCAAGGCCGAGCTGGTACGGGAAGGAAAAGGGGTTGCGATCTTCTGTTTCGGCACCCTGCTTGAACAGGCGTTAGTCGCCGCTGACCAATTCAACGCAACCGTTATCAATATGCGCTTTGTGAAACCGCTTGATGAGGAGATGGTGCTACGCGTCTCAGCCAATCATCAGCTGCTGGTTACGGTTGAAGATAATGCCGTAGCTGGCGGTGCAGGTAGCGCCGTCGCCGAAGCCCTGGCAGCCCACGGCGTTGAACGCCCGCTGCTGCAGCTCGGCCTGCCAGACACCTTTGTCGATCACGGCTCTCGTGAGGAGCTTCTGGCCGACTGTGGACTTGATTCAGCCGGAATCGCCCACACTATAGAGGTGCAGCTTTCCGACGCTACTGCTAAAATCAGCGCCAGCCAGCAATAACCGAGTTATTTTCTAGGATTTCGATGACACCCCGTTACACACTTAAGGTCCTTACGGAGTTCGCTTCAGCACACTCGCTGCGCGACTATCCGGGTGACTGCCGCCGTCTCCACGGCCACAACTGGAAGGTTGAGGTCGAGGTGGTTGCGCATGCATTGGACAGTGTCGGGATGGGAATCGATTTCAAGGTGATCAAGCGTGCCGCCGCTGAAGTCGGCGATCGTCTTGATCACCACTATCTCAACGAGGTCGAACCGTTCGATCGTATCAACCCTACGGCCGAGAATCTTGCGGCCTACTTCTTTCAGGAATTAGCAACCCTGATCAACGACGATCGCGTCAAGATCAGCGCAGTAACCCTGTGGGAAACTGACCGCGCCAGTGTGCGCTACACAGAGGATTAGTATTGATGAACCAGAGTGCAAAGCCGATCGCTGACGTACAGAACAGCGCAGATACCCGCCAGATTGCGATCAATAAGGTCGGCATCAAGGACATTCGCCACCCTATTCGGGTCAAGGACCGCTCTGAAGGCGATCAGCACACCATCGCCAACTTCAACATGTATGTGAACCTGCCCCATAACTTCAAGGGCACCCACATGTCACGCTTCGTTGAGATTCTCAACCATCAGGATCGTGAGATCAGCGTGGAGTCGTTCGAGACGATGTTAAGCGAGATGGTTGAGCTACTAGAGGCGGGTTCTGGTCACATCGAGATGAACTTCCCCTACTTCATCAACAAGACCGCGCCTATCTCCGGTGTACAGAGCCTGCTCGATTACGATGTCACCCTGATCGGTGAGATTCACGACGGCAAGATCGACACCAACATCAAGGTTGTTGTGCCGGTCACCAGCCTCTGCCCCTGTTCGAAGAAGATCTCTGAGCGCGGCGCCCACAATCAGCGCTCACACGTCACCGTCAATGTGCGTACTAGTCAGTTCATGTGGATCGAAGAGGTGATCGAGCTGGTCGAGCAGGAGGCCTCCTGCGAGCTGTTTGGTCTACTGAAACGCCCTGATGAGAAGTTTGTTACCGAGCGTGCCTACGACAACCCAAAGTTCGTCGAGGATATGGTCCGTGATGTGGCGGCCCGTCTGAATGCCGATGAGCGCATCAACTACTATGTGGTCGAGTCGGAGAACTTCGAGTCGATCCACAACCACTCCGCCTACGCACTGATCGAACGCGATAAGGCTGCAGACCCCGTATAAGCAAGACTCCTTAGTCTGCTCAGCGCGAATTAGAAGCGCTTGCGCAGCTTCATCATGCCGTTCTCGTTTACCACGGTTAGCTGCCCCAGAAACGACATTCCCAACAGTGCCTCCGTAGGAAAGTCCCCCTCAAGCACCATCGCGTCGACATCATTCAACTCGATAGCCCCTACCTTCACACTACTCAATTTAAGGTGGTAAGCCCGTTCGATGCCTGAAGCGGTACTAACGCGCGCCTCGGTACCGTGCAGCCTGAAATCGATTCCCAGACGTCGTGCGTCGTTTGCATTCAGCGCCACGGCTGAAGCTCCAGTATCGGCGAGAAAGTCGACCATCTGACCATTAATACTGCCAGTGGTGCGGTACATACCGGCGTTATCGATGGCAATAATCACCTCACTCGGTACGGCCGAGGCATAGTTGGCTCCGACCTCGTTTCCAAGCGGCAAACGGCTCTCTTTTCCATCAATCTCGACCACCGCAAACTGACTATCCGCCGAGATCAGGCGCACACCCTCTGGGGACTCACTACCGACAGAGAGCACTCTTCGCTTACCATCGATCTTCATCACCGCTTTATTCTTGAACAGCCCCATTACCTGCAGCTTCTCGACGGCTATCGCCGGTGCAGTTAGAGAGGCCAGCAAAACAGCTATTCCTATCACTCTAAACACTCTACATCTCCTTTGTGCCATTGCCATTCATTATGGTGTCATCATCGCTATTGCGCCATCTTGCCGGTCAAACACTCTGACAGGTAGAGTATCGAAAAGTTGAATTGGAGTTTAGATATGACGCACCAGACGATTAGCATCACCACACCCGCCCACCAGTCGATGGTCGAAATCACCCGTGAGGTAAATGCCAATATATCAAAGCTGGGTGTTGATGATGGCGTGGTACATCTCTTTGTCGAGCACACCACCTGCGGGCTCTTTATCAATGAGAACGCCGACCCGGACGTAGTCGGTGATCTGCTGCGACGTTTCGAAAAACTGGTGCCCTGGCACGATCCAGCTGACCGTCATGCAGAGGGCAACACCGCCGCACATCTGCGCAGCATCATGACGGGTTGCTCGCTCACTATTCCGGTAGCTCAGGGTCGACTGCTATTGGGAACGTGGCAGGGGATCTATCTGGCCGAGTTTGACGGGCCACGCACGCGCCGAGCGGTCATCTCCACACTCAAATAGTGCGGCAAAAAAAACGCCGGCAGTTGCCAGCGTTTTTTTCAGGCTGAAATTATTAGCCCTGCTGCTGCATTAGATCAGCGAGAGACTGAGAATGCCTTCCATCTTCTCTGCGGTCTCAGACTTACCGGTACGGCTATCACCGACCAGCGCGATGGTAATATTGACCTCCTCAACGTTACCACCCAGACGATCTCGTTTCTCTCGACCACACTGCTTGATCAGATGGATCAGATCCTGACCAAGACGCACTGGAGCGACCTGCTCAACATCATCACGATCGCCATAGCCACAGCGCGTCAGATCCTCGTCACTGTTGCCACTGTAGACACCCGCCATCAGCTGACTGTGGGCGACACCGACGCGCATCTCGCCACGATCGGCCAGCGCCTTCATCTCGCCAATAAACTGCCCCTCATTCTCTTTGTACTTCTCGTAGAGATCGGGATGCAGCACGGTGCCATCGTTATCGACCAGCAGTGGGAAGGGGTTGGCCCAGTAGCTACTCTCCTTGGCACCGCGATGGGTCTTGGTGCTACCCGCTGCCACACGCTCACCAAGGCGGAAATGTTCAATCGCCGTCTCTACCGACATATTAGTATCGACAGTGCACTCACCCTCTTCTATAAGAGCGAAATTATTCATATAGAGCAGCGCATCGAGCACATGCCCCTGCGCTACCTCAGCCTCATCGGTTACCGGCACAATCTGGCGGGCGTTTGAACCCGTCTCCTTGTTGTAGCCGACCTCCTGTCCAATCATCTTGGTCTTGGCGTGCTCACTAAAACCATCCAGACAGGCAAAGGCTCCGGTCTCGGTACCAAAGAACATCAAACGGGCCAGGTTATCATCGCCCTTCTCCAGCGCTACTCGGCCCATGTCGTCGGCCTTAACCACCATTTCAGCAATATAGGGCTCACCCTCGCCATCAAAACGGACCACGTTACGCGTACAACCGCAATGCAGCGGCATCTCGCCATTACGGATCGCGAGCACATTGTGCAGGGTCAGAATCGGCTTCTTCGAATAGCCAAAATACTTCAGCTCATCGCGATCGGGCACCATGCCGATCAGCATCTGGTTCTTCTCATCCCAGAAGTAACCGAGGTCGTTATCACCCGCATTGGGATCACCGAAGATGAAGATACCGTCGGGACGGCGGTTACTCTTGATCTCATCAATACTGGCGAAGGGGAAGAGATTAAGCAGACCTGGTTCCATCTCAATCGAGCCACGTGACTTATTGATATAGGCAACGATAAGCGAACGACCTACCTGCAACGGCACTGATACCCACTCCTTGGCAACAAAATTACTTTCGTTGAAGGGGTTGTAGTCGAGCTCGTAGAAAGGATTGGCACGTTTGTTCGAGGGGGTTGAGTAGTCGACACCGGTTTTGATATCGGCTGCGATGGTCAGTGGCACATGGGCCAGTGAAGTGTAATCGGCAGGTAGATTGAGATAGTGACCCGAAATCTCGCCAGCGGTTACGTTGGGAGTTGCATCCATACCCCAGGTACGACGAACACCAACCTCGAGCCCTACCTTCTGCATCAGCTGACGGCGCGTTTCAAGAATCAGGTCGGAGAGTGCCTGGCTCTTCTCGGTGACTTTGTCTTTAACGGTATCGGGTGTTTCAGAACCGCTTGAGACAACGGCGTTCTGCAGACGTACCAGACGCGAGTAGGCAGTACTGCGGAAGTGGTGATAGGCGCCATCTAGAAAACGTACTAGCGCCCTCGCCTTCTCCAGCTGCTCTGAATCCGTCGGTGCAGGCTCATCAAGCAGCGCTACGATCTCAGTAATGCCAACATGTTCGATAAAACCAATCTTCTGTTGCGCCTCAGAGCGTTGGCGCTCATCGCGTCCCTGCAGCTCACGAATGAACTCCATCTTGTAGATGTTGAGGTACTTGGCAAAGGCGAGGCTCTTGAGCAGCTGTGCAGGCGTGCTACAGCCGTCACGGATTTCGAGGATCTGTTCCATAACGATTATGTCTTTGTCTTGTTTGAGTTATTCGGGCGCAGCCAATTGGCTGGCATCGATTATTTGGAAAACGCCATTATACCCGTCACACTAGGGCGTAACTATACCCCCAGGGGGTAATTGGATTGATAGGCCCATAACTGTGAATCATCAGACGTCCTACTGATTTTCTCTATTAATTACAACAAGGTAAGCAAGATGAGTACTCCTGAAGAAGCCGATAAAAACTTTAGAGATGAGCATCTCGCTGAACACTTCGCCGTCATCTACGCACCGCGCCGCAAACGCGATCGTTACCCGGAGAATACCGTCGAACTCTTCCCTAGCGAGTCCACAGCGATGGATAGCGCTGACGCGAACCAAAAACGCTACCCCGCCTGTGTGCGCGGCCCTTTTCGCTCATCCGAAGGGTTGCGTCTCTTCTATCTGATTCGCTGGCTCGACTAACCAGTTACCACCAGCCCTATCAAAGCTGGGTTTGTGAACCATGCACACCACAGACGTGACCCATCCCCCATCTTCTGCGGTCTCTTCTCGCTAGAGTCTCTTCTGACAGACTAGATAAGCACTCAAGCGGGAGTCACCATGTTCAAAACCAATTACAAACTAGCCACCCTTGCTGCCACCTTTTCAATGCTATTACTGACTGGCTGCAATAGCGGTAGTAGTTCAGGTAACAGCGCCGCCGCTGGCAGTATGACTCTTGGTATTACCGATGCCCCCGTCGATGGCGCAGAGTCGGTCATCATCGAGTTCACCGGTGTGGAGATTCAACCTGAATCGGGGGAACTGATCTCGATTACATACGACGCCCCAAGAAGCATCGACCTACTGGCGTTACAGGGTGGCCTTCGTGACCTACTGCTTGATGGAGAGAGCCTGCCTGCTGGTCAATACAGCTGGATTCGACTGATGATCAACGCCGAGGCCGACAACATCTTCGACTCCTACATCGTGATTGGTGGCAACCAGTATGAACTCGACATACCCAGCGGGGCGCAGACAGGCCTAAAGCTGAACCGAAGTTTTGAAGTACCTGAGGGAATGTCGGTCGATCTGACCATCGACTTCGATCTGCGAAAATCGATCCATATGCCCAGCTCTGGAACCGATTACAAACTAAGGCCTACACTTCGTAGTGTGGCAACGCCCGATTCGGGGATAATCAGCGGCACCATCGATCCAACACTGATACCGACCGAACGTTGCGCCGAGGATGCCGTCTACGCGATCTACCTCTTCCAGGGGCCCGCTGCCGTTATTGACGATCTCGCTGTCGATGGTGACGAGGCACCCGATCCAATCATTACCGTTAATGTTGATCTCGATGTCAGCAGCGGTAACTACAGCTTTACCATTCCCTATCTGGAACCCAACAGCTACACCGTTACGGCCACCTGCAGTGCGCAGCTCGATGAACCCGACCAAAACGACTCTGAGTTGATGGGTTTCTACGGAACCACCGACGTGGTGGTTACCGCTGGTGAGGCGGGCACCATCAACTTCACCGAGAGCTCGGTCGCGCCACTCTGAGTAGGTTCGGTATGAACCACATGCCAAATTCAGCCACCGGCCTCATCCACTGAAGCAGACGTGAGAAAGACATCGGCTAGATCAAGTAGTAGGCGGCTAGCTGCAGTAACAACAGACTGAATAGCCCGGCTAGTAGATCATCAAGCATGATGCCTAGACCGCCCGCTACCTTTCTGTCGATGGTACGAATCGGCCACGGCTTGAGGATGTCGAAAATTCGGAACAGAACAAAACCGACCACCATCCAGAGCCAACCAGGCGGTGCTGCAATCATCGTCACCAGATAACCGACGATCTCATCCCAGACGATACCGGGATGATCGTGTACACCAAGATCATCAGCGGTTCGGGTACAGATCGGGATTCCAACCAGAAACAGCGCTGCCGTCAGCAACAGGTAGAGGTTTGCATCGAGCTGCAACATCAACAGGTAGATCGGAATTGCCGCCACGGTACCGAAGGTGCCAGGGGCAACAGGTGCTGCACCACTGCCAAAGCCACAGGCGAGCAGATGGGTCAGGTTTCTAAATGGGGTCACGGGGGTCGCGCCACTACTTCTGCTCCGGAAAGTGTTGATAGCCATCTAGCTGCAATTCAATGGGTTTACCCTGCCAATCTACAACCCGTACACTCTCTGACGCTGTGATTTTACCGATCTCAGTAATCGAACAATCGCTGCTGAACGCGATCGCTCTGATCTTCTCAATCGCAGAATCCGGTGCGGTGAAGCAGAGTTCGTAGTCATCTCCCACCGTCAACGCCAGCTGTCGATGTCGCTCTGCAGAGAGAGATGCGGACTCAATGACATCAAGAGGCAGCTGATCGGCCACGATCTCTGCCCCTACCCCACTCTGCCCAGCAATGTGTCCTAGATCGGCCATCAACCCATCCGAGATATCGATGGCCGCCGTGGCGATACCACGCAGCGCCTGCCCTACCGCCAATCGCGGTGTGGGACGATCGAGTCGAGCACGACAGTGATCCATCTCATCGGGTGAAAGTTCAAACTCGCCCTGAAGCGCCGCTAACGCAATAGCCGCTCCTCCCAGAACTCCAGTCACAAACACACTATCGCCGGGTCGTGCACCACTGCGCTGAAGCGCAGAACCGCCTGGTAGCTGGCCGTGAGCCTGCAGCGATAGGGTCAGTGGACCACGGGTAGTATCACCACCGATAATGGCGACGCCGTATTGATCGGCCAGTTCAAATAGTCCCTGACTAAATTTTTCCAGCCACTGTGGATCTGACTCGGGCAGTGTCAGTGCAAGTGTCATCCAACTCGGCTCAGCCCCCATAGCGGCGAGGTCACTGAGATTGACGGCGAGCAGCTTGTAACCGATATCGGCTGCATCGGTATCGAGCGGGAAGTGAACACCGGCAACCAGGGTATCGATCGCCAGTACCAGTTCGCAATCGGGGTGCGGAGTGACCAGCGCCGCATCATCACCAATGCCGAGCACAACATCGTCACGCCCGGCAGCATGCGCCTGGAAGTAGTGTTGGATTAACTGGAATTCGGAGAGAGGCATTCCGATTGAGGACGAAGAGTGCGGCTGGAATCAGCCTTTTTTCGCCGCTACCTCGGCAGCACGTAACGTTTTGGCTACCTTATCGAGCACACCATTAATGAACTTATGGCCCTGATCGGCGCCGAACGTCTTTGCCAGCTCCACCGACTCGTTGATCACAACCTTGTAAGGGATATCAATGCGTTTCAGCAGCTCATAGGTACCAAGACGCAGAATCGCCCGCTCGACCGGATCGACCTCTTCGATACCACGATGCAGTGCCGGTGCCAGCTTTTCATCGATCTGATCGAGGGTCGTCGGTACACCGTGCAGCAGATCGGAGAAGTACTCCTTATCCACACGACTGAAATCCTGCTCGACAATAAACTGGCTTTCGATCGCGGCAATGTTCTGACCGGTCATATGCCACTGATAGAGCGCCTGCACGGCAATGCGGCGCGCACGGGCGCGCGCCTTGGTACCGCTGTTCTTGCGGGAGTCGCCCGCGCTCATCGAATCAACTTTCCAGGTTGCGCAGAACGTTGACCATCTCAATGGTCGACATCGCAGCTTCGGCACCCTTATTACCCGCCTTGGTGCCGGAGCGCTCGATCGCCTGCTCAATGGTATCGACAGTCAGCACACCGAAGGCGACCGGAATATCATAGTCGAGAGAGACCACTGAGAGCCCCTTGGTGCACTCACCGGCGACGTAGTCGAAGTGGGGGGTGCCGCCACGAATTACCGCACCGAGGGCGATGATGCCGTCGTACTGCTTGCTTGCGGCAAGACGTTTTGCAGCAACCGGCATCTCAAAGGCACCCGGTACACGCACGATATGCAAATCGCCATCCTCAGCACCGTGGCGCTTGAGGGTATCGATCGCACCCTCGAGCAGATGCTCAACGACAAAGCTGTTAAAGCGTGCCACCAGCAGCGCAAAACGTGCGTTGCGTACATTGAGGTTGCCCTCGGTTGTCTTGATTGTGCTCATCTCTATCTCCCCCAACATCCCATCTCGCGACAGAACCTGTTTATCAAATTCAATTAATCGTGATCGCCACTGACGTACTCAACCACTTCGAGATCGAAGCCAGAGATACCGTGCATCTTCTTCGGCGCGCTCATTACACGCATCTTGTGTACACCGAGATCGGCAAGGATCTGTGCTCCGATGCCGTAGGTACGCAGATCGGGATTGGTCTCATGCTGAATCTGCTCACCACCGCGGTCAGCTAGATCATAGTTACGCATTCTACGCACCAGATCGCGTGGATCGTCCTTCTTGCTCAGCAGGACAGCGATACCCGCCCCCTCCTTACCGATACGCTCCAGCACATCACTGAGCGGCCAACCACAATCGGGATGATTGGTACCAGGAATATCGCAGATTGCATCGGCCAGATGCACACGCACCAGAGTCGGTTCATCCTGCTTAACCTCACCCAGTACCATCGCGTGGTGAAGCTGGTTGTCGATACCATCGGTATACGCGTAGAGACGGAACTTGCCGTTCTCGGTCGGCAGATCGCACTCGGCGACCCGCTCAATGGTCTTCTCGTTCTCAATCCGGTAGTGGATCAGGTCGGCAACGGTGCCGATCTTCAGATCGTGCTCCTTGGCAAACACCTCCAGGTCGGGTCGGCGTGCCATGGTGCCATCCTCGTTGAGGATCTCAACGATTACACCGGAGGGCTCGAGTCCTGCCAGACGCATCAGATCACAACCCGCCTCGGTATGACCGGCGCGATTGAGTACACCACCCGGCACCGCCATCAGCGGGAAGATGTGACCCGGCTGTACGATATCGGCCGCCTTGGCATCGGGCGCTACCGCCTTGCGTACCGTCAGGGCACGATCATAGGCGGAGATACCGGTGGTCACCCCTTCTGCCGCCTCAATCGAGACGGTGAAATTGGTACCGTGTTTATCGTTGGTATCGGAGACCATCAACGGCAGGTTGAGCTGCTGGCAGCGTTCACGGGTCAGGGTCAGACAGATCAGACCACGACCGTAGCGAGCCATGAAGTTGATATCCTCGGGGCGTGTCATTGAGGAGGCCATGATCAGGTCACCCTCATTCTCACGATCCTCGTCATCCATCATGATGACCATCTTGCCCTGGGCGAGATCTTCGAGGATCTCTTCAATGCTATTGAGCTTCATCTACTTTTCCAAGTTGTGTTGACGGTAGTTAAGCACCGCCACCTAAAAAACCGTGTGCCGCGAGAAAATCGCGCCCTAATCCACCACTCTGTTTCTCGGCTGCCTGTTCACCCTGTAGCAGCCGTTCCAGATAGCGTGCAATCACATCCACCTCGAGATTGAGTCGACTACCGCCACGCATCTCCTGCAGCGTCGTCTCCTGCAGGGTATGCGGCACGATGTTGAGTTCAAACTCACTGCCATCGACGTTATTCACCGTCAGGCTGACCCCGTTAATGGTGATCGAACCCTTGGCCGCGATAAACTTAGCCAACGCTGCAGGTGCGCAAATTCTAAAACGCACCGAGCGCCCCTCGTCCCAGCGCGATAACACCTCACCCACACCATCGACATGGCCGCTAACCAGATGACCGCCTAGACGCGTGGTCGGAGTCATCGCCTTCTCAAGATTACAGCGTGTGCCGACCTTGAGCTGGTCGTAGTTGCTGCAGGTAAGGGTCTCAGCCGAGACATCGGCCCAGTAACCATCACCCGGTAGATCGATCACCGTTAGGCAGACACCGTTGGTGGCAACGCTGTCGCCCAACTTGAGATCCGCCAGATCGAGCGCACCACTATTGATGCGCAGGCGCAGATCATCACCCCTGCGCTCCATTGCGGCCACTTCGCCGATCGCCTCTATGATACCTGTAAACATATCTGCTGTTCAGACTCAGTTAACTGTGGGCCGCGCGGTGATACGCCAGTCGTCGCCCACTGCGCGAATATCGTCGATCTTAAGATCGATCCGCTGGTCCATCTGCTCAAGCCCCGGCAGGTGGAAAAGACCCCGTGCGCTGTTACCCATCAGATGCGGTGCCACGTAGACAACCATCTCGTCGATCAGCCCCGCCTGCAGCATCGCACCACTCAGGGTAGCACCGGTCTCCAGCATCACCTCGTTGATCTCGAGTGCCGCCAGCTGACGCATCAGCTCAGGTAGATCGATCGCATCCTCGCGCGCTGGCAGCACCAGCACATCGGCACCTGCCGCGTTGAGTAGTTCGACCTGCTCCTCATCATCACAGGCAGTAACAATCAGCGTGCGCCCTGGTAACTTCAACATCTTGGCATCGACCGGGGTGCTCAGGCGTGGATCGAGCACCACACGCAGCGGCTGGCGCAGCTCACCCTCATACTCATCCTCTTCAAGACGAACATTCAACGAGGGGTCATCGGCCAGAACCGTACCGACACCGGTCACAATCGCGCAGCTGGCAGCACGCATGCGGTGCACATCACGACGCGCATCGCTACCGGTAATCCAGACACTCTCACCCGAGGCCATCGCGGTACGTCCATCGAGACTCATCGCCAACTTGCTACGTACCAGCGGTCTGCCCTCACGCATGCGTTTTACAAAACCGGGATTGAGCGCCTCAGCCTCTCCACTCAGTACGCCGCTCTCAACCGTGATACCGGCCTCGCGTAGCTCGTTGAGTCCACTGCCTGCCACCTGAGGATTGGGGTCTTCCATAGCGACCACAACACGGGCAACCCCCGCCTTGATCAGAGCCTGACTACAGGGTGGCGTGCGGCCGTGGTGTGAGCAGGGTTCGAGCGTGACGTAGGCAGTCGCGCCCCCGGCCGCACTACCAGCACTCTTGAGTGCGTTGATCTCGGCATGGTCCTCACCAGCGCGCTGATGCCAACCCTCACCGACCACCTCACCACTCTGTACAATCACGCAGCCGACACACGGATTGGGTGGAGTGGTGTAACGGCCGCGCGCAGCGAGTTCGATCGCGCGCGCCATAAACTGACGATCTTCTACAGATACCACTACTTCTTGTTCCCCATCGGCAGGTCGAGCTGGTGTTTTTTCAGTTCCGGTGAAGGGGTCTGCTCGAGACGATCGATCTCTTCACGGAAGGCGTTCACATCCTCAAAGCTACGGTAGATTGAGGCGAACCGGACATAGGCAACCTGATCAAGTGCACGCAGCTCCTCCATCACCCAATCGCCAACCTGACGACTACTCACCTCGCGCTCACCACTGCCACGCAGCTGCTGCTCGACATGATGAATCGCATCCTCGACTCGATCGGCCTCGACTGGGCGTTTTTCCAGCGCATGCATCATGCCGCGGCGCAGCTTCTGCTCATCGTAGGGTTCACGCACACCGTCGCTCTTGATGATGCGCGGCAGCAGCAGCTCCGCCTTCTCATAGGTGGTGAAACGTTCGTTACAGGCCTGACAGGCGCGACGACGTCGGATCTGATCACCCTCGCCAGCGAGGCGTGAATCAATCACCTTGGTCTCATCTTCACCGCAGAAGGGACAACGCATGGTTTAACGACTTCAGTCCGGAACGGCTCAGGCGTAGACCGGCAGACGTTTGCAGATCGCCAGCACTTCGTTCTTCACGTGGCCAATCACATCGCCATCACCACGCGCGTCGATCACATCGCACATCCAGCTCGCCAGTTTGTGGCAATCCTCAGCGCTGAAGCCACGGGTAGTGACCGCCGGGGTACCGATACGGATACCGCTGGTGACGAAGGGCGACTGCGGATCATTCGGTACGGCATTCATGTTGACGGTGATATTAGCGCTACCGAGCCAGCCATCGACCTCCTTACCGGTGAGGCCAGACTTGATGAAGCTGACCAGGAAGAGGTGGTTGTCGGTGCCGCCGGAGACGACATCGTAACCGCGTTCGATGAAGACCTTGGCCATCTCACGGGCATTGACCACCACCTGCTCCTGATAGCTTTTGAACTCCGGCTCCAGTGCCTCCTTGAAAGCGACCGCCTTGGCGGCGATCACGTGCATCAGCGGACCACCCTGTGTGCCGGGGAAGACCAGTGAGTTGAGTTTCTTCTCAATCTCGGGATTCGACTTGGCGAGGATAATGCCGCCACGCGGACCGCGCAGGGTCTTGTGGGTGGTGGAGGTGGTGACGTCGGCAATACCGACCGGGCTGGGGTAGACACCTGCCGCGATCAGGCCGGCGACGTGGGCCATGTCGACGAAGAGATAGGCACCCACCTCATCGGCGATGTCACGGAAACGCTGCCAGTCGATCACGCGTGAATAGGCCGAGAAGCCAGCGACGATCATTTTCGGCTGGTGCTCACGCGCCAACGCCACTACCTCGTCGTAATCGATCTCTCCGGTCTCGGGATTCAGTCCATACTGAATGGCATTGTAGATCTTGCCGGAGAAGTTGGGCTTAGCGCCGTGGGTGAGGTGACCACCGTGGGCCAGCGACATACCAAGGATGGTATCGCCCGGCTGCACCAGTGCCATGTAGACCGCCGCATTGGCCTGAGAACCGGAGTGGGGCTGGACGTTGGCGTAGTCGGCATCGAATAGTTTCTTGACGCGATCAATGGCGAGCTGCTCGGCGATATCGACATACTCACAACCGCCGTAGTAGCGCTTCTCCGGGTAGCCCTCAGCGTACTTATTGGTCAGTGCAGAGCCCTGCGCCTGCATCACACGCGGGCTGGCGTAGTTCTCAGAGGCGATCAGTTCGATATGCTCCTCCTGACGGCACTCCTCACCCTGCATCGCAGACCACAGTTCATCGTCATAGCCGCTGATCGTCATCTCTTTGCTGAACATATCTACCCCTGTTGGCTCACTCATGGGCTACTGGCCCGAAAATGGATGGGACGATCTCACCTCAAACCGCACCGGAGATCCGGTTATTGGCACAGGTGGATCGAATCAAGGGCGGAAGGATACCCGATTTGGCGTGCCGATGCATGATCCAGCCCCCCTTTTGGGGCTATTCAGCAAACGTTGAAATGACCCGCGTTCCAACGTTTGAGATGCCCACGCATAGGTCACGAATGACGCCCCTCCCAGAATAGCGGCTGACAGCCGGGACAATGATAGATGGGAGGATCTATAACGAAGTCGGGGAGAGGTGCTGGAGTACGCCACTACAGACGACCTGTAATGAGCTGTTACAGACCATACAGCGACTGAAGGGGCGGTATTGCTAATTGATGCCAAGTTGCTACGAGGGTGGCTACGCCTACCTCTCTACACTATTGGCCTCGATCAGGACCACGCAATCAGCTACACCACAGTATTCGCCCAGTCTACGACTGCGAGTCACTAGCCGTCGCTGGTTTTCGATGGCACGTGCTCACGGATCACGGTCAGATTCACCCGGTGCTGCCTCAAGGGTGTCGTAGCTGGCGGCCGTCACCAGCAGGCCATCCGTTTCAACATCTCATCACCGATAAAACGCTGTTCAACGATTATCTCTGCTCACCACCGGCGACTGTTCGAGAACGGTTACTCCGCCGCCACAGCCTCGTTCAGCCCTGAACGAACCCGTTCTGAGATATCGAGAATCTGGTCGAATGACTCTTTTATGGCATCAAGTCCATCAGCCCGGACGTCGGTCTCGATCTGCTGACAGAAATTGAACAACTCTCTGGCACCAACATTGCTACTGCTCCCCTTGAGGGTGTGCGCCGCCAGGATGAACGAATCTGGATTCGAATCGTTCAGTGCCGAGGTCATCTCATCGATACGTAGTGCCATATCGTCCAGGAAGATGGTTGCCAAACTCCCTAGCGCCTCATCGCCCATCATATTGCGTAACTCTGCAACAACTGCAGGATCGACCCCCTCCTTGCTCACAGTCTCAACACTCTCAGCCGCCTCCAGCTGCTCGCCCTCACCCAACCAATGCTGGAGGAGTTCGCCCAACAGAGCAACCTGAATCGGCTTGGAGATATAGTCATCCATTCCGGCCTCAATACAACGCTCACGCTCGCCCTCGAGCACGTGTGCCGTCATCGCCACAATAGTCGTATTTGCAGCACTGCCGGCCAGCTTGCGGATCTCACCAGAGGCCTCATAGCCATCCATCTCTGGCATCTGGCAATCCATCAAGATCAGGTCGTAACCTCCCTCAGCAGAGGCTTCCACAGCTTTACGACCGTTATCGACCACATCGGCCTGAAAACCGAGTTTGCTGAGAATCGAAACGGCGACACGTTGATTGACCTGATTATCATCGACCACCAGGATACGATCCTTGCGCACAGACGCCTGGCTATCGACAGCAACTAACTGCGCGTGTGGATCAGTATCGACATGTATCACCTCATCAACCACATCGGCCAATCGTCTTGGGCCAACCGGTTTAATCAGCGTGGCGCTGTGCGCAAGACGTCTGCAGTCATCATCCTTAATCTGCCCAGCCCTCGCCAGACAGATGATTGAGGCGGCAATGCTTTTCAGCCCTGGCAGCTCCTCCACCGGCAACTGCTGTGAGATTGCAGCATCGATAATCGCAATCTCAAACTGCTGCCTACCCTCTGAGTTATCGACTGTTTCAACCAGTGATTCGGCACCCTCTACGATCTCAAAATCTGCTCCCATCTGATCAAGGTAGGTGGCGATAACAGCGCTGCTGTGTGGGTGGCTATCGGCGATCAGCACCTTCACATCTCTCAGACAGCTATCACAAATTGAGGGTCTCAGCCCACCGCCCAGTTCGACATCGATGGCAAACCAGAAGTCACTCCCCTCTCCCGGAATTGAATCGACATCGATCTCACCACCCATGGCATCGACCAGCTGTTTGCTGATACTCAGCCCCAGACCGGTGCCACCATACTTGCGAGAGGTTGACCCATCTGCCTGTGAGAAGGCACCGAAAATCTGACCTCGAGCCGTTGCATCAACACCGATACCGGTATCGTGCACATCAAACCTCAAGCGCAGACGACTGCCCTCTTTTGACTGCACGGCCACCTTGAATCGAATCTCACCTTCACTGGTAAATTTGACGGCATTACCCAATAGATTGGTAATAACCTGGCGCAGACGGGTTGGATCGGCCACCACAAACTCAGGCACCTGTTCATCGATATCGCAGGTGATTTCCAGTCCCTTGTTATAGGCGTTACCGGCGGCCAGATCACACACATCACCACAGAGCTGGAACAGGTCGAACTCAATCGCCTCGAGCTCAACGCGCCCCGCTTCAAGCTTGGAGAAATCAAGAATATCGTTGAGCAGCGTCAGCAGCGTCTGCGCTGAACCGTTGGCGGTAGAGACGTAGTTACCCTGCTCATTATTGAGCTCCGTATCTTCGAGCAGACCAAGCATACCGAGCACGCCATTCATCGGTGTGCGAATCTCGTGGCTCATCGCCGCGAGAAATTCCGATTTCACTTTCGATGCCTGTACCGCTGTATCTCTGGCAAGCTTGAGTGCATTTTCAGTCTCGATTCGTGCTGCCTGCTCAAGCGCCACTGTCACCATATCGGCAATGTTATTCACAAAACCCTGCTCATCGGTGTGCCAGTAACGCTCCTCACCACAGTGTTCCGCAAATAGCACACCGACCACATCACCACTTTGTCGGATCGTGGCTCCGATAACTGACTGCACATCGTGCGCAGCAAAACAGTCGTTGTAGATCTCAGCAAAGACATGATCGCTCTGCACCGCAGAGGCCACAAAAAGATGTCGCTCCTCAAGGGCATTAAAGAAGCTGGGATAGCGGCTTCTCATTAGACTCTCTGCATCACTATCGAGATGTTCATTGCCTGCACAGTAATAGGCCTTACCGTAGAGGCGACTCTCGCTGCTATCGAAGAACCAGATACTGACGCGGGCAACATTGAGCGTTTTGAGCAGAACCTGCGCCACCCGCTCGATCGAGACATCCAGACTGACCTCTTCGTGCGAAATCCCCTTTGTCAGACCCAGCAGTGCCGTCTGGTGTTCGCGTAGACGCTCCTGACGTGCCTGCTGCTGCCACAGGGTACGTTTGCGTTCAGTGATATCAGTTCTGATCGAGACAAACTGATAGGGGCGACCGCTATCATCCATGAACGGGACAATAGTAGTGTCGACCCAGTAGTAATTGCCCTCTTTATTTTGATTTCTAATCTCACCACGCCACACTTCTCCACGCGTGATGGTCAGCCACATCTCTTTAAAAAAGGATGAGGAGTGATAACCCGAGTTGAGAATCCGGTGATCTTCACCGATCAGCTCGTCACGTGAATATTTACTGATCGCACAGAAGAGGTCATTAGCGTAGGAGATACGCCCTTCACGATCAGCAATACCCACAATCGAGTGTTGATCGAGGGCAAACTTCTGCGTCTCTAACTCTGCAATAGAGCGCTTCGCCTGCTCCTCTGCGTCATTTCGAATCACCATCTCATTGAGCAGCTGATCATTGGCAGTCTCAAGTTCAGAGGTTCGTTCGATTACTCGCTGCTCGAGTGCCTGCTGCGCATCTTCAAGCGCATGGGTGGCGCGCATGCGCTGAATTACACTGGCGAGTGTATTGGAGACTGAGCTGAGCAGATCGATGGTATCGACACTCGCCTCGACACCCGCCATGGTGTAGAGATTAATAATTCCAAGCAGATGATCTTCGATCATGATCGGCACACAGAGGTGACCGTGATCGTGAATCCCCTCTGGCCGAATCTCATGCCGCTCATCGACGTGAGTAACACAGAAGATCTCTCGCCGTTCTGCGGCCTGACCGCAGATACACTTTCCAACCGGCAGCGTTGAACAGAGTCCTCGTATCTCTTCAGAGAGACCACGTTGGGCAACCATATGCAGCGTATCCGCCTTCTCATCGGCGAGAAACATACACCCCTTCGCCTCAATATCGAGCCAGGGTACGGTCATTAACAGATCGAGCGTGCAGCCGAGCAGCTCTTCGAGCTTGGTCGGTTCCAGGGAGATCCTCAATATTGAACTGAGTACCCGCTGCGCGTGGTAGTCATGCTCAATCTTAACCTCGGCTCGACGGTGTCCTTCGATCTCCTCTGCCAGCTGAGTTGACTGACTCTTCAGTGACTGCCGCATCACATCGAAGTGATGAATCAGCCCGCCGACCTCATCATTTCTCGATCTTGGTAGAAGGCTCTCAAAATTTCCATCTGCAACAGATTGAGCCGCCGTAACCAACCCCTCAACAGGTCTACGCACCAACCACTCAAGCAGTAGTAACGAAACGACGGCAAAGAGCAAAAGGATGCTCAATAGAGACCAGAGCAACTCTTCGTAGTGTCGCTCTTCATGGGTGGCCGACAGATCCAGAACGGCGAACAGCTGTGGCTGACCAGCATGCCCCCCTTCTACAGCAGTCTGTTGTCGATAGATCAGACTGGAATCAGCCACTGCAGGGCGACTGAAGTTAGAGGTAACTGTGCGCCCACCACTCCAGCGAACACCCAGCTCTACCCATAGTGAGTGTGCGGCGTGAATATCATCAAGGATCGAGCTGAGCTCTTCGTCATCCTCTTGATCAACCAGCCCACCGACCATCTTTGCAAACTCAGTCAGTTCTCGCTGCGACTCTTCAACGTTGTGTTTACGCGCCTCCGCCAGGTGGCCCGCTTTCCAGATGTAGTTAAAGTAGAGCGTAAAGAGAATGCCGAGCAGCAGGATTGGCAATGTTATTTTTATTCTTAGAGACATCTTATATCCAGGCAAAGTGATGGAAGAGCACTTCCATAATATTGTTCAGCTATTGAGAGAGTGGGTCACCCCTCCCACTTATAAATCGCTTCAACACAGTTTCCATTTCCATGGTAGGTCACCGTCTCACAGAGCGATCTAACCAGTTCGACACCCCGGCCGCACAGCGCCAGATTCCCCTCAAGCGCCGCCGGTGCATCATCCACACTAAAACCATCCCCACTATCTTCGAGTCGGATGGTCAATCGACCGCCTGTCTCATCAGGTTGATGGGAGATATCGATTTTGATCCACCCCTCCTCCAACGACAGCAGGGCTGCTTCACGTTTTGTGTAGTACTCAATAAAGCCATTCTCGGTTCGCTTCAACGCCGAATCGAGTTTTAAAAGACCGTGTTCAAGTGCATTGGCATAGAGCTCAGTCAACACCATATAGAGTCGTTCACGATGCTCCTCAAGCCCCTGAATATCGACCAACATCTGGGTCAACATCGGTTTTGGATCGAGCATGCGTAGCGCCGATGCGCCCAACTCAACAACAAAGCCCCACTCGGAAGCCTCTGCCGTTGCATGGACAACTGCAGGTTGCTTGGTCCCCGCCAAGGCGTTCTCAACCGCATTGCAGTGAATTTCCAACAGCGTCAGGTCATCACTCTGTGGAGCACTCCCCCGGAACTGCTCCAGTGATGCCTGTATCGTCTCAAACCATGAGGATGGATCACGGGTAGAAGTAAATGCGGCATCAAAACGTTGCTGACCAAACATCTCACCCGCTTCATTGGTCGATTCAATGATACCGTCCGAGTAGATATAGATACGGTTTTCACCCACGACCTCGAATCGATCCATCGCTCGATCAAACTGTCCATCATTTAACACACCAAGCGGAAGATGCTGCGCAGCCACTTTGCGTGTAATTCCCTTCTCGTCACAGAGCAGCAGATCGGGAATACCACCATTCCATATCGATACCGCCCCTTTCTTGTGATCAAACTCAACCAGACAAGCGGCAAAGAACATTCCGGTTGGCAGAATCAGCTTGAGTTTGCGATTGATCTCAGCCGCGATATCACTGATATGGAATCCCTTGCGGGTCATGGTGTAGAAGATATCGGAGACCGGCAACGCACCAATTGCGGCTGAAAGTCCATGACCGGTGAAATCCCCCAACAGATAGTGGTAGTCCGAGGAGGGTTTCTGCCCTACCAGCAGCATATCGCCATTGGCCATCGCCATCGGGGAGAGCATGTGTTTGATATTGGGAACCGAGAAGGCCGTCGGTTTGATTACGTTGGCGAAGACTCGCTCAGCGATTTCATGTTCGCGTCTCAGACGCTCGTGGTGATAACTGAGTTCATCCTTCTGCGCCTTAACTTCGATATAAAGCTCACGCATGCGCATCAGCGCATCGATCTTCGCTTTGAGGATGACGTGGTTGTAGGGTTTAGTCAGAAAATCATCGCCCCCGCAACTAACACACTCTGCCAGCGCCTTCTCATCGTTGAGTGCGGTTAGAAAGATAATCGGTACAAATCGGTCAACCGATATCGCCTTGATCTGGCGCGTCGCTTCGTAACCGTCCATGATCGGCATCATCACATCCATCAACACCAGATCGGGTTGCTGCTGTTTAAACAGCGTCACCGCGCTACTGCCATCATCGGCGGCAAGAATTTGAAAACCGTACTTTTTGAGAATTGCCTCAAGGACCAGACGGTTGGTCTGGTCATCATCGACAATCAGAATCTTGAGAGGCGGAGCCTCGTCTGGTGACGAAGCTCCACCGGGGAGTCGCTATTTTGCGAAAGTTTGTTTTGGGCATCCAAGCCCAAGCAAACAGCAAAAACTTCACGCGACCGTTTATGCCTGCGGCGCCCCGACCGTCCTGCGTTCGTTGCGTAATCACCTCTTCGCGGCTCTACACAACTCCCTCAGTGACTCTACGCCGACATAAAGCCGCTGCTGCATCTTCTCCGTCGTTCGCTCGCGCTCTCAACTACGAATAGGCAGACGGCGTCGACTATCGGGGACTAACCGCCCTCACTTCGCTCTCCATGGCGGTCAGCGTTTGTCGAGCCTTCCACAACGGGACTACTCCCGTTGTTAGCTGACGTTAAAGAGACGATGGAAATTTGAGATAGTGAGGATCTTGCTGATTTCTGGATTGGCGTTAATGATCTTGATATCGCTGCTATCACCGCCAGCATGTTCTCGTAGCAGCAAGAGCATACCGAGCGCCGAGCTATCCATATATTCAGTACCCGCCAGATCGATAACGTAGGCCTTTACGTCCTGTTGCTTATAGGCCTCACGGAAATCTTTGTGCAGATTAAAGTCAAAACGACCGCTGACAGCAATATTAACCGTACTGTTATCAGCCGCCATTGTAGTGGTAATTGGCATATTCCCAACCTCTCTATATTTCGTTGTTTTTTGTTGTTTTTAAAATCATCAGCTGGTGCATAGCCAAGTTTCACTCGCTTTACACCTTGTTCCAGCCATTCAAAACGGCACTCAAAAATACCCGAACACGCCGCATAGCTATTCCTTAGTTAAGCTTTTACCTCCGATACCCTGCAGAATCAAGCTGAGTTCACCGCCCATAGCCTCAAAAGCCGTATATAATTGCCCCTTTCATCACCAGACAATTGAGTACTATGGCCCAGTATATCTACACCATGAACCGCGTCAGCAAGGTGGTTCCACCCAAGCGCGAGATCATTCGCGACATCTCCCTCTCCTTCTTCCCTGGCGCCAAAATCGGCGTACTCGGCCTCAACGGGGCGGGTAAGTCGACGGTGTTACGCATCATGGCAGGCGTGGATCAGGATTTTAACGGTGAGGCGCGCCCACAACCCGGCACCAAGGTCGGCTACCTACCACAGGAACCTCAGCTCGATCCCGACAAAGATGTCCGCGGTAACGTTGAAGAGGCGCTGGGTCACATCAAGGAGGCATTGACTCGTCTCGATGCCGTCTACGCCGCCTACGCCGAGCCCGATGCCGATTTCGATGCACTCGCCAAAGAGCAGGCCGAGCTAGAGAACATCATCCAGGCAACCGATGGCCACAATCTCGAACGTCAGCTGGAAATTGCCGCCGATGCGCTGCGTCTGCCACCGTGGGATGCCGACGTCACCAAGCTCTCCGGTGGTGAGCGGCGACGTGTAGCGCTCTGCCGCTTGATCCTATCCGGTCCCGACATGCTGCTGCTCGATGAGCCGACCAACCACCTTGATGCCGAATCGATCGCCTGGCTGGAGCGCTTCCTGCACGACTACCCCGGCACCGTGGTGGCCGTTACCCATGATCGTTACTTCCTCGACAATGTCGCGGGCTGGATTCTCGAACTCGACCGTGGCCACGGCATTCCCTGGGAGGGCAACTACTCGAGTTGGCTGGAACAGAAGGAGGCACGCCTGGAGCAGGAGCAGAAACAGGAGCAGGCTCGCATCAAGTCGATGAAGGATGAGCTCGACTGGGTGCGCTCTAATCCCAAGGGGCGTCAGGCGAAATCAAAGGCACGTATGTCACGTTTCGAAGAGCTCTCCTCCAGTGACTACCAGAAACGCAACGAGACCAACGAACTCTACATTCCACCCGGCCCGCGCCTAGGCGACCTGGTTATTGAGGCTAAGGGACTCTCTAAGAGCTTCGGCGATCGTCTTCTGATCGACAATCTCAGCTTCAACCTGCCACGCGGTGGCATTGTCGGTGTAATCGGCCCCAATGGCGCCGGTAAATCGACCCTGTTCAAAATGCTGGTGGGTGAAGAGCAGCCCGATAGTGGTGATCTGCAGATGGGCGACACAGTACAGCTCGCCTACGTCGACCAGAGCCGTGATGATCTTAGTGGTGAGAAAACGGTCTGGCAGGAGCTCTCCGACGAGCAGGACATCATCACCATCGGCAACTACCAGACACAGTCACGAGCCTACTGCTCGCGCTTTAATTTTAAGGGTGCCGACCAGCAGAAACTGGTTAAGGATCTATCAGGTGGTGAGCGCAACCGGCTCCACCTGGCCAAGCTGGTACAGTCGGGCGGTAACGTTCTGTTGCTCGATGAGCCGACTAACGACCTTGATGTCGAGACCCTGCGAGCACTCGAAGAGGCGATCCTTGAATTCCCCGGCTGTGCGGTAGTCATATCACATGACCGCTGGTTCCTCGACCGCATCGCCACCCATATCCTCGCCTTCGAAGGCGACTCACACGCTGAGTGGTTTGAGGGCAACTACGCCGACTACGAAGAGGACCGCAAACGTCGTCTTGGTGAAGCGGCGGTTCAACCACACCGGATCAAGTATAAAAAACCGGTGCACTAGCACCAGGCACACGCATCATAAAAAAAGCGGGCATTAAGCCCGCTTTTTTTATGCCTCTAACATTTAACGCTAGCGCACTAGCCCACCCAGACCCGCGCATTTCTGAACATACGCATCCAGCTACCATCCTCATCCCAATCCTCAGGGTGCCAGGAGTGCTGGACTGCACGGAACAGACGCTCGGGATGGGGCATCATGATAGTGAAGCGTCCATCGTCGGAGGTCAGTCCTGTAATGCCAAGCGGTGAACCATTCGGATTGGCCGGATAGATCTCAGTCGGATTGCCGTAGTTATCGACATAGCGTAGCGCCACACTGTGATTACGCAGTGCATCCTGCGGATTATGACCATCACGGAACTCTGCCCGCCCCTCGCCGTGAGCGATGGCGATCGGCATCCGTGACCCCTCCATCCCCTGCAGCAGAACCGAGGGCGACTTAACCACTTCCACCATTGAGAAACGCGCCTCGAACTGTTCTGAGTTATTGCGTTCAAAACGTGGCCAGTGAGCAGTGCCGGGAATCAGCTCATGTAGATTGGACATCATCTGGCAGCCGTTACAAACGCCAAGCCCGAAGCTGTCATCGCGTTTGAAAAACGCCTCGAACTGGTCGCGAGCACGAACGTTTAGCAGCACCGATTTGGCCCAACCACCACCGGCACCGAGCACATCACCGTAGGAGAAGCCGCCACAGGCGACCAGCCCCTTGAAATCGTCGAGCGAAACACGCCCGGCGATCACATCGCTCATATGCACATCGACACTGTCGAAACCGGCCCGATCGAAGGCAGCTGCCATCTCGATCTGGCCATTAACACCCTGCTCACGCAACACAGCCATGCGCGGACGTACGCCTGATGCAATAAAGGGTGCTGCAACATCCTCATTGAGGTCATAACTCAGATCGGCATGCAGACCCGGATCTTCGAGATCAAGCAGACGGTCGAACTCCTCCTGCGCACACTCAGGATTATCTCGTAGGCTCTGCATGCGGAAACTGGTCTCGGCCCAGGCGCGCTGTAGATCTACACGTGCCTCATCAATCATTGAGTCGTGGTTGTAGTTGATGCGAATGCGATCATCGTCATTTAACTCACCGACCACCGCGCTGTGTTTGCCGAGTCCGGCATCGTGCAGCCACGCCAGCACATCATCGGTATCGTTGTGGCGCACCTGAATCACCGCACCGAGCTCCTCACTAAAGAGCGCAGCGATCGGATCGTCACCAAGTGCATTGAGCTGTACATTGAGACCACTGCGTGCGGCAAAGGCCATCTCAGTCAGGGTGACAAACAGTCCACCATCAGAACGGTCGTGATAAGCAAGCAACAACCCCTTCTCATTGAGCTGTTGGACTACCTCGAAAAACGCCATAAAGCTGGCAGCATCATCAACATCAGGTGCGTGGTGACCGGTCTGCTTGTAGACCTGTGCCAGACAGGAGCCACCAAGACGGTTACGCCCCTTACCCAGATCGATCGCGATCAGATCGCTATCGCCATGCTCGGTTGAGAGCGCTGGTGTCAGGGTGCGGCGTGTATCGGTAACAGGTGCAAAGGCGGTGACGATCAGCGACAGCGGTGCAGTCACCGAGCGCGACTCCCCATCCTGCTCCCAGACACTCTTCATCGACATCGAGTCCTTACCAACCGGGATCGCAATACCCAGCGCTGGACAGAGCTCCATACCGACCGCCTTGACCGCATCAAACAGTCCCGCATCCTCACCCTCGTGACCAGCGGGTGCCATCCAGTTGGCAGAGAGTTTGATATCTGAAATATTTTTTATCGGTGCTGCGGCAATATTGGTCAACGACTCTGCTACCGCCATCCGTGCCGAGGCGGCGTGGTCAACCAGCGCCACCGGTGTGCGCTCACCCAGCGCCATCGCCTCTCCCGCATAGGTATCGAAACTGGCGGTGGTCACACCGCAGTCAGCGACCGGCTCCTGCCACGGACCAACCATCTGGTCACGCGCGACCATACCGGTCACGGTACGGTCGCCAATGGTAATCAGGAAGCGCTTGTCTGCGATGGTTGGCAGGCGCATCAGTCGATAGGCGGCATCTTTAGGATCGACCTTAGCCGTCTCTAAATCGCGTTTATGGAACGGCCGGTGGTGTACATCGCGCAGCATCTTGGGCGGCTTGCCCAGTAGCACCTCAAGCGGCATATCGATCGGTGTGTTATCGAAATGAGCATCACCGAGAATCAGCTGACGATCCTCGGTCGCCTCTCCGATTACGGCAAAGGGGCAACGTTCGCGCTCACACAGCTCGGTGAAGAGATCGAGCGATTCGGGAGCAATGGCAAGCACATAACGTTCCTGTGCCTCATTACTCCAGATCTCCTTCGGCGACATGCCGGGATCATCATTGGGAATAGTGCGCAGCTCAAAGCGTGCACCACGTCCTGAATCGTCGACCAGCTCCGGCATTGCATTGGAGAGACCGCCAGCACCGACATCGTGAATCGAGACCACAGGGTTGTCCTCACCCAGCTGCCAGCAGCGATCAATCACCTCCTGACAGCGGCGTTCCATCTCGGGATTGCTACGCTGTACCGAGGCGAAATCGAGATCTTCGCTGCTCTGGCCAGAGGCCATACTAGAGGCGGCACCACCACCGAGACCGATCAGCATCGCCGGCCCGCCAAGTACAATCAGCTGCGAACCGGGTGGGATATTATCCTTTTCGACGTGGTCGGCACGGATGTTACCGAGACCACCCGCCAGCATGATCGGCTTGTGGTAACCACGCACCTCTTCACCCGCCGGTCCCGGCACTAGCTCCTCAAAGGTTCGGAAGTAACCGTTGATGGCTGGGCGACCAAACTCGTTGTTGAATGAAGCGGCACCGATCGGGCCTTCGAGCATAATATCGAGCGCCGATACGATCCGGTCGGGCTTGCCGTAGTCGCTCTCCCACGGCTGTTCAGCACCTGGAAGACGCAGATTGGAAACCGAGAAGCCGGCCAGACCCGCCTTCGGCTTGGAACCACGACCGGTGGCACCCTCGTCACGAATCTCACCACCGGAACCGGTTGCCGCACCTGGGTGAGGTGAAATCGCGGTTGGGTGGTTATGGGTCTCCACCTTCATCAGAATATGGATCGGTGCTTCGTGATAACTGTAGAGCGATGAGCCAGACTGGGGGTGGAAACGCCCAGCAGTGGAGCCTTCAATGACCGAGGAGTTATCCTTGTAGGCGGAGAGCACGCCTTCAGGGCTGTTGTTATAGGTGTTGCGGATCATGCCAAAGAGCGACTGGGTCTGCGTCTCTCCATCGATAATCCAGTCGGCATTGAAGATCTTGTGACGACAGTGCTCCGAGTTGGCCTGAGCAAACATCATCAATTCGACATCAGAGGGATTGCGCCCCATGGCGATAAAGTTATCGACCAGGTAGTCGATTTCATCATCGGCCAGCGCCAATCCCAACTCACCATTGGCAATCACCAACGCCTCACGCCCACCACCGAGCAGATCAACGCTCATCAATGGCTGCGGCTCGGCGTGGATAAAGAGTCCATCGGCCTCCTGCATGGCAGTAAAGACACTCTCGGTCATACGATCATGGATGACTGCCGCAACGGCGGTCTGCTCCGACTCGCTCAATGGAGTGCCATCAGCCTTGCTCGGGTAGTAGGCAATACCGCGCTCGAGGCGTTGAACCTGCGCCAGACCGCAATTGTGAGCGATATCGGTCGCCTTGGTCGACCAGGGAGAGATAGTACCGGGACGCGGCACGACCAGAAGTAACTGCCCATCGGGAGCCGACTCGGGATGATCCGGTCCATAGGTGAGCACCCGTTCCAGGGTGGCCATCGCCGCCTCATCGAGTGCCTGTTCGACCTCGGCAAAGTGGATGTACTCAGCGTAGAGCTGGGTGACGGCGGGTGCACTCTCCTGCAGTTGCTGAAGAATCTTGGTTATTCTGAAGTCGGAGAGGGCTGGCGAGCCACGGAACTGAAGCATGTCACTTTCCCGAGTAAAAAAAGGCGTTGAGAAAGGGGAAGAATGATACGTTAAGTTCCGCTGCCCGACCAGCGGAGTGCGGGCCTAGCTGCTCTGCAGACGCAACACCAGTAGACGGTAGTTCTTGTAGCGCTCGAAGGTCTCGCCAGTGCGCTTACCAGAGAAGTATTTACGTCCCAGTTTGGCGAACTTTTTGCCCATCAATCGTTTTGCCAGCCAGCCGGTCTTGGGGTAACGCCCCTGCAGATACTCACCCAGGGTCAGACCGGCTGGTTTGATGGTATTCATCAAAAAGTCGTTAAGCACATCCATATTGGGGCTGACTAGCGAGGTAATATCCTCGTCACGCTCAGTCTCAAAGGGCGCCGCTTCAACCTGTAGATAGAAACGCTCCAGTCGATGCCCTCCCCCAATGATCTGATCGGCAGGACCACCGTCACCACTCTTGTCGGTCTTGAAGAAGTCACAAATAGTGATCGAACCACCCGGTTTGAGCAGCTGCTGCGCGTGGGTTAGTGCTGTTTCGGTGTCGATGTATTGAAAACTCTCACTGAAAAAGATCGCATCGTACTGCCCTGCAACCTCCTCCACGGGCAGATCCTCAAATCGGCACTGGAAGAGACGGGTGTCGTTGTCGGGGAAACGCTCTAGACGCTCCCCCACCTGGCGACTCAGCTCGGGGGCCGGACTGACAGCATCGACGCTGTAACCACGTTCGAGTAACTGCTCGAGGATATGACCTGTACCGCAGCCGACATCAAGCAGCCTGACACCCTCAGCAACCGCAGGCAGTGTAGCGGCCAACATCTCGGTATAACGCTGCTGAGCAATCGGAAGATTGGCAAGCTTTCGCTCGATATCATCTTCCCAGAGACCATAGTGGAGGTCATCGACACCCAGCAGCTGCTGGCCCAGCACCAGTCCCAGCTCACGGCTGTCCATTTTGCGCTTACTCACGCTACGGATACTCCTACAAGAATCGAGGCTAACGAATAGTTATTATGTGGGAACAGCGACTTAGCGTAGCTGCTTCTCGAGCAGTGTCAGAATACGTAGCGCGGTCTTCGAAACCTCTGACTCGCCCTGCTCATTCTCTACTGTCACACGGGTCTCATCGCCCTCACCCTTGAGTGAGATCTGATAACGCCCCTCATGCAGCTCATCATCACGCCAGAAGGTGAGTCCAGAGAACCAGCCCTTCTCCTTCTGCTCACGCAGTGGATCGTTATAACGTACGAAGTAGATACCATCAGCGCGATTTCGATCCTCGACGGTGAAACCGACACGGTCCAGCGCGACACCGGTGGTGCGCCATGCCCGTGAGAACTCATCCTTCAGTCTGAGTACCGCAACACCATTCTGCTCTTCAACCAGCTCTGCGCGAGCTGCGCGATCCGCCGCCGCGCTTCCTATCTGCTTACGGGCCTGCTGCTCCTCGACACCGAAGTGAACCATCAGGCGACGTAACATCTCCGCCTCCAGCTCAGGATCGGCCGGACGCGGCTGCCAAACGAATTGATCACCCTTGGCTGTCTCTTCAACACCACGATGAGTCAAATAGAGCTCGGTGGTGTTAGGACGCATACCACGCTCAAGACGAACGCGGAATTTATCACGGGTTGCAGACGAGTATCCGCCATCAAACACCTTACCAATGACCGAACGGATCGGGCCATCGGGGATATCGGCTCGGTTCTCCGCCCAGTCGGTCTCCATAACGCCGATGGCCGGATCTTCACGTTTTATCAGGAAACCACTCTCCATCCAAAATTCACGGGCCTTCTCCCACACCAGCTCCGCTTCACCGCTAACTACCAGCCAACGTTTGTCACCATCACGCTCAATACGCATGTTGCTCTGGTCCGGTAGAACAGCCTGACGCACGGCGGGGCTACCAACAGCACGCTCACCGCTATAGTCGGAGTAGGTTGCAGTTGGCTCTGGATTGATCTCGGGCACCACCATCATGTCATCGATATTCGACTTGGTCAGATCGGGTGGTACCTCCAGCTCTGGGATTGAATCGCTCTTTTTATAGTCGGCCGAGCGATCGGGCAGAACCTTGTCAACCGTGCCGCATGCAGGGAGCAGAGCGGCAAGCATCAGGAGAGAAATGGTCTTGGTGTCGAAACGATAACGTGCAATATTCATTAATGGTTCTACTTGTTGTATTTCTAACTAGTTAACTTCGGCCTGTGCCATCGCTGCACGTAGCTCTTCGTGGTACTGCGCATCAAACGGGGTCAGCGGCAGTCGGATTCCATCCGGTATCAAACCCATCTGGCTCACCGCCCACTTAACCGGGATCGGATTTGCCTCAAGGAAGAGCTTGTTATGCAGGCCGTCCAGTTTGTTATTGACCTCGGCGGCGGCCTCTTTGTTCCCTGCCAGGGCCGCAACGCACATCTCGTGCATCAGCTTAGGCGCAACATTGTTGGTCACTGAGATCACACCCTTACCACCCCGCAACATGAATTCCATGCCGGTGGGATCATCACCGCTGTAGAAATCGAGCCGATCGCCACACCGCTCTAACAGTTCAGCCAGGCGATCCAGATCACCGGTCGCCTCTTTCATGCCGACGATGTTGGGGATGTGAGAGAGGCGTTCGACCGTCTCAGGCAGCATGTCACAGGCAGTTCGGCCCGGCACGTTATAGAGAATCTGTGGAACAGGTACCGCCTCAGCAACCGCCTTGTGGTGGAGGTAGAGCCCCTCCTGGGTCGGTTTATTGTAGTAGGGGGTCACCAACAGACAGGCGTCGGCTCCGGCCTGCATCGCACAGCGGGTCAGCTCGATCGCCTCACGGGTCGAGTTGGCACCGGTACCGGCGATCACCGGAATACGCCCCTTAACCCGCTCAACCACGTGACGAATGACTTCACAGTGCTCACGCTCATCCAGCGTGGCCGACTCACCGGTCGTGCCCACCGTTACGATGGCATCTGTGCCCTGCTCAATATGGAATTCAATCAGCCGATCAAGTGCCTCGTAATCGAGACTGCCGTCGTGCTGCATCGGGGTCACCAGCGCGACCATACTGCCGTGGAACATGGAGGCTCTCCACACAAAACAATCCCGCATGGTACTTGTGGACGGTGCCGATGACAAGCTGCCAGAGGCGTCGTTAACGGGAGTAAAAAGGGCTCTGTGCAGCTCTCTTTGATCGCGGTACACTGCCGAACAACTTGACCAATCGGAGCCCTACCAAGCCTATGGACCATCTGGTTATCTCAGCACTGGGCGCAGACCGCCCAGGCATCGTCGACAGACTCTCTCAAGCCGTACTGGAAAATGGATGCAACGTCGCTGACAGCCGTATGACGGTACTTGGCGGTGAATTTGCCATCATCTTACTCATCAGCGGCAACTGGAACACTATCTCCAAGGTCGAGCAGCAGCTACCCAAACTAGGGCAAGAGCTGGAACTGACCATCACCCAGAAACGGACCGACCATCAGGGCAATAGCTCACCTTCACTCTCCTATATGGTCGAGGTTATCTCCATCGATCAACCCGGTATCGTCCACCATCTGGCCAATTTCTTCTCTGCCCGCAGCATCAACATCCAGGAACTCAACACCTCCAGCTACGCAGCAGCGCACACCGGCACTCCGATGTTCTCACTACATATGACCGTCAACGTACCGGTGGAGACGCACATCGCCACCCTGCGCGATCAATTCCTGGAGTTCTGCGAAGGGCAGAATCTGGACGCGGTCATCGAACCGCTGAAGATATAAGTCTATAACTACAGATAACAATCGATACTGGAGTCTGCATGAGCAGTGCAACTATTGGAAAAAAGGTACCCGCATTTAAACTCCCTGCGACCGGTGATCAGGAGATCTCACTCTCCGGACTCAAGGGTAAGGTTGTCGTACTCTACTTCTATCCCAAAGACAGTACCCCCGGCTGTACCAAGGAGGGTCAGGCATTTCGTGATCTGCACGATCAGTTCACTGCGCTGAACACAGTAATCCTCGGCGTCTCACGTGATGGAGTGAAGGCGCACGAGAACTTTAAGGCAAAGCAGTCGTTCCCCTTCGAGCTGCTCTCAGACAAAGAAGAGACGCTATGTAACCTCTTTGACGTGATCAAGGAGAAAAATATGTATGGCAAAAAGGTGATGGGTATTGAGCGCAGCACTTTTTTGATCAACGACAAGGGTGTACTCAAGCAGGAGTGGCGCAAGGTGAAGGTAGCTGGCCACGTCGAAGAGGTGCTGGAGGCAGTAAAAGCGCTTTAACAAAACTCACAACAGGGTGGAACTGGTTTGAATAACGATACGGTAGTTGATGGAAAGCAGCTCTATATTCTCGACACCAATGTTCTGATGCACGACCCCGCCGCGCTGTTCCGTTTCCAGGAACACGATATCTACCTGCCGATGCTTGTTCTTGAGGAGCTCGACAACAATAAAAAGGGCCACTCGGAGGTAGCACGCAACGCCCGCCAGACGAGTCGTTTTATGGATGAGTTGATGAGCTGTAGTGGCGACTGCGACATCAATGAGGGGTTATCACTCAGTGCCAGCAATTTCGCCAGCGGAAAGACCGCCCCCACTGGTCGCCTCTTCTTTCAGACCAAAACACTGGAGGCCGATCTACCCGAATCACTTCCCGGCAACAAACCCGATAACGGCATTCTGCATACCGCCCTGGCGATGGGACAGCACCACAAGGTAACGCTGGTATCGAAAGATACCAATATGCGCATCAAGGCGGCAGTGCTTGGTATTCACGCCGAGGACTACCGTAACGACCAGGTACTCGACGACGTCAATCTGCTCTACAGCGGTTTCGAAGAACTGGCCGAAGACTTCTGGGAGACCCACAGCAAGGATATGGAGTCGTGGCAGGAAGAGGGGCGCACCTTCTACCGCATTAGCGGCCCAGCTACCGCAGACTGGTACGCCAATCAGTTCCTCTATTCCAGCAGCGAAGACCATTTCGAGGCGATAGTAAGTCGTGTTGAGGATGATCATGCCATCATCGAAACAGTGCACGACTTTCGCAGTGAGAAGAAGAGTGTCTGGAGCATCAGTGCACGCAACCGTGAGCAGAACTATGCCCTTAACCTTCTAATGGACCCCGAGATCGACTTCGTCACCCTACTCGGTCAGGCGGGTACCGGTAAGACTCTTCTGACTCTGGCGGCCGGACTGGCTCAGGTACTCGACGATAATCGCTACGCCGAGATCATCATGACCCGTGTCACTGTACCGGTCGGTGAGGATATCGGTTTTCTGCCCGGCACCGAGGAGGAGAAGATGACCCCGTGGATGGGTGCGCTGATGGATAACCTAGAGGTACTGACCCAGTCGGAACACAACACTGAATGGGAGCGAGCGGCGACTCAGGAGCTGCTCAACAAGCGCATCAAGATTCGCTCCCTCAACTTTATGCGTGGTCGTACTTTCCTCAACAAATACATCATTCTTGATGAGGCACAAAACCTCACCTCAAAACAGATGAAGACCTTGATCACCCGTGCCGGTCCCGGTACCAAGGTGGTCTGTTTGGGTAACATTGCTCAGATCGATACCCCCTACCTGACCGAGACCAGTTCAGGCCTGACCTACGTGGTCGATCACTTCAGGGAGTGGGAGCATAGCGGCCATATCATTCTGCAGCGCGGCGAGCGCTCGCGGCTGGCCGATTTCGCTTCAGAGGTGCTGTAACAAGATTATTCGGGTATCGCAGCAGCCGGTTCCGGCTGCTTGTGCTCATCTCTGGGCCAGGCACTCAGCACCGCCTGCACCAGGGTTGCCAGCGGGATCGCAAAGAAGACACCCCAGAAACCCCACAACCCACCAAAGATCAGCACCGCAACGATAATCGCCACTGGGTGAAGATTGACCACCTCGGAGAAGAGCAGCGGCACCAGCACGTTACCATCAAGCGCCTGGATCACAGCGTAGGCGAGTAGCAGATAACCGAAGTCAGCCCCGTAACCCCATTGGAAGTAGGCAATGACTGCGACAGGTAGCGTCACCACCGTTGCACCGATGTAGGGAATAATCACCGATAGGCCGACGACCATTCCGAGCAGAATCGCGAACTGCAGCCCCATAAAGGTAAAGGTCACATAGCTAACAACCCAGACGATCATGATCTCGAAGAACTTGCCTCGTACATAGTTACCGATCTGGATATCGACATCGCTCCAGACACGTGCAGCAAGATCGAGGTCATCGGGCATATAGCTACGGAACCAGCTGCAGAGGCGCACCTTGTCTTTGAGGAAGAAGAAGACCAGTAGCGGCATCAGGACAAGATAGACCAGCAGCGTTATCACACCGACCACCGAGGCGATCGAATAAGAGAGTATCCCCTGCCCCCAGCTTGCCAACTCAGACCGCAGTGCATCGACCACTTCTACCGCCTGTTGCTCACTGACGATGTTGGGATATCGTTGCGGCAGCTGCATTAGCAGCTCCTGTCCCTGTGCAATCATGTTTGGTAGCTGCTGAATCAACTGCGTTACCTGCCTGGAGAGCAGTGGCAGCAGACCAAACAGTACAAATAGCAGGAAGGCCAGAAAGGCGACAAAGACAACTAGTACTGCGGCAAAGCGCGGCACACCGACACGCTGCAGCTGGCGCACTACCCCCTCAAGCAGATAGGCGATTACAAGACTGGCAATCACCGGTGCCAGCATATTGCCAAAAAAGAGGATGACAGTGAAACCGCCAATCAGCAGGATCGCCAAAATAACGACCTGCGGATCGGAGAGGTAGCGTTTAAACCAGTCGCTAACGATCTGCATCAGTCGTCATCTTCTGTTGCATTGAGAAGTAGCTGGTAGTGCTCTTCAAAAACCTGTTCGATCTCATCGATCACCTCAACGGCATCTCGGCCCTGCAACATATGCTGCATCACTAGTGATGAGGTTTTATTGAGCATCTCTGCCTTATCGACCATTGGGTAGGTTGCCGAGAGGCGCTTGATCGCTGCGATCACGCTCTCCTCCTCTGGACGTGGAATCGAGACCGGCTCCATCACCACCTCAGGTTTAACTTCAACTCCGTGGCGTTGAAACATGTACTCAGCAAATTCAAGCAGTGTGGCAAGATGGTTTTCAGGCAGTGCTTTAACGATCTCGCTCAGGCGTTTCTCTGCTTTTTTCTTACCCATTCCATCTATGCCCGCGTTCAAACAGGATCGCTGCGATGCTCTTCGCAGTATTCACGAGCAAACTCCAGCAGCTCCTCCATCGCACGATGGCGGAACTTCTGTTTCTGACGCACAAATGAGAAGGGGCGCTCTAGTGCCGGCTCAAGTCGAACCGCAACCAGCGTACCCAGCTCAAGCTCCTTGAGCATGGTAGAGAGTGAGATAATCGAGATACCCATACCCGCTTCAATAGCCCCTTTAACCGCCTCTGGACTACCAAGCTCCATCGAGATATTGAGGCAGTTTGAAGGGCGACCCGATGAGCTGATGAAATCAGCGATAACTTCACGGGTGCCTGAACCCTCTTCACGACAGATGTAGGGGTACTCCATCACTTGATCGATGGTAACGCTCTCCTCCTCCGCCAGCGGATGTTTGGGGGAGACTGCCAATACCAGCTGATCGTTTCGGCACACCTCGACCACCAGGTTTTTATTCGAGACCGGCGCCTCAACCACACCCAGGTCGATAACATTGTTCTCGACCATCGAGACGATGCCTTCACTATTGGCCACCTTGAGATGGATATTGACGTCGTTGTACTTCTCTTTGAACTTGCCGAGCAGCGCTGGAAGCATATATTCAGCAATGGTGGTACTGGCACCAAGCGTTAACGCGCCGCTGACCTCACCGGTCACCTCACGGACGGCATTCTCCATCTCGTTGTAGTGCTCGAAGATCTTATCGGCAAACTTAAAGACCCGCTTACCCGCCTCGGTAAGACTGATACGGTTGTGGGTACGATCAAAAAGACGGGTATTGAAGTGCTCTTCGAGCTGGCGAACCTGGAAGGTAACCGCAGGCTGCGTCATATGCAGCGTTTCGGCCGCCTTAGTAAAACTGAGCAGCCGCGCCACTGTGTGAAAGACCTGTAATCTACGATCAGCCATAAACCCGCATTACCACCAAGTATTTGTTTCCATTCAGAACCCTCCGGATAGAGGGACTATCTTCCGGAGCACCTCTCCGAACAGGGCGCCAATTTTAATCAATTACTGATAGGAACACAAAAAATATTAATACCCCATCACAGAAATTTATTGCTGATCCAGACGCTTATACATCAACGCGTAGTACATCACAGGAATAACCAACAACGTCAACAAGGTAGATACAAAGATACCGAAGATCAGAGAGATCGCCAGACCACTGAAAATGGGATCGTCGAGGATAAAAAACGCCCCCAGCATTGCAGCCAACCCGGTCAGAATGATCGGTTTGGCACGCACACTGGCAGCAAGGATCACCGCCTGCTGCAGTGAGCTACCACCAGCCACCTGATCATTAACAAAATCCACCAGCAGGATCGAATTGCGAACAATGATACCCGCCAGTGCAATCATGCCGATCATCGAGGTGGCGGTGAATTGAGCACCTAACAACGCATGCCCTGGCATCACACCAATGATCGTCAGTGGAATTGGCGCCATGATGATCAGCGGCACTAGATAGGAGCGGAACTGGGCCACCACCAGAAGGTAGATCAGGATCAACCCAATTGAGTAGGCGATACCCATATCGCGGAAGGTCTCGTAGGTCACCTGCCACTCGCCATCCCACTTGATACTGTAAGCGTAGGGGTTGGCCGGCTGGTTGATCAGAAACTGTTCAAGGCCTCCCTGGTCAAGCTCAGCTTTAGCCAGTGAACCCATTGCATCGAACATACCGTAGAGCGGGCTATCGAGATCACCCGCCATATCGGCCGTTACCATCACAACCGGCAACAGATCCTTATGGTAGATCGCATTTTCACGCGAAGTACGCTGCACCGAGACGATTTCAGAGAGCGGTAGCATCTCACCATTTTGACGCCTGACCTTTAGACCGAGCAGCGTTTCAATATCTGCCTTATCGGCCACAGTTGCCTCGACGCGGATCGGTATCGCGTATTTTACGTGAGGGCCATGTAGGTAACCTACATCACTGCCACTGAGCGCTGTGGTAAGCAGATCAGAAACCGCCTGTTGTGACACACCCAAATGGGCGGCCTTTTGACGATCGACACTAACTACCAACCGCGGCGCCTCTGTCTCAACACTATCATCCACATCGACAATATCTGCCGTCGACTCGATCACGCCGCGCACCTGCTTTGCCACCGCAATCTGTCCCTGGTAATCGAGACCGTAGACTTCTGCTACCAGTGGCGATTGTACTGGTGGTCCTGGTGGAACCTCGACCACCTTCACATTGGCACTATAACGTTGGCCGATTGTTTGTAGCGCTTCACGCACACCACGTGCAATTGCATGACTCTTTCGATCACGCTTCGACTTATCGACCAGATTGACCTGGATGTCACCAACGTTAGCGCCACTGCGAAGATAGTACTGCCTGATCAAACCATTGAAATCGATTGGTGAGGCCGTACCGACGTATACCTGATAGTCACTGACTTCAGGGACCGTGGCGATTTGACGCCCAAGCTCGCCGAGTACCGCCGCCGTCTCCTCCACTGTCGTACCCTCCGGCATATCGACCACAACCTGGAACTCAGATTTGTTATCAAAAGGCAGCATCTTCAACACCACAAGCTTCACACCCGCCAGCCCCACCGACCCGGCAATGGCCACCACAATAAGCAACGTCAGTAAGCGCCGTTTACTACGCCCTTGCTCCGCATTAAGAAAAGGCCCCATTACTCTCTGGAAGAACCGCTGCAGAGCTGCATCACTCTCATCGCCGGAATTACCCACATGGTGATTAGCCAACACCTTATTTGAGAGCCAGGGGGTGACAACGAAAGCGACGGCAAGTGAGATCACCATGCCGATACTGGCATTGATCGGAATCGGACTCATATAGGGACCCATCAATCCCGAGACGAACGCCATCGGTAATAACGCCGCGATGACGGTAAAGGTCGCCAAAATAGTTGGACCACCCACCTCATCAACCGCCAGAGGAATCGACTCAAGCAGATTGCGTTTCCCTAACTGCATGTGACGATGAATATTCTCTACCACGACGATGGCATCATCGACCAGGATGCCGATGGAGAAGATCAGTGCAAACAGTGAAACTCTATTGAGGGTAAAGCCCCACGCCCAGGAGGCGAAGAGCGTGATCGCGAGAGTAATAACTACCGCGGTTCCAACAATAAATGCTTCTCTGCGTCCGAGCGCTACCAACACCAGCAACACAACAAAACCGGTTGCAAAGATCAGTTTTCCGATCAACGTCTGCGCCTTATCATCGGCAGTGGCACCATAGTTTCGGGTGACTGTTGCATTAACACCTTCAGGGACAAAAACCCCCTTCAACTGCTCAAAGCGTTCGATGACCTGATCTGCAATATCGACCGCATTGCTACCGGGTTGTTTGGCAATCGCAACAGTTACAGCGGGGAACTCACCACGCGCCTCAATCCCCTTTTCATCGGCTGCGGGTCCAGTACCAAACCAGACATAACGTTCAGGTTGATCCGATCCAAAGCTGATCTCAGCAACATCATTCAGGTAGATCGGCGCACCATCATGCATGGCAACCACCAACGCACCAATCTCTTCTGCACTACTGAGAAAGGTTCCCGCCTGAACAACAATCTCTTCATTACTGGAAACCATCACACCAGCTGCCTGGGAGCGGTTGCCACTCACCAGTGCCTGCTGTAGATCTTCAACAACCACACCGTAGCCTGCCAGCTTCTGAACATCGAGCTGTAGATGGACAACTCGGTCGGGGCCACCAACGGTGTAGATATCACGCGTCCCTGGAACGCGTTTCAACTCAGCCTCAATGGCGTGCGCCACCTGCTGAAGCTCTGCTCCACCTGTCTGTTCACTCTCAGACCAGAGGGTTAGCGAAACGATGGGGACATCATCAATACCCTTGGGTTTAATGATCGGTTGCCCAACCCCAAGATTGGAGGGTAACCAGTCACTGTTGGAGTAGATCTTGTTATAGAGCCTTACAATCGCCTGGGTACGATCCTCGCCCACCTTGAACTGGATGGTAAGCACCGCCATGCCCGGACGTGAGACCGAGTAGACATGTTTGATACCTTTAATTTCTGAAAGCACCTGCTCGGCAGGGGCGGAGACAAGGTGCTCTACCTCGGCAGCCGTAGCACCTGGGTATGGAATAAAGACATTGGCAAAGGTGACATTGATCTGAGGCTCCTCTTCACGAGGTGTTATCGCCACTGCAAAAATACCCAGTAGAAGTCCCACCAGCGCGAGTAATGGTGTGATTTCGGAGACCAGGAATTTTTTTGCTATAGAGCCAGAGATACCGAGTCTTTCACTCATTTCCCATCCCTACCCTGCTGCTTCAGCACCACACCCGCACGGACTGGATCTAGCGCGATACTCTCGCCTGAACGCAGACCAGAGAGCACTTCGACCCTGGCTTCCGACTGCCTTTGTCCAAGTCGAATGTGTCGGAGAGAAACTCGCCCATTGGTATCAACCACATAGACACCCGTAACCTCACTTCGATAGGCCACACTCTCTAGTGGAATCACAATCTTCTCACTACTGCCAACGGAGACTGACACCTTGATAAACATGCCTGGATAGAGATCATGCTGACCTTCAGGAAGGGCCAAACGCATCTTGAATGCGTGACTCGTACTATTGGCAATTGGGAAGAGTGTTACGTGCTTCGACTCTAGCAGACGACCATCTGGGAGGACCCCCTGCATTTTGGCACCCGAACGAACAGTCGGCATCAGCGACTGTGGCACCTCGACCGTTATTCGTAACGCCTCTAGGGAGAGACCGCTCATCAGATGCGTGCCAATTGATGCCATCTCACCAATCTCAACATGGCGCTCGGTCACAATTCCACTATAGGGCGCCTTGACCGTAGTTTGAGCTAATGCCTCTTGTGCTTCCTCAACACCCGCTTTTGCAGCCCCCCTACGAGCTGTTGCCGATTTAAACGCTGCTTCCGCCTGATCTAGCTTAGATTTGGCCACCAGCTTCTTAGCATAGATCTCTTTTGTCCGATCATACTCACTATGCGCCCCATCAAGACGCGCCTGAGTCTCTTGAAATACGGCCTCAGCTGAATTCATTGCAGCACGTTGCGTGGTGTCCCGAATTTTTAATAAAACATCACCACGCTTAACGTAGTCATCAATATCAAAATAGATCGACTCGATTCGTCCACTTGCCTGGGAAGAGACAGTTGATCGATTCACAGCCTCAACGAGCCCATCTAGCAGCCTCACATCCTCCACCGGCACCTTATCAACCATGATTCGCTGTAGATCAACGGTAGCAGCATGGAGAGAGCTAAACGCAGACAGACAGAGTACCATTACAAATCGTATAACAATCATTATCGACCCTCAATTCATTAGTTACGGCAATAACAAAATGCCCAGCAACATTAGTTAGAATTAATATAATGGCGGACCCCTAATAATTAAACCCCCTTATGCTGCCATAAACAAAAAGCCCGTCCGGAGTCGCTATTTTGCGAAAGTTTGTTTTGGGCATCCAAGCCCAAGCAAACAGCAAAAACTTAACGCGACCGTTTATGCCTGCGGCGCCCCGACGTCCTGCGTACGTTGCGTAATCACCTCTTCGCGGCTCTACACAACTCCCTCAGTGACTCTACGCCGACATAAAGCCGCTGCTGCATCTTCTCCGTCGTTCGCTCGCGCTCTCAACTACGAATAGGCAGACGGCGTCGACTATCGGGACTAACCGCCCTCACTTCGCTCTCCATGGCGGTCAGCGAATGACAGGGCTTTTTATAGATCTCAACTTCTATTTCTTATATTTACTCGGATCACCACCACTAACTGTGGCAAAAGCAGCGCCAATCGCATTCGGTGAAGCCATGATATTCATAAAGCTCTTGTCTCCCATCATGCTGAGATCCGGGAACGCCATGGCAATACGGAAACGACCATGCAGTGCGTAGACATCACCATCTTTGACCAGAATCTCATAGGGAAGCATCGCAGTATGCTTGAGCTTACCAAAATCGATAACACCCATGATTGACTTGTCATCTGCATCGGAATTATCGGTGCCCGCCTGCAAACCAACGGCAAATAACGTCTGGCCACTGCCATCGATATCGATTCGACCAATCTTTACAACACCTGCCTTTTTGGCCGCAAGACCCGCTTCAACCGCACGTACCGCCTCTGCTTGTGAACCATAGCTTACAAGCTCGTAGGGTTCATCAAAATACTCCATACCAAAGGTGTAGTGATACTTCTTCAATTTTCTCTTCTTAAGACCGCGCTTGGAGCCAAACTCCTCTTTCTTACCCAGCAGCTTTGCCAACTGCTTATAGGTATTTTGAAGGTCATCTGACATCCGGTAGGCATATGCCATGTAGGTAGGATTGAAGAAGGCAACCTGAATCTTGCCGCCATCTTTGGTAACAGAGACACGTTGCCCAGCCGCATAGGCACCACCCTTCGCCTTTGATGCCGCTTTAATTATGGCCTTATTAGTGATGACAAAAACGTGGGCATTATCGTATGGCACATACTCACCAACCAGATCAAAACCGCCACCCTTCAGTTTGTTACGTACTTCATTGACCTTGGCAGCCATATCACCACTAGAAACAGAAGCCAGAACATAGGGTTTATAACGTGGCTTCTTTGCTGCAGTCGCTGGATTAACCAAGCCTAACGCAATTATTCCAACCACAAACAGACGAAATATTGTTTTTATCATTACCATCCTCCTCACAGATACTGCATAAATATTATTGTCATGCTTTTATGTCAGAAACACTCTAGGCATGCAAGCAAAAAAAACGGGAGCCGAAGCTCCCGTCTTTATTACAGCTTGTAGCTAGCTCTTAGAACTTCGCAGAGTACATGAACTGGAAGTTGTTCTGAGCGTGATCAATTTTGACACCACTACCAGAAGTATCGGTCTGCATCAGTGCACGAGCATATGAAACGTTGATCTCAGAGTCGTCCTCAAGTACGTAGCCCAGACCCAGCGTTACATGCTGCTCAGGGTCGCAGGAAGAGAAAATTAAGGGTGCTGCTAGGGATTGGATTGGTACCACGGTTGTAACCGGCACGCAGAGTAACCGCATCATTAACTGCAAATGCACCGCCCAAAGAAACCACGGTCTGGTCTTCCCACTCCATTGGCATCATCATATCGATTCGACCAGTAGCATTTGAGAAGGTCATTTCGAAGTTCTTCATAGTTTCAGACCAGCGGATACGCTTTACATCCAGCGCCAGCTGAATCTGGTCATTTGGGGTCACAGAGGCCGAGTGCGAAGGTAGATGGCCACTGGAAATTCTTCACGGTGATATCACCTGTGTCCATGAGTCCACCGTCGTAATGAGATTTACACCGGCATCAAGATCACTCATGTAGGTCTTGGAGTGGAAGGTTGCACCAACCGCAAGCACATCGTTGGCCTGATAGTGAATACCGAGCTTACCAGCTAAACCGTAGCCCTTAGCTGCACCAGTGAAGCGGCTATCATCGGAGAAGTCGAGCTGTACAGCATCAAACGGATCGGCACAACCGAAACCGTAGGTATCCGCAGTCACCATACCACTCATATCTGCACAACCCATCGTCATGCGCATGTCCATGCCGGCCCATACCAGGTCAGCACTACCCGCAATAGTCAGCTGATCGTTAACATTGAAGGCAACAGGCAGAATCAGACGGCCAACACCAACCACAGATCGAACTTCCTGTACGCTTCCACTAACAGCATTAGTTGCCGGCGCACCGCCACCACCCGCAACTGGAGGCTGTGCAGGCCAGGTATCAGTATCGTAGTCGGTACCCATACCACCCTGTGAAAAGACACCAATACCGTAGGTCAGGTTACCTTCACGAACGGCATAGCCAAGCGCAGGCATCCAGTACATAGTCCCATCTGAGTCAGCTGCAGATGCAACAGTTGCAGTCACGTCTGGACCGAGCATACCGAGAGCGGCATCAAAACGACCGTCGCCATCTTCCATCAGGCCGAGGGTTGCAGGGTTATTCATAACCGCAGCAGTACCGTTATCGTAGGCCATTGAGGCACCACCCATACCGGTTGCGATTGGGCCGTAGCCCTCAAGGTTCATACCATTGGTGGCATTTGCAGCCATTGGCGCTGCAAATGCAGCGGTAATCGCGGTTGAGACTAGCGCGCGTTTGATGCTGAGCTTCATTATATGGATCCTCCGGGCAGGAATTTCTTTGAGTTAGTAGTTGTTAATTAGCAACATTTCTATTCGCTGCGCAACAGAATGGCAAGTTAGAAAATGAAAGTCAATACTTTTCTTTCTGTTTTCCCCTATACACAAGCAAATAGCGAGGAAGTATCAAATTCACCACAGTGGTGCATCTCAGTATCATAATGCGCGGAACCAACCATGCTATATATAGGGATATTGCGCATAAAAACCGCGCCAGATAACTGAGCACGGTTTTTGCCCTCCTTACCCCCAAAAAAGGAGAGAGTCGAAGAGTTCTACAACCTTAGATATACATAGAGATGTCAGCTTCACCTGCAAACTCAAAGAATGCAGCCGCACCGGCATACTCAACGCCATCAATTAGGTCATTGGTATCGAAATCAAACAGATCAACGGTCATCTGACAGGCAACAAACTTAATCTCAGACTCAACAGAGAGTTCTCGCAGCTCTTCGATGCTGGCAACACCCTTCGCCTTCATCTTCTGCTTCATCATCATGGTCATGATCGCTTCCATACCGGGAATAGCGGTACCCAGCACAGGGAACCATTTATCCATTCCCATCGGCATTGGCATACCAGGATTACCCAGCGGCGATACCTTGAGATTTACATTCTTCTCCAGCAGACGAAGACCGTAGAAGGTGAAGAAAATTTCTACATCATAACCGAGTGCTGCAGCAGTTGAACCGAGGATAAAAGGAGGGTAAGCCCAGTCAAGGGTTCCCTTAGTAGCGATAATGGCGAGTTTTTTTGACATATTTTGATGCCCCCTGAAGGTATATCGTTGTTATAGAGCCGTCGTTCCAGAGCAGCAATTATGATTTTTTGATCAAAAACACGAACTTGCCGCCTTCCTCGCCAGACTCCATCAGCTCATTACCAGTCTGCTTAGCGAATGCGTCAAAATCCTTAACTGAACCCGGGTCGGTTGCAATGATACGCAGCACCTGACCAGCACCCATACCGCCGAGTGCTTTCTTGGCACGCAGAATAGGCAGTGGGCAGTTCAGACCTGATGCATCCAACTCTTGATCGAAATTTGCCATCTCTTTATCTCCTAAAAATACAGATTCACAACTAGGTTGTGGTTTACGGTGAACAGTCAATCCGCGTACTTATGACATATATGCCAGCCAAACGCAACTTGACCCATTCCAAATATCCTGGGTATAGAATCGTTCGTGGGCGGCCCTAAGCAGGCGGGGTTTCAGCTATCCATAGCAGGACAGGTGTATCTCTATCCAGTCGCAAAACCATGCCACAACAGAGGGGTAAAAGGAAGCACTAGAGAGCGACTACTTAGTGGCAGATTCCTACTCTCAACCCTGTATAAAAGCTCAACCAATGGAATCGCATTACAAGTGAACTCTCAGGTCTCAATTGTGTCTGTTATCCTATCCTCAGTACCCGACTAGGCCTCACTCCGAATGAAATCAATCACAATCGCCCTAGCCTCACTAATTCTTCTACTCACCACCTTTTCACAATTGGCAAATGCCACTGAACTCAATCTCCCCAATATGGGTGACCCATCTGAATCGACACTGTCACCAACTCAAGCTGACAAACTAGGTAAAGCCCTCCTCCGACAACTCCGCCAGGAAAAGCGGATAGCTGAAGACCCACTTATTAATAGCTACGTATCATCACTTGGCTTTCGCTTAGCAACCAGTAGCAGCCGTCCCAGCGAACCGTTTACTTTTTTTGTTGTTGACGACGCCTCCATCAACGCCTTTGCGGCACCCGGTGGTTATATTGGAATACACACTGGCTTGATCGAAACATCATCCAATGAGAGCGAGCTCGCCGCAGTAATGGCACATGAGATCGCACACGTCACTCAGCGCCACATGGCTCGCGCGTTTGAAAATGCCGGACAGATGAAACTACCAATGGCCATCGCACTGCTTACAGCGGTACTGCTCGGTAGTCAAAGCGCTGAGCTCGGAGAAGCTGCTGTTGCTGTTGCATCAGCTGGTAGCATTCAGCAACAGATCAACTTCACCCGTTCCAACGAATCAGAAGCCGACGCAATTGGGATGGAAACACTGGCTAACGCAGGATTTGATCCGCATGGGATGGAGAGCTTTTTCAAACACCTGCAACACGAAGCACGATACTACGGTGTCGCACTGCCTGAGTATCTAAGGACACATCCCATTTCAGAGTCTCGTATTGCTGAATCTAAAAACCGCGCTGATCGTTATCCACAAAACAAATATACGGACCGTCTCTCTTTCTCATTGATTAGAGCCCGACTTAAAGCCATTAACGAGAGCGACCCACATAAAGCAACACGGTATTTCGAAAGCCAACTTCGCTCGGGACAGCACCAGAATCGCGATGCCTTCACCTATGGTCAAGCCATCGCTCTGATAAGAGACCAGAAACCAAAGAAGGCTGTTCAAATCATCGAAGAATTACTTAACAGCGACCCAGATCGACTCGAGTATCTGCTGGCACTCGCCAATGCCGAGATGGAGCAAAACAATTACGATAGATCACTTGCCATCCTCTCCGATGCAGAATCACTCTATCCCGGCAGCTATCCACTCGTTATCGATTACAGTCGCGCCCTGATTACCACTGGAAATAGTATGACTGCGGTACCGCTACTCAAGAATCAGATCAACCATCAGAATGACAAGCCGCAGCTCCACCAACTCTACGCTGAGGCCCTGGGAAAGACGGGCAAAGTGGCGGAGGCGCATGTAGCGCTGGCGCAGTACCTCTATTTGAATGAACATCTTATTAGCGCCATTGAACAGCTAAAACAGGCGAAGAAGCTCGCCGTGAATGACCACTACCTCCTCTCACGCATCGAATCAAAGCTCATCATATTTAAAGAGAGTCTTGCCGAAATGAAAAAGAGTGAAAAAAAACGGCCAAAGTAGACCCGCCGTCACCTCGATAGGTGCGCAACCACCCAGACTATGGTCGTCCTTTTATATACGCTGCCATTTGATTCAATTCACTATCTAGTCTATTGCGCGGCAACCTACCATTTCATACCATCAATGCCATACTAGGCCGACAACCTGATCCCCGTAGAAAAACACAACAAGAGAGCCGCAACGATGGAATTTGTAGACTATCTAAAACTACTCGTACACAAAGATGGTTCCGACCTCTACCTCACCACCGGTGCACCACCTGCGGCCAAGTTTGAAGGACGCCTCCAGGCTATCGACAACGTCACCATGACTCCTGATCGGCTCTGGGAGATCGCCAACTCATTGATGGATGAAGAGCAGCAACAGGAGTTTCACCACAAACCCGAGATGAACCTGGCAATCTCCGAATCAGGGGTTGGCCGATTTCGCGTCAATATCTTTATGCAACGCAACTCACCCGCGATGGTCATTCGTAACATCAAAGTTGACATCCCCAAGACTGAATCGCTTGGGCTACCTGAATCGCTTAAAACGATCATCATGGAGAAACGCGGCCTGGTACTGTTTGTCGGTGCAACAGGCTCCGGAAAATCCACATCACTCGCCGCACTGATTAATCACCGCAACGAAAACTCAGCAGGCCATATCATTACCATTGAGGATCCAATTGAGTTTGTTCATAGCCATAAGAAGTCACTGATTAATCAGCGCGAGGTCGGCGTTGATACAGACAGCTATGAAGACGCTCTTGCCAATACACTGCGACAGGCACCCGACGTCATACTAATCGGTGAGATTCGCCATCAGGAGACGATGGAACACGCCATCGCATTTGCCGAGACCGGTCACCTCTGCCTCTCTACTCTCCATGCCAATAACGCCAACCAAGCCCTTGATCGAATCATTAACTTCTTCCCAGAGGAGCGCAAGAACCAGCTACTGCTCGATCTCTCGCTCAACCTTAAGGCGTTTATCTCGCAACGTTTGATTCCAACAATAGAAGGCAAACGTTGTGCAGCTATTGAGATATTGATTGGAACACCGCTGGTCTGCGATCTGATCAAGAAGGGTGATGTGCATGGCATCAAAGAGGTGATGGAGAAGTCTGAAAACCTTGGCATGCAAACCTTCGACTCCGCACTATTCAAACACTACAAAGCGGAACAATCAGTCTTGAAGAGGCTCTACGCAATGCAGATTCTCCTAATAACCTCAGATTGCGTATAAATCTTAGCGAAGGTAGCGAAGATGAAGACCCTGCACATGCGGGCCTCAGTCTTAGTCCTCTGCACGAAGATGATCCGCTCGATTAATTAAATATGGCTATGGAATCGATCTGAATTAACTCTTAATACAAGAACCTTCCAGGCGCATCTCATAGGTAGTGAATGTGTTTCTGCTAAGGAGTTATGACAAGAGAGTGCTTTTCAGCGGGAAATTTTATGAAACGAGGTGATTAGGAGCATCCATTCTCCATTACCTTTAGATAAACTGGTGGGCCGTCCGCGACTCGAACGCGGGACCAGCGGATTAAAAGTCCGATGCTCTACCAACTGAGCTAACGGCCCGAAATGAGGCGCACATGCTACCTCACTTTGAGAAAAACGCAAGCGTTATTCAGACGTGATTTATACCGCCTCGTGCTTGCGCAGCCCATTCGGGAGCAGACGTAGATCAGCCATTGCTGTGACGAGAGCTGAGAAGAAGCTACTGTCGTCATAGACCATCTTATAGAGCTGTACCTTCATCGTAATCGCGCTGCCATAGATAATCGCGACAAGCGTCATCATCGAGCCAATAGCGAGCGTTGAAACACCTGTGATTCCCTGTCCGATGGTACACCCCATCGCTAGCACACCACCGAAGCCCATCAACACCGCACCGATCAGGTGAGTAACGAAATCGCCCACACCAACAAACCACTCGACACGTAGGCTCTTGCTAACCAGTGACCAGACAAAGGAGCCAACGATAACGCCAAACAATGCCATCACACCAAAGGTCAGCAGTGAAGCGCTAAACGCGCCTTTCACCAGACCGAAGCTTTGCCCCATCGGATTAATAAAGGTAAATGATTGCGGACTGAGTGGAGCTGCAGCTGCTGGTTTTCCTTCATCCGATTCCGCCAGGAAATCCCACTCTGCATAGTAACTACTCAGGTTATAGGCCGATCCATCAAGATCGAGCTGAACCATGCTACTGACATACCAGCCGGCCAGCACTGCCATACCGACAACTACACCACCCAGAATATTGTCGAAGCCGCCTCGAAACTCTGATGATTTAAAGACGAAGAAGAGCAACAGCGCGGCAACGCCCAGACCAAGCCAGAGTCGTGCAGATGCTGAGTTCTCACCGGCTACCAGTGAGCCGAGGTCCTGACCAGCACCCAGATTTACCGCCATCGGGTTGGTCCATTCATAGAAGAAGAGAGAGTAGAGGGTGTTGTCACTGCCTGGGAAAGGGTTGGTCATGTAATAGGCGATCACGCCAATCACCGCCAGAACGACTATCGATTTCAGGTTACCACCGCCGATACGAATCAGTGTTTTGTTACCGCATCCCGAAGCGAGCGTCATACCGACACCGAAGGTCAGTCCACCCAATAGATGCTCAATCCAGGCAAGAGAGCCGTTGCGGTAAGGAGGAAAAGCCTCGTCGGGGCGAACCATACCCTGCGATTCCAGCACAGTCATACCGATCAATGCGACCGCAATCGCGAGGATCCAGGCGCGCATTCTGCCCCAGTCACCCATATTGACCATATCGGAAACCGCACCCATGGTGCAAAAATTGGTCTTATTGACCACAGCCCCCATCACGACAGCGATGGCAAAGGTCAGCCAGAGCATGATCGACAGACCACTATTAAAAGAATCAAACACCATACCGGCACATCCTCCGTATCGATTTTCCTAACATCTACAAACTTTCGACACCTTGATCGGGGTCACTAGCCGAACAAGACTAACGGATAGTACCCGACTGTTCCATCCGGGTTATCCCCGATAGTGAGTCGGATCCTCGATTCCGGCCTCGGCAAAGCCAACCGCCCGCAGTCGACAGGAATCACATTTACCACAGGCGCGCCCGCTACTATCAGCCGAGTAGCAGGAGACGGTTTGGCTATAATCCACACCGAGCCTTATACCCTCGCGGATAATATCAGCCTTTGAGAGGTCGATCAGTGGTGCCTGCACTCGAAACTGCTCCCCCTCCACCCCAGCCTTGGTTGCAAGAACCGCAAGTCTTTCAAAAGCTTTGATAAATTCTGGCCGACAGTCTGGATAACCCGAGTAGTCGACGGCATTCACGCCGATAAAGATATCGTGCGCCCCGACCACCTCGGCCCAACCGAGCGCAAAGGAGAGAAAAACGGTATTTCTTGCCGGTACATAGGTAACGGGTATGCCCTCTGTGGGTGATTCAGGCACATCAATTGAGCTATCGGTGAGCGCTGAACCACCAATAGCACCCATATCGATACGTATTACTCGGTGCTCCACCGCGCCAAAAAGAGTGGCTACTCGTCGCGCCGACTCCAGCTCCACCTCATGGCGTTGACCATAATCGAAGCTGAGTGCATAACACTCATAGCCAAGCTCTCGAGCAATCGCCAGCACCGTAACCGAATCGAGACCGCCTGAAACCAGCACAATCGCCCGCCTAGTCATCTACGACCCCCATCTCAACGCCCCTGCGTCTCTCGCCACAACAGTTTATGCAACTGCAGCTGAAACCTGACATGCAACCGATCTTCCAAAATCCACTCCGCCAGTTCGGTCGGATCCTGTGCTTCATGTATGGGTGAAAACAGAATCTCGCAACGTTCCGAGAGTTTATGTTCCGCAATAATCGACCGTGACCACTCATAATCTTCACGACTACAGATGACGAACTTGAGCTGATCACGCGCCGTAAGGTATTGCAGATTTTCAAGCAGATTGCGTGATGACTCGCCTGAATCGGGTGTTTTAACATCGACCACTCGTACCACTCGCTCATCGACAGTGGAGATATCGAGTGCACCACTGGTCTCAAGTGAGGTCTCATAACCAAGGTCACAGAGCTCAGTAAGAAGTTTAAGACACCCCTTCTGCGCCAGTGGCTCACCACCCGTCACACAGACATGATGTGCACCGAATTGGGCCACCTGCTCAAGGATCGATTCAATGGCGATCGACTCACCGCCAGTAAAGGCGTACTCAGTATCACAGTAGTTACAGCGGAGTGGACACCCCGTCAGACGGATAAAAACGGTTGGCCATCCAACCGATCGAGATTCACCCTGAAGTGAGTAGAATATCTCACTGATGCGCAGCTGTTGCGCGCGCTCATTGCTACTCATAGTCGACCAACCAACTGCTACAGGCGCGACAACTCAGCGCCCTTCACGGAGCATCTGCTGCAGACGTTTGTCAGCCAAGCGTGCGGAACGACTACCAGGGTAGCGACTCTTGACCGAATCAAGCACACGTCGAGCTTCGTCGTACTCCTTCAGCTCGTAGCGGATATAACCGATCTTCAGTGTTGCATCGGCCACCTTGGCGCTGGATGGGAACTCACTCTGCACCTTGCTGAACTCCGCTAATGCAGGGGTAAAGTCACGCATCACGTAGTATGCCTCACCCATCCAGTAGCGTGCGTTATCGGCATAGTTACCACGAGGAAATGCATTCAACTGACTGGTAAAGGCACCAATCGCCTGTCGATAGTTACCCTCTTTGAGTAGACCAAAGGCGCGCTGATAGGCGATCTGCTCACCCTGACTCGGCACCGTCGCCTGTGGCTGCAGTGCCATTGAGGGATTCGTGCTCAACGCCGGCTGAGGTGTAGTCATAGGCAACGCTGGAGCCATCGGTTGCGCAACCGAAGGTGATGCCGGTTGTGTCAGCGAAGGTCCAATCATTGGCATGCCCGGACGTGCTACTGGTGGGGTCGGCAGCGTTGGTGCAACTGCCGTCGGTCTGGCCTGAAGCCGACGATCAATATCAAGATAGAGTTCCTGTTGACGCTTCTTGAGTCGCTCGAGCTCAAAATTCTGCTGCTCAAGATCACCACGTAGCTGCTGTACTTCACTCTGCAATTGCTGGAGCGAACTACGCATATTCAATAACGCGCTACTCTCCAACACACGTTCAAGGCGCTGCATACGCACCTCAAGACCGTTGTTGGTGACCGGCTCAACCGGAGCAGCAATCGCAGATTGTGAGAACGCCGCTGCCAGCAGCAGCGCGTAAACAGGCTTTCTATCTAATATCGACATATCGCTTAGTTGGAGTAGACCAGTACCACGCGACGATTCAGGCGCCACGACTCTTCGCTATGACCAAAGCCCTCAGGGCGTTCTTCACCGTAGCTGACGGTGTTGATCTGGTGGCCAGGCGCGCCCTGCAGGGTCAAGACCTCACGAACGCCCTGTGCGCGACGATCACCCAGACCGATGTTGTACTCACGGGTACCACGCTCATCGGCATGCCCCTCGAGGGTCAGGGTCAGTTCAGGATGCTCCAGCAGGTAGGCGGCATGTGCGCCCAGCATGGCGTTGTTCTCTTCCATCACTGCACTGCTATCGAAATCGAAGTAGATCACCCAGCGGTTCAGTGGATCACCACTCTGATCATTGAGCATGCGACCATCAAAGTAGTCACCACCCATCGCGCCACTAGTTGAAGCGCCATCGGCACCCTCACCACCGGTCGTTGTGCTGTGATCATCGACAGCCACATCACCCTGCTCACCGCCACCCATACCGCTACACGCAGTCAGTGTCAGGATAGAGACAAACAGCACCACACTCTTGAAGATCTTCATTCAGCCACCCCTTCCTCATCAATTACTTTTAAGTTGTTGGATTCTTCTCACACCGCTAACGCATCGGCTTCGGTGACCACGCAGGTTCGCGAACATCACCCTCACTCAGTGCCAGCCGCTGCTGTACACGCCCATCCACGGAGACCGCAGAGAGCACCGCCTTATAACGCTCCGTTGCGGCATAGATCACCATGCTGCCATTAGGCGCAATACTCGGTGACTCGTCCAGGCTGCCGTCGGTGAGGATTCTAATCTCACCACTATCCATCTCCATCACTGCAATCCGGAAACGACTATCACCTGAAACCTGATGCACAAAAGCAAGCCGTCGCCCATCCGGGGAGAAGCTTGCTCTGGCGTTATATTTGCCCTCAAAGGTCAGTCGCTGCGCCTTACCACCCCGCGCCGCCACCTTGTAGAGCTGGGGTCTTCCGCCCCTGTCGGAGGTAAAGACTACCATACGCCCGTCAGGAGACCATACCGGTTCTGTGTCAATCGCATTGTGGTTGGTCAGTCGACGTAGCTTACGACTCCCCAGTTCAACCACATAGATCTCAGGATTGCCATCCTTTGAAAGGGTCAGCGCCATCCGTTTACCATCAGGCGAGAACGACGGTGCGCCATTAATACCGGCATAGGATGCGATCAGATCGCGCTTGCCACTACGGATGTTCTGCATATAGATAGACGCCTTGCCCTTCTCAAAGGTGACATAGGCAAGACGCGTTGCATCGGGCGACCAGGCGGGTGACATCAACGGCTGCGAAGAGCGCAGCACCACCTGTGGATTAAAACCATCAGCATCGGCCACCTGTAGTACAAAGGTCGGCTTCTCGTTGCTGCCGAGGCGACTGATATAGGCGATATGGGTCGAGAATGCACCCGGATGACCGATCAGCTTCTCATAGATAAGATCACTGATGTGGTGGGCGACACGGCGAATATTGGTACGCGAGACCTGAAAGCTGTATCCCGCCAGCTGCTTCTCCTGGGTCACATCGAAGAGCTGAAAGCGCAGCTCAAACTTACCGCCGCCCTTGGGGGTCATGCGACCGACCACAATGTTGTCTGCCCCCAGCAGACGCCAATCAGCAAAGCGGACTCCAGTACCATCGGTCGGACGAGAGAGCAGATCTTTCTCAGCTAGCGGTTTAAAGAGTCCACTGCGTCTGAGATCCGCCGCGACAATACGGCCGACATTCTGCGAAGGATCGATACCGTTCACACCCTGCATACCAAATGGAATCACCGCGATAGGTAATGCACCTTCGGCACCCTTGGTGATTTCGATGGTCAGACCCTCAGCCTGTAGGGCAGTAGATCCAAGCCAGACCATCAAGGCTAGCAGGCCTCTAATAAAGATTTTGTTCAAACTTACTCCTCCGGTTTGAAGATGAAGGTTATCACACGCATTCGGTCAAAAATCGCCGGATCGGATGGAACCGGCAGGGGGGATGCCTTGCGCACGGCGTTCTCTACCGAGCGATCAAAAATAGCGCTGCCACAGCTCCGTTCAATCTGCACCGAGACCACCTCGCCACCCGGGATCATCTGCACCCGCACCGAACATTGCAGACCCGCTCGCCAGCCACCCGGTTTCAACCAGTAGCTCTGCACACGCTGTGCGATGCGAATTTTGTAACTGGTAATCGCCTTCTGAGCCGCCCGTGCAGCGGCTACCTGTCGGGCGGCCTCCGCTTCGCGCTGCTCCGCCTCTAGCGCCTCGCGCATTTCACGCTCACGCTCCTCGCGAGCCGCCTTTTCAATGCGTTGGCGCTCCTGCTCAGCAACTCTCTGCTTCTCAACTTCCGCAGCCTTACGCTGCTTCTCCGCCTCGGCCTCTTTGCGCTTCACTTCCGCTTCAGCCTTCTTTTTGGCCTCAAGCTTACGTTTTTTCTCTACTTCCACCTTGCGTTTGGCATCGGCTTTCTTCTTCAGCTCGGCCTTTCGTTTGGCATCAGCCTTTTTCTTCGCGTCCGCCTTACGTTTGGCATCCGCTTTTTTCTTTGCCACTGCTTTACGTTTCGCGTCGAGTTTGCGTTTTTTCTCTGCCTCGACCTTGCGCTTGGCATCCAGCTTGCGCTTCTTCTCCGCCTCAGCCTTTTTTCGGATCACATCGTCACGCCGTTTTAGCTCGGCCTGCACCTTCGTCTCATCGACAAACTGCGCCTGGATGATATCGACCTTGGGCTGCTCGATCGGTTTTTCGCTCGACCAGTCCATTCCCATCACCAGCATCGCCGCCAGCCCGACGTGGATCGTCAGCGAGTAGAAGAGGGAAAGAAAGCGATTGCCGCCTCGTGATGCCATCGGCGTTCCGCTACTTATCCTGTCCGCGTGGATCGGCCATCAGCCCCACACTTGGCGCGCCCGCCTCTTGCAACAGCGCCATCACCTCAACCACACGACCGTAATCGACGCTATTATCACCGCGAACCATGACAGGCGTTTTAGGCTGTAGCTTGAGTACCTTTGCTACCTGTGCCTTGAGGATTTCTGGTTCTATAGGCTTCTCAACCTTGTTGCCGACATTAAGGAAATAGCGCCCTTCAACATCAACACTCACCACTAGCGGCTCACGATCTTCTGCCTTCAGCGGCTCAGCATCGGCCTGCGGCAGATCAACGGTAACGCCCTGGGTCAGCAGCGGTGCGGTGATCATAAAGATCACCAGCAGCACCAACATTACGTCGATATAGGGAACGACGTTGATCTCGGCAATTGGGCGGCGACGCTTACGTCCCTTCTGCACGGCAGCCACGGATTAAACCGTCCCTGATTGCACGTGTGCCTGACGATGCAGAATGGTCGAGAACTCCTCAAGGAAGTTGTCGTACTGCCCCTCAAGGCGTTCAACATCGTGCGAGTAGCGGTTGTAGGCGAGCACGGCGGGGATCGCGGCAAATAGGCCCATCGCGGTGGCGATTAGCGCCTCGGCGATACCGGGCGCTACCATCGCCAACGTCGCCTGCTGCACATTACCCAAACCGCGGAAGGCATTCATGATGCCCCACACGGTACCGAACAGACCGACATAGGGGCTGGTCGAACCGACCGTGGCGAGGAAGGGAAGATTTGACTCAACCTCATCGACCTCACGGGTCAGAGCCACCCGCATCGCGCGCTGCGCACCTTCAACTACTGCATCAGGGTCGATACCCGGCTTCTTGCTCAGCCGTGCATATTCACTAAAACCCGCCTCGAAGATACGCTCCATCCCCTCGGGATCGTGATGGCGCATTGAGATCTGTTTGTAGAGCTGGCTCAGGTCACCGCCCGACCAGAAGCGCTCTTCAAAATCATCGGCATCGCGTCGTGCCTGCTTCAGCGCACTCCATTTGCGGAAGATCATATTCCACGATGCAATCGAGACCACCAGTAGAAGCAGCATCACAGCCTGTACAAGTGGACTCGCTCCCAGAATCAGGTGGGTAAAAGAGAGATCAACGTTCATCCTGCATCTCCATTAACATTATTTTTGGTATTGGACAGGGGCGCATCGTATCGGCCTTCAAACAGGCGATTTTAATCTCTCCCTTACAGAGCACCACGCCATCACGACTGACGATCTGCTCAAAGCTAAAACTTGCCTTACCCTGCTCGATGATCTCAGCCGAGACATCGAGTGCATCATTAAAATGAGCTGGCTTGAGGTAGTCAGCATTGACAGAGCGAACGGCAAAGATGATCCCCTGCTCCTCAATCAGCCGATCCTGTTCAAAACCGAGACTGCGCAGCCACTCGGTGCGCGCCCGCTCCATAAATTTGAGGTAGTTTGCGTAGTAGACCACGCCACCGCTGTCGGTATCTTCGTAATAGATCCGCACCGGCCAGTGAAAGGTGCTCACGCGGCTGCTCCCCCATTCTTCAAACAGCTGCTTTTTTGTGACTTCACCACAACCATTTCGTTCACTCACCAAACAGATTTGAATCAAGACTCGCTGCAACGTGACTCGGCAGCTTGAGACCAAAGTGGCGATAGGCGTTCTCTGTTGCCACACGACCGCGCGGGGTGCGCATCATAAAGCCCTGCTGGATCAGGAAGGGTTCCAACACATCCTCGATGGTGCCACGCTCCTCGCCAATCGCCGCCGCCAGGTTATCGACACCGACCGGACCACCACCGAACTTTTCAATCATGGTCTGCAGCAGACGACGATCCATCTGATCAAAACCGTTACCATCGACACCGAGCATCTCCATCGCACTGGAGGCGACCTCAGCATTGATAAGGCCGTTTGCCTTCACCTGTGCATAGTCACGTACCCGACGCAGCAGACGGTTGGCGATACGCGGTGTGCCACGAGAGCGGCGTGCGATTTCACCAGCCCCCCCCTGATCAATATCGACCGAGAGGATATCGGCCGAACGTGTAACGATATGAGTCAGGTCTTTTACGTTGTAGAACTCGAGTCGCAGCACGATACCAAAACGATCACGCAACGGAGAGGTCAGCAGTCCGGCGCGAGTGGTTGCACCGACCAGGGTGAAGGGTGGCAGATCGAGTTTGATTGAGCGTGCCGCTGGGCCTTCACCAATCATGATATCGAGCTGGTAATCCTCCATCGCCGGATAGAGCACCTCTTCGACCACCGGACTGAGGCGATGGATCTCATCGACAAACAGCACATCGTGCGGTTCAAGGTTGGTCAACAGCGCGGCGAGATCACCAGGACGTTCCAGTACTGGGCCGGAGGTGTGACGCATGTTCACACCCATCTCGTTGGCAATGATATGTGAGAGTGTTGTCTTGCCCAGCCCAGGCGGGCCGAAGATCAGTGTGTGATCGAGTGCGTCGTTGCGGTGGCGTGCCGCATTAATAAAGATATCGAGCTGTTCGCAGGCGGCGGGCTGTCCGACATAGTCGGCGAGCATCTTGGGGCGAATAGCACGCTCCAGCGCCTCCTCATCCGACTGACCGGCTGCAGTAATAAGACGATCTTCGTCCACGCCCTAACCCTTCACTGCCGACTGCAGCGCCATGCGTATCAACTCTTCGCTACTCGCATCTTCACTGGCAACCGCACGTACCATTTTGCTCGCCTCGTTCGGTTTGTAACCGAGTGCGATCAGTGCACTAACAGCATCCTCGACTGGATTCTCGACCACCTCTTTGTCCGCAGCGCCAGCACCCGGAAGCGAGACTGCCGCCTCGACATCACCCAGCTTGTCACGCATCTCAACGATCAGCCGCTCGGCGGTCTTTTTACCGATACCGGGCAGTCGGGTCAGTGCCGTGACACTATCCTCCTGCACACAGCGGGCAAACTCCTCGGCGCTCATGCCGGAGAGAATTGCCAGCGCCAGTTTGGCACCGACACCGTTAACCTTGATCAGTGCGCGGAACATCGAACGCTCACTCTCGCTGCCAAAACCGAACAGGATATGGGCATCATCACGCACCACCAGGTGGGTGTGCAGGGTAACGGTGGCGTTGAGTTCGGGGAGGTTGTAGAAGGTCGACATCGGCGCTTCAACTTCATAACCGACACCATTCACATCGAGCAGTAGCTGGGGCGGTTGTTTGACCAGCAGGGCACCGCGCAGACGACCAATCATCGCCATCTCCCACCACGACGACTGCGGGCCGTCGGGATATTGAGCATCGTCTTGCTGGTGTGGCCATGACAGAGGGCGATTGCCAAGGCATCGGCCTGATCGGCCTGTAGCTTCTCAGCGATACTGAGGATCTGCGCCACCATATGTTGAACCTGTGCCTTGTCGGCGCGACCGGTTCCGACCACCGCCTGTTTGATCTGGGTTGGGCTGTATTCACTAACGGTGAGGTCGTGGGTCACACCGGCACAGATCGCTGCACCACGTGCCTGACCGAGTTTGAGAGCGGAGTCGGCATTACGGGCCATGAAGACCTTCTCGATCGCCATCTCATCGGGGGAGAACTCTGCCAGCACCTCACTCACTCCATCGAAAATCTGTTTCAGCCGCTCCGGCAGTGAATCACCCTTGATCTTCAGGTGGCCACTGGCGATATGGCGACTCTTCATCCCCTCGGTCTCGATGATACCGAATCCGGTGATTCTGGAGCCGGGATCGATACCGAGGATACGAGTCATAACGGACACAACCTAAAGCTGCGCCATCACCTCATCGGAGAAGTCAGCGTTGGAGTAGACATTCTGTACATCGTCGAGATCCTCCAGCGTATCAACCAGTCGCATCACCTTCTCTGCATCCTCTAGCCCCAGATCAACACCGGTTGAAGGGTTCATGGTGATATCGGCCACCTCGGGCTCGAAACCGGCGGCAACCATCGCATCCTTAACATTGGTGAACTCCTCCCAGGCGGTGGTCACCTCGATGGTGCCGTCATCGTTGGTCACCACATCCTCAGCACCCGCCTCCAGTGCGGCCTCCATGATGGCGTCCTCATCGGAACCAGCCGGGTAGCTCATCATGCCGATCTTGGTAAAGAGATAGGCAACTGAACCGTCGGTGCCAAGGTTACCACCCGCCTTGGTAAAGGCGTGACGGACCTCAGAGACGGTACGGTTACGGTTATCGGTCAGGCAGTCGACCATTACCGCTACACCCGATGGGCCGTAGCCCTCGTAGCGGATCTCATCATAGTTATCGCCATCGACATCACCGGAACCACGCTTAACTGCGTTCTCGATGGTGTCTTTCTTCATGTTGCCAGCGAGGCCTTTATCGATGGCCGCGCGCAGACGAGGGTTGGAATCGGGATCACCACCACCCATCTTGGCAGCTACCACGATCTCTCGAATCAGTTTGGTGAAGAGCTTGCCGCGTTTGGCATCCTGCGCGCCCTTACGGTGCTGAATATTGGCCCATTTACTATGTCCCGCCATGAAACCCTCTCTGTAACTCTCTATATCCGGTAAAAAATTCGCGCCAGTGTACCATTTTGCGCCCGCTATGGCGTATCTGAATCATGGAAAAAGTCTCCATTTTTCAGGAAGTGACAACACTGCGCTGCAGCCTCAGCTGAACCGAGCAGTCCCATATGTGTGGTGACCAGAACTAGATGATCACTCATCCCCTCCAGTCGCGTCTCCACAACCGCCACTGTACCGTCGTTCGGCTTTGCCAGACCCGGCACCAGCAGGCCAACACCCACCGACCGAGAACCGGCGATCACTCCCAGCTCACGATCTAGCGACCAACCGTGATCCTGCTCGGTCAACACACCCCGACTATGTCCCAGTAACACCCGTCCAACGAGGTTGTTGTCAAAACGCCTTGCGACATAGCTCCCCTGATGCGGCGTACCCAGTGTCACTACACGCCCCGGCGGCAAATCTGGATAGTCATTCAGTAGCTGGCGCACCAACAGCCCCCCCAGACTGTGGCAGACTAAAGTGGATTCGTTCTCCCTCTTGTCTCTGCACAAAACGTCTTAATTGCTCAAGACGATCACACGGTGTGCTACGCAACGTGGCATAACTAAACTGTGCTACTCGATAACCACAACGATGCAGCCTCAATCGCAACAGGCTCATCTCCGCTCCACGCATCAGTAGACCGTGAACCAGTACAATCGTCTCTCTCATCCTCTTCCCTTGATAACCAGGCATAAAAAAGCCGCACAGAGTGCGGCTTTTCAATTCAATAGTGGTTAATGCAGCTTAAAAACGGTTAACAAAACCGATGTTCCACGATTTCAGACCGTAATTGCCCTGATCGACATACTGCACAAACTCGGCAGTGAGCGCAGTGGTCTCATTTCCGTAGAGTTCGATACCACCACCGTAGGAGACACCGCCCTGCAGGTCTGTCTCACTTGATGTACCGTCATCAACACTGGTGTGCATCAACGAGACGCCACCCAGCACGTAGAGACGCAAACGGTCATCCATCAGCGGCAGATTGCCGCGCATAAAGACGCCACCCAGCGCATTGACCTGATAGTCTCCATCGTCGGTCGACACCTCGGGGGTACGCAACACCTGCGCCTCAAGGCCAAAATTATCGGAGTAGTTATGACCCAACTTGGCCAGATAGCCCGCTGAGCCACCATTACTGATCTTGGTGCCGGTACTGTCGGCGGTATATTGATAGTCGGCCATCCAGCTAAGTCCAACGTAGTTATTACCGTCCTCAGCACTTGCCTGACCAACCAGCAGTGCAGCAAAACCACCTATCAAGAAATGTCTCAGCTTCATCTTATCCCCCCGCAGCTCTGCGTCCTTTTTAGTTTTAATTCAGATCATTAACCCTGATAACTCGACTGAGCATAGCATAGGATTCCGTGCTTCGTTATCGATAGAAATCAGGTTTACAAATTAACCTCACAGTTTCAGGTTGTCATCGAATGAGCGCCCAGTATGATGCGGGTGCAACAGAGATCACTACTTGAATATGACAGACGACATCGACTTCTCCGAACACCAAACACGCCACCTCCATGACAACAAGGAGGATGGTCTCTGTGTGGGTGAAGAACTGCTAATCCCGGGACCTTCTGGTCAACTTGAGCTCCTCACCTCATACCCAGAGTGTTATAACGACAGCCATCCGATCGTGGTGATCTGCCACCCCCACCCACTCTATGGCGGTAGCCTGCAAAACAAGGTGGTGCATACCTTGGCCAAGACCTTCAACGATCTGGGTCTGCTCAGCATCACCTTCAACTTCTGTGGCGTCGAGAAGAGTAACGGTCAATTCGATCATGGCATAGGAGAGACTGACGACCTTCTCGCTGTAGTTAAACTATTCCAACAACGACATCCCGGCGCCCCCATCTGGTTGGCAGGTTTCTCCTTTGGTGCCTACGTGGCACTACGCGGTCATGTTGATGCTGCTGCAGAGCGCCTGCTGCTGGTTGCGCCGCCGGTGAAGATGTTCGATTTTGAGGAGACTCCCAATGTCGAGATTCCCTGGACGGTCATTCAGGGAGGAAGAGATGAAGTCACCCCACCCGAAGCCGTTGCAGAGTGGGTCGAGTCTCAACCCAACCGCCCCGATTTCAGATGGCTCACCACCGCCGATCACTTTTTCCACGGGCAACTCAATCGCATTCGGCAGAGCCTGATCGACCAGTGGGGTAGCATGAAAGCATCTCCTAATGCTGAACACGATGCCGCGTAACAATATCGACTTTGCATTAGCAACCCAATCTAGCTAGATTCGCCACAAATAAAATAAGGAATGGCGCAACGAAATGATGGAACATCCTCTAACTAATCGCACTGATTATGAAACCGATCGACTAAAACCGGCCAGCCTCTCCTGCCACGGCAATCCGAAGGGTAGCATCGATATTACCGGCGGAAAGCGTGAAGGCGGCAAGCTTGGGCAACTCGCTGGTGCGATGAGCTTTGTTATCTACACAGAGTAGTCTCAACCCTGGCAATCTCCTTAAACGCAGAGAGCCCCGTCGATACCGTCGGGGCTCTCTCTTTTCTACCGTAACCGGATCGGGCTAGGGAGAGACTTCCAGCATGCGCTGCAGCGCCAGACGACCCTGCTCCGCATCGCTCTCATCAACGCTGACGCGATTGACCACCTTACCTTCAACCAGATTCTCCAACGTCCAGGCAAGATGCTGAGGATCGATTCGGAACATGGTCGAACACATACAGACAGTGGGCGACATGAAGTGAACGTTTTTACCTTCGTGTTTAAACTGCTCGTGCAGACGGTTCACCAGATTGAGTTCGGTGCCGACCAACCAGCGAGTATTAGGCTCAGCATCACGAATGGTGTTGATGATGTACTCGGTGGAGCCGACGTAGTCCGACTTCTGGCACACCTCAAAGGGGCTCTCCGGGTGCGAAATAATCTGCGTCTCGGGATAACGCTGCTTGAAGTTATCGATCTGCTCGGGCTGGAACATCTGATGCACGGAGCAAAACCCCTTCCACAGAATCATCCTGGCGTTTTTAATCTGCTCTGGAGTCAGACCACCGAGCGGCTGATCGAAATCCCATACCACCATCTCTTCGAGTGGGATATCCATAGTGAAGCCGGTGTTGCGCCCCAGATGCTGGTCGGGAAAGAAGAGCACCTTCTCGCGTTGTGAGAAGGACCACTCCAACACGTGGCGCGCATTGGTGGAGGTACAGACGATACCGCCGTGGCGCCCACAGAACGCCTTCAGGTCGGCAGCCGAGTTGATGTAGGTTACCGGGGTGATCTGCTCATCGGGTTCCAGCACCTCGGCAAGCTCCCTCCAGGCGCGTTCTACATTGGCCAGATTAGCCATATCAGCCATTGAGCAGCCCGCAGCCATATCGGGAATGATTGAGATCTGATCGGGGCGCGAGAGCACATCGGCCACCTCAGCCATGAAGTGAACACCGCAGAAGACGATGTACTCCGCCTTTGACGCGGCGGCCTGACGCGAGAGCTTTAGTGAATCACCGGAGAAATCGGCGTGGCGGAACACCTCCTCACGCTGATAGTGATGACCGAGAATCACCAACCGCTCGCCCAGTTTCTCCTTGGCGGCAAGGATGCGCGCCTCTGCATCGGCATCATCAAGGCCGGCATAGGATTGAATGGCTAGGGCGTTGGCTGACATCTGCTTACTCCACGGTTCCAACCGGTCAGTTACAGCAAACTACCGGCGATTTATTAGATAGTTGGGCGATTCTACTTCGAAACAATCGCCAACACTGCATCTCTATTGGTATATGAGCTGACCCGCCCCGCCGCTTCCGCTCTATCCACCCAGAGGTAGCGGCAGTGTTCATCGTTATTAAGTTTGATCGCACAGCGCTGATCGAGTTGCACCGTAAAGAGGTGTTCACAATTCTCTGAGACATCAGGGGCGTAGCGGCTACGCCACTCGGGAAGGATTGGGAAGCAGCGACGCTGCTGGCAATCGACGACCTCAACATCTTTAATGCCGGTCTCTTCAGCCAGCTCACGTTGGGCCGCCTCGGCGGGGCTCTCACCCGCTTCGAGCGAACCGGTCACCGACTGCCAGAACCCCTCGGGGTGAGTACGCTCCAGCAACAGCACCTCACCCTGGCGGGTGGAGACAACCACCAGTACCGATTCGGGACGCTTGAAGTCGGCCAAATCGGTACGTCACTCTACTCGGCGGTTTTAGGCTTGACGCGTTTACGGATGTGCAGCTCTTTGAGCTGCGCTTCGCTGACACCCGAAGGTGCATCGGTCATCAGACAGGCGGCACTCTGGGTCTTGGGGAAGGCCATTACATCGCGAATCGACTTGGCGCCGGTCATCAGCATCACCAGACGGTCGAGACCGAAGGCGAGTCCACCGTGTGGAGGACAGCCGTACTTGAGTGCGTCGAGCAGGAAGCCGAACTTGTCACGGGCCTCCTCATCCTCGATACCGAGCGCACGGAAGACCTGCTCCTGCACCTCTTCACGATAGATACGCATCGAACCGCCACCCAGCTCGGTACCGTTGAGCACCATGTCGTAGGCGCGTGACAGACAGGCACCAGGATCGCTCTCGAGCAGTGGGATGTGCTCCTCGTTGGGCGAGGTGAAGGGGTGATGCAGCGAGGTCCAGCGATCGTTCTTCTCATCCCACTCAAACATCGGGAAGTCGACCACCCAGAGTGGCTTCCAACCGTGTTCAACCAGACCGCGATCATGGCCCAGTTTCACGCGTAGCGCGCCGAGCGCTTCATTGACGATGCTCGCCTGGTCCGCTCCGAAGAAGACCAGATCGCCATCCTCGGCACCGGTACGCTCCATGATGGTGGTGATCGCCTCATCAGGCATAAACTTGAGGATGGGCGACTGCATACCCTCACGCCCCTTGGCGACCTCGTTAACCTTGATATAGGCAAGCCCCTTGGCACCGTAGATACCGACAAACTTGGTGTAGTCGTCGATCTCCTTGCGGCTCAGCTCACAACCCTTGGGCAGGCGTAGCGCGGCAACTCTGCCCTTGGGATCTTTAGCTGGACCCGAGAAGACCTTGAATTCAACATCGGCCAGCACATCATTAACGCTGACCAGCTCCAGCGGGATACGCAGGTCGGGCTTATCGGAACCAAAACGCTCCATCGCCTCGGCATAGGACATGCGTGGGAAGGGATCGGGCAGCGCCACCTCCAGCACCTCGGCGAAGAGCTTGCGGATCATCCCCTCCATCATCGCCATGATGGTCGACTCATCGAGGAACGAGGTCTCGATATCGAGCTGAGTGAACTCTGGCTGACGATCGGCGCGCAGATCCTCATCACGGAAACAGCGCACGATCTGGTAGTAGCGATCGACACCGGCCACCATCAGCAACTGTTTGAAGATCTGTGGTGACTGCGGCAGCGCAAAGAACTGACCTTCATGAGTACGACTCGGCACGATGTAATCACGCGCACCCTCAGGGGTCGCCTTGGTCAGCATCGGTGTCTCGACATCGAGAAAGCCGTTGTCATCGAGGTAGTTACGCAATACGCGGGTAATCTTTGAACGGAAACGAAGACGCTGCAGCATCTCGGGGCGACGCAGATCGAGGTAGCGATACTTGAGGCGATGCTCCTCACCCACACCCTCATCGTCGACGTTAAGCATGAAGGGAGGGGTTTCTGACTTGTTCAGAATAGTCAGCTCTTTGCCCAGAATCTCAACCTTGCCAGTCGGCAGGTCGGGATTCTCAGTCCCCTCAGGACGCAGGCGAACCCTGCCCTTAACCTTTAATACAAACTCGTTGCGCACACTCTCAGCCGTTGCAAAGACATCGGCCAGATCAGGATCGAAGACCACCTGCGCCAGACCATCACGGTCTCGCAAGTCGATAAAGATGACTCCACCGTGGTCGCGACGACGATGTACCCAGCCGCAGAGTTCTACTTCATGGTCGACGTGCGAATCGTCGAGTTGACCGCAATAGTGGCTACGCATTACATATTTCCAGAGAGTTAGTTAGATCCAGATACGGAGCGGCCTGTGGGCACGGCCCCGCGTAAAGGCGGGAATGTTACGGCTTGGCCGGGGGCTGCGCAACTTCAACCGGGTGTTCGTGCCCCTCTGGCACCACCGCGCCCATGGAGAGAATCATCTTCAACCCATCATCGACACTCATCTCCAGCTCAATCACATCGCCCTTCGGCACCATGATAAAAAAGCCCGAGGTCGGGTTGGGAGTGGTCGGGACGTAGATATTGATCACATCCTCGCCGGTCTTCTCCTGCGCTTCACCGATATCGGTACCGGTCTGGAAGGCCAATGTCCAAAGCCCCTTACGTGGGTACTCCACCAGCAGCACCTTGCGAAACGATTGCCCCGAGTCGGAGAACATCGTCTCGGCGAGCTGTTTCACCGCCGAGTAGATAGAACGAACCAGGGGAATACGCCCCAGTAGCGACTCCCATCCGCTAAGAATTTGGCGTCCGAACAGATTAGCAAACAACATACCGGTCGTGAGCACGACCAGCAGCACAATCAGTGCGCCGATACCCGGCAGGGCAAATCCGAGCAGCACCTCAGGACGATACTCTGGCGGCAACAGCACCAGCGAGTGATCCATCAGATCGACCAGCAGCTTGATCACCAAAATAGTGACGCCCAGCGGTACCCAGACCAGCATGCCGGTGATTAAATAACGACGGAGAGTGACAAACATTATATACGCTCTAGATTTAGCCGAGACTGGGGCAACAGCCCCCAGCTCCGCAGCTCGGTGCCGCACCATCTGCAGCGGCGCAGGCCGAACCACCGCCACCCTTGACCGAAAAACTGCCAGCTGAGACCAGTTTTTTTAGCGCGGGTTTGCTGCAGGCCGGGCAGTCGCTCAACAGTGGATCACTCATCTTCTGGCGTACCTCCAAGCGGTGGCCGCACTCCTGACAGGCGTATTCGTAATAGGGTATGGTGATATTCTCTCAGACTGACTTGATCCCCCCGATATTGGGGTTCACGTAGATGATTCAAGGTGTAGTCGTGTCGCGTAGAAGCGTCTACTCAAATGGTGGTGTAGATAGGAATTTCTGCGTATCCAGTAGAATACCTTCTAGAGCCCAATGTCCTCACTCGCCTCTTCTCCTACACTCAGTGCCTCGGCGTGTTTAAACTCATCGAGTGCCTTGAGTAGCATCGAGTGCTCCTGCTCAGAGAGACCGAAGCGAACATAGCGCTCGGCGGCATCCTTTACCTTCTCCAGGTAGCCGATGCGATAGTTGAGATTGAGCAACGCCTTGGCAATGAACTTCGGATCCTCACGTGCTTCCACCATGCGGATCGCCTCTTCCAACGCCTGTTTCAGCTCCTCTTCACTCGGTTTACTCATCAAACACCTCGCCCTGTTCTATTTTTTCTATTTATTTCCATTGAGTTATCTCGAGTATAGCCCGAAACCATCACACGCTTCGAGCGCGCTCCTCAGCTGCTAGCAACTACTATAGAATAGCGTTTTAGTCAGATTCTAATCCCACTGGTAAACCATGCATATACGCCACACCGACCTCCCTTCGCATAATCGTAGTGACCTGAAGACAATCCGCTCCCTGGCCCCTTTCCTCTGGGACTACCGTGGCCGTGTTGCGCTGGCTCTGCTGGCACTAATCCTCGCCAAGGCGGCCAATGTCGGAGTGCCGCTGGTATTAAAAGAGGTGGTCGACACCCTCGATAGCAGCCAGCACACCACACTGGTACTGCCAATCACACTGCTGCTCAGCTACGGTCTGCTGCGCTTTGCCAGCTCGCTCTTTAATGAGCTTCGCGACGCGGTCTTCGCCAAGGTGCGTCACGGTGCGATGCGCAAGGTGGCGCTCAAGGCACTCGAACATCTTCACACCCTCTCACTGCGTTTCCATCTGGAGCGCAAGACTGGCGGCGTCTCACGCGATATCGAGCGTGGCACTCGCAGCGTCAGCTCAATGCTCAACTACATGGTCTTCAGCATTCTGCCGACGCTGGTCGAGATCTTGATGATCGCCTCAATCCTGATCTTCAACTACTCGATCTGGTTTACCGTGGTGGCCGCCGCTGCGGTGGTCAGCTACATCACCTTTACCTTCTTCATCACTGAGTGGCGCATGAAGTTCCGTGCCGAGATGAACAAGATGGACTCACAGGCCAATACCCAGGCGATCGACAGTCTGATCAACTACGAGACGGTGAAGTATTTTGGTAACGAACACCATGAACTCGACCGCTACGGCGAGAGTATGGCGGGCTGGGAATCGGCTGCGGTAAAGAGCCAGACCTCACTCTCGGCACTCAACTTCGGTCAGGGAAGCATTATCGCCACCGCCGTCACTGTAATGATGATGCTGGCGGCCCAGGGAGTCGTCGATGGCAGTATGAGTCTGGGTGACCTGGTACTGGTCAATGCACTACTCATTCAACTCTTCATCCCACTCAACTTCCTCGGCGTAGTCTATAGCCAGCTTAAACACGCGCTCTCCGATATGGACCTGATGTTCGAACTACTGGAGCGCAAGCCTGAGATCGAAGACCGTACCGATGCCAAGCCACTGGAGATTGGCGATGGCACAGTCCGCTTTGAGCAGGTCAATTTTTCTTACGAGCCAGAACGGCAGATTCTGCACGGTGTCGATTTCGTGATACCTACCGGCAAAAAAGTCGCCGTCGTTGGTCCGAGCGGAGCCGGAAAATCGACCCTCTCGCGCCTGCTCTACCGTTTCTACGACATCAACAGCGGCAGCATCACCATCAACGGTCACGATCTTCGTAGCGTGACCCAGCAGAGTCTGCGCGAGACCATCGGTATCGTGCCGCAGGATACGGTGCTGTTTAACGAATCGGTTCTCTATAACATCGCCTACGCTCGCCCCGATGCAACGCAGGATGAGATCATCCGTGCTGCAAGGCTCGCCCACATTCACGACTTCATCGACTCGCTCAAGGAGGGTTATGACACCGTGGTAGGTGAACGAGGTCTGAAACTCTCTGGTGGTGAGAAACAGCGCATCGCGATCGCTCGCGTGATCCTGAAGAATCCACGCATCCTGATCTTCGATGAGGCTACCTCCTCACTCGACTCACAGTCAGAGCAGGCAATTATCGAGGCACTACGCGAGGTGGCCACCAACCACACCACGCTGGTGATCGCCCATCGTCTCTCCACCATTATCGATGCTGACCAGATCCTGGTGATGCGCGACGGTACGATTATCGAGCGTGGTGACCACCAGCAACTGCTCGAGGCCAACGGCCTCTACGCCGAGCTGTGGGCTCTGCAGCAGGAGGAACAGAAACTCGAAGAGACGCCCGCCGTGGCCTGATCGGCACCTGCCTTAGCGCGTTGTTGAGGCAGCTCTATATGGTCAAAGAGATAATATCGCGCTACACCCTCTGAGCAGAGTCCAAAATTGCAACGAGCGTCATAGAACGGTGATGAAAACCGTCCTAAGATTTTCAGACCACGAGCAGCAAGGATGCCGGCTCGCCACACTCCCAGATGTCAATCTTATCCAGACCAACAATCGCCGCTTCTTCAGGGGCGACAGTGAAAAGCTCTAGCCTGAGACGGACTATCGGTTAGCCTCTTCCAGTCACAACCTTGAATCCTCCGTCGTGTGGACAATCGTGCCACTACCCGCCGAAGTGTATTATGCCTGAACGATGCATAATCGATTCTCACAACCACACCTCTTCATTCTGCTCTTCATGCTTGGCGTACTGCTGGCGATTGTACAGCTTGGCCTGGTCACCATCGCCTTCGAAAAACTGGGACTCTCGCAGACCTCAGCCTTCTTGCTGCTATTCAGCTCACTGATCGGCAGCAGTATCAATCTGCCGCTCTTCTCCATCCACAGCGAAGCCGATCCCGATGCAGAACCACCACAGCTGCTGGGCCTGCTGCAGCTCTCACACATACCCTTTAACGGTGAGACAATCATTGCCGTAAATGTGGGAGGCTGTCTGATACCGCTTGGCTTCACCCTCTACCTGCTAATCCATCACGAAATCAATCTGTTTTCACTACTGGCAGCACTCATCTGCGTATCGTTAATCTGCTTCAAGATCAGCCGCCCGATCAGTGGCATCGGTATTGGCATGCCCATTCTGGTCGCGCCTATCAGTGCCGCACTCTTTGCACTGATGTTGCAACCGGAGCAGAGCGCCGCCCTCGCTTACATTACCGGCACGTTGGGTGTGATTATCGGTGCCGACATGCTGCATCTGAAAGACATTCGAAAGATGCCAACCCCGGTCGCCTCGATTGGTGGTGCGGGCACCTTCGACGGTATTTTTCTCACCGGACTACTCGCTGTACTTCTCGCCTGATCCCACCCTTGGTAGATTAGATCAATGTTAGAATCACTCCAGAAGAAGACAGCGAACGAGAGAATGGAATATGTTTAATTATCAGGACACGCTGCACAAACTGAACGATCTGCTTCCGCTATCGGAGAAGCTTAACTTTGTGCATGGCGTACTACGTGATCGCTTCGACTATATCGATCGTATTGCGGTGACCCTCTATGACGAGAAGACCGACACCCTGAAGACTTTTATTCAGAGCAGTGATGGTGAGAACCCAATGCAGCAATATGAGGCGAAGCTCTCCGAGGTTCCGCTGTTGCAGGAGATCATCAATCAGGGGCGACCCCGCGTGGTAAACAACCTGCTCTCGATCGGCGGTACCGGTAAACTGCACACGCAACGCCTGGTAGAAAAGGGCTACGCCTCGAGCTACACCATGCCGATGTCGATCAACGGTAGTTTTTTCGGTTTCATCTTCTTCAACTCCTTCATGGAGGAGGTGCTTGATGAGGAGGTGCTCCACTACCTCGACCTGATCGGCCACCTGATTTCGCTGACGGTCATTAACGACCTGACCAACATCCGCACCCTGCTCGCTGCGGTTAAAACGGCGCGAGACATGACCCACCAGCGTGACCTGGAGACTGGCACCCACCTCGATCGCATGGCCCACTACTCACGCCTTATCGCCACCGAAATCGCCAAGGAGCGCGGACTCTCCGACGAGTTCATCGAGAATGTCTACCTCTTCTCGCCTCTACACGATATCGGCAAGATCGGTATCCCCGACAAGATCCTGCTCAAGCCAGGCAAACTCGACGAGGAAGAGTTTGAGGTAATGAAGAGCCACGCAGTGAAGGGGCGCGAGATCATCGACACTATGCTGCAGGAGTTCGGTCTCGATGGACTCGATCATATCGACATACTGCGTAACATTGCGGCCTATCACCATGAGGCAGTAAACGGCAGCGGTTATCCCGAAGGGTTAAAGGATCAGGAGATTCCACTCGAGTCGAAAATCATTGCCGTGGCCGACATTTTCGATGCGCTCACCAGCAGTCGTCCCTACAAAGAGGCGTGGGATAATGAAGTCGCCTTCAACACCCTCAGGGAGCTTGCCGGAAAGCAGCTCGATGCCAGCTGCGTTGAAGCACTACTGAGTAACCACGAAAAAATTAGTGAGATTCAGGATAAATTTGGTGAAGACCGTTTTGGTTAGCCACACCCTTAAACACCCATGAATAAAAAAACGATCTTAATCACCGGCTGCTCAAGCGGCATCGGACTCTGTTGCGCCAAGGGACTTGCTGCACACGGTTGGCACGTCTTTGCCACTGCACGTAAGGTCGAAGATGTGGAAATGCTCAAGCAACTTAATCTTGACGGTCTGGACGCGCTACAACTCGATCTTAATTCCGATCACTCCATCGCAGCGGCACTCAATGAAATCGAACAGCGCACCGGCGGAACCCTCGATGCGCTCTTTAACAACGGTGCCTACGGACAGGCCGGTGCCGTTGAGGACCTGAGTCGAGAAGTATTGCGTGCGCAGTTCGAAACCAACCTCTTCGGCACCCATGAACTGACCCGCCGGGTAATCTCGATCATGCGCAGCCAGGGACATGGCCGCATTGTGCAGAACAGCTCCGTACTCGGACTCATCGCCCTCCCCTTTCGAGGTGCCTACAACGCCAGTAAGTTTGCACTCGAGGCACTCACCGACACCCTGCGCCTCGAGCTGCACGACAGCAACATTGAGATCTCACTCATCGAACCAGGACCGGTCACCAGTCGCTTTCGCGCCAATGCGATGAAGATGTATCAGCAGAACATCGACCGTGAGGCGAGCCACTTTTTTGAGACCTATCAACGCATGGAGAAACGCCTCACCAAGGTAGGACCGGCTGCTCCCTTCACTCTGCCCCCCGAGGCAGTTCTAAAAAAACTGATTCACGCCCTGGAGAGCCCACGACCGAAGGCGCGCTACTACGTCACCTTCCCCACCTATCTCTTCGCGACACTGAAACGACTACTGCCTCACCGTGGACTGGACTGGGTGCTGCGTCGGGTATCGCGCGGTGAAAATCGCTGATCATCAGATCCCATCCTGTGAATCGGATTAATAAGGTAATAACACCTATGCGTTCAGAACAGAGCAACAGACAGCAAGAGAATATAGAGCAACGCAAAAGATATCGTGTCGTGCTTATTCATACGCGCTGCAGACCACTCATCGACCACTACAAAAAGAGTGCCGAAAAGTCGGACAGGGAAACCACCTCGAAAGGGGGACTCAGTCAACGGGTGCACCAGAACTTCCTGCCGAACAATCTTCTCAACAGACTCTCGAGACGCGGTTTAATTGAGCTGAGCTTGGTCGAACTACCCTACGACAAAGTCGTTGATAGCGAGCATGCCAAACAGATCCCTTCTGCAGACATCTGGATTTTTGCACTGCAGAACTACCAATCCAGGCCGCTTATTAGCGAAAGCTTTCTAAGCACATCTCAACAGCGCGCCGAGCAGTTGAAGATCCAGACCATCAACCTCACTAGCCATATTCGAGAGACGATCGACTCCACCACCACACCAACAGAGTTCCCCTGTATCGCAAAACTGGCCGGTAACGGAGCGGTGAAGAACTTTCTTCACCGCTCGTACGCGATACTCAGAGACCGTGACACATATGAACAGTGGCGAGATGAGACAGGAGAGGAGCACCTGACAAACTATGCAATTGAGAAATTTCATACCCACCGCCTAAACGAAGAAATCGCCCCATTTAACTGCATTGAGCGCTGGATCCACATCTGTGCTGACTTGACTGTTGGCCTGCGTATCTCAGACAAAGAGATTATCGGCCAGTCAAACTCATTGACCAGCTACAGAAGAGACCCGCGCCTCTTCGCCGGCGAATTCCACCATCTGCTCACGCATAAAGAGCGAAGCCAGCCAACTCCTGCACGCACCAGCCTGCCGCTTACCTTTAGCTATATGGGTGACAGCGACTACTGGGAGCTGCGTTACCGGAAGTTACGTGAACACACCCAAAAGAGTGGACTCGAAATCGGTAGCCTGGATGTAATTGAGGATAAACACGGCGAACTGCATATCATCGACTATAACGAACACACCCTCGAATCTGCCGAGAGAGATCTCCTGTCACTGTGGACGAACACCCTCTACCGCCGACTAAATCGCGGCAATTGATCCTGAATGGCCCTCCCCGCAGGGGTTGCGTAGAGAGCGGAAGGCACTTCTCAGGGTGGAGCTGCCTCATGCACGCGGCCAAATCCCGCAGATAAGGCCCATTAGCAGCAGATAGTTGGCTCGATAACCCGCCTAAATCAGGTAGAGCCGCCATCCCCACCCGGAGAAAAGAGCATCAGAGAGCATACTGGTAGCAACGATAGCCACCCCCAGTAGCGCACCGATAGTCGCCCCCGAGAGCAGTGAATAGGACTCTGTGGCCACCACCAGATACTCAACCGCCACAGCAGCGATAAGTGCAGCGAACATACTCCCTAGCATCGCCTGGAGAGGCGCACCCAACTCCGCCTGGCTCTTACCGATTGCCCTCAACCACTGATCGCCAAACAGTAGCGGCGAGTACCAGAGCGCACCCAGAACCATTCCTGCCACGGCCGCCACCAGAACCGGGTAGACACCCATGGTCGATAACACATCCATATCTTAACTCCCCAAATTTCCAGACAAAATCCAACCCCCTAGCTGCCATCATCAACGCCACACTGGAGAGCCTTCTCAATCCACAAAAAAGCGCGATTGCTATTCCCGAGAATTATACTAAGTTACTTAGGCGCTCGAACAGTCTGAACAACTCGACTACCGACTCTCAATAGCGTAGCCAAAATATGGAGGGCTTCCCCATGCGCAAACTCTACCTATCTCTCACGCTTCTCCTCAGCTCAACCACACTCCTCGCCGGCGAAGCAGCCGAAACAAAAGTGACCCGCGCCGAAAGCGCGGCTCATCCAGGCGTCAGCCACCACGCAGCGGTGATGGATGTCGATGGAAAAAGTCTCAAGAACGGTTCGAATGGATGGACCTGCATGCCGGGCATCGCCCCCGGAGATAACCACCCGATGTGTAACGACACGGTATGGTCCAGGCTGATGCAGGCCGCCGCCAATGGCACCGATTTCCAGACCGACAGAATCGGCATCTCCTACATGCTGCAGGGTGATGCCCACGTCAGCAATTCAGACCCTGCGGCTACCGATCCAAAAAATGGAGATATCTGGGTACAGGAGGGGCCGCACATTATGGTGGTGGCGCCCAAGAGTGCAATGAAGGGGATCTCCGATGATCCCTACAACGGCGGGCCCTATGTGATGTGGAAGGATACCCCTATGCACACATCCGGGGAGTCGCTATTTTTGCGAAAGTTTGTTTTGGGCATCCAAGCCCAAGCAAACAGCAAAAACTTAACGCGACCGTTTATGCCTGCGGCGCCCGACCGTCCTGCGTACGTTGCGTAATCACCTCTTCGCGGCTCTACACAACTCCCTCAGTGACTCTACGCCGACATAAAGCCGCTGCTGCATCTTCTCCGTCGTTCGCTCGCGCTCTCAACTACGAATAGGCAGACGGCGTCGACTATCGGGACTAACCGCCCTCACTTCGCTCTCCATGGCGGTCAGCGCATGATTCCGATTCGTGATACCGAGTAACAGAAAACATTACTTATTACGCCAGAGATCAATCCATGATAGCCATGACCGTTACCCCAGACTATCCAATGGGGTAGCGGTCATAGAACCTGTAATCAGTGATTGAGCGGAATATTCCGCTGACATTTAAAGATCACTTCGTAGACCTTCTCTGCAATCTCACTATCTTCAAGAGAGGTCAGTGCATCTATATAATCTTCTGGTGCACCATCAATCTGCATTTTCAAAACTGCGCTACGAAGCAGCGCCAGACGCTGTTCATCTCCAAGTAACAGGATTTTCTCTAGCCAGCCATAGACCTCGGGGTCATCGCAGGCCACACGCAGCAACGTAATGAATGCTTCCTTTTCAACAATCGATCTAGTGGAGCTATCCCTGCTCATCTTTCACCACTCCGTAAATTGCACCTACTTTGCGTAAGCGTAGATCAATTGTAGCAAACCATACTTAACACTATGTGACCCTATTCACCCTTACTGGATAGCCAATCCATAAACCTGAGTGGCTCCTGCAAGTCGATAAGCTGATATCCCCTTTCGTCACGATATTCGATCTTCCTTCGATAGATCGCCTGCGAGACTTCGGCAAACTCCTTCAGACAAGCTTTTAATCGATCATAGGGCTGACAGGCTGTCCCTTGCTCCATCGCCTCTTTCACTTTTGAATTGGTATTTGAGAGCACCGTAGCCACTGCAACGCAGGTCACCATCACCTTTCCAGACCGATTAAATTGCGTCTCCAGCCGACTTGAGGTTCGACGGTACTCACCCGATTTTCCATCAGTGATACGATTGATCGACTGGAAGAGTTTATCGGTAGTTCTAAATACCCGATGATCACCAACAGAGTTGACCTCTAACTCATTTAGATCATATGAGATGTATGTATCGAGCTTACCGCGAAGACCTTCCAGATCATACTCACAATTCAACCGATACTGATCCACTGCGTTGTAGAGTCGTTTGACATTTTTCGCCACGATTCTTTTATTTTTCTTTTCACAGCGATCTTCCGTACAGAGCCAGTCCATGTCTTCAAACCTATAAAAGTCCATACCGTCCGATCTATCTTCTACGCTCAGACGAGCGATCACTGAACGGTATATGTAATTATCAATCAGCAGATCACGTTTTTCCTCACTCAACTCGACCGCAGAGGCGGGGAGCGTAAAGGTTGCTGCAAAAGGGCAAGGATAGGAGCTGTAAGATTAAATCTGATCATTTGAACCATCTGTTATTTCCTTAGTGCTAACGACACAATCTGCTTGAATAAGTTCCTTCAGGATTGAAACCAAACAACGCTTAACTTACTGCGAACGGCTATTCAGAATCATCAAACCGAAGCGGTTCCATTAGCCGCTTCATCTCAACCCTCTCTAGATAGCGAAGTCTTAGCTGATAGATCTATTGATAGACCTCGGAAAACCACTTCAGGCAACCGCTGAAACGCTTAGAATACCCACAAAGATGGCCTTCCTCTTCGTGCACCTTATTCAGCATTTTCAGGCTTGTTGAATAATAATCTTCAACCATAGTCTTGACGATTGCGGGGCATGATACGAGCATTTTTCGCTTGCGTTCAAATTTGTCGACGATCAGCTTGGAAGAGCATTCGTACTTCCTCGTTTCAGATTCGGCAAGCTCATTGAGATAGATCCAAATCTCTTTGTAGATTCGAAAATGAGTGTGATCACCGATGCTATTAACCTCAAATTCCGTTAATTCAACTGCCGTGCCGATGCTCGATCCCTCATAGAGCTTTCGAATATTGCCATCAACCCTCCCTCTGTTTCTTACGTTGCACGCCTGCCCCGAACAGAACCAGTCAAGTGGCTCGAACATCTCTTGATCATTCATCGATAAGAGAAGAGCACGGAGAAGCACATTTTCAATTAGAAGCTCACGCTTGGTCTCATTCACCTCAGCCATAACCGGGTTCATCAACTGCGCTAGAACAACGACCAGAGCCCCTTCAACCATGGGAAACACGTCAATCGAGCCATACCATTACGCTCTTCTCTCTACGTCTACCTATCGAACCTGAATCACCAGCTACCGAGATAGTGCCAAGGCGCGAGATAGTAGCAGAGCGGCGGTTTGAGATAAGACTCAACCGTAACACCGATAACCGGACAACACCCAAGATCAATGGGGTGTAATTCATCAGGTCGTCACATATGAATCAGTGTGGCGAATCCGATATAATCGCTGCTCAATTTTTGGCTAGAAACAGTGGCAATCACATGAATTTCATCGAAACGCGCGGCAACGACGGCAAACTCCCCCTGAAAGTGAGCTTTTCCGAGGCGATCCTTAACCCGATCTCCTCCTTCGGCGGTATCTACTCGCCCGAGTCACTGCCCGATCTGGGCGAGGCCTTTCTCGGTGAGCACCTATCCGCCGACTACAAGACGCTTGCCCGCGATGTGCTCAACGCCTTCGAGATCGATATCGACGCCGCCGTGATCGACGAGGCGCTGAGTCTCTACGATGCGTTTGATGATTCGACCAATCCAGTACCGGTGGTCAAGGTCAAAGATGACCTCTATGTCAGCGAGCTATACCACGGTCCGACCCGCGCATTTAAGGATATGGCGCTGCAGCCCTTCGGCATTGTGCTCTCCTCATTGGCGCAGAAGCGCAACGAGAACTATCTGATCCTAGCCGCCACCTCCGGCGATACCGGTCCGGCGGCTCTGGAGACCTTTAAGAATCGCGCCAATGTACAGGTCGCCTGCATGTACCCCGATGGTGGCACCTCCGATGTGCAGCGCCTGCAGATGGTGACCGAGGGTGCGAAGAACCTGAAGGTGATCGGTATTCACGGCGACTTCGATGATGCCCAGAGCGCGCTCAAACGCCTGCTTGGCTCCGACAGCTTCAAGCAGCAGCTGCAGGAGAAGAAGATCTACCTCTCCGCTGCCAACTCGGTCAACTTCGGTCGCATCATCTTCCAGACCATCTACCACATCCACTCCTATCTGGAGCTGGTTCGTCAGGGTGCGATTGAGCTGGGTGAGAAGGTCTACCTCAACGTGCCGAGCGGCAATTTCGGCAATGCACTGGGCGGCTACTACGCGATGCAGATGGGGCTACCGGTGGAGAAGATCCTGATCGCCTCGAACAACAACAACGTACTGACCGAGGTGATCAACACCGGTGCCTACGACCTGCGCAAGAAGTCGGTCATCGCCACCACCTCACCGGCGATGGATATCCTCAAATCATCCAATATCGAGCGCGTGCTGTTCGACCTGCTCGGTGCCGAGCGCACCCGTGAACTGATGAAGCAGCTCGACGAGCAGAAGCACTACCAGCTCGAGGCCGATGAGCTGGCCAAGCTGCAGGCAATCTTCACCGCCGACTTCTGTAACGACAGTGAGGGCAAGGATTACATCAAGGAGGCCTTTGCCACCGGTTATCTGATGGATCCACATACAGCGACCTGCTTTAAGGCCTACGATACCTGCCGCGACAAGCCGCTGAAGACGATCGCCTACTCGACTGCCGAGTGGACCAAGTTCTCACCGGTAATCGCCAATGCCCTCACCGGCGAGGTCGATACACACGACCTCGATGCGCTGCAGTCGATCGCCCGCGAGGCGAAGATCGAGATCCCTGCGGTGATCAACGATCTCTTCAGCAAGGAGATCGCCCAGAGCAGTGTGATCGACAAAGAGAGTATCGAGGCGGAGATTCACGCCTTTCTCTAAAGATAGCGAGCCCCTTGTTCAAGGTTGCGGTGCCAGCTACCGGCGCTGCAACAGCAGAAAGAGGTAGCCGTAACTCCCTTTCGACTGTTTGAAAACCTCGACCTCTTCAACCGTCTGCTCGGCAAAGAGACGAATCTCAGGATCGGCATGTGCTACAAGCCGCCGCGCTCGTGGCTCCAGCAACTCGTAATACCCCTCCCACCACGTCTCCCGTGGCATGACAAAAGATTCAACGAGTCGATAGCCGGCGGCCTCGGCCAGCGCGACATTCTCTTCAACCGATCTCATATCGGGATATTCACGCGCGAAGAATTCACGCTCCCGTTCGTTCATGGGCTGCTCCAACCATGAAAGTTCGCTCACCGCCAGATAGCCGCCCGACACGATCGCACTCGCCCAACAACGTAGCGCGTTGCCGAAACCAATACTGTAAGCCGCACCCTCCGACCAGAGCAGATCGATCTGCCTGAAGTGTTCAGGAATCGTCTCCATGCTAAAGCAGTGCGTCTCGATCTGTCCGGCAATCCCCAGCGCGCCAGCGCGTCGATTCAGATCGTCGAGGAAGGGCTGGTAGTTATCGACGGCATGAACAATCGAATCGATTTCCTGAGCCAGCACCAGTGTCTGCCGGCCGCTTCCGCACCCCGCATCAACCACCAAACCCCACTCTCTGGCAGGTAGCAGTGAGAGTGCTCGACGTGTCTCTGCATCACTGCCCGGCCCAAGCTTCTGCAGGCCGCCAAACATAAGCTCAATAGGATCATTGCCGTTCATCTACGCCTCGTCATTATCAGAACTCACCGCGCCATCCCTCTCTCTCTTCGCACCATTTACCCCTGTCGGATGCGGTTTTTTAGATAGACGCCATCTGCTAGGTTATAGACCTACCCTTTGAGAGTGAATAGCCGTGATCAAGAAGATTCCCGCATCTAATCTGAAATCGGGCATGTATATTCACGATCTGAACTGCGGCTGGATGTCGCACCCGTTTCTTCAGAAACGCTTTCTGATCAAGGATGAGTCTCGGATCGAGAAGATCATTGATGCCGGAATCAGTGAGGTCTACATCGACACCAATCTGGGTGACGACATCGACCAGCAGGTCAGTCACGGGCAGATACAGAGCCTCGAAGAGGTTGAGCAATCGATCGACAGTGAGATTGAGAAGCTCACCGCCACTCCCGACACCCCACAACCGCCGACCCCACTACAAGAGGAACTGAATGTCGCACAACGCCTCAACCAGGAGGCGCGAGAGATGACCAAGCGTGTGCTTGACCGTGTCGCTCAGGGTGAGCCAATTGAGACCGAACCGGTGGAGACAGTGGCGCGGCCACTACTTCGATGATGAGCTGGTGCACTACTTCGTCCGCTGCATCGGTGTCTATCCGGTCGGCACACTAGTAAGGCTCGAGAGCGGGCTACTGGCAGTGGTCATCGAAGATGGTCGTCACGACAAACTGCGCCCAACGGTGCGCGTGATCCTCAACGCCAAACGCAACGAGCTACTCACCCCTTACGACATCGAACTCGAGGCAGAGAGCGCCACGGCCCAGGCAGAGCGCATTCTCGGCCACGAGCGACCTGCGCAGTGGCGCATCAACCCAGCAGAGTATCTGGCGATAAAACTATGAACAGAGAAGCAACGGACTCTCAAGACCTTCCCTTTCTGCAGACACTCACCCTGCTCATCATCGATGACGATGGTGAACTGCGTACCTGGATGGAGACTGTACTCTCCCCAATGACAAAGGAGCTGCATAGCGCTGCAGATGCGGAACAGGCCACGATGCTCTTCAAGGAGCACACACCTGACCTTGTCATAACTGACGTCAATATGCCGGGTTCAGGTGGTCTCGAACTCGCCACTGAGATCAAAGCCTTCGACCCCGATATTCCGGTACTACTGATCACCGGATACGACGATGCCACAACACTGCAGCAGGCCATCGAGATTGGTATCGACGGCTATCTCGCCAAACCGCTTACAGTCGAGAGCGTGATGCAGGCACTCGCCAAACCATTGCGTAGCCTGCAAAACAACCGTGACCTGAAACAGCAGACGGCGCTGCTTGAGATGTATCACGCCGCTGCCGAGGAGGAGCGTGACCTGGTCTCTGATCTGATGGAGCGCATGATGCAGCCGATCGAGCGACGTGATGAGCGCTTCGACTACTGGGTTGCTCCGACCGATGCGGTCAGTGGTGACCTGATCTGCATCCACTACGCCAATAACGGCACGCTCTTCATTATGGCCGCCGACTCGACCGGTCACGGCCTACCCGCCGCACTCAACCTGCTGCCAATCAACCAGGTCTTCTACCGCATGGTCGACAAAGGCTTTCCTGTCTCGGCGATCGCCGAAGAGATGAACCGAGTTATCAAAGAGCAGTCGCCTGCCGATCGCTTTGTCGCCGCCACCCTCGCCTCGATCGATTTCCGAAACCGCATCATCGATATCTGTAACGGAGGCAATCCACCTACCTTCTTAATCGACGATTCGGGCGAGGTAGTTCACAGCTTCGCTTCTGGCCAGCTACCACTCGGCATCCTGGGTGGCGAGAGCTTCACCGCCAGTAACGAGATCTACCGCTGGGAACAACCACTGCAACTGGTGCTCTTCTCCGACGGCATGACCGATGCTGAGAACGAGTCGGGCATCGCCTTTGATGAACGTGGCATCATCGAAGCACTGAAACAGAGCACACAGGATAAACGTGTTACCCACGTCGTCGAAGCGGTACAAACACACCTTGGTGAACGCCATGCCCACGACGATATTTCGATTATCGTTGCCAACTGTGAACTCTAATCGTCCTTTCCAACTTCGTAGAAGATAGAAACAGAAAAATAGATAATCATGACACCCCAGAAGAGAGGCTCATCACCTAAGGTAAACAGCACCACCAAGAGAGAGACCTATAAGCAGATTCGCGATCAGACGTCCTACATAATCTACCAATAACAACAACTGGCCAAAGCACCTCATTAGTCGATCTCCCTATCATCCACACATCCCTCTCGGCCATTCTACTCACACAACAATCACACACTCAGTTGGACACCACCTTGGGGGTTTAACAACAGATACTATTAGCTACTTTCTATCGAACGAGAGCCGTTGCTTGTTGACACTCACCGGTATTGAAAACGCATCGTTGATCTAGTGGAAAGAGATAGGAACAAGCAAATCAATAGACCGATTGCCTCACTCTCAATTCCAATCACCCTACCCGTAGTTCCTGACGCTTCACCTCACGTAGTTGCCGGAAGAAGTTTGACTTACGTAGCTGTGTCTCCTCATCGCTATACAGTTCACGCACCAACCATGAAAAGTACTTCTCCAGCTCTTCAACACTCATGGTGTCAGGCACATAATTACATCGAACAGCGTGCAGAGCTCCCACGCTTGACTATCAATCAACCGGTCTGACTCACGAAGACGTTGATAGAGCGGAGTATTCGGGAATGCGGTCTGCACCGTTACTTGCACTTCATGCAGTCCACTATCTCTTACAAAGTCTCGTACCTCCTTAAAACTCTCAGTACCGGCACCATCCATCCCCATGACAAAGCAGCCATTCACACTGATTCCGTGGCTTTGGATTCGATCAATTGACTCCATATAGTTTTCATACTGTTTCGCCTTCCAGTCGTTCTTTGTTTCAACTCCCATCAATCCACTTTTGTCGGGCCTCAAAGCCAATCAGCACCTGTGCACATCCGCTGTCTCTCATCAGCGACAACAACTCATCATCTTTGGCAATGGAGAGGTCCGACTCAGTGAACCAGCGAACATTCTCCTTGGACAGTTCGCGCAGCAGCGCCTTTGAATGGCACTTATTTACAAAGCTATTGTCATCGGCGAACTCGATAAACGGCTTTGACCAGATCGACTTGATCTGACGAATCTCCTCAATCACCTTCTCGACCGGCTTGATACGGTACTTGGGTGAAAGACGAATCGAGGCGGCGCAGAACTCACAGTCGAACGGACAGCCCCTTGAGGTCTGAACGGTAATGCGGTTGTAACGTTCCAGGTCGAGCAGATCAAATCGCGGCATCGGTGTCTGAGCCATATCGAAGGTATCGCCACGCGCATCGTATCGCGATTTCAAATCACCCTGCTTTAGGTCATGCATCACGAGTGGCCACGCAGGTTCACCCTCACCAATCACCACAGCATCAGCGTGCAATGCCGCCTCATCAGGACAGGCCGTGACGTGCAGTCCACCCAGAATCACCTTCGTCCCTCGGCACGATAGCGATCTGCCAGCTCGTAGGCCTCTTTGATTTGTGCCGAGAATGAAGAGATCGCCACCGCGTCATAGCTACCCGGCAGGCCCTGCTGCTCTTCAATATCCTCCACCTCGATGTAGTCCACCTCAACATCCGACGGTGTCAGCCCCGCCAGCGTTAAGAGCCCAAGACTCGGTAGCGAGGCGATCTTTTATTTCTCTCAACAAAACCCGGCAGTGTCAGCCCAGTCGGGTCAGCTCCTCGTTGTGTGACGTACACCACTCATCGCAATCAGTCCCAACTTCATCTTAGAGCCCTCCCATAACGGTCGGTACTATCCCGGCCAGCACGGCAATAACAGGAATGGGAAAGAGGTGGCGAAACGGTTTGCGCCACGCCGCCAGAAAACAGCACAACGGCATGGCAATAACTGCAACGATAAAACCTGCTGATGCGATCTCGATATAGAGCGGCGAGAGTTGTATCGTCTTGGTCGTGAAGGCAAAGAGCAGGTTCAGAATACCGAGACCAAAGAAGGCGATATGTCCAAGACGCATCAGACGACGGCGGAATGAGTTATAACCGCCCTGCCAATCGTCACGATGAAAAAGAGGCCAATCACAGCACCAGAAAGCGCCCCCATCACCATCGCCCCCAGCCGACCAGCGTATGTAGTTGAGAAACATCCATTTCATTACCTCCAGTTCTTATGTTGTTGTACGCAGATTGCGTATGGAGGAATCGTGGGCAATAGTAGAGTAATACTCAACCATAATGACAATAGTCACTATCTATGACACCCATGGTATCGATTATAGATACTATTGGACAGACACAATGAGCCAAACTAACGCTCTACTCGCCACACTCAAGCGCGCGCTTCGAATGCGTGGCATCACCTATCGCCAACTGGCGGAGACTCTTGAGATGAGTGAGGCGAGCATAAAACGCCTCTTCTCTAAAAAATGTCAGCCTTGAACGGCTGGAGAAGATCTGTGAACAGGCCCAAATCAGCCTCTTCGATCTGGTCACACAGATGGATCTTGAGATGCGTACGATTGATGAATTAAGTGAACAGCAGGAGCAGCAGATCACCGCCGATCCTGGCCTACTGCTAGTGACATTTCTCGTTATCAACGGTTGGAAGTTCGATGAAATCCTGCGGCGCTACACCTTCTCGGATCATCAACTAATCCAGCATCTCGCAACTCTCGACCACATCAAGCTAATCGAACTACTGCCCAACAACCGCTTCAGTCTGATGGTCTCACCTCACTTCGGCTGGCGTAAAACGGCCCTATCCAGAAGTTGTTCAGTGAAAAACTACAGAAGGATTTCTCGACAGCCGCTTCATCGGTGAGGACGAAGCATTGCTCTTCCCCACCGCGATGCTCACAACCGGATCGAGAAACATCCTGAAGAAACGACTGGAAGATCTGGCAAAGGAGTTTAACGAGCTAAATCAAAAGACCGACAGGCTCCGCTCGAACAGAAAAACCTGACCAGCCTCATTCTGGCTGTCAGACCGTGGAAGGCCGCCCTCATAGAAAACTACATAGACACAGCCTGTAAATAGCTCATCTCAATCAGCCATTCAGATTATATGACCGCTGAGACCGCTGTGCCATCAGAGCCAAGGAGCAAAATCATGCCCCTTACAGGCCTTATTTTCGATTCAAAATCACCTCGTTGTCTCATCCACTACCCGCATAATCTGGTGGGCCAGTGCCGGGGCGTGCTCCTTGTGCATCATGCTGTGGTGGAGCCCTGGAACGGAGTAGATCTCAAACCGCCCCCTGGCGTGGTGCTGCCAGTTCAAGGGGTGATGCACGGTCCACGCCTCAATCGAGTTGGAGAAGTGGTTCGTCTTTTTCAGATTACGCTCTGAGATCCCCTGCTTCAGACTCTTAAGTAGGTACTGTTTACTGGTGTCGTGATCCTCGGACATCATCAGTGAGATGTCGCCCGGGTAGGTACCGATGCGGTAGTGTGCAGAGGCCTTGGCGGAGATTTCACGTAATGTACCGGCCTGGCTGTAATTCTCCGGTAGCTCTGGCTGATCCTCACTAAGTAGCTGTTCTCTCACCTTGCTGTCCGCATCGACAGCAGTGTCTCCATCCGAACCATTACTTTTAACACCGGGAAAGAGCGTATCGATCAGTACCAGCTTGGCATCGACCCCCTGCTCCTTCAACTGCCTGCCCATCTCGAAGGCGACGATGCCGCCGGCCGACCAGCCACCGATAACATAGGGGCCATCGGGTGAGAGTTCACGCATCGCCTCAATGTAGTGACTGGCCATCTCCTCGAAGCTCTGGTGCGGCAGATCATCACCGTTCAAACCCTTCGCCTGCAGTCCGTAGAAGGGGTACGCCTCTCCCATCGCACTGGCCAACTCGCTGTAGCAGAGCACGTTACCGTCAGACGGATGGACGCAGAAGAAGGGGGGCTTATCGCCACTGGCCTTAAGGGCGACTGCGGTATTCCAGTCGCCACGCCACTCTTCGGAGAGGATCAGATCGGCCTGTTGTGCAGGGGTCGGTGCGGAGACAAAACTCGAGAGTGGAAGCTCGACACCAAAGGTCTGCTTGATGTTGGCGACGATCTCCACCGCCTGTAGTGAAGAACCGCCAGCATCGAAGAAGTTAACGTCTGATTTCATGCCGTAGTCATTTTTCAGTGCAAACTGCCAGATCACCACCACCTGATCGACCACCTGATCACGATTGAGCAGTCCGCTGTCGATCTGCGGGTATCGCCGCAGAGATGCTCAGCCTGCAATACCGATTCGGTTGCAACTGCAGGCAGCGGTGTATGCACCCTCGGGTCAACTACCTGACTCGCCTGTCTGCAGAGTCGTGTCGACTCCGATGCAAAGCCACTCATCACCTGCTGTAGCGTGGCACGATCGATCAATGCACTGTTGAATGTGACCGTGCAGCGCAACTTCTCGCGTGAATGGAAGAAGGAGGCGATGATCGCCGCATGAGGGTTAACACCGTCACGCACCGAGCTCTCTACTTCAAGACTGTCCAGTTTCGGCTGCTCTTCATTTTCGTAGATTAGCTGACAGATCACCTGTGGCTCCTTGCCGCCGACCTCTGTCTGTTCACGAACGATCTGGCGAAGATTGGCGGGTGGGATCGCACTAAATTCAATCGCATCGAGGATCGCACCACGCTGTGACTGCAGCAGTTCCACATAGCTCTCACCCTCACCGATATCAGCACGGATAGGCAGCAGGCGAATAAAAGGGCCGGTAGACTCCTTGTCGAGCTTGAAATCGCGTCCTGAGAAGGGGATGTAGATGACACTCTGGTTGCGACCACTTGCCTTGCTAATCGCACTCTGCAGCAGCGCTAACAGTCCGGCAAAGAGTGTTACACCCGCCTTGCGACAGACCTGTTCTAGCTGCTTTTTCATCTCTGGATGGAAGCTGTAATCGATATAGTGAGGTGCTGCCTGTTCGGTCTCACTGTGGCTGCCAGCACGCGGTAGCGAGAGGCCGTCGCTGACGACACCGCTCATCGCACTGTGCCAGTAGCGGTCGAGTCGCTCGATGCGCTCTCTGCTCAACAGCGCCCTCTCCCGCTCGGTAAAGTCGCTATAGCTCGTCGAGGCCGTTGCGACATATTGATCGCCACTGACTCTACCCTGATAGATCGAGATCAGCTCATTGGCCAGGGTGATCGCTGAGAAGCAGTCCATTATCGAGTGGTGGAAAATAGACTGCAGGACATAGCGCTGTTGATTGAGGCGCAGCAGATTGATCTTGAACAGCGGCCCACGGGTGAGATCGAACTGCTGCTCACTGTGACGATCGAGTGCGTCGTTGAGCACCTTCTCGGGCTCCGCTGCATCACCGCCCTCCACATCGATCTCATCGATCAATGGCGTAACGAAACGGAGAATCTGCCCCGTCGGCTGATCCTGTGTGGTGTCGAACACCATTCTCAATACATCGTGCCGATCAACAATCGTATCGATGGCAAAACGTAGCGCATCACGATCAAGCTGCACTTTCAGATCGATGCGTAACGCCAGTGCATAGCTGGGCGCATCGCGTTCTGTTATCAGCGACTCCTGATAGAGCACCGCCTGCTGCAAAGAGGAGAGCGGCACCTCACGTTCGATAGCGGGTGCCACACTAGCGTCAGCCGTGACCGAGGGTATGCCGGCAATCAACCGGGCAACAGAGATAACGTGATCGTGGTGAATGGTCGTCAGCAGCTCATATTCAGCGCCGCGGTAGTTGGCACGCACGGGCGCCTGTATCTCGACATCGCTGATTTCGACCTCAGCGAGCCCCTCACCAATTCCGATACCTGCGGCCTTTAGCACCGCCTCTTTCTGCGAAAAGATCACCACCGGCAGGGTCAGATTGATGTAGTCGATACTCTTTGCTGAGTATCCGGTCTCATCGATAAAACGTTGAATATCAGTGAGCGTCTTCTCGCCACAGATATCTGCCACCACCCTGGGCGAGAGCGTCCTGATACGCTCTACATCGATACCAACCGGCACCTCAGCGTGTGCGGCACAGACCAGATCATCACTGTGACTAATCGAGAAGTGGTGCTCACCCTGCAGCCCAGCACAATTTACGGCTACAGGCGTTCCATCTGAGAGAACACTTACCGAGGCCAGAGAGTCCACACGTGGGTTACCGCGCTTCGCCATCAGTTCATCGATTAGTAGCTTGGTTGTAAGCTTGCCCGCCAGTTTCTCATGCTGTCGCTTCTCGGCAGTGAGTGGAGCGATCTCCTGCTCCTCATCCCTGGCGATCACCATATCCCGGTGCGCACTCGCATAATCGGCCGCCTCTGCGAGTGGTATTGCTAGCAGATCGCAACCGTTCAACATGTAGGGAACATAGAGGGGATGGGTGTGTACCGGCAGGGGATTTTTCATCGCGATGGGTGATGAGTGGAAATCCTCCATCACCATCAGTGGCTCGTTATCCTGATCGACGACGTAGAGATTGGAGCGGATCACATCGCTCTCGGGCTCTATCTCAATCAGCTCACAGAAGATCGTTACCGACTCCGCCTTTCTGCAGTTGTGGTAGTAGATTCGACACGCGCCAATATGCTTAGGCATCAATATGCGTCGATTACTCACCTTCATCTCGCGCCACAGAGTGCCAGCCTGGAAGGCCGCCTCGAGCAGAAAGGCGACACCCCCATCGTCACTCAGCAGACTTCTCTCATCCCGTCCAAGTGCAACATCGACGTTGGCTGTAATCAGATCGCCGTTGTAGCTGAAACGATCAACCAGTGCGAAGTACCCTTTATGGCGCGTCTCGTTGTTTAGCTTCAGGTCGACCCGATAGTCGCCAAAGGGCTGTAGCTCGATCCCCGCACGACGCACCACCTCGGCAAGCTGCTTTTGATCTGCAGCCGTAACCTCTGAGGCGTTCTGCTGCCTCTTTAGCGTCACATTAAAGATCGGACGAAGATGCTCCTCCTGCAGCTCGACGAGGAATGTATCCTGCGTGCGTGACATCTGCAGCTGTACCTGATCACCATCCCTGACAGCAATCGGTGAGAGAAAATCGACTGCAACAAGCTCAACCGGTGCAGAGGCTTCGTCTGGCAGATTCAACGCAACCAGTCTCGCCGCCTCTTTGACCATCAGCGCACCCGGGATGTAGACCTCCTTCCAGAAGAGGTGATCACGCAGGCTCGGGGTACGCTGTAGATCAAGCTTGAGAGTGGCATGGAGGCGTCGATCTGGATCGCTGATACGGTAACTGTTCAACTGCTGAACCGAATCGTTCTCGCTCTCACCGCTGAAACTGACCATATAGGGTGAAATTTTCGCACCGCTGGCTGCGAAACGAATGGTCTCTCCGTGCGGTGGGTTCGCCAGAAAGCCGTTGAGAAGATCGACAAAGATCGACAACCCCTCTTCGGGTGCCAGAAAGGCCACACCACTCGTCTCGAGAATCTCCTTGATGACACCGCGTGATGCCATACCGATCTCGCCCCAGGCAGGCCAGGCGATAGAGAGCGCAGGCACACCCTTTTTCAGACGCCCGTTGAGCAGACCGTTGGCCGCTGCATAGTCAGACTGACCGTGACGCCCCGCATAGGAGGCGATCGAAGAGAACTGCACGACGCCACGCAGGCGTTCACACTCGAGCTGATCGAGGATCTCATCAATCGCCGTGGTTTTGGTGGCGATAACGCGACGAAAATCTTCATCGCTCGCCTTGAGAATGTTATGTGCTATCTCGATACCGGCCGCATGTACGATTAGCGATATTCCCATTCCCCCCAGATTCAGAGAACGTATCGCGCTACGATCGGTCAGGTCGGCTGAGAGGTAGCAGATACGTTCCGGCTGCTCGGCAATCCACGCTTCGGACTCCTGCTTTCGTCCGATCAGAACAAATCGTGCCGCCGTTGTCTCAAGCAGTTGCTGCACGATGTACGCAGCTATCCCTCGAGCACCGCCAGTGACGAGCACAACATCCTCAGCCGTCAACTGCGTCGAGAGTTCTAACTCGCTTCCCAACAGCGCTTCTACTTCGAACAGACGCCCCTGATAGACCGCGCCGGAAGTGGTGAGATGTTTACCACTACTGGGTAGAGTGGAGTGCGGTTGCAGCATCGATTCGACCATCGACTCATCAAAGCTCTCTGCATCGATGTGGATATAGCTGAACTCAAGCGATGCAATATCGTGACCGGCGACCTTTAACATCCCGTCGATTGCGAGATAGGCACCATCATAGAAGGATTCAGCATCACACCAGGTCACTACAACGATCTGCTCGGGACGCCCCCCATCTTCACGAGCAGCCATCTCTACGATTCGATTACGTAACTCGGGGATCACTGAGTCGGCAGCCACCGACATGCTTGTCGGCAGAGGCCGAGCGATAACCACACGTGACCGCTCCCCGTCGTAGGGGGCTTCAGGAAGATCCACACCGTAGCCGTCCGAGAGTTGCCGTGTTCTATCGATGGCGATACGCCCGGTCTCTACCGTCTTGTACTTATAGCGGGAAATCTCTGAACTGCTCTTCGTACCCTCTTCACCACCCAGCTGCTGAGCACACTTCTCTGCAACAGTGAGGATCTTCTGCACACTGGTCAGCTGGCGGAAATTCTCGATCTCCTGTGGCAGTACATCACCACGCAACATGGATAGAATCTCGAAGATCTTCAGGGTATCGATACCGAGATCACGTTCAAATTCAGCCTCGCGATTGATCGACTCGACGCTATAGCCCGAAACACTCGAGACGGTCACAGTAATGCGCTCGAGCAGGCTCATCTCCCTAGAGGTCGTTGCCACACCTGCACTCGCCTTGACCCGTTTACGTGTCGACTGACGTGCTGGAGGGGGTTGACGCTTTATCACCACAGGCTCTGCCAACAACTGCTCAAGCCCTTCAATATGCTGCAACGTTTCACCATCCGGGCCATTCAGGCATTCGGTCTGCAACGGGCGATTCTCGATGATCTGCTCGACCAGTCGCGAGAGAATATTTCTCGGACCTACCTCGACAAATCGCCTGATGCCCGACTCATATGCAGCGTTGACCTGAGAGACAAAATCGACCGGATGATCAACCTGACGACAGAGCATATCGATCGTGGTAAGCCGATCGTCCTCTCTCATCACACCACCAATATCGCTCTGCCCCGGGAACAGCTCTCGACTGAGACATGCGGGTATCGCAATTCGGCTTGCATTGAAGTGCGCCTTTTCAAGATGGGCCTTGATCGGTGCCACACAGTCGGCGACCAGGGCCGAGTGAAATGCCCGTGCCACATTCAACTTGGCTGCACGCATCCCCTGCTGTTCGGCCAATCGCTCAAGTTGATCGATGGCGCCGCTCTCGCCAGAGACGACCGTCTGGCGATAGGAGTTCACATTGGCACAGGTCGCGTAACCATCAACCGCCTCTATCATCCCCTCGGCGCGCTGCTCCGTGCACTCAAGTGCGATCATCGCCTCACTGCTCTTTGAGTTCGACTCGCCCATAATGCGTCCACGCCAGCAGACCAGGGTGAAGGCATCCTCAAAACTCAGCACACCCGCTGTATAAAGCGCCGAATACTCACCCAGTGAGTGTCCGATGACCAGCGAGGGAGAGATGTTGGTGCGCGCCCTGACGAGTTCCAGAATTACCGCCGAGAGGAGGAAGATTGCCGGCTGGGAAACCTCAGTCGAGCGGAGTCGCTCCTCCTGCTCACTGCGGCGCGACTCATCCTCATGTGGCAGCTCGGTCAGTAGCGGCGTCAGCGGACCACCACCAATCGATGCATAGATCTGATCCGCCTTGTGTAGCAGCTCGCCCACCTCCGGTAGATGTTTGAACGCGTGTAGCATGCCGACATACTGCGAGCCCTGCCCCGGAAAGATGAAGGCGAGATCGTTATCGAGATTATCGAATAGCGGAAAATCGGCACGTGAAATATCGACAACGGGTGCACGCTGATTTACCGGGGAACTCGATAGAACGAGATGGTAGTTGATACCCCCAAAGCCGAATGAGGAGGTACCGGTAACAATCTCATCACGATCGATCGGTTCGGGACGCTTCGCGACGTGCAGCCCTATCGCTGCATAGTCGATACCTTCAGGCGCTTGCTCATAGTTCACCTGTGGCGGCACACAACGTGTATTAATCGCAAAGATGCTTGAGAGCATACCTGCAGCACCGGCACCGGCACGGGCGTGTCCAACCATAGCCTTACTGCCCGCAATCGCGACCGGCGCTTTTTTACTGTTCAGTCGAGGCTTACCAAAATACTCGGAGACGCTCTTGCGCTCTTCGGCATCGCCAACCGGCGTACCGGTGGCATGGCACTCCACAAAACTGACCTCATCGGGATCGATTCCGGCATCGGCATAGGCCCCCTCAACGGCACGCATCTGTCCCTCATAGTCGGGCGCGGCCATTCCCTTACCGGCGCCATCATTCGACACACCCCAGCCACGAATCAGGGCGTAGATCTCATCTCCGTTGCGTACCGCATCACTAAATCGTTTGAGGACAAAGATCGCCCCGCCGGAACCGATGACAAATCCATCCGCCCGCTCATCAAAGGGGAAAGAGCCATTATTGGAGAGCGCCTGCAGGCGCGAGAAACCGACAAAGATAGATGGGTGGACTGTGGTGTCCACACCACCACTCAACACCACATCGCAACGTCGCTCCTGGAGCAGCATGACCGCCTGGCCGATCGCTGTCAGCGACGAGGAGCAGGCCGCATCGACGCTATTGGTAATCCCCTGGAAATCGAATGCAGAGGCCACTCGAGAGACACCCAGATTGCCATTTGCACCGAGCACCGTGTCGGCTTTGACCTCGTAGGTATTGAACTGCTCCTCATACTCATCGAGAAGCGCCAGTGCAGCTTCCTGGTCGAAATCACCCTTTTTCGCCAACGCCTCAAGCCGTTGTCTCGCCTTTTTCCACGACAGTTTGTCGTTAAGCTCGAGCGACTCATTCTTTGGCGCACCGATTACCACGCCCACCCGTTTTTTTAGAAATGGGCGCCTGAAATAACCGGCATCCCGAAGTGCCTGTTGCGCACACCGCAGCACCAGAATCTGTAGCTGTGTCATCTCATCGGAGACACTGGGCGGAATCCTGAAATCGGTCAGGTCCGAGTCGATCTCATCGGGTAGGCCAGCGATGCCCGAGTAGGTGGTATCACACTCACTATCATCGGCGGCGAGGTAGACGTCACGCTCCCAGAGAGACACCGGTATATCGGTAATAAAACAGCGTTTTAGGGAGTCGCTATTTTGCGGAAGTTTGTTTTGGGCATCCAAGCCCAAGCAAACAGCAAAAACTTCACGCGACCGTTTATGCCTGCGGCGCCCGACGTCCTGCGTACGTTGCGTAATCACCTCTTCGCGGCTCTACACAACTCCCTCAGTGACTCTACGCCGACATAAAGCCGCTGCTGCATCTTCTCCGTCGTTCGCTCGCGCTCTCAACTACGAATATACAGACGGCGTCGACTATCGGGGACTAACCGCCCTCACTTCGCTCTCCATGGCGGTCAGCGGAGGTCGGCGTCTCACGCTCGGGTAAAACACCCACCTGTCTCTACCTGGCACTGCAGTATGGAATACTAGCCGCCAACTAGCCGCCAACTATCCGCTAACGGAGGATGACTTCGAGACGCCGGGACTGCCCAAGGCACTCAAGCCCTACCGCGACAAACTCTTCGGCCTGACGATCGAACCGGAGCGTCTGCAACAGGTACGCACCGAGCGCCGACCCAACAGCCGCTACGCAACCGATGCGCAGTGTCGCATGGAGGTAAAGACCGCCGAGGCGCTCTACAAGCAGATGAAGATCCCCTATCTCAACACCAGCACCGTCTCGATCGAGGAGATCTCAACAACGATACTTCAGCAGGCGGGATTGAAACGCAGACTCTACGGATAGTCGGTAGAACGTCTGATCACTCGGCTCATGAAGGCCTTTACCGCTCCGACTCTATTTACCAGCATCGCCTTAACTCTCCTCCTGCCCTTCCTCACTTTGAGTTTCAGCAGCCTTAACTTCCACTTCATCGGGGCATCGAGCAGGTAGCGCCAATAGTATTGCGATAAGAATCCGGTACGAAACTGATTGCATTTCAGACAAGGACTATCAGCTGTAAAAGTCTCTCCCGCCAGCATCTTCTGGGTATTGCGATACTTTTCACTCTCCATCACTGCGGTTATGGATGACGCAAAAACATCACCGTAGTCATCCCAGTAGTTCACACAACAACCGAGCATCGCACCGTTCCAGTTAACCTGCGGATCGACCCAGAGCTGCGCACAGAGTGGAAATCGCTCTGCATCAATAGGCAACGGAGACGATCCGGAGATCTGCTCGGGTGTTGGCAAAATAACATCGTAGGGCTGGGCGGGATTCTCCACGGGGAAGTAGCTTGAACTCCAATTCGGCCTAAGCGCGAAAGACATATCGAGCTGTGCTGCCATACTCCTCGCCGCATCAACCTCAGGCTCGTTGTAACTAAAGAGTACAAACTGCCAGGTCAGCTTGGGAAGATCGCTGCGGTAGCGCTGTTTAAACTCATTGATCTGACGGACATGGTCGAGCACCTTCTCGATCTGGCCTCCAGAACGATAGCGTTCATAGGTCGCCTGGGTTGCACCATCGAGCGCAACGGTTATCTGAGCAACGCGATATTTGACCAAAGCCTCGAGCTGTTCGGTCGTGGCAAAATTTAGATTCACCCCATTGACCAGATTAATCTCGACATCATGTTCTGCCGCACATTCAAGTATCGAGACCAGTTCCTTATTGAGGAACACCTCACCGTAGTTGGAGAGCTCTACAGAGTTAAGAGCGGGGGTCGCCTCTAATAGATTCTGAAAATCGGTTAGCCTGAGTACACCACTGCCAACCCGACTCTTCGCGAGCTTTCCACTTGCGGTTGGACAGACCGGACAATCAAGCTGACAGCGGGTCGATGCCTCAAGCCTGATGCTGGTTGGTGAAGAATTCACGAAACTCCCTTTCCAATCGTTACAGTAGATAGCCGTTACGACGACGTTCCACCCTCCTGTCGTGGTGTGGGCAGTACCCACCAGTGCAGGATTCTAAATATGCCGCTTAGAGTGAGCTAGTTTATAGAGAAAGAGTGAAGCGCTGTATCACGTAGTGCTTTCAAGGTTACTACTCATAGAGTGGAAGATAGGCCGGATTGGAAATGACCTCGCAATCCGCCACCTCAATCTCATACTCTCCAATCGAAACCGAGGCAGAGACGGTCACACCCGGAGAGCTATTATTGATGGGTGAAGTGGTCGCAGCGGTCCCAGAGTCGGTAACGATCGTGAACTTGCAACCCTCTTGGAACACATGGGGAATCATGCGCTCTTCGACCGGCGTTGAACTGGTAGTCTCACTCGAACAGGCAGTAAGCAACAAAGTTGCCACCATCAGTGAAAACACTCCCCATCTATTCATAACACTCCCCCCACCATCCACTCGTTATATAAAGCACAGTAACTCCAGCTCTGCAGTGTAGCCCAGATGTAGCAGTGTGGAATCCAGGGAGGCCTTCGCCAGCCTACTCTCGGATCTCTTTAAAGGAGTCGAGCCTACGGCTCATCGTGCGTTGCTTCATTCGGGCTACTTACCTGGATAGTGGTTACTCGTTCTCATGCCTCACCTCGACTAGTGGCTTGCCCGACAGATCGAAGCCAACGATGACGTTCATTGGGCGACAACAGACCTGACAATCTTCTACATAGGCATCGACACCCGTTGAGCAGTCAATAGTCAGATCTATCTTCTCACCGCAGTAGGGGCAGTCGACATAAACAGTCTCCAGCAAACTCATATCGACACCCCGTAATTAATCATGCGGCCACTGAAGCGCCTTTGCGAAAGGCCAACTCATCGCCCTCAATATCGACGCTAACGGTATCACCGGCAATAAATTCACCGCGCAGGATCGCCTGTGCCAGTGGATTCTCCAGCTGCTGCTGAATGGCACGCTTGAGTGGACGTGCGCCATATACCGGATCGAAACCTGCCTCACCGAGCCGGTCGAGCGCCATCTCACTCAGCTTCAGATCAAGATCGCGATCAGTGAGTCGACGGCGCAGATACTCGATCTGAATATTGGCAATGTGGCGAATCTGCTCCTGGCCCAGTGGATGGAAGACCACCGTCTCATCGACTCGGTTAATAAATTCGGGACGGAAGTGCTGACCGACCACTTCCATTACCGAGGCCTTCATCAACTCGTAGTTTTCCTCATCGTTGCTACCCTGTGCAGCCGCCAGTTCCTGAATGTGCTGCGAACCGAGATTGGAGGTCATCACAATCACGGTATTACGGAAGTCTACGGTACGACCCTGGCCATCGGTGAGGCGCCCATCATCGAGCACCTGCAGCAGGATATTGAAGACATCGGGATGCGCCTTCTCCACTTCATCGAGCAGAATTACCGAGTAGGGTTTGCGACGAACGGCTTCGGTTAGATAACCGCCCTCCTCATAGCCCACATAACCGGGAGGTGCACCCACCAGTCGAGCCACTGAGTGTTTCTCCATGAACTCCGACATATCGATGCGCACCATCGCCTCTTCAGTGTCGAAGAGGAATTCGGCCAGTGCTTTGCAGAGTTCGGTTTTGCCGACACCGGTCGGGCCAAGGAAGAGGAACGAGCCGTTGGGGCGGTTTGGATCGGAGAGTCCGGCACGTGAGCGACGAATCGCATCGGAGACGGCACCCACCGCCTCATCCTGTCCGACCACACGTTTGTGTAGCCCCTCCTCCATACGTAGCAGTTTGTCACGCTCGCCCTCAAGCATCTTGGAGACGGGGATACCGGTCCACTTCGAGACCACCTCGGCAATCTCCTCTTCGGTGACGTTGTTACGCAGCAGCTGCATCTCGCCCATCTCGACATCGGCGGCCATCTGCAGCGACTTTTCAAGATCCGGGATACGACCATACTGCAGCTCTGACATGCGTGAGAGATCACCGGCACGGCGTGCCGTCTCCATCTCCAGGCGAGCACGCTCCAACTCCTCCTTGATCTGAGTAGCACCGTGCAGCGATGCCTTCTCCGACTTCCAGATCTCCTCCAGGTCGGCATACTCGCGTTCGAGACGATCGACCTCCGCCTGCAGATCGGCAAGGCGTTTCTTCGAGGCGTCATCGGTCTCTTTATTCAGCGCCTCCCGCTCGATCTTGAGCTGAATCAGACGCCGCTCCATGCGATCCATCTGCTCGGGCTTGGAGTCGATCTCCATACGAATACGGCTGGCCGACTCGTCGATCAGATCGATCGCCTTATCGGGCAGCTGACGGTCGGTAATGTAGCGATGCGAGAGGGTTGCAGCAGCAACGATGGCCGGATCGGTGATATCAACGCCGTGGTGTACCTCATAGCGCTCTTTCAGGCCACGCAGAATGGCGATGGTATCCTCAACATTCGGCTCCATCACCAGTACTTTCTGGAAACGGCGCTCTAGCGCAGCATCCTTCTCGATATACTGACGATACTCATCAAGCGTTGTGGCACCGATGCAGTGGAGCTCACCACGCGCCAGTGCCGGTTTAAGCATATTTCCAGCATCCATCGATCCTTCGGCCTTGCCCGCGCCGACCATGGTGTGGATCTCATCGATGAAGAGAATGATCTGCCCCTCTTGCTTGGAGAGATCATTAAGTACTGCCTTGAGGCGTTCTTCAAATTCACCGCGGAACTTAGCTCCAGCAATAAGCGCCCCCATATCGAGTGAGAGCAGACGTTTACCCTTTACACCCTCCGGCACCTCACCATTAATTATGCGTTGCGCCAATCCCTCGACGATGGCGGTCTTGCCGACACCGGGCTCACCGATCAGAACGGGATTATTCTTGGTACGACGTTGCAATACCTGTACTGCACGACGGATCTCATCATCACGGCCGATCACTGGATCGAGCTTGCCCTGTTCGGCACGTTCGGTCAGGTCGATGGTGTATTTCTCCAGCGCCTGGCGCTGCTCCTCGGCATTGGGGTCATCAATACTCTCACCACCACGCAGCTGATCAATCGCCTGTTCAACCGCCTTTTTGGTAGCACCCGCCTTGCGCAGCATCTCACCGATCTCACCCTTCTCATCCACCACGACCTGGATGAAGAGCTCAGAGGAGATATAACTATCCTTGCGCTGTTGGGCAATCTTGTCAGTCAGGTTAAGCATGCGCCCCAGGTCATTGGAGAGGTGTACGTCACCCGCCATGCCCGTGACCGAAGAGAGTCGCTCCAGTCCTTCACCCAACTGAGAACGAAGTTGGTTCACATTGACACCACTCTGCGTGAGCAGGTGACGCGTGGTCCCGCCCTCCTGATCGAGTAGCGCCATCATCAGGTGGACCGGCTCAATAAACTGGTGATCACGACCAACCGCCAGGCTCTGAGCATCGGCAATTGCCATCTGAAATTTGCTGGTGAATTTATCCATTCGCATATCGGACTCTCCGCGTATAACTGGCTGACTAATTGACTAATCTACACCCTAAATGGGGAATCCCCACGCAAATATCAAGTCTATCTGGTGAAACCTTTTAGCACGCCGAATTAGAAGCTTGGAGTGCTACACTATTGTCTGGCTCATAACGCTGTTTACTGAATCGATAACAAAGATAAACAATCAGGATGCCATCCAATTCTCACCTTGTGTCTGTTGCCACCCTCACCACGTTGCTAACAGCACTCTTACTGCTTCTCCTGTCACCGTCGGTTGTGGCAGGCGATGCTCAAGCGCGAGACCGTCCAAATAATAGTGACCTCACCCCGGTCACACTCCAGCTACGCTGGCACCACCAGTTTCAATTTGCCGGTTACTATGCGGCCCTTGAGAAGGGTTACTACCGTGATGCCGGGCTTGAAGTAAAGATCGTTGCCGGTAACCCAGATCGCAGTCCGATTAACGAAATTCTATTGGGACGGGCCGATTACGGTGTCGATAACAGCGGCATCTTGCACCGACGGTTACAGGGTGAGCCGCTGGTCGCTCTGGCCGCAATTTTCCAACACTCCCCTTCGATACTGTTAACCCGTACCGACTCTGGCATCAATTCACCTCACGAGTTGGTAGGGCGAACAATCATGTCGGTAAGTAACACGGCCGATGCCGCTTTCATCGCCATGCTGCAGAATGAGGGAATCGCCCTCGATAGCGTTGAGATCATTAATGATCGTTACAACCTCGAGGCGTTCATTACTGGTGAAGTCGATGCACTCAATGCCTACATCACCAATGAGCCCTACCTGCTCTACGAGCGTGGCATTGCCAGCTCAATCATCAAGCCACGCAATTACGGCATCGACTTCTATAGCGACATTCTCTTCACCAGTGAAGCGTTGGTACATAGCGATCCCGAGCAGGTGTCAGCATTTCGTACCGCATCACTCAGAGGCTGGCACTATGCGCTGACCTTCCCGGAAGAGATCATCGAGCTGATCCAGAGTCGTTACGGATCGAGCCACAGCATCGACCACCTTCACTACGAGGCCGACACAATACGAAAACTGATCGTGCCCGATCTGGTTCAGATAGGACATATGAACCCGGGTCGTTGGAAGGCGATGGCGGAGACCTACCAACAGGCAGGGCTGATCGAACCTGGTTACACCCTCGATGGTTTTATCTTCGACAGCGTACACGGACATATCCACGACGATCGGCTCTGGTCCAACCAGGCATTTCGTGTCGCAATCGTCGCACTGTTTCTTATCGGTCTAATCACACTCATCCTGTTGGTATTCAACAGTCGACTACAGAGGGAGATAGGCGAGCGCCGAACCACCGAAGAGAAGCTACGCCAATCTGAAAGCAACATTCGCTCGGTTTTCGACAACCTGCAAGAGACCTTCTATCGAGCAGACACACAGGGACGGGTTGTGACCGTCTCACCCTCCATCGAGAAACTGACTGGATATACACAGCAGGAGATGATCGGTCGTAACCTCAGCGAGCTCTACATCGACCCGCGACAGCGCCAACAGCTGATTGATGCGATACAGGAGCAGGGGGGGGCGGGTTACTGGATATGAGGTGAATATTCGGCGCAATGATGGCCAACCGATCTGGCTCTCGGTCAACGCGCAATTTTTCTACGACAACAACGACCAGGTTAATGGGGTTGAGGGTACCGCTCGCGATATAACAGAACACAAACAGGTTATCTCTGACCTGAAACTCGCCAAAGAGCTGGCTGAAGATGCCAATAGCACCAAGAGCGATTTTCTCGCTAATATCAGCCACGAGATTCGCACACCGATGAACGGTATTCTCGGTTTCACCCGCCTGCTGGCCAGGACCGATCTCAATGGTGAACAGCGCGATCAGGTTGAGACGATCAATAGCTCTGCCAACGACCTGCTTGCCATCATTAACGACATCCTCGACTTCTCCAAGATCGAATCGGGTGAGACCCTAATTCAGCCGGGGAGTCGCTATTTTGCGAAAGTTTGTTTTGGGCATCCAAGCCCAAGCAAACAGCAAAAACTTCACGCGACCGTTTATGCCTGCGGCGCCCCGACCGTCCTGCGTACGTTGCGTAATCACCTCTTCGCTGCTCTACACAACTCCCTCAGTGACTCTACGCCGACATAAAGCCGCTGCTGCATCTTCTCCGTCGTTCGCTCGCGCTCTCAACTACGAATAGGCAGACGGCGTCGACTATCGGGGACTAACCGCCCTCACTTCGCCTCCATGGCGGTCAGCGACGGTGCCCTTTAATCTACTTGAGGCACTCTCGGATGTCGTCTCACTCTTCTATAACGACGTGCAGCGTAAAGGGATCGAATTAAGGTTAAAGAACGACCGTTCGGTGCCTGTGTGGATTGCTGGCGACCCCGTCAGGCTCAAGCAGGTGCTTAACAATCTGGTCAACAACGCGATCAAGTTTACCGATCAAGGTCAAATCGAAATTTCGAATCGCCTACTCGACTCACCGGATGAGCACCTAATTATCGAGTTCTCGGTCACCGATACCGGCATCGGTATGAGCAGCGAAGAGATGGAGGAGATTTTCAAACCCTTCAAACAGCTCGACAACACCTATGAACGCCTTAACTCTGGCACCGGACTGGGATTGGCGATCTGTCGAAAATTGATCGAAGCGATGGGTGGCAAAATAGGCATCGAGAGTCATCCCGGTGAGGGTACCCGCTTCTGGTTCACCATCACCACACAGGCACTTCATAGCGTTGAGCCAACCAGCGAGGAAACGGAACATCAGGCCGATGCGCACCGAGGCAAACAGATACTGGTGGTTGATGACAACGCGATCAATCGCAAACTTATTACGACCCTGCTCACCGACCGACAGGTTGTGGTCGATGAGGCCGAGAGTGGTGAGCATGCTCTTACACTCTTCCGACAGAAACGCTACTCACTGGTCTTCATGGATATTCGAATGCCGGGTATGAACGGGATGGATATCACCCGTGCAATGCGCAAAATCGAGATCGAGGACCAACGCACCCCAATCATCGCACTAACGGCCCATGCAATGCCGCAGGAGATCGAGCAGTTTCTCGCAGCGGGCATGGATGAGTCGATCACCAAGCCGGTCAGTGAACTGGGGAGTCGCTATTTTTGCGAAAGTTTGTTTTGGGCATCCAAGCCCAAGCAAACAGCAAAACTTCACGCGACCGTTTATGCCTGCGGCGCCCGACGTCCTGCGTACGTTGCGTAATCACCTCTTCGCGGCTCTACACAACTTCCTCACTGACTCTACGCCGACATAAAGCCGCTGCTGCATCTTCTTCGTCGTTCGCTCGCGCTCTCAACTACGAATAGGCAGACGGCGTCGACTATCGGGGCTAACCGCCTTCGCTTCGCTATCCATGGCGGTCAGCGGCGGAGCTTTGGGAGATCATCGGCCAGTTCAGCCGCAACGATTGATCCGGTGATTCATTCTTATTCGGGATTAGATGCAGTTGGTCGAGAGGAGCGCTCTCAGTCACTTATCGTGGCAATACATTATCCGCTGTACGCAGATTACTTCTTTTGGTAGACCTTGCGTTTAAACAGATCGTTACGACGACTGACCAGTCGATCGAGAAATAACATGCCGTCGAGGTGGTCCATCTCGTGCTGTACCGCACGCGCTTCAAACCCCTCGCTCTCATACTCGTGCAGCTCACCCTCAAGATCATAGGCCTGGAACTTGATCTTCTCAGCACGGATAACGTTACCGGTGTAGTCGGGTACCGACATACAACCCTCACGTCCCTTGGCCATTCCTTCCCAGTCGGTAATCTCGGGATTGATCATGATAATGGTGCCATTGTTTGGCACCGGCTTACGGGTCACAGAGCAGTCGACGATCACAATACGTTGAAAATAACCGACCTGTGGTGCAGCGATGCCAACCCCACCGGGACCGGCGCGCATCGTCTCTTCCAGATCACTCACGAAGCTACGCAGCGATTCATCAAACTGCTCTACTGGCAGCGACTCCTGCTTCAGCTTCGGATCGGGATAGGCGAGGATATCGAGTATAGCCATAGCAGTCGCTAACCGATCATCGTTTCGATGGGACTGATACTGGCGTCAATGCCCTCTTTGCAGACCACCTCGAGTGCTGCCTGCAGTGACTCAATACCCTCGGCAGCGTGCCCTTCGATATGCATGATGTAGATTGGATCCTGCTCGGTACCAGCCACATCCGATTCGAGATCGAGAATATTGAGTCCCGACTCGGCCAGTGCGGTGGTTACCTTGGCCACGATTCCGGCACGATCGGCACCATAGACACTGATACGCACATCGGGAATCTCATGCTGATGCAGCCCACCCTCGACATGGTCGACGTGGCAATGAAGACCGAGTGAGTCGGCCTCGGTTGAGATGAGGCTTTGCAGAGACTTGATGGTGCCATCGTGCTGAACCATCAGCATGATGGTGAAGTTGGCACCGAGGCGCATCATCGACGCCTCGCCCAGATTGCAGCCACCCTCTAATAGGGCCGAGGTGACGTGGGCCACGATGCCGGGGCGATCCTTTCCGACCAGGGTCAACATAAACCATTTACTCATAGCCACAACGCTCCTTTGAAGTAATTAGTGCACCGTCGCATGTGCAAAGTGGATCACCACCACACCGAGTACGATTAATACCACCTGATAGACGGTATCTTTTTTATCGACTCGCTGGTGCAGGCCGGGAATCAGATCGGCCACTGCAATATAGATAAAACTCGAGGCGGCCACCGCCAGCACATAGGGCAGTGCGAACTCGAGATTCTGCAGACTGAACCAGGCAAGTAGTCCACCGAGGATGGTGGTAAAGCTGGAGAGCAGATTAAAAAAGAACGCCTTGCGACGACTAAAGCCGCTATGCAGAAGAATGGCAAAATCTCCCACCTCCTGCGGTATTTCATGCGCAGCGATTGCCACACTGGTCACCACACCGAGGTGGAAGTCGGTCATAAAGGCAGCGGCGATCAGTACACCGTCGACGAAGTTATGCAGACCATCACCGATCAGAATCAGACTCGCCGCCTTACCCTCGCCATGACCGGAGTGGGGAGCGTGCGCTTCGCAGTGATCGGTATGGCAATGGCGCCACAGCACCATCTTCTCAAGGATAAAGAAGGCCAGCAGACCCAGCAGCACCGCCATCATCAGCTCATGGAAGTCATCGATACCGGGACCCTCTAGTGCATGCGGCAGCAGCGCCAGGAAGGCAGCACCCAATAGTGCACCGGTGGCAAAGCTGACCAGATGGGGCAACAGGCGCGTACGCAACGACTCACTGAAGAGCAGAAAAGTCCCAACGGCAGCAACACTCAATACACCACCAAGCAGGCAGAAGAGCAGAATCCAGAGCAGTAGGGTCATGAGTCAGAAAATCCCGAAAAGGTAGCGCAAAATGATAACCGATTACGCTACTGCGGCGCTATCCAAATCAGCGAGGCCATACGCCCCGTTTCACCATCGCGGCGATAGGAGTAGAAGTGCTCGGCATCACTATAGGTACAGTAATCACCGCCATAAATCTGCGCCACGCCACAACGCGCAAGGCGCAGCCTGGCCAGCTGGTAGAGGTCGGCCAGCCAGCGCCCCTCTATCGAGGATGACTTAAAGGCCTGCTCCGCTTCGATCTGGTGGTCAACAAATTCACGACGCACTTCATCACCCACCTCAAAGACCTCGGGTCCAATCGCCGGTCCGAGCCAGACCAGCAAATCTGCTGTCGCCACACCCATCGCCTCAACGGTCGACTCGATAACCCCAGCGGCCAGACCACGCCAACCAGCGTGCGCGGCAGCAACCACACTGCCCTGTCGATTGCAGAACAGCAGCGGCAGACAGTCTGCTGTCATCACCGCACAGACCTTGCCCGATCGCCAACTAAAGACCGCATCCGCACATTGGCCAACAGAGATCTGATCGGCAGCTACCACATCGGTGCCATGCACCTGATCGAGCCACACCGGTGAGTCAGGCAGTGCCAACTCAGTAATGAGCCGTTGACGATTCTGTTGCACATGCTGATCTCGATCACCCACGTGTGTGGCGAGATTGAAAGAGTGGAATGGCGCCTCACTGACACCACCGGCTCGAGTGGTCGTATAAGCGTGTACTGTGTGTGGTGCGGGCCAGTCGGGGGCGATCGTTTCGATCAACGTGACTGCTCCCGATGTTGTTCGGCATCCTCGCACAGCACCTGAATCAGTTGCGCCATATCCGCTGGCAGCGGTGCCTCCCAGGAGAGTAGCTCTCCCGTTTCAGGATGCTCCAATCCCAGCCTCGCGGCATGCAGCGCCTGGCGACGAAAACCACGCAGGGTCTCAATCATCTGCTCACTACTCTCGGCAGGAATGCGAATCCGCCCGCCATAGACTGGGTCACCCACCAGGGGGAAACGCAGGTGAGCCATATGGACACGGATCTGGTGAGTTCGCCCCGTCTCAAGCTGTACCTTAATATGGGTATGGGCACGAAAACGCTCTTCCACGCGATAGTGCGTTATCGCCTCCTTGCCCCGTTCGGTCACGGCCATCTTGAGGCGATCGACCGGATGGCGCCCGATCGGTGTCTCTACCGTTCCCCCCGAGACCATCACCCCCATCGTAATTGCTTGATATTCACGTTCGATATCATGCTGCTGCAGCCTCTCGACCAGATGGTTATGGGCAGTCAGGGTTCGCGCCACCATCAGCAGTCCGGAGGTATCCTTATCAATACGGTGCACCAGCCCGCTACGAGGGATCGCCGCCAGAGCTGGATCGTAATGCAGCAGCGCATTCTGCAAGGTTCCGTCGGGATTCCCTGCCGCCGGATGAACCACCATCCCGGCCGGTTTGTTGACGATCAGCAGATGTTCATCCTCGAAAATTACATCCAGCGGTATATCCTGGGCCACCACCGCCGTTTCGCTCTCTAACTCTGCCTCAATCACCACCGACTCACCGCCGTGAACCTTCTCTCGCGGCTTGCTACAGAGCGAGCCATTGAGAGTCACGCACCCCTCTTTGACCCACTTCTGCAACCTTGCGCGCGAGTAGCTGTCAAAAAGCTCGGCCAGCACCTGATCGAGGCGCTGTCCGGCAGATTCATCGGGGATGGTGGCGTTTAGTGTCACGCGTTCAGGATTGTTCATTTGTGCTCTAGATTCACTCAGGGACGGTAGGACATTTGACGACCGCTTGGGCTATACTGCCGTCCGTTATTTCATAAAAAACTGAACTTGTTGTCGGGACCCATTTTGACCATGCACTCTATCAGACTCTTCATCCTCCTGGGGCTGTTTCTCTCACTGCTCGGCTGCGCCGGCACGTTAGATGAGAACGACGAGACCAAGGGTTGGTCCGCCAATCAGTTCTATAGTGCCGCCAAAGAGGCGATGAGCGACAGCGACTACAAAGGCGCAATTCGTTACTTCGAACTGCTCGAGGCACGTTATCCCTTTGGCCGTTACGCCCAGCAGGCACAGCTCGAATCGGCCTACGCCTACTATAAATATGAGGAGCCCGATTCGGCCATTGCCACCCTCGACCGCTTCATCAAGATGCATCCGCGCCATCCCAACGTCGACTACGCCTATTATCTAAAGGGACTGGTCAACTACAACCGTGGCAAGACCGCCCTTGATGCCCGTCTCGTCTCCGACGCCACCCAGCGCGATCCGGGGGCTGCTCGAAAATCATTCGATGACTTCTCCCAGCTGGTGAACAAATTCCCAGCCAGTCAGTACGCCAAGGATTCGCGCCAGCGCATGGTCTATCTGCGCAATCTGCTGGCCTCCTATGAGGTCCACGTCGCCGATTACTACCTACGTCGCAAGGCCTACATCGCCTCGGTCAATCGCGCCAAGTATGTGATTGAAAACTATCAGCGCACTCCAGCCATGCCCGATGCGCTGGTTGTGATGGTGAAGGCCTACCGCGCCCTGGAGCTTGAAGATCTAGCCAACGACGCGCTTCGTGTATTCGAGACAAACTATCCAGACCATAAAGAGCTGGAGCGTCTCAAACGCTAATACCCCGACTGCGGGGAGCATTACAAAATAACTAGCTGGGGGAGATTAAACATGTGGGACTTTTTTGAAACGGTCCACCGCCGCCACTCGGTGCGCAAGTATCAGAGCGATATGCCAGTTGAGGCCGACAAGCTTCACGCCATTCTCGAAACCGCCTGCGCCGCCCCCTCAGCAGGTGATCTTCAGTCCTACCGCATCATCCAGGTCGAACAGGCTGAGACTCGCGCACGCCTAAGCGCTGCCGCCGGTGATCAAGATTTTCTTCAGGAAGCTCCCGTTTTACTGGTTTTCTGCGCCGATCCGCTCACAGCCGGCAAGGAGTATGGCGAACGAGGTGAGACGCTCTATGCCATTCAGGACACCACCATTGCTGCCGCCTATGCGCAACTCGCTGCGGTTGCTGCGGGGATGGCCTCTGCCTGGGTGGGATATTTTGATGAGCAGCAGGTGATAGATGCCCTGCAGCTGGATGTGGGTTTGAAGCCGGTTGCGATTATCGCCATCGGCTACCCCGCAGAACTGCCAGCACCGACTCCACGGCGCCCCATCGATGAGGTGGTTACACAGTTCCCGGGGTGATCGGGAGGAGAACGATCAGATCGCTGCCTGATCCTCTTCACCGGTACGGATACGCACTACGCGCTCGACGGGGGTAACAAAGATCTTACCGTCACCGATCTTGCCGGTACGTGCTGCATTGGTAATCGCCTCAATACAGGCTGCGACTTGATCACCCGTCACGACCAGCTCGACCTTCACCTTGGGCAGGAAATCGACCACATATTCCGCGCCTCGGTAGAGTTCGGTGTGCCCCTTCTGGCGACCAAAACCTTTCACCTCGGTAGCAGTCATACCAGACACACCGATCTCTGAAAGCGCCTCGCGAACGTCGTCGAGCTTAAACGGTTTGATGATCGCTTCGATTTTCTTCATTGTTATCGCTTCCTCACTGGCTTAAACAGGTGTGGCCTACTGACCATTCATTTCTGTTGCTTAGTATAACCCGATGTAATCGGATAGCGACGGTCCCGACCAAAGGCACGCCGTGTAATACGGATACCGGGTGGTGCCTGACGACGCTTATATTCATTTCGATCGACCAGGGTAACGATGCGATTAACCACATCTGCATCGAAACCCAGCGCGATGATATCGGCCGCACAGAGATCATCCTCGACATAGGACTGCAGGATAGGATCAAGCACCTCGTAGGGTGGTAGTGAATCCTCATCCTTCTGGTCGGCTGCCAATTCTGCTGAGGGCGGACGATCGATGACCCGCTGCGGGATCACCGACGAGATGCTGTTTCGATAGCGTGACAACTCATAGACCAGCAGTTTTGGGCAGTCCTTGATCGGCGCAAAACCACCGGCCATGTCGCCGTAGAGCGTTGCGTAGCCGACCGACATCTCGCTCTTATTACCCGTGGTCAAAACAATTTTATGTTTCTTATTCGAGATCGCCATCAGCAGCACCCCGCGGCAGCGTGCCTGGATATTCTCCTCGGTTGTATCGACTGGCAGTCCGGCAAACTCGTCACTGAGTGAGTCGATAAACTGCGCAAACAGCGGTTCGATCGAGATGGCCCGGTGCTCAATACCGAGCGCCTCCGCCTCAGCGGCAGCGTCGTCAATACTCATCTGCGCCGTATATCGCGAGGGCATCATCACCGCCTCGACCCGCTCCTTACCGATCGCATCGACGGCGATTGCCAGGGTCAGTGCCGAATCAATCCCGCCCGAGAGTCCGAGCACCACACCCCGAAAGCCGTTCTTCTCAATGTAATCGCGCACCCCTAACACAAGGGCGCGATAGATCGCCTCGACCTCAGCGGGTTCGGATGCCAACACCCCACGAACAGGTGTCACCGCTTCTGCTTTAACCTCAAGTTCAGCGCAGTAGAGATCCGCTTCACTATCGGGGCAACGCATCGTCACCTGCCCCATAGCATCCATCACGAACGAACCACCATCAAAGACCAGTTCATCCTGACCACCGACCAGATTGAGATAGATCAGCGGTAAACCCGATTCAGTGACTCGCTCTCTAGCGACCGCCTCTCGCTCGCCCGATTTGCCACTATGGAAAGGTGAAGCATTGAGATTGAGCATCAGCCTGGCGCCCGCCTCGGCAGCCTGCTTCACCGGACCACTCATCCAGACATCTTCACAGATGGTGATACCCACAGGTACACCAGCGATATCGACCAGACACGGTCCACGGCCCGCACTGAAGTAGCGCTTCTCGTCAAAGACACTGTAGTTGGGCAGATGTTGTTTGTGATAGCTGCCCAGTCGCTTTCCATCCCGTATCGCTGTAGCGCTGTTAAACAGCCCTTCACCCGTCTGCATCGGATGACCAAAGATCACAGTGATACCGCTGACAGCCGCGACAATACGTGTAATGGCACGTTCGACATGATGGTGAAGCCCAGGACGCAGCAGCAGGTCCTCGGGTGGGTAGCCGGTCAGAGTCAGTTCAGGAAAGAGTATCGCATCGGCACAAAACTCATCTCGTGCGCGCAGAGACGCCTCGATGATCTGATCACAGTTGGCGGAGATGCCCCCAACTGTCTGATTCAGCTGTGCCAGTACGATACGCAGGGTCCGGCTCATTGCTGCACCCCATCGCGGTTGCCAGGCATAACCATTTGTCGTTTCAGATCAAAATTCACCGCTGGGTGATTCCTCAGAAAATTGAGCGGCTATTCTGAATTATTCGAATTGGCAACGCAAAAGAGACGGGGCGCTTGCAAGCCAGGTAGTGAATCTGGAAACTTGTCGGTTATGGTATTACGTCTAATTGCACTCGCCTTCATCATCTGGCTCATCGTCTATCTGCTGCGTTCGAAGGACCGCAAGGCAGCACCTGATAAGAGCGAATCGGTGAAAATTGTCCGCTGCGCCCACTGTGGCGTACACATCCCGGTTGATGACGCGGTCGGTGGTCCCAACTACTACTGTTCGCTGGAACACCAGAATGCCGACAACTCCGATTAACCAGCAATCCAGGCTTAACTAAGTGCAGAGCATGCCCAACAAATCGGCAAGCCTGAATCTGGGCAGTGGCCAGTCTCGTGATCATAGCCGGCGCCGTACACCTCACGCAGCGACGATAGTTCGCAGCGAAGAGGACACGTGGAAACCGCTCTACCTTTTCAACCTCTATCGTTCTGCTCTCTCTGGACTACTGCTGATTCTGTTTGTTACCGGCCTGGGACCCAGTCTGCTCGGCAAATCAGATCCACTTCTCTACCTGATCACAACCGTTATCTACCTACTCTTCTGTATGGGTGCGTTGATCACGACCTATCTTAAAAAGCCACGCTTTAATATTCAGGTCTACCTGCAGCTGACGGTCGATATCTTTGCCATCACCCTGATCATGCACGCCAGTGGCGGTATCAGCAGCGGACTGGCAATGCTGCTGATCGTCTCACTCGCGGGTGGCAGCCTGTTGATGAGTGGTTACATCGCGATCTTCTTTGCCGCCGTCACCAGCACCGTGGTGCTGTTCGAGCAGGTCTATGCCGAACTGACCAACGCCTTCACCACTACCGCTTACACCCAGGCAGGTATGCTCGGCGTCGCCTTTTTCGCCACCACCATTGTTTTGCACCTGCTGGCGGCAAGGGTGAGCGAGACCGAGGCACTGGCACACCGTCGTGGTATCGACCTGGCCAATCTAGCGCAGCTCAACGACTACGTGATTCAACATATGGAGTCGGGGGCACTGGTGGTCGATATCGAGGGTTCTATACGCCTGATCAACAGCACCGCGCGAACCATGCTGGGTACCTCTGCACAGATCGAGTCTCTGCGCCTCTCAACCATCAATCCCGATCTATCGAGAGAGTTGATGCGCTGGCGAAAAGATCGATCTGCCGTTGCCGAGGCGCTACGGATCGGTGAAACGACTCTCGAAATTCGCCCACGTTTTATTCCATTAGGTCGGCGCGAAGAGGATACCGGCACCCTAATCTATCTCGATGACATGGCGGTACTCTCGCAACGGGCGCAGCAGATGAAACTGGCTGCACTCGGGCAGCTGACAGCGAGTATTGCCCATGAGATCAGAAACCCTCTCGGTGCCATCAGCCATGCAGGGCAGCTCCTGGCCGAATCACCCGAACTAGACAAGGGGGATAGCCGCTTTATCGAGATCATTCTGGAGCAATCGGGACGGGTGAATGAGATCATAGAGAATGTACTGCAGATCTCACGCCGCGACCCTTCATTCCCCGAGTCCATAGAACTGCACTCATGGCTGCGCAACTTCTTCGATGAGTATTGCGAACACGGTCGCGCCCACGATGAGACGCTGAAACTCGAGATCGAACCGCAGGAGACACAAATCGAGTTTGATCCGACACAGCTGCGGCAGATCATCAGCAATCTTGTCGACAACGCGATTCGCCACGGTGAACCAAACGCCAACGGCACGAGACTCCATGTCAGAGGCGGCCTGCTCGATGAGTCTGACACCCCCTATCTCGAGGTGATCGACTTCGGCGGCGGTATAGACGAGGCGATTGCCGAAAACATCTTCGATCCCTTCTTCACTACCCGTAGCAGCGGTACCGGACTGGGACTCTATCTCGCCAAAGAGCTGTGCGAGATGAACGGTGCTCGCCTCGAGCACCGACGCGCCGAGAGTGGCGGTGCCTCGTTCCGTATTCTATTCTCCACCCCCACGACCGCCGGTTAAGAGAGAAAACGATGAGCCGCCCGCTTGCCCTGATTGTTGATGACGAACCCGATATCCGCGAACTGCTGGAGATCACTCTGGGGCGTATGGAGATCGATACCCACGCGGCAGCTGATCTGGCTGAGGCCGTGGCGCTACTTGAACGTGCAGATTTTGATCTCTGCCTCACCGATATGCGCCTACCCGATGGTAGCGGTATCGAACTGGTCAAACATATTCAGAACAGCGCCCCGCAAACCCCCGTTGCTGTCATCACCGCCCACGGCAACATGGAGTCGGCGGTCGAGTCGCTCAAGAGCGGTGCCTTCGATTTTGTCTCCAAACCGGTCGATCTACAGGTGCTGAGAAAACTGGTCGCTACGGCAATCAAACTCAGCACGCCAACCGAATCATCAAAAAAACTGACCCTGCTCGGCGACTCCAAAGCGATGCAGCGACTTCGTGCCACCATCACCAAACTCTCGCGCAGTCAGGCCCCGGTCTATATCAGCGGTGAATCGGGTAGCGGCAAGGAGCTGGCGGCACGCATGATCCATGAACAGGGACCACGCAGCAGTAAGCCGTTTGTACCGGTCAACTGCGGTGCAATTCCCGCCGAGCTGATGGAGAGCGAATTCTTCGGCCACATCAAGGGAAGCTTTACTGGAGCCGTGAGCGACAAACAGGGGCTGTTTCAGGCCGCCGATGGCGGCACACTGTTTCTCGATGAGGTGGCCGACCTGCCACTGCATATGCAGGTTAAGCTACTGCGCGTGATTCAGGAGAAGGCGATCCGTCCGGTCGGTTCCCATCAGGAGCAGAAGATCGACGTTCGCATCCTCAGCGCCACCCATAAAAACCTCAAACAGATGGTCACCGATGAACAGTTCCGCCAGGATCTTTTCTATCGCATCAACGTTATTGAACTCCATGTACCGAGTCTGCGCGAACGTACCGAAGACATAACGCTATTGGCCGATCACATCCTTGCAGGCTTTGCCGAAGAGTCGGGCCTCGAGAGCCCCCGTCTCTCAGCTGAGGCAAGCGCAGCACTCAGCGACTACCCATTCCCCGGTAATGTGCGCGAATTGGAGAATATTCTTGAGCGCGCCATGACGCTGTGCGAAGAGAACACCATCATGGCAGAGGATCTGGCCCTGCCGCAGACAATCGAAACCCAGGGAGAGCTACTACCCAATCGAGTCGAGGATCTGGAGCGACAGGAGATCGTCAAAGCCCTGGAGCAGACCCACTACAATAAAACCGCTGCAGCAAAACTACTCGGCCTGACGCTACGCCAGCTCCGCTACCGCCTGCAGAAACTCGAGATTGAGTAGTCCAATGAGCACGAATAGAGCTGAAACTTCCCCGGCAACCCTGCCACGCCGTTTGGGTGCAATTCTCTACGATTCACTGCTACTGCTGGCGGTGCTTTTTTTCGCCTTTATTCCCATCACCATCATTGCTGAGCAGAGTAACGGCGGTGTGTTATTTGAGCTCTCCAGCACTCTCTACCTGCTCGGCGTCACCTTCCTCTTCTTTGGCTGGTTCTGGACCCACGGTGGTGAGACGCTGGGGATGCGCAGCTGGCAGTTGCGTCTCGAGCAGAGCAATGGTGGAAGCGTTACCTGGAGTATCGCTGCGGTGCGTTTTCTGGCTGCGCTCTTCACGCTCGGTATCGGGCTGTTCTGGATACCCTTCAATAGCGAGCGCCTCGCCTGGCACGACCGACTCTCAAATAGTTGCGTAATCCATCGACCGCGCTAACCGCTAGCGCGTCCGCTTCAACACCACCATCGTCACTGCCAGCACCAACAACGACGGAAACAGCGCACTGAAGAGCGGATTGAAATTATAGAGCTGTCCCATCTGATAGTAGGTGCGGTTGAGCAGGTAGAAGGCAAGACCGAACAGCAATCCCATCACCATTCTCTTGCCCGCCCCCACATCACGCAGCGGTCCCAGTACAAATGGCACCACAAAGAAGAGCATCACCAGTAGCGAGAGCGGTGAGATCAGCTTATTCCACAGCGCCAGTTCATAGCGTTGCGTCGCCAGGCCATTGGCCCTCAGATAGAGAATATATTTACCCAGATCCCAGGCCGAGAGAAAACGCGGTCCGGTCGCAACCACACTCAACAGCTCCGGATCGAGCAGCAGACTCCAACGCTCCGCCATCTCCGATTGCGAAACAACGATGCTTTCACGCACCAGACTTCGTTCAACCCCAAACAGATACCACTCTTCACCATTGTATTTGGCTGACCGGGCAGAGACCGCGCTTTGTAGTTGCCCCTGCTTGTTGAATTCGTATCGTGTCACCTTGCCCAGCTTCCCATCGGCATAGAAATCGCGAATATGGACAAAGGCGCGCCCATCACGCACCCAGACACCGTGTTTGCTCTTGTGCAGTGCACCACTACTCTGTGCAACGGCACGTCCGTTACGTGCCTGCTGTTCACTCATCGGCACGATGTACTCACCGATCAGCAGTGCAATGACCACCAGCACCATCCCCAGCTTAAGCAGTGCTCTGGTAATCGAGGCACGGGAAACACCGGCACTACGCAGCGCGATCAGTTCACTTCCCGCAGCCAACCGTCCCAGGCTCATCAGGCTACCGAGAAGCACTGCCATTGGCAGCAGATCGAGCAGACGATGCGGTAGCGTCAGCACGATGAAACGCATCGCCGCCCCGACCCCATACTCACCACGACCGACATCTCCCAGCTCTGCGATAAAGGCGAGCAATGCATCAAGCGCCACCACCAGCAACAGCGCCAGCAGGATACCGATCAGTGTCTCCTTTATCAGATAGCGCTCGTAACGCTTCATCCACGCCCCCTGACAAACTGGCCGCGAATCCATTGCCAGCCCAACTGGTTGATGACCAGATAAGCGATAAAGAGCAGAAGTAACAGGTGGACCCACCAGATACCGATGGCTGGCGAAAGCTGTCCCTTTGCCACCCACACCTTGGCGACACTGAGCAGATTGGCATAGCTGATATAGACCAGAATGGCGATCATCAGCTGTCCATAGCGTCCTTTACGCGGCGGTGTATGGCTCAGCGGAACCGCCAACAGCGCTAACAGCAGTCCCGTAATCGGAACCGAGATACGCCACTGCAGCTCCGCAATCTCCTTTGCGTTGTTACTGCCCAGCAGCAGCGACGTAGGACGTGCATCAAGTTTTTCAGTGGCACGTTTCTTATTCCCCTCCTTGATCAGGATCGCATGACGTTTGTAGCGGAGAATCGTATAGTCGCGTTCACCGGGCATGCCCTCGTAACGATTGCCATCCTCCAGTACCAGATAACGATCTCCCGTCTCCCGATTGCTCTCAACATAGGCACGGTCGGCTTTATAGACTCGAGGACGTTCGCCAGAGTTGTCTTCGACAAACACCTCCAGCCAGGCGCTATTTAAAGGTGAGATACTATTGGCAAAGATGGTCTGTTTACCGCTCTTGGATTCGGTAAAACGGCCCGGTTGTATCGCCAGAATATCGGCGTCACGTTCCGCCTGATCGGCAACAATATAGGCCTGCTGTGCCGCCCAGGGACCGAGGTAGATACTCAATCCCGCCAGCAATACCGTAATCGGCAATACAAAATACATCACCGCCACATAGAGGCGCCGTAGACCGACACCGCAGGCGGCGAGAGAGACCATCTCGCTATCGCGGTAGAGACGACCAAAACCGAGCATAATGCCAAGAAAGAGTGCCAACGGCAGCAGCAGCACGGCGTAATTGACCGACTGCAGAAATAGCATGTGGAACACTTCACCTGGCGGCAGGTCACCCTTGGCCGCCTCAGATAGGTTCCGTGCCAATGTATTGACCAGCACGATCAGCATCAACACTGAGCCGACCATCACCATACTCAACACCACTTCACGAAAGATGTAGCGATCGAGCACCGGCAGCGGATTCCAGCTGGCAAACAATGTTCGTCTGTTATTCAAAAGGAGAACTTTTCCAGTAAACTAGCTTTTTTGTAGTGATCAGCAAAAATCAGAGTATTCGGCAGACAAATAGTGCCGTACTTTTGCTGGCTACCGTATACCAGTTTCAGAGCCGACTGCAATCTCGGCAGACAACCCAATCAGGAGCCTTGGATGGAAATCAGCATTAAAAGTGGTAACCCGGAAAAACAGCGTTGTGGCTGCGTTGTTGTCGCCCTGTTCGAGGCAAAACGGCTCTCAACCGCTGCCAAGGCACTCGATCAGGCCAGCGATGGCTACCTGGGCAAACTGCTGCGCCGCGGTGACATCGAGGGCAAGAGTGGCGAATCACTGATGCTCCACCACCTGCCAGGCGTGAACGCTGAACGTGTTTTGCTGATCGGCTGCGGTAAAGAGAAGGCCTTCAGTGAGGCCACCTTCCGCAATATCACCGTGACCGCAGCGAAACAACTCGAGCAGAGCGGAGCGACCGATGCTGTTAGCTATCTGCCGGAACTGGAGATCGAAGGGCGCGATATCGGTTGGAAGATCAGCCAGTCGATTATCAGCGCCGAAAACGCGCTCTACCGTTTCGATCAACTAAAGAGCGACACCGTCGCCCGCAAGCGTCCGCTGCGTAAACTCCACCTTGCAACCATCGATCATCAGAGCGCACCAACCTGCAACAAGGCGATGGCTCAGGGCGAGGCAATCGCCGCCGGTATGAGCCTCACCCGCGACCTCAGCAACCTGCCCGGAAATATCTGCACCCCCACCTATCTCGCCAACCAGGCGAACAAGTTGGGCAGAAAATATCCGAAAATGAAGTGTAAATCGCTGAGCGAGGCGCAGATGGCCAAGTTCGGCATGGGTGCACTGCTCTCCGTCTCCAAGGGCAGTCGCGAACCGGCCAAGCTGGTTGTGATGGACTACCAGGGTGGCAAGAAAGGGAGCAAGCCGATTGTTCTGATCGGCAAGGGACTCACCTTTGATGCCGGCGGCATCTCGATCAAACCCTCCGCCGCGATGGATGAGATGAAATACGACATGTGCGGTGGTGCCAGCATCTTCGGCACCATGCAGGCGATTGCGCAGATGAAGCTGCCGATCAACGTCATCGGCGTTGTACCCAGCTCCGAGAATCTGCCCGATGGCGCAGCGAATAAGCCGGGAGACATCGTCACCAGCATGTCGGGACAGACCATTGAGATCCTCAACACCGATGCCGAGGGCCGTCTAATTCTCTGCGACGCTTTGACCTACAGCGAGCGTTTCAATCCCAAGGCAGTCATCGATGTTGCCACTCTCACCGGTGCCTGCGTTATCGCCCTCGGCCAGCACGCCTCGGGGCTGCTCGGTAACCACGAGCCGTTGATCGATGAACTACTCGATGCAGGCAAACAGGTGGGCGATCGCGCCTGGCAGATGCCACTCTGGGATGAGTATCAGGAGCAGATCAAGAGTCCCTTCGCTGATATGGCCAACATCGGTGGACGTGAGGCAGGCACCATTACCGCCGCCTGCTTCCTCTCACGCTTCACCAAGAAGTTCCACTGGGCACACCTCGACATTGCGGGTGCCGCGTGGAAGAGCGGAGCTGAAAAGGGTGCAACCGGGCGCCCAGTCACCCTCCTCACCCAGTATCTGATCGACCGCGCCGGATAACGGGAGCGTTACCTTGAGCAGAGTCGATTTCTACATCCTGCAGAACAGCGTGGCCGACGGTCGATATCTGTTCGCCTGCAAGCTGGCAGAGAAGGTACATAGCCTCGGCAACCGCATCTACATCCACACCAGCTCAGCTGCAGACTCTGCCGCCCTTGATGAACTGCTCTGGACCTTCCGCGCAGGCAGTTTTCTACCACATGCCGTCAGCCAGGATGAGAGCATGCCCGTGCTAATCGGTCACGACTCGGAACCCACCGATCAACGTCAGGTTCTGATCAATCTGGCCGGGAGTGTACCGTCCTTTTTTTCACGCTTCGAACGCGTTGTGGAAATCATTGAAAATGGTGACGCGGAACGGCAGGATGGTCGTGTACGCTTTATAAGCTACCGCGAGCACGGGATAGAACCGACGCCGCACAATCTGACTCTGTAGGTGCCCAATGAGCGATCCGGGAGTCGCTATTTTTGCGAAAGTTTGTTTTGGGCATCCAAGCCCAAGCAAACAGCAAAAACTTAACGCGACCATTTATGCCTACGGCGCCCCGACCGTCCTGCGTACGTTGCGTAATCACCTCTTCGCGGCTCTACACAACTCCCTCAGTGACTCTACGCCGACATAAAGCCGCTGCTGCATCTTCTTCGTCGTTCGCTCGCGCTCTCAACTACGAATATGCAGACGGCGTCGACTATCGAGGACTAACCGCCCTCACTTCGCTCTCCATGGCGGTCAGCGAACGAAAACAACAGCGACCTCCCACCTGAGCTTGAAGAGTTCATTAATGAGTCTGCCGAAAGTAGTGAAAGTGCCTCTGATGATGGCCTGAACGCCAATCTGACCAGCGATATGAGTGATGATGGCGATGAGATGCAGAGCCTCGATATCGATCTGGCTATGGGCAACAACATGCCTGCTGTCATTGAACAATCCACTGAAGATGATGATGAGATCCCGGTCCTTAACAGCGTTGCACTCAGCGGCGAAGAGGCGCGCGAGATCGCTGCGGCAACGGAGATCACAACACCTGCTGCTGCCGCTGAAGCGACTGCCTCAACAACCGATAGCATCGATCTCGATGAGCTCTTCCCTGAGGATAACGATGAGGACTCGGCCAGTACTGAGAGTGACGTAGCTGCGCAGATCGATGAAATCGTACAGCTCGCCGATGACCAGGAAACAACAGCAGCCGAGAGCCCTAATGATGCGGATGCCATTGATGTCGATTCACTACTGGCTGAGACGGGCGATGCAGAGTCAAACGAGTCGACTACTGAAGAGATAGACACACCTGAAGAGATCGATATCGACTCGCTTATTGATGAGGCTAACGAAACAGACGCTGAGCCCGCAGCTGAACCAGATACCGACACAGAGATGGTTGATATCGACGCACTGATCGCTGAGAACGATGTGGCGGACAATGAACCGGCAACTGAAAGTGCGGATGATACTGAAGAGAACATAGATATCGACGCCCTGTTTGCTGAGGCGAGCGGTGATGAAGGAGAGACATCCTCAGAAAGCGCTCCCGACACCTCAACAGCGGACGACGGCGGTGAGAGTATCGACATTGATGCGCTCCTGGCAGAGACCGAAGAGTCTGGGAGTGACGCCGCTACAGAGGCACCGAGTGATAGCGAAGGCGAAGAGGAGATCGATATTGATCGGGGAGTCGCTATTTTGCGGAAGCATGTTTTGGGCATCCAAGCCCAAGCAAGCGGCAAATACTTAACGCGACCGTTTATGCCTACGGCGCTCCGACCGTCCTGCGTACGTTGCGTAATCACCTCTTCGCGGCTCTACACAACTCCCTCAGTGACTCTACGCCGACATAAAGCCGCTGCTGCATCTTCTTCGTCGTTCGCTCGCGCTCTCAACTACGAATAGGCAGACGGCGTCGACTATCGGGACTAACCGCCTTCGCTTCGCTATCCATGGCGGTCAGCGTGCGCTCTTCGCCGAAGCTAGCTCTGAAAGTGATACGCCATCACCGACAACAGCTGCCGCTGAATCAGAGCAGGCTGAAGAGAGTGAAGATGAGATTGATATCGACGCACTCTTTGCCGAGGCAGGTAGCGCAGAAGCTGAACCAACTGCTGAGACTGTAGAGAGTCCCAGCTCAGAGGAGAGCGCTGAAGAGATCGACATCGACGCACTCTTTGCCGAAGCAGGTAGCGCGGAAGCCGAACCAGCTGCAGAGCCTGTAGAGAGTTCCAGCTCAGAGGAGAGCGCTGAAGAGATCGACATCGACGCACTCTTTGCCGAAGCAGGTGGCGCAGAAGCCGAACCAGCTGCAGAGCCTGTAGAGAGTTCCAGCTCAGAGGAGAGCGCTGAAGAGATCGACATCGATGCACTCTTTGCCGAAGCAGGTAGCGCAGAAGCTGAATCGGTTGCAGAGCCTGTGGAGAGTACCAGCTCAGAGGAGAGTGTCGAGGAGATCGACATCGACGCACTGCTTTCCGAGGCTGACGAATCAAGCGCCGCCCCCATCGACGAGCCAAATGAGGAGGTCGACATTGACGCCCTACTCGCTGATGCCGGCGATACAACCGACACTTCATCAGAAGTCGCCGTGACAGAGGAAGAGGCAACAACCGACAATGATGATGCCGCTTTCGATATAGATGCGCTACTGACAGAAACGAGCGCCGAAAGTAGTGAACCCACTGAAGAAATCATTGATTTAACAGAAGAGCCATCCGCCAGCGCAACAGAGAGTGATAATTTTGATGTCGATGCGCTGATTGCCGCAGCACCTGAGTCGTTGGAATCCGATGAGAGTGTCGAGACTGATCTCGCTGATGCCTACGCCCTGCTTGATGTTGATGCGACCAGCAACGAAACCAGCGAAACCAACGAGATCCCTTCTGAGAGCGAGACTACCCCTTCACTCAACGCTGATCAGGCCGTTCAACTCGGAGCAGAGATCGGCATCGCTATCTCGGAGGCCACATCGAAGGCCGTGAGTGAGCCGGGGAGTCGCTATTTTTGCGAAAGTTTGTTTTGGGCATCCAAGCCCAAGCAAACAGCAAAAACTTCACGCGACCGTTTATGCCTGCGGCGCCCGACCGTCCTGCGTTCGTTGCGTAATCACCTCTTCGCGGCTCTACACAACTCCCTCAGTGACTCTACGCCGACATAAAGCCGCTGCTGCATCTTCTCCGTCGTTCGCTCGCGCTCTCAACTACGAATAGGCAGACGGCGTCGACTATCGGGACTAACCGCCCTCACTTCGCTCTCCATGGCGGTCAGCGGCGGTCGGCGCCATCTCTGAGACGATTGAGGCGACCGTTCGTGAACAGCTCAATCAGCGACTACCCGAAATGATCTCCAAGGTACTCAAAGAGCACCTGAACAAATAACAATCAGGCAGGGCTATAGACGACGAAATCGTTGCGCCCTGCCCGCTTCGCCCGATACATCGCATCGTCAGCCCGCTTGATCAACAGGTCATACTGCGTGCCGTGCTCTGGATAGAAGCTGATGCCGATACTGGTCCCGATCTCGACTGTCTCACCGTTAATTTCAAATGGTGCCTGGATCGCCTTAACGATTTTACTCGCCACCTTCTGACACCCCTCACTTCCCTCTATGTGTCGAGTCACGGCAACGAACTCATCGCCGCCAAAACGAGCCAGCACATCCTCACGACGCAACAGAGCCGAAATCCGATCAGCCACCTGCCTCAACAGCTCATCGCCGGCATCGTGCCCCAGTTGATCATTAACCGGTTTAAAACGATCCAGATCAAAAAACATCAGCGCGAACTGCTCATGCTGCGGTTCGGACACCGCAAACAGATGCGAAAGATAGTCAAATAGTGCCGCACGATTCGGTAGCCCGGTCAGTGCGTCCTTATTGGCCCGCTCCTCAAGCTGCACATAGGAGTCTTCAAGCGCGGTGAGGTTATCGCTGATGGTCTGTGCTTCACGGCTGGTACAGCGGTAGACGATGACTGCCGCTACCGCGCCGACCAGTAGCACGATGACACTGAGCCAGATCGTCAATGTGAGGGTTCGGCTGTAGGCCATATTGGCTTCAGAGACCGCCTGCTGTGTGAGCCGCGTCTGCAGTTCACGCATGCTCTGTAGCGTCTCATTGATCTGAGCCTAAATCGGAATCGCCTCTCGCAACATCAGTGAGCGAGCCGCCTCAAGATCGCTAGCCGTCGCCAGATCAACCACGCGATCCTGTACCACCAGCACCAACTCGATCAGCTCACTCTGGTGGTTATAGATCGCCTTCTCCTCGGGGCCCATTCCCGATTCACGAATTAAGCGACGCGCCTTACCCACCTCATAGCCCTCGTGGGTAAAGGCCATGAACTTCTCATCACGGCTGAAGGCATCATCAACCAGCAGCATGTTGTAGAGGTAGTCAGTTCGTCGGTAGCCCGCCACCTGCATTTCAGTGGCAATCTGAATCTTGCGGTTGTTCTCAGAGGTGATTTTATTGAGGGTGTTGTGGGAAGACTGCAGTTGCATCACAGCATAGACCGCCATGCCTGCCAGCAATATAAGTAGCAGGGCAAACCCAGCGATGGTGACTGTCTTCAAATATCGCAGCATAAAGGTCGATTTCTTATTAAAAACAACGCTATCCGGACATCCTAACACGCCTTTTTGGCAGTTGTTGTGATGACACGAATCGGTGCCCTGATCGGGTATAATGCTCCGCTTTATTGCGCCCCGCGCCCTCATCGACATCGAGCCCGAGTGACCATGGACAAGACCTACAATCCCCAACAGATCGAACAGCGCTGGTACCAGAGCTGGGAAGAGAACGGCTACTTCGCACCAAACGGCGGCAGCAGTGGTTCAGCATATAGCGTCATGATCCCACCACCGAATGTCACCGGCAGCCTGCACATGGGCCACGGCTTTAACAATACGGTGATGGACACCCTGATTCGCTACCACCGCATGAAGGGTGATAACACCCTCTGGCAGCCGGGCTCAGACCACGCCGGTATCGCCACGCAGATGGTGGTTGAACGCCAGCTCGCCGCCGAGGGCAAGACGCGTCACGATCTGGGTCGTGATGCCTTCATCGACCGTATCTGGGAGTGGAAGGAGGAGTCAGGCGGCAACATCACCCGCCAGCTGCGTCGTCTTGGTTCATCGCTCGACTGGCAACATGAGCGCTTCACCATGGACGACGGCCTCTCCGATGCCGTTAAAGAGGTCTTTGTACGCCTGCACGAAGAGGGACTGATCTACCGTGGCAAACGCCTGGTCAACTGGGATCCCAAACTGCACACCGCCGTCTCCGACCTTGAGGTACTCAACGAGGAGGAGAACGGCCACATGTGGCACATGCGCTATCCGCTCTCCAACGGTACAGGCCACCTTGTTGTCTCCACCACGCGCCCCGAGACGATGCTCGGTGACTGCGCGGTGGCGGTCAATCCAGAGGATGAGCGCTATAAACATATGATCGGTGAGAAGGTTGAGCTGCCGCTGACCGGACGCCTGATTCCGATCGTTGCCGACGAACACGCCGATCCCGAGTTCGGCACTGGCTGTGTAAAGATCACCCCAGCCCACGACTTCAACGACTACGCCGTCTGGCAGCGTCATCGTGATGAGACGGGCATCTCCGATCAGATTCACGGTGGCCTGATCAACATCTTCACCATCGATGCCGCTGTGCGCGAGAATGACGAGGGTGAAGGTGAGCTGATCCCAGCCAAATACATCGGTCTGGATCGCTACGAGGCACGCAAGCAGATCGTATCCGATCTCGATGCAGCGGGTCTGCTGGATAAGATCGTCGACCACAAACTGATGGTGCCTCGCGGTGATCGCTCCGGCGCGGTCATCGAACCGTTCCTCACCGATCAGTGGTACGTCAAGGTCGAGCCGCTGGCCAAACCTGCTATCGAGGCAGTCGAAACGGGCAAGATCAAGTTCGTACCGGAGAATTGGAAGAACACCTACTACGACTGGATGCATAACATTCAGGACTGGTGCATCAGCCGCCAGATCTGGTGGGGCCATCGCATTCCCGCCTGGTACGACGATAACGAGAATATCTACGTTGGTCGTAGCGAAGAAGAGGTGCGCGAGAAACACAACCTCGCAGCCGACTACCCACTACGTCAGGATGAGGATGTACTCGACACCTGGTTCAGCTCTGCGCTGTGGCCCTTCTCCACCCTCGGCTGGCCCGAGGATAGCGAAAGGCTGAAGGCGTTCTATCCCACCAGCGTACTGGTCACCGGCTTTGACATCATCTTCTTCTGGGTCGCCCGCATGATCATGATGGGCCTAAAGTTTATGGACGGCGATGTACCTTTCCAGGAGGTCTACGTACACGGTCTGGTGCGCGATTCACAGGGCAACAAAATGTCGAAGTCGAAGGGCAACGTACTCGACCCGATCGATCTGATCGATGGCATTGAGCTTGATGCACTGGTAGCGAAACGCACCGCCAACATGATGCAGCCGGAGCTGGCAAAGAAGATCGAGAAACAGACCCGCAAGGAGTTCCCCGATGGCATCCCCGCCTTCGGTACCGATGCACTACGTTTCACCTTCGCATCACTCGCTTCCACCGGCCGCGACATCAACTTCGACCTCGGTCGTATCGAGGGCTATCGCAACTTCTGCAACAAGCTCTGGAACGCCACCAACTATGTGTTGATGCAGACCGAAGATAAAAACGATAACAACTCCGACGAGTTTGAATTAGCGCCCGCTGATCGCTGGATCATCTCTCGGCTTCAGCGTGTAGAGCAGACGGTCAACAGCGCCATCGATGGCTACCGTTTCGACCGTGCCGCCAGTGCCATCTACGAATTCACCTGGGATGAGTACTGCGCCTGGTATCTGGAGCTCTCCAAGCCGGTTCTTTATGGGGATGAGAGCTCAGAGGCACAGCAGCGCGGCACACGACAGACCCTGCTACGCGTTCTGGAGACAATCCTGCGCTTGCTACACCCGATCACCCCCTATATCACCGAAGAGATCTGGCAGAAGATCGCACCGCTTGCAGGCATTACCGGTGAAACGATCATGCTGCAGCCCTACCCTCAGGCTGATGAAGCACTCATCGATGGCACCGCTGAAGCGGAGATGGCATGGGTGATGGATTTCATCGTTGGTGTGCGCAAGATCCGCTCCGGCATGAATATTCCACCGAGCAAACCACTCACGGTCATGCTTCAGAACGGTTCCGAACAGGACCGTGGCTACCTGGAGGCCAACGAACGCTTCCTGGCCAACCTCGCCAAGACCGAGTCGATCACCTGGCTCAACGAGGGCGACGAAGCCCCTGAGTCCTCGACCTCACTGGTCGGCGAGATGAAGCTACTGGTCCCAATGGCTGGCCTGATCGACAAGGATGAAGAGTTGGCTCGCCTCGGCAAAGAGATCGAGAAGCTAGAGAAAGAGGTACAACGCACCGAGGGTAAACTCAATAATGAGAAGTTCATCGGCAAGGCACCCGAAGCGGTAGTACAGAAGGAGCGCGACAAACTGGCCGATGCCAGGGCATCACTTGAATCGCTTATCGAACAGCGGTCCAAAATCGAAAAACTGTAGGAAACTCTTTTAATGAATATGAATCAGCATCCGCAACTGATCCAGTTCGCTACAAACAGGGATGTCAGATGAGAAGAGTGATCACCGTTCACGGGATGAAGCGGAGCGGTAATCACGCCATCATCAACTGGTTAAGACAGCAAGAGAAGAGTTGCTTCTTCAACGACATCATTATGATAAAACCGATCTTGCTGGGGCAAAAGGAGATTCCTCCATCACAGCCATTTACAAGCTGGCTCAGCGACAACCATTACAAAAAATCTCCTCTCAGCAATCTCGCCAAGAAAATAAAATCGAGAAACCGTTCTCTCTACGTCAGCCTGGAGGATCACGAGTTAAGCATCAGGCCCTTTAAAGACATTCCCATCGAGCACATCAATATTCTTATTATTCGAGATGCCACCAATCACTTGGCAAGCAGATTAAAATCGTCTTTGAGCAACAATTACCCCATTTACCCTGCTGAAGCGGGACCGCAAATGGATAGAGTTATCGCCACATGGAAGAGTCATGCACGCGAATTTCTGGGGGAAACAAACCAGCTAAACAATAAAGTTTGTATCTATTATGCCGGGGAGTCGCTATTTTGCGAAAGTTTGTTTTGGGCATCCAAGCCCAAGCAAACAGCAAAAACTTAACGCGACCGTTTATGCCTTCGGCGCCCCGACCGTCCTGCGTACGTTGCGTAATCACCTCTTCGCGGCTCTACACAACTCCCTCAGTGACTCTACGCCGACATAAAGCCGCTGCTGCATCTTCTTCGTCGTCCGCTCGCGCTCTCAACTACGAACATGCAGACGGCGTCGACTATCGGGGACTAACCGCCCTCACTTCGCTCTCCATGGCGGTCAGCGATCGCTGGTTTAGTAGTCAAACCTATCGAAAACGAATCAGCAAACAACTCGATCTTGAATTTTCAGACCGTGGGTTTTCCAGAGTATCCAATGATGGAGGCGGGAGCTCTTTCGATGGCAGAAAATACGATGGCAACAACCAGATGATGGATGTTCTCAATCGCAAGCATCACCTATCACCTGAACATCAGCAGCTGCTCGAAGATATATTTGATGATGAATTGACGGCTCTCAACGAAAAGCTCTCAGCAACCGTCACGCGGCAACTCAACGATTAGTAAACGTCTGGTACCGCCTGGATACACACTAACCCTCGTTTGCTTCTCGCAGCCGCTCCAGGCGAGCTTGCTCCTCAGCAAAGGCGGCTTTAATCTCAAGCATCACCTCATCAACATCCGCCTCACGGGTATCCTCTTCAAAATAACCCGTTAGCTCCACTTCAGGAGTCAGATCACCCTCTTCATAGAGCGCCCAAATCTCCTTGGCGTAGCGACTTTCGGATAACACAGGGGCGAACTGTGCATAGTAGGTAGTAATGGCACTGACATCCCGCTCCAGCATCCACTCGGCGTGGTTATTAGCCGCCGCATCTACCGCCTGCGGCAGATCGATTATCACTGGGCCGTATTCGTCAACGAGCACATTAAATTCCGACAGATCGCCATGCACCAGGCCGGCACAGAGCATGCGGACCACGTAACGCATCATTATGTCGTGGTCCTCCAGCGCCTGCTCGGCAGACATTGAGACATCGTTCAGACGAGGTGCAACCTGACCCTCTTCATCGGTAATCAGCTCCATCAGTAGCACACCATCAAAACAGCCGTAGGGCTGAGGGACACGAACATCCGCATCTGCTAAGCGATAGAGGGCATCGACCTCAGCATTTTGCCAGACCTGCTCCTGCTCACCTCGACCAAATTTCGAGCCCTTCTCCATCGCACGAGCGCGTCGGCTGTTACGAACCTTACGTCCCTCCTGATACTGCACCGCCTGTTTGAAACTGCGCTTATCGGCCTCCTTGTAGACCTTGGCACAACGGACCTCAGAACCACAGGAGACGAGATAGACGGAGGCCTCCTTACCACTCATCAGTGGTCGGATAACCTTATCCACCAGACCATCATCGACCAGCGGCTGTATACGTTTGGGAGTTTTCATAGAATCAGAAAGGACAAAGCACTTTTAACAATCGTATGTGCATTTTAACACTCAAAGGACCAACTTGCCGATTTTAAACGGTTTTTTATCTCAAACATCGCAATGCAGTTCTATGATTACTGCCGTCAGAGATATAAACCAAATACAACCACACGGACTAAATTTACCCAGTTTGTAATCGGTGCTTACGAAGCGTAACGACAATTCATTGGGCAAAACAGCAGATAATGGGTAATAGCAATGGATGCCAACCAACAAGATCATCTATTCAATACCTCAAATGCACGGTGCGACACTACTTAATGTTGATCCCGGAGAGAATGCAACTCTCATGGGTAGAATCGGAAAAATCATGTCCCTTTCCACTGAAATCGTAGAACGACTTAATAATATTGGTAATGCAATATTGAACGATTTCTACACTGGGTGGACCCGGTAGAAATCACCTTTATTTATAATAATTTGAATGGCCAACGCAGTCGAATCGGCGTTCGGTTATGGAGTTCTTCATGCTGACGTTGTAGATGCTGCTAATTCAAATCCTACAGCCAGTAAATTCTGGAAAAACATGGCCAATATCGCGTTAATAATATCAATTTCAACTGGAGTTCAGCAGTTAGCCCCACCAATAACAAAGCTTCTTCCAGAAATAATTTTACGAGCAAGTAATTACATCCGGGAATAAAGATCAAACACCCAGCAGGCCAAACAAGAAGGGCGCGAAACAACACGCCTCCTCTTGAGGTGTCTTCATTCAACAACCCAATCAGGCACACCCCTCCAGCCCCCTGCCAAGCCCCTATGTTAAACTCTCCACATCACTTTCAACACGTAGAAACAAGGCATACCAATGGGCAATTCACTTCAGGACCAGCTACTCAAGGCGGGTGCGGTCAGCAAGAAAAAGGCACATCAGGCGACCAAGTCAAAGCAGAAGAAAACCAAGCTGAAACAGAAGCAGAAGGTTGAGGATGTTAACGATACCAAGATCGCCGCTGAGCGTGCACAGCGTGAAAAAGCGGAGCGTGATCGTCAGCTCAACCTTCAACGCAAGGCCGAGGCGGAACAGAAGGCTGTTACCGCTCAGATTCGCCAGCTAATTGAGAGCAACCGACTTGAGCTAGGCGAGGGTGAGATTGCCTATAGCTTTACCGATGAGAGCAAGATCAAGCAGCTCTACGTGAATGAGTCACAGCAGCGACAACTTGGTAAGGGGCGTCTCGCGATCATTAAGCTCGATGAACGTTTTGAACTGGTGCCAACACCCGTGGCAGAGAAGATCTCACTACGCGACAAGAGCTATATCATCCAGATCAATGAATCTCAGCCACAAGAGACTGACGAGGATGATCCCTATGCCGAGTTTGAAATCCCTGATGACCTGATGTGGTAGTTAACAATAAAGAGGCAGGCTAATGCCCGCCTCTTTATTGTTAACTGACTGAGTGCTACTTGGTCTTGATCCGTGTCCAGCCGGGATCGATCGGTGGTGGCACATCCTCTTCGCCGTACTCTGCCCCCATCTCGAAGGTTGGCATCTCATTCCAGTCGACCTCGCTCTTCTTCTCGCCCTCATTATTTTCACTGGAGAGCTGCATCCATGCGGAAGAGGCGGTGCGCGTTGCATGCCGACGCCTTCTGGCATTTGCTGCTGAACGCGCATCGACGTCTGCAGGCGCGGACTGTTCTGCAATACTCTTCGCCACAATCTCTGCCTTGAGTTTGGCATTCTCACGTTTGTACTGTTCGAACAACACACGCAGCTCTGCCATCTGGCTTGCGTTGCCTTCGCTCTCATCAGTCAGTTGACTACGCATCTGCTCCGATTCACTCTGAACAGAGGTGAGTTCGTTACTGAGCTGTGCCTTCTCGCCATGAAGCTGCTTGATTTTTAGCAGCGCGGTTTCAATTTCATGTTTGTGCTGCTCGCGTATCTCATCGAGTGCTCGCTGCTGCTCATCCAGCTCACGTTTCAACTCAGCCTCACGTTGCTCAGCCTCACTGAGTGTGATGGCATGCCGCTCACTCTCACGGCGTGCGTGATCAAGGGCTACCGTTAGCTGGCCAATCTCTGCCTCAAACTCAACACGAACGCGTTCATTCTCATTGCCTAGCTCGGCAATACGCGTTCTGAGTGAGACCACCTCTTCCTGTACGGCGGCCAGCTCTGCTTCAAACTGCTGCCGACTCAGTTCAACCTCATCTTTCTGCCTGGCGATGGTTGCCTCGAGGCTGGCTCGATCTTGCTCAAGTTGCTGTTGCCTGCTCTCCGCACCATTGGCACGCTCACGCATCTCACCAAGTTCAGACTCGAGACCGGTGATAACACTCTGCTGTTCGCTCTGCAGTTGCTCCATCTCTGTACGTTGCACTGCAAGTGCTGCTTCACTCTCACTCAACTGCAGCTGATGCTGCTCAAGCTCTTGCTGTAATTTGACGAGTTCATCAGAGTGGCTCGTTTTGAGCTGTTCAGCAGCACGTTCAGCCTCGACTGCTCGCGTCTTCGCAGCCTCAACACCCTCTTCGAGCTGTGACAGCGACTGACTCTGCTCACCCTTAACCGCATCAAGCGATGCTTCTCTATCGGCCAGTGCACTTTCAGCATCTGCCACACGTTCACGCGCCTGTTGTAGCTCATTCTGTAGCTTCTGCTCACTCTCAGCGTAGGAGCTCTTGAGAGACTCGATCGTGGCACTGTGTGCGTTGAGCTCCGATTCAGCCTGCCCACTACGCTGCTGCGCCTGTTCAATCTCACACTGCTGTGCCTCGAGCGCTTCGGTATGCTCACGCCTAAGCGACTCGAGCAGGGCATTCGCTCTTTCAAGATTTTCGTTCTGTTCGTTTGCACGCTGCTCAGCATCGCTGCGTTGCAAAGTCATATCGTCATGCAGGCGAGAAATTTGCTGCTCAAGAGTGCCCTGAGTCGTTTCTGCCGCAACGGCTCGCTGCAGTGCCTGCTCTAACTCACCCTTGATTTCACCTAGCTGCTGATTGAATGTCTCACCCTCCTCACCAGTACTCTGTTGCATCGTCTCCATCTGCTGGCGCAGTGCTGCCAATTCTGTCGCTACACGACGGTGAGCCTGCTTGCTCTCATCGGTCTGACGCAGCTGTTGAGTGAGTGCCGATTCGAGCTGGCTCTTGACGGTTGAGGCCTGCTGCTCTGCTTTCTTAACCTCATTCTGCAGTCGCAGGTTCTGCTTCTTCAGTAGTGTCAGTTCATCTTCACCACGTACCGCAGCGGTGGTCTTGACCGGTGAGGCAACGCCCTCGGTCGCTGCCGTTGGCGCGGCCTTCTTGCCACCCTGTTTCTCCAACGACTCCTCAATTGCCTGACGATGCATGACGAGCCCGCCCTGCAGGGCGTGCACATTCATTCCCATGCGGCGCATCAGGAAGGCAGCAGCAGCAGAGCGTTTGCCATCATCACAGACGACGATATATTTTCGGTCCGGATCGAAATGGCTCATCTCACGACGTAGCAGTGCGATCGGCATACTGCGCCCTACACCGTTCTGGTGATACTCCTCGGGTGTACGCACATCGAGCAGTACCGTACCGGTAGAGAGAAGCTCGTGTGCCTCTTTACCGTTGACCTGTGCTACCAGGAAGCTGGCGATCAGGCTGTTGAAATCACTCTTGTCGAGCTTTAACAGCACACCATCCTCAATCATGGTGACAGTAGCGTTACGACGACCCTGAGTGATCAGTGCCTCCTCCCCAAAACCCTCACCCGCTTTCAGTTCGCATAGCGTGGTCGCCTCACTATCACCCGGCATAACGCGACTGACCTGACAGCGCCCCTGCTTGATGATGTAGTAGAAGTCATCCTCTTCACCCTCCTTGAGCACTACATCACCGCTTGCCAGCGGCACCTCTTGCAGACGGGTTACCAGTGCCTGAATGCTCTGCGGCGGGAGATTGAGGAGTCCCTGGGTATAGAGCAACTGCGAAATCCAGTCGGCATCATCGGAGAAGTCGATCTCCTCAACCTCATAGCTACCCTCGTCATCACCCCAGTTAAGCGCCATATCAAGCAGATCACTATCGATGCTGAGCAGCTGAACATCTGTACGGGTATGCGCGGTAATTATCCGAGGACTCTCGGTATCAATGGGACTGTGCGCTGCCTGGTGATTCGACTTAAGCACCATCGTCGCGCCACTGCTGTTACTCAGCTTGAGCTCACCACTGAGCAGATAGAGGGTACGATTATCGACATCACCCTGTTTAAACACCTCACGATCTGCAAGCAATTCAATTACGCGTGACTTATCGGCAAGCTCCTGTAATCGATCGGCATTCAGCTCCCTAAGCAACTCTAGATGACGGAGCTGATTAATTTCAATTCTCTGATTTGATGCACTCATGGATTCCACCACCCTTTCCAACACCGCATGGAAAGCTAAATTTTCTGCGACACACAAACGGTCGCTCTCTGCTAAACAGTATAGTTTTTCGTGTCCTACGCCGTGGCGAACTGGTTCACATATCTTATCTATGCAGATCTGAACGCAAAGCCCGAAACAAACGTTTTTACATTTATATTACAAATAGTTACCAGCAAACCAATCAAGACCCACAACCACTCTTCCGCTGACCGCCATGGAGAGCGAAGTGAGGGCGGTTAGTCCCCGATAGTCGACGCCGTCTGTATATTCGTAGTTGAGAGCGCGAGCGAACGACGGAGAAGATGCAGCAGCGGCTTTATGTCGGCGTAGAGTCACTGAGGGAGTTGTGTAGAGCCGCGAAGAGGTGATTAGGCAACGTACGCAGGACGGTCGGGGCGCCGCAGGCATAAACGGTCGCGTGAAGTTTTTGCTGTTTGCTTGGGCTTGGATGCCCAAAACAAACTTTCGCAAAAATAGCGACTCCCCGGTCACCCTTGATCGGGCAGCAACCACCAAAGAACTCTCCGCACTCATCCATCGAACGTGGCATCGCCAGGTGGTAACCCTGTGCATAATCGACACCCAGTTCACGTAGCGCCTGCAGAATAGCCTCATCCTCTACAAATTCCGCGATGGTCTTGATTCCCATCGACTGGCCAACACGGTGTATCGCCTCCACCATCGCACGATCGACAGGATCGGTTGCCATGTCACGGACAAAGGAGCCATCAATCTTGAGAAAATCGACCTTGAGATTTTTCAGGTAGGCAAACGAGCTCAGACCACTGCCAAAGTCATCAAGTGCAAAGCGGCAGCCCAACTCATGAAGTGCGTTGATAAATCGCTCGGCCTGTTCAAGATTTGAGATCGCCGCCGTCTCTGTGATCTCAAAGATCAGGTCCTCGTGTGGCACCTTAGAGTTATTAATGGCATCAATGGTGTAGTCGAGCATCGCATCATCGCTAAGCGACGCACCGGATAGATTGATAGCACAGATATAGTCACCACATTTCAGACTGCTCTCAAGCTTGTAGTCGAGTGCGGTGCGGATCACCCACCGATCAATCATCGGCATCAGATTGTAGCGTTCAGCCGCCGGGATAAAGGCCATCGGCGGCACCAGATCGCCCCGCTCATCTTTGAGTCGAATCAGCGCCTCATAGTGGGGCTGTGCATCGCTCTCCGGATCGACCGGTACGATCGGCTGGTAATAGAGGCAGAAGCGATCCTCCTCCATAGCGCGCTTAATTCTAGAGACCCACTGCATCTCACCGTGACGCTGTGCCATCTCATGGTCATCGGGTTTATAGAGATGGACACGATTGCGCCCCAGATCCTTCGCTGCATAACAGGCAACATCGGCGGCACTCATCAGTTCAGAGACATTGATGTTCTCTGCAGTGACCGCCACTACGCCGATGCTCGCACCCACTTCGAAGGAGCGATCCTCCCAGACAAAGCGAAAATCGTTTATCACCCGTAACAGTCGCTCGGAGACTTCACTGGCCTCATCAATATCGCTATTGACCAGCAGCACACCGATCTCATCACCACCAAGGCGCGCCAACACATCGAGTTCACGCATCTGCTTGTCCAGCAGATGTGAAAGCTGGCGCAACAGTTCATCACCCGCCATATGACCACAGGTATCATTGACCACTTTGAACTGATCGAGATCGATGTAGCAGAGCGCATGCTCACCCTCCCCTTCATGCACACGTTCAAGTGCCGACTGGAGACGATCTTCAAATTCATTACGATTAAAGAGGCCGGTCAGCGCATCGTGAGAGGCCTGATAGGAGAGCTCCTTGGCGAGCCTGCGCGTGGGTGTAACATCCTTGAGCACCATGATGGCACCCACCACCTGATTCTCATGATCGCAAATCGGAGCAGCCGACTCCGACACGGGCAGCAACGTGCCATCGTGACGCATCAGAGAGCTTCCACTCTCCTGCATCACCACCTGCACCTCACTCATCGCCTGACTGATAGGATTGAGCATGCCCTCACCGCTATCCTCTTCAACCAGTCGAATCACCTCATCAACATGCCGACCGATCGCATCGTCACATTGCCAGCCTGTCAGTCGCTCAGCAACGGGATTGAAAAAATCGATTAAGCCCATCGCATCAGTAGCAACTACTGCCTCACTAATCGACTGCAGCGTAATCTCAACCCGCTCTTTCTCCTTGTAGAGCGCAGCCTCCGATTCAGTAATCCGAACCACAATATCTGCCAACTCATCCTTCTGCTGAGTAAGATTATCGAGAGAGCGATTAATAAACTTGGCCAGAAAACCGAACTCATCATCACGCTGTTGATCAAAACGCGCCGTGTTATCACCCGAAGAGATTTGGTCTGCGGTATCCACCATTTTGAAAAAGGGGGCTGTCAAGACACGCTGCAGAACCCACTGCAAGACAAAACCAAATAACATGAAGGCAACCCCCATCGAGAGCAGCAGCTGCTTGCGTTCCTGTGCGATCACCTGATCGAATGGCGTGAGATAGATCGTCACTTCGGATGCGAGGTGATAGAGGCCATGCTGACCGTGCAGAATAATGGGACGCGTCACCTGGGCCAACGTCACGTCAACGTTACCGCTCTGTAGCACCAGGCCATCGACATCTATCTTCACGCCCTGCAACGCCATACCGCCTTCAAGCTCAAACATTCGCTCGAACAGCAGATTAAGATTTGCCTGGGTAATCTCTTCCGGGGAGCCAAAATAATTCATTAACCGGGAGTCGCTATTTTTGCGAAAGTTTGTTTTGGGCATCCAAGCCCAAGCAAACAGCAAAAACTTAACGCGACCGTTTATGCCTACGGCGCCCCGACCGTCCTGCGTACGTTGCGTAATCACCTCTTCGCGGCTCTACACAACTCCCTCAGTGACTCTACGCCGACATAAAGCCGCTGCTGCATCTTCTTCGTCGTCCGCTCGCGCTCTCAACTACGAATAGGCAGACGGCGTCGACTATCGGGACTAACCGCCCTCACTTCGCTCTCCATGGCGGTCAGCGGTGGAAGGAGGTGCGATCGGCAAGGCTCTGGTAACGCGCTTCCAGTCGCTGTTCACTCTCCTGAAGTAGATAACCGGTAATCGCAAGGCCAACCACTACCAGACCCCAGAAGACGATACCGGTAATACGACCGGCTAAGGCAGGGCGCAATTTATCCTGTTTTGAAGACAACTCGCTCATTTAAAGCCCACATAACAGAGCAGCCACATCAATGGACAGACACCACTGAGCCCAGCGCCTAATACGGCAAAGCCAATAAACCAGCTTAGATACCAGAGCTGATCAGTGAACAGGATGGAGACCAGCAACACCAGACCGATCACCAGCCGCCAACCACGGGTTGCCTCGAAATCAATCACTCGTTCACGATGAACGGCTGGACAGACCATGCCACCGGCCACGGAGGTATGGGTAGCACCCGCAACTGTTCTTATAATGACTCGGTTTGCTATACCTTCAATGAGATTGATAGCCACCAGCAGATAGAGCAACTCATTCCACTCAAAATAGAGCCCCGCCAGAACGGCGACACCAAAAAAAGCATGTAGAAACGTTCTGCCATCACCATCTCCCGAGCACGCAGCAAACTCAATCGACACTCGAAATAAATTCACGGATATCTTTATTAGCAAAAACCGATATTCTTCAGTAATTTACGCATCCATACTAGGGATTCACCTGCACGACGGCAAGGATAAATAATTGCACTACTTAAGCTCACGAATACGCCGCTCGATCAGTTTACGAATCACACGGGAAACGGCGGCAAATCCGAAGCCAGCGGTAACGAAAGTGGCTGAGCCATAACCGTAGTTACAGTCGAGCGTAGCACCCTTCACACCCGGTTTGCGCTGACAGACCGATCCATCGGGCTTTGGATAGACCTGCTGCTCACTTGAGAAGACACACTCAACGCTGAAACGGCGTTTCGGATTATTGGTATAGCCGTAACGACTGCGTAGCGTCGAACGCACCTTGGCGGCCAGCGGATCATTATAGGTTTTACTCAGATCGGCGATCTCGATGGCGGTTGGATCACTTAATCCACCGGCGCCACCGGTGGTGATAATGGGAATTTTATTGCGCCGACAGTAGTTAATCATCGCCGCCTTATGGCTGATCGAATCGATGGCATCGATCACGTAGTCGTAATTTTGATCGAGGTAACGTTCGATAGTCGCCTCAACCAGCAGATCATCAATCGGGTGGCAGCGACACTCGGGGTTGATCGCCTTCACCCGTTCCGCCATCACCGCCACCTTGGAGCGTCCGACGGTGCTCTCCAGCGTGTGTAACTGACGGTTGCTATTACTGGCCGAGATATCATCGTGGTCAATCAGTGTAATCTCACCAATACCGCTACGCGCTAACGCCTCAACCGCCCACGAGCCAACACCACCGATACCGATCACGCAGATATGCGCCGCTTCCAGCCACGCCACCTCGCGTTCACCATAGAGACGGGCAATGCCGCCAAAGCGTTCCTGATAGACCTCCGTACTCATTCAACTCAAGATTCCATCAAACCACATCATTCGAAATCAGGCCTCTAAACAACGGCCGGACTTTGACCGGCTCAGCCTTGCCCTTCGCTTCAATCTCACGTTGATTACCAAACAGGTAGTCGGAACCGAGCACGTAGTACATATCGGTTGAGGCGAGGATCTCATTCAGCTCCGCATTATCACAGAGCCGTTTAGCGGTATTAACACTATCACCCAGCAGGTCGTAGCTCTTGCGCGCATTGCCCCCCATCACACCCTCAACAACTGGACCGGTGTGGATACCGGTACCCACACCGAGCCCATGTATTTCAAGCAGTGGTCGAACCGCCTCCAGCATCGCAATCGCTGCCTCTGCGGCTGCCTCAGGCGAGGAGAAGACCAACATGATTTCATCCGCTGTCAGCTTGACCTTGATCGCCTGGTACTTCACCCAGACCGGTTCTGCTGCTTCATAGTAGGCGTTCATCACCGCGACTACCTCTTCAGGAGACCGGGTTTCACTCCAGCGGGTAAAACCACGAATATCGGTAAACACCATCGAACGTTCGTGACGCTTGAGGCTCAGCACCTCCGGATTGTTCACCGCCTTGGAGAGTAAATCAGTACCGAGAAACCACTCCGAATATTCCCGCAGTTGCTGCGCGGTGCGCATCAGAACGTTGTGGTAGCGTTCCGTATTGATATTGGCAAAACCAAACACCATGCCCAGCAGCGGAATTACCATCACCACGAACTGGTGCGAGGCCGATGCCATAAACTCCCCATAGGAGCTGTAACCATCCTTGAGCACTTCAAGAATCATATAGAGCGCCAGAAAGATGCAGGTTCTGACCACGCTCTCGAGCATGATCATCGCATCGTGTAGCTCCTCATTTGCCGTACCGTCACGCACCTGTTGAGTAATACCGATAGCAATAGCAAAACCCCAGTAGGCGATATGGTGGGGGGACTCAAAGAACTCCATCCCCTCCAGCGACACTTCGAACAGGGTATAGATTGCGGGGGCGATCAGATTACCGACAAATTGCCGATTAAGCCCACGATGTAGCCAGCTGCCGTAGAACATCGCCTGGATAACAGCCGCTGAAATAATCACATAGGGATCGATCTCATAGAGGTAGCTGAGTGCATCATGCAGCAGCAGCTCCAGAATGATACTGGCCAGCGGGTAATGGAAGGTGTTGGTGAAGAACTCATGCACAATGTAGCGTGTGCGTGTCCCCTTCAGCCGCGCTGTGACATCTAAATCCATCTCTCTGAAACCCTCTTCCTATTTATCTGCGTGGAGCATACTGCGCACCATCATCAACATCTACTTTGCGCAACACCAGCGCACCGACCACAAACAGGATCAACAGCGTCAACATCGAGAGCCGTGGACTACCGCTTACCGCACTCGCCCACCCCACCATCACCGGGCCAAGTACCGCCGCGAATTTACCCAGCATGTTATAAAAACCGAAAAATTCGGCCGACTTGTCGGCGGGAATAATATGCGCATAGAGCGAACGGCTCAGCGATTGAATACCGCCCTGCACCAGACCGATCACCACGGCCAACAAGTAGAACTCTTTAACATGCTCCATCTGTGCCGCCCAGATCACCACCACGATGTAGACAGCGATCGCAATATAGATACCGCTACGCGCGCCGATACGGCTACCGAGCCAACCAAAGGCGAGCGCCGCTGGGAATCCGACACCCTGAGTGATCAGCAGTGCGACGATCAGGCTATTGGAATCGAAGCCGAGTGACAAACCGTAGTCGACCGCCATGCGTACGATGGTATCGACGCCATCGATATAGAACCAGTAGGCGATCAGAAACAGAAAGATATTGCGCAGCGCACGTATCTCGCGAAAGGTCTCCCGCAACTGAGACCAACCCGCCACAACTGCCGCTCGCGCCCCAATACCGCTACCATCTGTTTCTGTGACATAACGAGCCAGAGGCAGTGTGAAAAGCGCCCACCAGATCGCCACGGTGAAGAATGAGAGTTTCACCGCTTCGGCGGCATCGGTCAGGCCAAAGGTCTGTGGGCTTAGCGTCATCCAGACGTTAACCGCAAATAGAAGGCCACCGCCAAGATAGCCAAGCGCGTAGCCGAGCGCCGAGACACGCTCATACTCGGGCTTATCTGCGACGAAGACCAACAGCGAATCGGAGAAACTGATACTGCCGGAGAAGCCGATGGTTGCCAGTACATAGAGCACTACCGCCAGCCACCAATCGCCCTGCGCTACCCACGGCAGTAGCGCAGTCATCAAAATACCCAGCGTGGCGAAGGTAAGCAGAAAGCGTTTACGAGCCCCACAGCGGTCAGCGATCGCGCCTAATAGTGGTGCCAGTATTACGATTACCAGACTCGCCACCGAGTTGGCGATACCGAGGCGGAAGGTACTCTCGGTTACGCTCGCACCCGCACTCCAGTACTGTTTAAAAAAGAGCGGGAAGAAACCTGCCATGATGGTAGTGGCGTAGGCAGAGTTGGCCCAGTCATAGAGCGCCCAGGAGATCGCCTCGCGTCGTTTTTGCAGAGCCACTTCAACGACCTCCCTGTCGAGGGACTCTGGTCATCCGGCCAGCCCGAAGATACGACGTGCATTCTGCGCACTAATACGCGCCAACACCTCACGATTGATATTGCGTAGCTCAGCCATCGCATCGAGAATCAGCGGTAGATTGGTCGGAGAGTTTCGCTCGTTGCGATGCGGATAGGGGGCCATATCGGGTGCGTCGGTCTCGAGCACAATTGCATTCAGTGGTACTTCACGCACCAGCTGCCGCAGCTTGGTCGCTTTCTCATAGGTCAGAGCCCCACCAAAGCCGAGTTTGAATCCCATCGAGAGGTAGCGTTTGGCCTGATGCAGACTGCCATTGAATGCGTGGGCGATGCCGCCAGGTACCTTGGCGCGCTGCAGCATATCGAGCACCTCATCATGCGCCTTACGCACATGCAGTATCACCGGTAGACCGTGGTTACGGGCGACCTCTAGCTGCGCCTCAAATAGAAAACGCTGCCGATCCCGGTCAGATCCCTTGTGATAGTAGTCGAGACCGATCTCTCCCATCGCCAACGGCTGATGCTTTTCGATATAAAGCTCCAGGTCATCGAGGTGCTCATTCTCATGCCTCTCAATGACCATCGGATGAAGCCCCAGGGCGGGGTGTAACATCGGCTCATCGGCACTCACCTCAAGCAGGTGATCCCAGCTATCCCTACTGATTCCAGGGACAATAATATCGGTCATGCCAAAGGCACGGCACTGCTGCAGAATCGCGGCGCGATCCGCATCAAATTCTGGCAGGTCAATATGGCAGTGGCTGTCGATCAGATCCATCGCGCTATTGTAGTGTCCATTGCCCAGCCGACCAAGGCTCTACCTTGTATACTATTGGGCTCACCCCAATAGTAAGGTGTAATTCCCCTTTTTCGGTCGCCAAGGAAACCCGTTAACGATGAGTAATCCGCAAACGCACCCCAGTTTCGAGTGGGTGCAGAACAGTTCGATCCCCTCTCTCAATATCGAAGTCGAGATCTATCGTCACAAGGTGACCGGCGCCCAGCATATTCATCTCGCCACCGATGACGATCAAAACACCTTCCTGGTCGGGTTCAAGACCGTCCCCCAGGACTCGACCGGCGTGGCCCATATTCTCGAACACACCTCACTCTGCGGCAGTCGCAACTATCCAGTACGCGATCCCTTTTTCATGATGACGCGCCGTTCACTCAACACCTTCATGAACGCCTTCACCAGCAGCGACTGGACCGCCTACCCCTTTGCCAGTCGCAACCGTAAGGATTTCGACAACCTCTCCAAGGTCTATCTCGATGCGGTCTTCTTTCCCACTCTCGATAGACTCGACTTCGCTCAGGAGGGCCACCGGGTTGAATTCGCCGAGGCGGACAACGGCAACAGTGAGCTGCAGTTCAAGGGGGTGGTTTTCAACGAGATGAAGGGAGCGATGAGTTCACCCGTCTCCACTCTATGGCAGACCCTGACCCGCGAACTCTTCCCGACTATCACCTACCACCACAACAGCGGTGGTGAGCCAGCCAACATCCCCGATCTGAGCTACGAGGAGCTGAAGGCGTTTCATGCCGATCACTATCACCCTTCCAACGCACTGTTCATGACCTTTGGCGATATTTCTGCCAACGAACACCAGGCGCTGTTTGAGGAGCGTGCATTGAAAGAGTTCAGCCACAAGGAACTCGATATTGATGTACCTGATGAGCAGCGCTATACACAGCCGATCACTATAGAGGAGCACTACGCACTCGATGGTGAGGATGAGACCAGCGACAAGACCCACATAGTGCTCGGTTGGCTGCTCGATAAGAGCACCGACATGGATAAGGTACTGACCGCCCATCTGGTCAGTGGTGTGCTGCTCGACAACGGCGCTTCACCACTACGTCATGTACTCGAGACCACCGAGCTCGGTTCTGCACCCTCGCCCCTCTGTGGTCCGCAGGACTCTAATCGTGAAATGGTCTTCGCCTGTGGCATCGAGGGTTCCAACCCTGAGCAGGCCGAGGCGGTCGAAGCGTTGATTCTGGATGTGCTTAAAAAGGTCGCCGATGAGGGCGTTGAGCAAGAGATGGTCGAGGCGGTACTGCACCAGCTTGAACTCTCACAGCGCGAGATCAGCGGCGACGGCTTCCCCTACGGTCTACACCTGATCCTGCAGGCACTCGGTCCTACCCTGCACGGTGCTGATCCGGTAGCGGCTATTGATATCGACCCGATCCTTACCCGCCTGCGTGAGCAGATTAAAGATCCCGAGTTTATTAAATCAGAGGTGCGCGCCCTACTCGACAATCAGCACCGTGTACGCCTGGTAATGGCTCCCGACACAGAATTGAGCAGCAAGCGTGCAGCGGCTGAGGCCGAGCGCCTAGCTGGCATTAAGACCCGCATGAACAGCGATCAAATCGCCGAAACCATCAAACTGGCTGCCGACCTCGAGACCCGACAAAACCAGCAGGATGATCCCGACGTGTTACCCAAGGTGGGTCTCGATGACATCCCCGATGAGCTGCCGATACCCGAGGGTGAAGAGCAACAGGTCGGCTCTACACCAACTACCTGGTTCTCTCGCAGCACCAACGGCATCGTCTACCAAGATTTGGTGATCGAAATACCAGTGCTTGAACCCGAGCTCTCCGGCCTGCTGCCGATGCTCAGCGACATCATCACTGAGGTGGGCTGCGGCGGACGCGACTACCTGACCACCCAGGCACTGCAGGCCGCAGTCACGGGCGGTATCGGTTCGCGCACCTCGGTACGTAGCAGTGTTGAAGATCTCGATAGCAATCGCAGCCTGTTTGTCCTCTCCGGTAAGGCACTCAATCGCAATCACGAAGCACTCGAAGCACTACTACTCGATACCCTTGAGACGGCTCGTTTCGATGAACTACCACGACTACGTGAACTGGTCGGCCAGGAGCGCCTGCATCAGGAGCAGTCCGTAACCAGCCACGGCCACGGACGGTGACAGAGCGCGCCGCCAGGCGAGCAGACGCGTGCGGCGGCCCTCGCCCAGTCAACTCTGGCCGCGCCTATGCTTCGATCCCGAGAGTCCAGACCTGACGACCGCTGGATGGCTGAAAGTTATCGCAGTTCTGCGCACAACCTGAGCACGTTCTGCCGTAACATGCTGCCTCAACGTGCGCCAGCGCTCGATTGGAGAATCTAACTCAGAAGGGTGCGATTGGGCTATCGAAGCGCCGCCCGGTAGCACCGCTATCGCGGTAGTGCACGAATCACAACTCACGTTCTGACCACGAAGGCGATCCAGGCGGTGCGGTAAGCTCGACAAACCTCAACCCAGGTGATTTTGCCGCGGCCTATGCCGCGACCTGGCAGCCCACCGACGCACCCCGCACTGATGGTTCAACTAGGCCGATTCCTGCGCAAATTTCAACCTGATTCCATCGTGAACGGGTGGTGCCACGGCGGCGCCGCTAGTACGCGATCTCAGGACTGCGAACGTTTTGAACTTGATGATCGAGACCCAGCCTAGGAGATACTCTCGACTTAATGATTGCCTCCATCGACTGGTTCTGAGTACAATCACGGTCGCACTTCATCGAAAGCGTCGATCCCGGCTGGTAGGCGGCTACATGACAAACCGGCACTCGGCGGGTGGGCACGCTTGTTGCGCTTCATATGCGAAGCGCACTGCTGGTCGCACCCGAGCATCGTCGCCGTTTGCCGTCAGCGTGGTACTCGCCACATACTGAGGCGACCTCGCAAACGTGCGCCGAACTTACCTAAAACCTGAAATTGCCAGCACCGCGGTGATCACCAGCTCCGCTATTCTCGATAGTCAGAGCGATCTCGGACTGGAACGTATTGACCTCTGAATAGAACAGACATGACCAAGGCATTAGAGATAAGCGGTCTCAAAAAGACCTATAAAAACGGATTTGTCGCCCTCAACGGTATCGACCTCACAGTCGAGCAAGGTGACTTCTTCGCCCTGCTCGGTCCCAATGGTGCCGGCAAATCGACCACCATTGGCATCATCACCGCACTGGTCAACAAGAGCGGTGGCAACGTTAAGGTGTTTGGCAAGGATATCGAACAGGATGAGATGGATGCGAAGCGCATGCTTGGCCTGGTGCCGCAGGAGTTCAATTTCAACATGTTTGAACCAGTCGAAGAGGTGGTACTCAATCAGGCCGGCTATTACGGGCTGACCACCGCAGAGGCACGAGAGCGTTGCGACTACGCATTAAAGAAACTAGGTCTCTGGGAGAAGCGCCGCGATATACCTCGCCAGCTCTCCGGCGGGATGAAACGTCGTCTGATGATTGCTCGTGCACTGGTGCACAAACCAAAACTACTCATTCTCGATGAGCCAACCGCTGGCGTCGATATCGAACTACGCCGTTCGATGTGGAGTTTTCTGCGTGAGGTTAATGAGAGTGGCACCACCATTATTCTCACCACTCACTACCTGGAGGAGGCGGAGAGCCTCTGCCGCAACATCGCCATTATCGATAAGGGCGACATCGTCGAGCACAGCAGCATGAAGGCGCTGCTCAACAAACTCGATCGCGAGACACTGGTACTCGATATCAGAGAACCACTTGAGCAGCCACCCCAGCTCTGTGGCTATCCACTCGAACTGACTGATCCGCACACCATGGAGGTCGAGATACAGCGAGAACAGGGACTCAACCCGCTCTTTGCCGAACTGGGTGAAAACGGCATCGAAGTACTCAGCATGCGTAACAAGGCCAACCGCCTTGAGGAGCTCTTTCTCGACATGGTAGAGACCGGGGAGGATCGTCCATGAACAGTCGCAGCTACACCGTCGCCTTCATGACACTGGTGCGCAAGGAGATGCGCCGCTTCTTCCGCATCTGGCCACAGACCATCCTGCCACCAATCATCACCACCTCGCTCTACTTTGTGATCTTTGGCACGCTGATCGGCAGTCAGATTAGCCCTATCGATGGTTCCACCTATATGGAATACATCGCACCTGGCATCATTCTGATGAGCATCATCAGTAACTCCTACGCCAACGTCGTCTCCTCTTTTTATGGATCGAAGTTTCAACGTTTCATTGAGGAGGTACTGATCGCACCGATCCCGGCCTGGGTCATTTTGCTCGGTTATATCAGCGGCGGTGTGGCCCGCGGTCTGACGGTCGGTCTGGTCGTTGCTATCATCGCCTCACTCTTCACCGATTTCCCGATGCACAATATTGCAGTGACGCTGATAGTGGCCGTATTAACGGCCGTACTCTTCTCACTGGGTGGCTTTATCAACGCCGTCTACGCCAAGAGCTTCGATGACATCTCTATCATCCCCACCTTCGTACTAACGCCACTCACCTATCTCGGTGGTATCTTCTATTCGATCGAGATGCTGCCGCCGATCTGGCGCGACCTTTCTCTCTTCAACCCAATCCTCTACATGATCAATGCCACCCGCTACGGCATGCTCGGCATCAGCGACATCGACATCGTCACCGCATTTGCCATCATCATCGCCTTTATCGTGGCACTGTTCAGCTTCTCGCTCTATCTGCTCAAACGAGGTGTCGGCATTCGAAACTAGTCAGCTCATTTAACTGACAGCAGCGCAATAAAAAAGGCCGACCCCGTTTCCGGGATCGGCCTTTTTACAGGCTCGTTAAGACTTAGAGCTTGTCGGCGTTATCAGCCAGGTACTCAGCAACGCCATCAGGGGTCGCCTTCATACCGGCGTCGCCCTTGTTCCAACCCGCTGGACAAACCTCACCGTGCTCTTCGGTGAACTGCAGCGCATCGATCATGCGCAGCATCTCATCGATGTTACGGCCCAGAGGAAGATCGTTAACAACCTGGTGGCGAACATTACCAGCGGTGTCAATCAGGAATGAAGCGCGGAATGCAACGCCAGCAGCAGGATGCTCAACGTCATAGTCCTGGCAGATGCTGTGGTTGATATCAGCAACCAGAGGGTACTTAACCGCACCGATACCACCATCATTGATGGCGGTGTTGCGCCATGCGTTGTGGGTGAAGTGTGAATCGATTGAGACACCGATTACTTCAACGTTGCGAGACTTGAACTCCTCGAGGCGGTGATCGAAAGCGATCAGCTCTGAAGGACATACGAAGGTGAAGTCGAGCGGGTAGAAGAAGACAACCGCGTACTTGCCCTTGATGGACTCTTTCAGGTTGAAGTTGGGAACGATCTCGCCATTACCCAGTACAGCATTCGCAGTAAAATCGGGAGCCTCGCGGCCTACCAGTACACCCATGGTAATTCCTCCAAATTGGTTAATTTTAGACTCTGTCTAGAAACAGAGCGCAATAGTATGCCTTATCGTTTTTCGGGTCAATGCTCGCGTGTCGAACGGAAGCGGATATCGGGCCAGCGCTCCTCGGTGAGCTGCAGATTGACGCGGGTCGGGGCGATATAGGTCAGGTCACCCGCACCGTCGATGGCAAGGTTGTCCTGCGCCTTCTTCTTAAACTCATCGAGCATCTTCTCGTCATCGCACTCAACCCAGCGTGCGGTGGCGACCTGAATATTTTCAAAAATCGCCTCGACCTTGTACTCATCCTTGAGCCGCTGCGCCACCACATCGAACTGCAGCACACCCACGGCACCGAGGATCAGGTCGTTATTGCGCATCGGGCGGAAGAGCTGAGTCGCCCCCTCCTCTGAGAGCTGCTGCAGCCCTTTGATCAGCTGTTTGTTTTTCAGTGGATCCTTGAGCACCGCACGACGGAATAGCTCCGGTGCAAAGTGAGGGATACCAGTGAACTTGAGATCCTCGCCCAGGGTAAAGGTATCGCCAATCTGAATGGTACCGTGGTTGTGCAGGCCAATGATGTCTCCAGGCCACGCCTCTTCGACGTGACCACGTTCCTGAGCCAGGAAGGTGATGGCGTTGGGGATTTTCACATCACGCCCCAGACGCACCTGTTTCATCTTCATACCGGGGATAAAGTGACCGGAGCAGACACGCATGAAGGCGACACGGTCGCGATGCTGCGGATCCATATTCGCCTGGATCTTGAAGACAAAGCCGCTGAACTTCTCCTCATCGGGCGCTACTTCACGATCAGCTGTCGGACGCGCCAGTGGCGCAGGTGCATTATCGACCAGTGCGTCGAGGATCTCCTGCACACCGAAGTTATTGATCGCCGAGCCGAACAACACCGGAGTCAGGTCACCACGGAGATAGGCCTCGAGATCGAACTCGTGGCTCGCGCCACGTACCAGCTCTACCTCTTCTCGGAACTCCTCGATCAAGGTACCGAAGAGTTCATCGAGGCGCGGATTATCCAGTCCCTCAATCACCTCACCATCGAGCTTCTTACCTCCATGGGTGGCACTCATGATGGTGATACGATCGTTATAGAGATCGTAAACACCTTTGAAATTCTTGCCCATGCCAATCGGCCAGGTAAGCGGCGCGCACTGGATCTTGAGCACATCCTCCACCTCATCCATCAGTTCAATAGGCTCCTTGCCCTCGCGGTCGAGTTTGTTGATAAAGGTGATGATAGGCGTGGTACGCAGGCGACAGACCTCCATCAGCTTGATAGTGCGATCCTCAACACCCTTGGCGACATCGATCACCATCAACGCCGAATCGACCGCCGTGAGGGTACGGTAGGTATCCTCGGAGAAGTCCTCATGACCGGGGGTATCGAGCAGGTTGATGGTGTGTTCGCGATAGGGGAACTGCATCACCGATGAACTGACCGAGATGCCACGCTCCTGCTCCAGCTTCATCCAGTCGGAGGTGGCGTGACGTGCCGCCTTGCGCCCCTTAACGGTTCCAGCAAGCTGAATTGCACCACCAAAGAGCAGCAGCTTCTCGGTGAGCGTGGTTTTACCGGCATCGGGGTGGGAGATGATGGCGAAGGTGCGACGTTTCTTCGCCTGTTCAGCAATCTCGGGGGGCATGGCAGCTTATCTTCCGCTAAAAACGTGGCATTTTATCACGTCTCTGACGGCTGAGGTTCGGCGAAGACGCTATAAAACCTTGACCAATACCAGCGCATCCTCTTTCCCATCCCCAGCAGGATAGTAGTTGCGACGCTGGCCGATCTCGTTAAAACCGAGTGAGTCGTATAGGTGGATAGCGGCGGCGTTCGACTCGCGCACCTCAAGCAGAATGGTATCGACATCTAAACGGCGCACCACGGTTAGCATATGGTTGATGATTTTGCGCCCCAAGCCCTCACCCTGATGCTCTGGTTTCACACAGAGATTGAGTAGATGCGCTTCACCGGCTGCAAAGGAGAAGATCGCAAAGCCGAGAATCTCCCCTGCCTCTTCATAGACCCAGCAGCCGTAGCCAACGCGCAGACAGTCTCGCAGTATGCCCTCGGTCCAGGGGTGTGAGTGGGCACGTATCTCGATAGCAAAGACCGCCTCGATATCGTCGAGCTGCATTAGGCGCATACCCATTGCAGGATTATCGACTACGGCACTCACTCTCCACCCTGCATAACACGCACCGCGAGTTTGAGATCCTCCCACGCCTTGCGCTTGTCGATCGGATTTCGTAGCAGATAGGCAGGGTGGTAGGTAACGATAACGGGAATTTGTTGATCACCCAATCGATGCACACGACCACGCAGCTTGGAGATAGACTCCTCTGTTCCAAGCAGATTGTGTACGGCGATTCGACCAACGGCGAGGATCAGTCTGGGTGCCACGAGTTCAATCTGACGATCGAGATAGGGACGACACTGCTGCGCCTCTTCGGTGGTGGGATTACGGTTACCCGGTGGACGACACTTGAGAGTATTGGCAATATAGATCGATTCACGCGGTAGATTGATCGCCGCCAGCATCGCATTTAGAAGCTGCCCGGCAACACCGACAAAGGGCTCCCCCTGACGATCCTCATCGGCACCCGGTGCCTCACCGATCACCATCCAGTCGGCATCGGCATTGCCTACACCAAAAACAGTTTGAGTTCGGTTGGAAACCAGCTCGCCGCAGGCCCTGCAGCCTGCAACCTGCTGCTGCAGCCCTTGCCAGTCAGTTGCTACTTCAGTGGGCAGAGCCGAATCAGTAGCGGCCGGATCTTCTACAATGCTATCGGGCTGTTCAACCTCTCTGCCACGCAACCGCCAGCGCTGGATGCCCATTGCATCCAGATAGCGGTCCCTGCGTGGAGAGAGACTTCCCATCGTTGGTTAAACGTCCGCCGCCTGTGGGTGAGCACGATCCTCAGGCAGCAGGATCTTGTTCAAACCGTTGAGATAGGCCTTGGCCGAGGCAATCACGATATCGGTATCGGCCCCCTGACCATTAACGATACGCCCACCCTTCTCCAGACGGACCGTGACCTCACCCTGCGAGTCAGTGCCGCTGGTGATGTTGTTGACCGAGTAGAGCTGCAGCTCGGTACCGCTCTGCGCAATGCTTTCAATCGCCTTGAAGGTTGCATCGACCGGACCGGAACCCTGCGCGCAGAGCTTGTGCTCCTCACCGTCGACAGAGAGGGTAATGCACGCCTCAGGCGTCTCACCCGTTTCAGAGCAGACCTTGAGTGAGGCGAGTTTAAAACGCTCGTTAACGATACTGTCGAGATTCGCCTCGGTCACCAGGGCCTGAAGATCCTCGTCATAGATCTCGTGCTTTTTATCGGCCAACTCCTTGAAACGTGAAAACGCCTCATTGAGTGCCTCGTCTGAATCGAAATCGATTCCGAGTTCGGTGAGACGTGTTTTGAAGGCGTTTCGACCCGAGTGTTTACCGAGCACCATACGATTGGCACTCCAACCAACATCCTCGGCTCGCATGATTTCGTATGTCTCGCGATGCTTGAGTACGCCATCCTGGTGGATGCCCGATTCATGCGCGAAGGCGTTAGCACCAACGATCGCCTTGTTGGGCTGCACCGCAAAACCGGTAATACCCGAGACGAGACGAGAGGTCGGCACGATATGGCTGGTATCGATATCAGTTGTGCAGCTGAAGAGATCCTTACGGGTCTTCACCGCCATCACCACCTCTTCGAGCGAGGCGTTACCGGCACGCTCTCCGAGACCGTTGATGGTGCACTCCACCTGACGTGCACCGTTGACTACAGCTGAGAGCGAGTTGGCCACCGCAAGCCCAAGGTCATTGTGGCAGTGAACGGAGAAGATCGCCTTATCCGCGTTGGGCATCTTTTCGCGCAGCTGGTGGATGGTGGTGCCGAACTGCTCAGGAAGGTTGTAACCGACCGTATCGGGCACATTAAGAGTGGTTGCACCCGCCTCAATCACCGCTTCAAAAATACGGCAGAGGAAATCGATCTCGGAACGCCCCGCATCTTCGGCAGAGAACTCAACATCGTCAGTAAACTGACGTGCACGTTTTACCGCGCTTACCGCCTGCGCCACCACCTCATCGGGTGACATACGCAATTTCATCTGCATATGGATCGGTGAAGTGGCAATAAAGGTGTGGATACGGCTTGAGTTGGCCTCTTTTAACGCCTCACCAGCACGATCGATATCGCGATCAAGCGCACGCGCCAGGCCACAGATCGTACTATCCTTGACGCTTCGTGCGACTGCCTGAACCGCATCGAAATCACCGGGGCTTGCGATCGGGAAACCCGCCTCGATCACATCGACCTTCATGCGCTCCAGCGCCTTGGCAATACGCACCTTTTCATCTTTGGTCATTGAGGCGCCAGGGCTCTGCTCGCCATCGCGTAAGGTAGTATCAAATATGATTAATTTGTCGCTCATCTTCCCGCTCCAAAAGTTCGCGCCAGTTTACTGGACGCAAGAAAAATATAGAAATTTTCCGGCTCAGTTTGCCGAAAATAATTTGTCTGGGTGGCCGAAACGGCCTGATCGAAGAGTTAGTGTCTGCCCTAGGGCAGTAGCAGCGACAGGGATAGCAGGAGATAGACAGACACAACACCACTGCCGGGACGGCAGATTGCAGATACGTTGTTGTGTACGGTCTGTTGCATGGTTTCCAATATAGAGATCTAAAACGGCTTTGCCAACCCCTAACCATTACCTCTGCGTGCCGCACGCATCTTGCGCAGGTTCACCAGGGTCAACACAGGACCGGAAACGGCATAGAGCAGGAACACCCCAAACAGAACCTTGGGTGGATCGATCGAGGTCAATACAAAGGCCAGCACCAACACCAGCATCGCAACAAAAGGCACACGGTTGCGCAGATCGAGATCCTTGAAGCTGTGGTAGCGAACATTGCTCACCATCAGCAGACCCGCCGATACGGTGAGCAGCAGCGCAGGCAGCCACCACTCGGCACCATCGATACCCAATTCCGTACCGACCCAGACCATACCCGCCATCAGTGCAGCGGCAGCAGGACTCGGCAAACCCTGAAAGTAACGTTTATCTGTCGACTCCGCCTGGGTATTAAAACGAGCCAGTCGCAGCGCACCACCCGCCGTATAGATAAAGGCAGCCGCCCAGGCGACCTTCCCCCAGCCCCAGCCATTCTGAACCAGATCAGCAAGCGCCCACTGATAGACCACCAGCGAGGGTGCGAGACCGAAGGAGACCATATCGGCCAGGCTGTCGTACTCCATGCCGAAATCACTTTGGGTATTGGTCATGCGTGCGACACGCCCATCGAGACCATCCATGATCATGGCGATAAAGATCGCGACTGCTGCGGCCTCAAAGCGGCCATCCATTGCAACCAGGATGGCATAGAAACCGGCAAACAGACCGGCGGTGGTAAATAGATTGGGCAGCAGATAGATTCCGCGGCGGCGCTTCTCTGTCATAGATCCCAGACCTTATCGCTATTCGTTGTTTAGAGTCTGCCTATTCTAGTGCAAGAGGCACAACCAGCACTAACCCGATTTAGCTGACACTCGATCAGACACAAGCTTCACCACGCCTATGCATGGACAGGTGTTTCGGGTGCAACATAAAAGGGCCGGACACCCGAGGTATCCGACCCTTTGTTTACCGCTCGAAACTAAAGATTAGTTCTTGTCTTTATCGACCAGCTGATTGGCGGTTATCCAGGGCATTTTGGCACGCAGTTCAGCACCGACCGTTTCGATCGGGTGTGCCGCATTGTTACGACGCCATGCGGTCATCTCTGGGTAGTTGGTCAGTCCCTCAAGGATAAACTTCTTGGCGTACTCACCATTCTGGATGTTCTCCAGAGCCTCTTTCATTGCCCAGCGCGACTCTTCGTTGATCACCTTGTTGCCGGTGACATACTCGCCGTATTCAGCGTTATTGGAGATTGAGTAGTTCATGTTGGCGATGCCACCTTCGTACATCAGGTCAACGATCAGCTTCAGCTCGTGCAGACACTCGAAGTAGGCCATCTCAGGCTCGTAACCGCCCTCAACCAGGGTCTCAAAACCGGCCTTGACCAGTTCAACGGCACCACCACATAGAACCGCCTGCTCACCAAACAGATCGGTCTCGGTCTCATCCTTGAATGAGGTCTCGAGAATACCGGTACGTCCGCCACCCACACCACTGGCATAGGAGAGCGCAATATTCTTAGCCTTACCTGAAGCGTCCTGATGGACTGCGATCAGATCGGGAATACCGCCGCCCTTTACAAACTCAGAGCGTACGGTGTGACCTGGCGCCTTCGGAGCAACCATGATGACATCAAGATCAGCACGTGGTGTGACCTGGTTGTAGTGGATGGCAAAACCGTGAGCAAAGGCGAGTACTGCACCCTGCTTGATGTTGGGCTCGATGTCGCTCTTGTAGAGCTGCGACTGGAACTCATCGGGGGTCAGGACCATAACCAGATCGGCACCCTTAACCGCCTCAGAGGTCTCCTTGACGGTCAGACCTGCGCCTTCTGCCTTCTTCGCAGAGGTTGAACCGGCACGCAGACCGATGGTGACCTCAACGCCGGAATCCTTCAGGTTGTTGGCGTGTGCGTGGCCCTGTGAGCCGTAGCCAAGGATGGTGACCTTCATCCCCTGGATGATCGAGAGGTCGCAGTCTTTGTCGTAGTATCTGTTAAGTGCCATGGTTGTTGTCCTTCAAACGTTCAAAGTTAATTAAGAATAAGTTGTTCTAAATCTGGAGTGCCTTGTCACCGCGCCCGATACCGGTCACACCGGAACGGACCGTCTCGAGGATGTCATCTTTTTTCAGCGCACCCAGAAACGCCTCAAGCTTGTCGGCATGGCCGGTCAGCTCAATGGTAAAGCTCTTGTCGGTGACATCAATGATGTTGCCGCGGAAGATATCGGAGAGGCGTTTCACCTCATCACGCTGCCCCATGGTTGAGGCCTTCACCTTGACCATCATCATCTCGCGCTCAATATGACTGCCCTCGGTCAGATCAAGCAGTTTAACCACATCGATCAGCTTGTTGAGCTGTTTGGTGATCTGTTCGATGATCTCCTCAGAGCCGCGAGTAACCAGGGTCATGCGCGACAGTGAAGGATCCTCGGTCACCGCGACCGTCAGCGATTCGATGTTATAACCACGCGCCGAGAAGAGCCCCGCCACACGCGACAGAGCACCCGCCTCGTTTTCCATCAAAATAGAAATTATGTGTCTCATATCAGGATCATCTCCTCCAGACCAGCACCCGCAGGCACCATGGGGAAGACATTCTCGCTCGGGTCGGTGACAAAATTCATAAATACCAAACGATCCTTCAACTTGAAGGCCTCTCTGATCGACTCCTCAACATCGCCCGGCTTCTCGATCTGCATGCCAACGTGACCGTAGGCCTCAGCCAACTTAACAAAATCGGGCTGCACCTCCATCGTCACCTCGGAGTAGCGCTCGTCATAGAAGAACTCCTGCCACTGGCGCACCATGCCGAGGTAACCGTTATTGAGACAGAGGATCTTCACCGGCAGGTTGTACTGTAAACAGGTGGCAAGATCCTGGATATTCATCTGGATACTGCCATCGCCGGTGATACAGGCGACCTTCGCCTTCGGATGTGCGGCCTGAACACCCATCGCTGCCGGCAGACCGAAGCCCATCGTGCCGAGACCACCGGAGTTGATCCAGCGGCGCGGCTTATCAAATTTGTAGAACTGTGCCGCCCACATCTGGTGCTGACCAACATCAGAGGTGACATAGGCATCGCCCTTGGTCACTTCATAGAGCTTGTCGACCACAAACTGCGGTTTGATCTTGCCGGTCTTGGTCTGCTTGTAGCTGAGGCAATCTTTAGCGCGCCACTGTTCGATCTGCTCCCACCATTTGGTAAGCGCGTCTTTATCCTGTTCGGTATCGCTCTCTTTGAGCAGCTTGATCATGTCGCGCACTACGTTACGCACACCACCGACAATCGGCACATCGACCTTAACGTTCTTGGAGATCGAAGCGGGGTCGATATCAACGTGTACGATCTTGGCACGCGGTGCGAACTTGGCGATATTGCCTGTCACGCGATCATCAAAACGGGCACCGATGGCGATCAGCAGATCACAGTGCGAAACCGCCATATTGGCCTCAACAGTACCGTGCATACCGAGCATGCCGACAAACTGTCGATCGGTCGCAGGGTAGCCACCCAGTCCCATCGAGGTGTTGGTAACGGGCGCATTGAGCAGCTTGGCAAGATCGGTCAGCGGTTTGGCAGCGTCATCGAGAATGACACCACCACCGGTATAGAGCATCGGACGCTTTGCCTTCAGCATCATCTCAGTGGCGCGTTTGATCTGTCCCTTGTGACCCTTTACCACCGGATTGTAGGAGCGCATCGAGACGCGTTTCGGATAGGTGTACTTGGTCTTCTCGGCGGTGACATCCTTGGGGATGTCGACCACGACCGGACCGGGACGACCGGTGGTAGCAATGTAGAACGCCTTCTTCAGCGTGGTCGCCAGATCTTTAACATCCTTGACCAGGAAGTTGTGCTTCACGCAGGGACGAGTGATACCAACGGCGTCGACCTCCTGGAAGGCGTCATTACCGATCAGGCTAGTCGGCACCTGACCGGTGATCACCACCATCGGAATCGAGTCGAGATAGGCGGTAGCAATACCGGTCACGGCATTGGTCGCACCCGGCCCCGAAGTTACCAGCACCACGCCCGGCTTACCGGTCGAACGTGCATAACCATCGGCAGCGTGTGTTGCCGCCTGTTCATGACGTGTCAGGATGTGCTGAACGTCACTCTGCTTGTAGATCTCATCATATATATGAAGGACCGCCCCGCCAGGGTAGCCGAAGAGGTGTTCAACCCCTTCATCCTTCAAAAAGCGCACGATGATCTCGGCACCAGTCATTTCCACTGCAATGATCTCCCGCTGAGGTGGTCTGGATGGATAATTCGGAGGTCCAATCCGGCCAGACAGGCTTTTTCGGACACAATCTTAGAAAGCTACTGATATTCGCCCTACAGGTCAAGAGATTGCCCTATTTTCAGGGCATTCAGAGGGTTTTTACGCTATACCCATCAGAGCCATGTTCGATTGCCGATATAGACAGCCGATAACCTCTGCTAATAGAGTATCGGTAATAACAAGAAGGCTTGCGGGAGAAACCCGGTGCGAATAACCATTTTACTAACATCATTGCTAATACTAGCGCCACCAATTGTCGGTGCTGATATCTACAAATGGGTCGACGATCAGGGCATCACTCACTTCACCCAACAGCCCCCTATGAGCCAGCCCGCCGAAACGGTGAAACCACGCGGTATCAAACCACCCGATGACGCCGAGGCGAAGAAGCAGCGTGAGTCGTACTGGGATGCCTTCAAAAAGGATAAGAGCCAGACAGAACCAAAACCGATAAGCGCGGAGAATCAGGCAATTCGGCAGGAGAACTGCAAGCGCGCCAAGGAAAACCTACAGAAGCTAGCCGACAATCCGGGACGTCGCATGCGCGACAATGATGGCAACGTCTACATGATGCCCGAAGAGCAGCGTCAGCAGCGCATGGAAGAGGCTCGCAAACAGATAAAAGAGAACTGCAACTAAGACAGGTACCGCAATGCCCTACCTAAAGATCCAGACCAACGTTGAACTGATCCCCACTAGCCGCGCCGATACGATGAAACGTATCTCCGCACACATTGCCGAACTGCTGGGAAAACCAGAGCGCTACGTGATGATGGCACTTCAAGACGGCACCTCTATGCTCTTCGACGGCAGTGACGACCCAGTCGCCTTTCTCGAACTGAAGAGCCTTGGACTACCCGAAGAGAGGAGCGCTGAATTTTCCGAGGGGCTCTGCGCACTGATCGCCAGTGAGTTTGAGATCGCCACCGACCGGATCTATATCGAGTTCGCTTCACCCGAGCGTCATATGTTTGGCTGGAACAGTGCTACCTTCTAACCATGAAGAGCCTTCTGATTCTTATCCTTATCCTGCTGGGTGGCTTCGCCCTCAGCCTCTATCTAAAACCCGAGCTGCGCGACCAGGTGCAGGATCAGGTTCGCGATATTCCCGGCGCCTCAATTGTCGCCCCCGCAGAGACCACTCTCTACAAATGGCAGGATGCCACGGGACGCTGGCAATACACCGACCGGCCTCCCAGCGACGGTACTGCCTACACAACGATGCCGATTACCCATGACACCAACGTCGTGCCAGCACTCAAGCAGGACGAGGAGTAGCTCCTGGCCTCTCCCGCGCCGCTGCGGGTATCTACCCATGAGTTCGCCGCTGTACCCCCCTAACGCCAACAGATAGAATGGCGCGCTGAAATTCATATAACGAACCGAGGCCGCCCATGCGTCTATCACAATTCCCACTCTCCACGCTCAAAGAGACCCCTGCCAACGCCGAGGTGATCAGTCACCAGCTGATGCTGCGCTCCGGCATGATTCGCAGACTCGCCTCCGGTCTCTATACCTGGATGCCGTTAGGTCTTAAGGTACTGCGCAAGGTGGAGAACATTGTGCGCGAGGAGATGAACCGCGCCGGTGGAGTTGAACTACTGATGCCGGCGGTGCAACCCGCTGAGCTGTGGCAGGAATCGGGACGCTGGGATGCGATGGGCCCCGAGATGCTGCGTCTGAGTGATCGCCACAACCGCGACTTCTGCTTCGGACCGACACACGAAGAGATCATTACCGACCTGGCGCGTAACGAGCTGCGCAGTTACAAACAGCTGCCGATGACCTACTACCAGATCCAGACCAAATTCCGCGACGAGCGTCGCCCCCGCTTTGGTGTGATGCGTGCACGAGAGTTCCTGATGAAGGATGCCTACTCCTTCCATGTCGATGACGCCTCGCTCAAGGAGACCTATCAGGTAATGCACGACGCTTACTCGCGCATCTTCACCCGTCTCGGACTCAACTTCCGGCCAGTGCTGGCCGATACCGGCGCCATCGGTGGCAGTGGCTCACACGAGTTCCACGTGTTGGCCGACTCGGGCGAGGATGCCATCGCCTTCTCTACCGAGAGCGACTACGCCGCCAACATCGAGAAGGCCGAGGCACTGCAGCCACAGGGTGAGCGCCCCGCGCCCTCTGCCGAGATGGCGGTGGTCGAGACCCCCGAGCAGAAAACGATCGAGGAGGTTTCTAACTTCCTCAAGGTCGCAACCGACCAGACCCTCAAGACGTTATTGGTGCACGGTGCCACTGAAGAGGGTGAGCTTGAGGGCGTGGTAGCACTGGTATTGCGTGGCGATCATGAACTCAACGAGATCAAGGCTGAGAATCTGTCGCAGGTCTTTGCCCCTCTGACCATGGCATCCGATGAGGAGATTCGTGCTGCAGTCGGCTGTAGCGCCGGCTCAATCGGACCGCTTGATGTCGGCATTCCGACCATCGTCGATCGCGATGCCGCACAGCTGGCCGATTTTATTTGTGGTGCCAACGAAGACGGAAAACACCTTAGCGGTGTGAACTGGGAGCGTGATCTACCGATGGCGCAGATTGCCGATCTACGCAACGTTGTCGAGGGAGATGCCAGCCCCGACGGCAAGGGTACGTTGACCATCAAACGTGGTATTGAAGTCGGCCACATCTTTCAGCTCGGCGAGAAGTACAGCAAGGCACTTAACGCCACCGTGCTCGATGAATCTGGACGCGAACAGGTGATGACCATGGGCTGTTACGGCATCGGTGTCTCACGCGTGGTCGCGGCAGCGATTGAACAGAATCACGATGATAACGGCATCAGCTGGCCCACCCCGATCGCCCCCTTCCAGGTCGCTCTGCTGCCGATGAATATGCAGAAATCACAACGCCTGCGCGAGGCGATCGAGAAGCTCTATGCCGAGATGAATGAGACCGGGCTCGATGTGGTGCTGGATGATCGCGGTGTTCGCCCCGGCGTGATGTTCGCCGACATTGAGCTGATCGGAATCCCACATCGCGTGGTACTGGGTGAGCGTGGACTCGACAGCGGCATGGTCGAGTACAAGGGTCGCAACGATAGCGACTCCAGAGATATTCCACTGAGTGATCTGGTCGCGTTTCTTAAAGAGGCGTGCGCCGACTAGGTACTACTGAGTGGTAAAGGTGGTGGGGGGTATCTCGTCTGCCAGCTCACACACCACCTGATCCACTTGGGAACCGGGTGAACCAAGCCAGAGCCACTCACTCAATAGATCGACCTGCCCCTCTTCCCCACAGGCGAGCACCTCAACGGTGCCATCGACCAGATTACGCGCATAACCGACCAGGCCCAGCTGTGCAGCACGCTGCTGGGTGGTGGCACGAAACCAGACACCCTGCACTCGTCCAGTGACCCGGCAGCGCTTGCAGACGGTCATGGCAGAATAATCTTCGCCTTTTGACCTAGATAGAGATGGTCGTTGCTGTGTGAAAAGGCGACATCTAGCTGGTGCCCCCCTTCAACAGCACCAATCGATGCAACACGAGCACGATAACGCTGCTTACCCACTACGACCGTTGCCGAGCTGCCGATCTCAATCTTTCTGGCCAGGCTCGATTCGATTTTAGTCACCGCCCGCATCCGTCCTGCATAGGTAACCACCAGCAGTGGTGCTGTCTGTAGCTCACTAACAATTGAAGCGCCCGGCTCAACCAACCGCTCCACCACCCAGGCATCAAAGGGGGCGGAGATGGCACTCCGCTCCAGATCGAGCGTTGTCTCTACCAGTCGCAGCTCTGCGCTTCGCATCGCAAGGGAAGCTGCTGCGAAGTTAACCTTAGACTGCTCATACTCATGATTGGAGAGCACGGTCCGATCGTAGAGTTCATCGGCACGTTGCTGTTCACGCTCAGCCTCCTGAAAGAGCAACCTGGCATGTTCAAGCGCGGCCTCGGCCTCAGCATTGCGTGCCTTAAAGAGACGATCATCGAACTGCAATAGAAGCGCGCCCTGATCAACATGCTGCCCCGGCTCAACATTCACCGCTTTCACCACACCCGAGACGAGCGGTGAGAGTTCAACTCGCTTTGACCAGTCGAGCTTGGCTGCCAGTTCTGCACTCCAGGCCTGAGCAGGCATCGAGAGCAGTAGCGACAGGAAAAGTGTTCTCATAGTTACCGCAGCCATTAATTCTCCCCTACTCATTACCCTTTACTCCTCCAGCCAGCCAGTAACTTCCCGGTCGATTGCCGGTCAGTGCATCGAGCTTCGCCCACGCTAGCAGCAGTTCATAGTCGGTCTTGGTTCGCTGATAACGTGCCTCGGCAAAACGCACCATTGCATCACCAAGATCGGTCTTCACCTCCAGCTCATAGAGCGCCCGGCTCCGATCGAGGTAGAGGTCACGATAGTCAGCCAGCGCCACCATCTCTTCGCGCTTGATATGCAGCAAGCCGATCTGCTGCCACAGCTCCAGCAGCCGCTGATTCATCTCGCGCTGTTCAATAGCGTAGTCGGCCTGCAAGCCGTGTAGAGAGGCACGCGCCTTGGCAACCGCCGCATTTACCCGCCCACCCGTGAAGAGCGGCACATCGAGCACCAACCCGGCACGGAAGGGATCGCGTGAGCCACCGTCACGATTGTAAATGCTGCTCTCCAGCTCACCGCTAAGCTGCGGACGCCCCTCTCGACGCGCCGCCTCAACACGCAGCCGTGCGGCCTCCAACAACTCTCGCTGGGCACGCATACGTGGATTGGATTCAACAGCTGCGGCCAACAGCGTCTCGAACTCAGGCAGCTTACGATCAAGCGCACCCAGCTCCGGTTCGACCAGTTCAGAAGAGAGTTCACCGGGACGATTCAGCGCCGCTGCCAATAGGGCACGCGTGCTGCGCTTCTGGGCACTGCTTGAGGCAACTCGCAGACGCTGGGTCTGATAGTTACTCTCATACTCGAGCAACTCAATATCAGAGAGCTGTCCGAGTTCGTTACGATCCCGCGCCTTGTCGAGGGTGACAAAGGCGATCGCCATCCCCTCGTTATCGACCCCGTTCTGGACATCGGCCAGCAGCACATCAAAAAAGCGCTCCATCACCTCGATCCGTTTCTGATCCTCGGCGCGCCGTAGGTTGAGGCGCTCACCCGTGAGCTGCGCCTCTCCAGCCGCCTCGGCGTGACGGCTCTGGCCAAAGTCATAGAGGCGTTTACGTAGATAGAGATGCGCGCTGCTGTCGTTATGGGATTGATCGGCGGCCAGATCCGCGGGTTCGATCCAGCGCGCCTTACCCTGCAGGCTCAGCTGGGTACCGTTGGCAGCATCGACTGCAAGCAGCTCCGCCTCAGCACGCTGGTAGGCGGCCTCGACACGTTGAAATTGGGGGTGTGACTCCGCATCTGCAACGACAAACGCCTCGCTAAGTGAGAGCGGTTCCGGCAGTGAACCGGCAGCCGATTCAGCCGAGGCCCATGTCGCAACAAGCAGTAGTGCACTGCCGAGCATCCCGGCAGCGATGCATCTCGGCGCGTGGATCATCTGTTCTTCGACGCCTTACGTTTCTCTCGCTTATAGCGGGTGAATGACTGCTTCTGGTAGTGGCCATCGACAAAGTATTCACCCATCCAGAGAAACTCATCGGGACCCGAAGTAGCGCCTGTATAGCGAACCACCTGCTCGCCCTGCAGGTCATAGAAGGCAATCACCGGAGTGGCACGCACCCGGTTTACCTTGAAGGAGAAATCTTTCTGCGACATCGTCTCGCCCTTGAAGTCGACCATCTCCACATCGCCTTCGATATCGATAGCGAAGCTGAGCATGTTCTCCTTGAAGAACTTCTGCACCTCGGGGCGATTTAGCACGGTGCGCTTCATGCGATGACAGAAGGGACACTCGTCCATCTCAAAGAAGATCAGCACCCCCTTTTTGCCCTCCTCCTTGGCGTTGGCCAGCTCCTCCTGCAGATCACCAAAGAACTGATCGAAGAAGTGGACGTACGGATCACGAGTTTCGACCGATGCAGCCTCAATCGTTACGGTAAAGATAAGCAGCGAGATGGCTGCCAGTAGCTGTTTCACGAACGCTCCTCCCTGTCGCGTTTTTCATCTTCAATAAATTGCTCAAGCATCTGTGCCTCAATACCACCCAGATAGCTTCCGACCACCTTACCCTCAGGCGAGACGACAAAGGTGGTTGGCAAACCCTTGAGGGGCTCGAACGATTTAACCGGTTTGTTATTTGTCAGCAGCACTGGATAGGAGATCAATTGGTCATCGACAAAGCTGCCCAGCCGATCACTGTCAATCTGCTCAAAGTTGATTCCCAACACCACTGAGTCGTTATCTTTATGCTTGTCGTGATAACCAATCAGCTCTGGAATCTCCTCAAGGCAGGGTGGACACCAGGTTGCCCAGAAGTTAACCACCACCCACTTGCCACGATAGTCAGAGAGCTTGTGGATCTTGCCATCGACACCCTGCAGCGCAAAATCGGCCGCATCAGCAGCAAACAGCGAGGGGGTAAAAAGGAGTAGAATCAGAGTCAAAATTCGACGCATTACAAACCCTTCCTTACGAGACAAAACCGATCTGATATAAACTGTAGGGAAATTCATAGTCGCACACCTCTCTACCCAAAGACATCAGGGATTACCATGACTCTTATTCGCCAAGATGATTTCATCACAACCGTTGCCGATGCCCTCCAGTTCATCTCTTTTTACCACCCTACTGACTTTATTGAAGCACTTGGAACGGCATACGAAAAGGAGCAATCGCCTGCAGCCCGTGATGCCATCGCGCAGATTCTGACCAATTCGAAGATGTGCGCCGAGGGACACCGACCAATTTGCCAGGATACTGGTATCGTCACAGTGTTCCTCAAGATCGGTATGGGCGTGAGCTGGGAGGCAAGCCAGAGCGTCGAAGAGATGGTCAACGAGGCGGTGCGGCGTGCATACACCGCCGCAGAAAACCCGCTACGCGCCTCGATCGTCAGCGATCCTGCCGGCAAACGCAGCAATACCCGAGATAACACCCCAGCAGTGATCCACACCGAGGTGGTTGCGGGTGACAAGCTCGATATCACCGTCGCCGCCAAGGGAGCAGGATCGGAGAACAAGACCAAGTTTACGGTGCTCAATCCAAGTGACAGCCTGGTTGATTGGGTGGTCAAAACGGTTCCCACTCTGGGTGCAGGCTGGTGTCCACCCGGTATGCTCGGTATCGGTATCGGCGGTACGGCCGAAAAGGCGATGCTGCTGGCCAAAGAGGCGCTGATGGAGCCGATCGATATTCAGCAGCTTCAGGAGCGTGGCGCACAGAATCGTGCCGAGGAGCTACGCCTTGAGATCTACGACAAGGTCAACGCACTGGGTATCGGCGCACAGGGACTCGGTGGTCTCACCACCGTGCTCGATGTAAAGGTCTTCGACTACCCAACCCATGCCGCCTCACTGCCGGTGGCACTGATCCCCAACTGCGCCGCCACCCGCCATGCACATGTGGTGATGGATGGTCGCGGCCCGGTGCTACTCGAGCCACCCAAGCCTGAGACGTGGCCTGCAGTCGAGTGGCAGCCGAGTCCCGATGCACGGGTTGTCGATCTTGAGACCCTGACCCAGACTGATACCAACGATTGGAAGCCGGGCGAAACGCTACTGCTCAACGGCAAGATCCTCACTGGTCGCGATGCGGCCCACAAACGCATCTGTGATCTGCTCGATCGTGGTGAACCGCTGCCCGAGGGGCTCGACTTTACCAACCGCTTCATCTACTACGTCGGACCTGTCGATGCGGTGGGTGATGAGCCGGTCGGACCTGCGGGGCCGACCACTGCAACCCGCATGGACAAGTTCTCCGATCAGATGCTCGACACCGGCCTGCTCGGCATGATTGGCAAGGCGGAGCGTGGTGCAGCAACCATCAACAGTCTTGAGCAGCACCACGGCGTCTACCTGATTGCTACCGGCGGTGCCGCCTATCTGATCTCACGCGCCATTCGTGGATCTCGAGTCATCGCCTTTCCCGAACTAGGCATGGAGGCGATCTACGAGTTCGAGGTGGAGAATATGCCGGTCACCGTAGCGGTCGATGCGCATGGCGGTTCGGTGCACAACAGCGGCCCCGCAGAGTGGCAGGCGAAGATCGGTAAGATTCCCGTCGTAACGGCTTAAGGTCTACTTCTCTGCAGCACGCGAGTGTTTATCACCCGCGTGAGAGAGATAGAGCGCCAACCCGATCAGGGCGATACCACCCGCCAGATAGAGTAGATCGATCGGTGTCTTGAAGGGCATTCCAATGGCGTGCTCAAAGAATTTCACTACCAGAATCATCAGGATCACCTTTGCCAATCGCGCCTTCAGGTCATCAAGACTGTGGATCAGCAGGATATTGGATGAGTTTTCAGAACCTTCCGCCTGATCGATTTTGCTAATAAAGAGTTCATAGAGACCCAACGCAAAGATCAGCAATACTGTCGCCAGTAGATAACCATCAATAATCTCCACCACATGGGTCACTGTGGTACTCCGCAGCTCGTTACGCGCTTCGATTGAGAGCGAGAATGAAGCGTAGTCACCAAGGTGAGAAATCATCACGACTGCATCGATGGTTGCCATATAGAAGACAGCAAAGGCGGTCAGTAGACTCGTGATCACTGCCGAAAGCACTACCAACCGGCTATTCCACAACGCACCTTCGAACCACTTTTCAAGCCGTTTCAACATCACTACTAATCCATATAATTATCTGTCGCGCACGATACACGCAGCTTTCCCCACTTTACAAATAGTATTGGCAAGTTATTCTGTCTGAATATTCACCAGCAGCAAGGTGCAGCGGTTCACGCAGGGAAACCACTAACAAGATGAGAACGCTCCGCCTCACCACCCCAGCGCCTAGCAAACGCATCGATCAATCGATAGTGACAAAACCGAAGGCCTTCAAGGATTGGCTCGACTATCTTCCCTACGCCACCCCGGCCAACGCATTAGAGAAGTTAATCAAGGGTGTTTCCACCCACAACCGCCAGCAGATCTCAACGGCCCACCGCTTCGAGATGCTGGAGATGGTGCAACAGCCCTTTGCAGTCCTGCTCGACGCCTATCTGCAGCCACGCCCCGATCGCGGCACCCTGCCAATAAACAAACGCAATCGTCAGATCGGCAGCGCCCTGCACAAACTCAGCACCGAGATCGCCTTCGGCTACAAGCTGGTTATCAAGCAGAGTCTCGGCAGCTCAATCAAACTCGGCCGACACAAGATTCTCCACCCTTCCCTGCAGCGCGCCATGAAGTACCTGGGCATGACACTGCTCCAATCCTTTATCGACTACACACCAGGCCCGAACAATGTTTGGCGCGAAATTTACCAGATCTACGCATATGCTGAAGAGGCGAAAATTCATGATCAAACGATCAGCGATCAAAACGACCGCTTCAATACCGTCACGACCATCCAACGCCTCTTCAAACAGATCATCCTACTCAGCCTGGTCGACCCCTATCGCCTGCCCGATGGACAGACCTGGCTACTCTTTAACTACCTCAACAACCTTGAGGAGAGCTGCAAGATCACCCCTTTTGGTGAGACAAACAATAATCTTGGATTCTTTGTTGTCGACCTCAACAGCGACCTGATGCCACAACCGCTCACTGATGAGCAACTACTACTCGACGCACCTCAACTGATCGACACACGCACATTGGTCGCACGTGTGAATCAAGAACGTGAATTGGCACAAAAAGGAAATGTACCGGCAAATTTCCCACTACCCACAGAACTCCCCATCAACGACAAGATTCAACTCTTGATTCGGCTACAAAAGGGGTGGACCAGTAAACAATCCCGCAAGATGCCACGCGTTGAAGAGGTTGGGAGAGCGCAGGTATTGTGTGGCCTTGATGCCGTTCACCACCATCTGGCGACCGACCACCCTAAGAGTGAAAACCAAGAGCAGCACAACGATCAGATTGAGATCACCTCTCAGCTGGGTGATCGACTAAAAAACGGAACCCAGGACCATGCGCTTAATCAGTGGCGCCTCATCAACCGAAGCCTCGGCGGGCTCTCACTCGCTGCCAATGCAGCAAGCAACTGCAATCTCACCACCGGCCAACTGCTCGCCATTCATAGCAACGATAAAGAGAGTGACGAGTGGATCATCGCCATTAGTCGTTGGTTGATTTACGACGCCAATCAGAACGAAAACAAGTTCGGCATCCAGTACCTGAGCAAAAAACCGCAGGCAGTCCAAATAAAGGCACAGGTTGGCAGCCAGCTGGAGATGGAGTGGCGCCCAGCCATCACCTTTGAACTCCGGACCAAGAGTGGCATACAGCAGTGCATCGTCTGCGCCAAGGGATTCCACCTGTCGGAACGTGAATTTCAGTTAGTGGAGAACGGAAGTAGCAAAACGATCAATTGTGGACAGCTGGTTGAGACAACATCATTGGGGAGCCGCTATTTTTGCGAAAGTTTGTTTTGGGCATCCAAGCCCAAGCAAACAGCAAAAACTTCACGCGACCGTTTATGCCTGCGGCGCCCGACGTTCTGCGTACGTTGCGTAATCACCTCTTCGCGGCTCTACACAACTCCCTCAGTGACTCTACGCCGACATAAAGCCGCTGCTGCATCTTCTTCGTCGTCCGCTCGCGCTCTCAACTACGAATATGCAGACGGCGTCGACTATCGGGACTAACCGCCCTCACTTCGCTCTCCATGGCGGTCAGCGATCGATTGGTTTGTGTACACCAACTAATTAGACCCCAAAACTGATGGACTTCCCTCAATCCCACGGAAACGAAGGAAGTCCACCTCGAATGCGTTCAAGTCTATTTTTCCTAGGTAAACCACATACAACCACTTGCAACCATTTATAATCAGAATGAAGTACCCATCCCCACTAAGACAAACAATATTATTAAAACCACCAGAAAGGACAACAGAAAAGTGGCCTATGGGATCAATCTCGATTAAACCAGAAACGTATAGATGATTAAAACTCAGACCAGTATTTAATCACTGGTCCATAGTCCGCAATACCATCACCATCGGTATCTGCTCTTATCTGATATTGAACTGAGTCGATCACAGACAATTCCACCCACGTTTCTCCTTTCCCATCACATCGTAACGTTCCAACATATGGAAAACTTTCTGATTCCAATAGTTTAAATGAAGCCGTCGTCACACATTCAACAAAACCGTGATTACTGTCATCTATCTTTCCTGACATAGTGGCTCTGATATCCATATTCACATCAAATACAATAAACACATCTAGGCTTTCAATACTTATCGTTCTATCTCCATTCAGATTAGAAGCTGTGAATGTAAGCGTGAAACCGTACTCTTCAGAATCTAGTCCATCCACATCAAGACTACCTTCCGAATACAATCCAACGAACGCGCTCAAAAATCGCCAGATAGATACCCAACCCCATCAACCTCTTCCTCGATAGGCCATATCGGCACCAAAGATTCGTTATTTTCAGGTTCGTCAACGTCAGAATCACACATTGAATCATCACCCAGAACTGCTGCTCCCTGCGCTTTACTTGGCGCAATGATATTCACACCAGGATCTTCAATAAGAATCTGTGATAGATCATCCGATCCAGGGGCATATACGAAACATGGTTCAATTACATCTAGCTGATTTCCACCATCACAGGGAGGTAATGCGCAGATAGTGCCTAACAGTTGAAACTTAGCTGATTGCACATCACTCGAGGGTCCAAACCATCTCGAATGGTCCATTTGATCAATCCTCGCTACGAAGGAAGTTCGTCCAAATAGATCCAACATCCAAAACAGTCCGAACTCTCGACCATCCGTCGTTTGAACAGCAGTTGCTGTTTGCTCAGCCACCGCACCGCCACTTAGAACCCTTCCACAAAATCTGCAGCATTTAATGGCGAGACCTTGCTGGTTCAATCACCACTGTAATCGCCTCCGGATCTTCAACAACAAGATCGACAGGGTCTACCGCAGCGTCACCGGAGCTTCCGCTCCCGCAACTACTCAAGAAGGTAATAAGAAGAGTTAAAACCGATAGCCATTTCATCCCTGTGCTCCTGCTTCCCTATGGTGCGGAGCCTTGCTGGCCACTCACACAAAATTAGTCCACCGAATAATAATCCTGCTCGATGTTATGTCTAGATGTTATTGCTGATTCTACTGAGCCAAATAGCGGCGATCACACGCCTCAACGTCGCCCAAGGACCAGGGCCTCGTGTCACTGCGTGGCTGGCCGCATTGTCGATTTCAGCGCCACTATGATTGCGGTTGATGGTGAATTGCTGACCAGGGTAGATGAGGTCAGCATCTTCGATCAGGCGCTGATTCTCTTTGTAGACCAGCGGCCAGTGGTAGGCGTTGCTGTAGATCTGCTGCTTGGCGGCGATATCCCAGAGATTGTCACCGTTCATAACACGATATTACTCAGCACCACTATCTGTAACGGTATAACCACGCCCGAGGCGGTTTGATCGGAGAACCGGCACAGCCCACAACGGTGCCAACCAGTGCCAGTGCGGCTAACATTTTTGTTCTGTGGAAAACCCGCATCTGACTCCCCAATTCAAACCATTATTATTGAACCGAGAAGGTTTAACAGTCGGTCAATCGCAGGCAAGCTATTGCTGACTACTTACCTCTTACTGTCATCTGGCGCGCTTCAATTGCCAGTGAACGTGCCTCTTCGGCATTCTTTCTTGCGGCGCGATACTCTCCCGCTTCAAGACTCCTCTCCGCCTTCTGCATCAGCCGTTCGGCTTTTGCCATCATGGCGGGGGCTGACTCCATGGCACCGCTATCCTGCGCTGCACGCAAGGCCTGACGGGCATCGGACATCTCCTGTGCCGGCACGGCGGCACAGCCTGCCACCACGACCAGTAGGGTAATGAGAAACAGACGCACTCTTTTTGTTATATTGCGACTCACTTGCGGTAGGACTCCCTAAAAACCAGCTAGTTATGCTATCTGGAGAGCCTACCACGCACCGCAAAAGGGCATCAACAACCGATAACCGAGATTGAGAACATGACCAACAACACCATCAAGCTCTACCACAACCCCCGCTGCTCCAAATCACGCCAGACCCTGCAGTTGCTTGAGCAGCAGGGCGTTGAGCCACAGATTGTTGAGTATCTAACAACCCCACCTACTGTCGTGGAGCTAACTGAGATTCTCGAGATGCTTGGGCTTGAACCACGCGAGCTGATGCGTAACAAGGAGGCGGAGTACCAGGAGAACGGGCTCGACAACCCAGAGCTAAGTCGTGAGCAGCTGATTGAGGCAATGGTCAACACACCCAAACTGATTGAGCGCCCGATTGTGATCAGCAACGGCAGGGCCGCGATTGGCCGCCCACCGGAGAAGGTATTGGAGATCGTCAAATGAGTGAAGTCCTGGTGCTCTATTACAGCCGCCACGGCGCTACCGCTGAGATGGCTCAACAGATTGGTCGTGGCATCGAGGAGATCAGTGGTGTCGAGGCGAGGATTCGTACCGTCCCCGCCGTCTCCACCGTCTGCGAGGCCGTTGAGGACGATATCCCCGAGAGCGGTGCGCCCTATGTCTCCGCTGACGATATGCGCGAGTGCATCGGTTTGGCTGTGGGTAGTCCAACCCGCTTTGGTAACATGGCGGCACCAATGAAGTACTTCATCGACTCAACCAGCAATCTCTGGCTGGCTGGCGAGATGATCGACAAACCCGCCACCGTCTTTACCTCCAGTTCCAGCCTGCACGGCGGCCAGGAGAGCACTCTGCTAAGCATGATGCTGCCGCTGATGCATCACGGCATGTTGGTTATGGGCCTCCCTTATAGCGAGAGTGACCTGCTCACCACCACAACTGGCGGCACTCCCTATGGCGCCAGCCACCTTGCAGGCAGTGATAGTCAGCTACCACTCAGCGATGAAGAGAAACGGCTCTGTCGGGCACAGGGCAAGCGCCTTGCCGAGTGTGCGGTTGCGATGAATAGCAAACGAAGCGGCAACAGCTGATGCAGCGCGTCAAACTTGCACAGGCCACGGCACTGACCGGCTACTTCGGTCTAATCTTTCTACTGCTGCTGTGGAATATCTGGATCGCCCCCTCGAAACACTTTCCGATCAGCCTGGTACTGATCGTGCTGGTGGTACCCCTACTCTTTCCACTACGCGGCCTGCTACACGGCCGTAGCTACACCTACGCCTGGAGCAGCATGCTCTCACTGCTCTACCTCGCACTCGGCATTATGGAAGCAGTCACCAAGCCCTATGAAGTAACGCAGACACCGGAGCGACTACTCGGCATTATCGAGATTATCTTTAGTGTGATGCTGTTTGTCGGCGCGATCCTCTACGTACGCTTAAAAGCACGAGCGGACCGTGCCGCAGCACTAGAGGAAGAGACTAAGGATTGAGTACCGACTTGATGAAGGGGATGGTCAGGCGTCGCTGCTCGATCATCGACGCCTCATCAAGCCGGTCCAGCAGCGAGAAGAGCAGCCCCTGCCCTCGCGGCGCATGGCGTAACAGATAGGTTGCCGACTCATCGGGTAGTTCCAGACCTCGCCGCTGTGCCAGCGTTTTTAGTGCCTGCTGCTTCTGCTCATCGTCGAGTGGTTGCAGCTGAAAGGTAAGCCCCCAGGCAAGACGACTCTTCAAATCATTGAGCTTTACCGACAGAGAGGCCGGTGCCACATCTGCACTTACTAGCAGAATACCGCCCGCTTCCTGCAGACGATTAAAGAGGTGGAACAGTGCCTCTTCCCAATCGGCTCGCCCTGCCACCTGCCCCACATCGTCAAGACAGACCAGCTCAAGCGACTCAAACCCCTCGATCATCTCGGGCGGCCAGCTCTCCGCCTCACCGAGTGGCAGGTAGGTCGAGCTCATCCCAGACTCCGCAGCCAGATGACAGGCAGCCTGCAGCAGATGCGACTTACCAACCTCACCGCCACCCCAGAGATAGATCACTGCCGACTCACCAACAGAAAGCGCTGTACGAATGGCGTTGAGCGCCTGATCGTTATCGGTGGTGAAGTAGTTTTCAAAAGTGGCGGCTTCGCGCAGTGCGATGCCAAGGGGGAGCTGCATCATAGGGCGTTATCTCACCATTCAATCAGGCGTCGTGTTGGTCGACACCTTCCAGTTCAACCGCCACACTCCCCTCATCGTAGAGCGCGCTGTCGAGATACTCCTGATGTAGATGGCGAACCATCACCATAATCACCGCAGCCACTGGCAGCGCCAACAGTACACCGAGGAAACCAAACAGCTGACCACCCGCCAGCACCGCAAAGATCACCGCCACTGGGTGGAGGCCGATACGATCTCCCACCAGCTTCGGTGTCAACACCATGCCTTCGAGCAGCTGCCCAACAATAAAGGGCACAAAGACCAGCACAATCGGTAACACATCCTGAAACTGCATCAACGCAGCAACACCAGCCACGACCACGCCGACGATCAGACCTAGATAGGGAACGAAACTGACCAATCCCGCCAGCACACCAATCAGTAGCGCCAGCTCCAGCCCCACCATCCAGAGACCGAGCGTGTAGATGGTTGCCAGCGCCAGCATCACCAACATCTGTCCGCGCAGGAACGCACCCAGCACCTCATCCGACTCCAGTGTCAGCAGCGTGACGCGTGGTTCGATACGACGCGGTAACATCTCGTGGATGTGAGCGACCAGGATGTCCCAGTCCCGCAGAAGATAGAAGGTCACCACCGGAATCAGCAGCAGGTTGGCGGCCAGTGCCAACAACGCCATACCCGATTGCGAAGCGCCAGCAATCAGCTGGCCGATGACATCACTGCCCTCGCCCCAGTGCTGGCGAATGGCGTTGAAGATTAGCTGCGGATCGATCGCTTCGATCTCGATACCTAGCTGCTGCAGCCACGGCAGCATTTTGCCCTGTAGCATTTCGAAGTAGCCCGGCAGGTTACCGATCAGAATCCCCAACTGTTTACCGAGAATCGGTACCAGTAGAAACAGCACAATCATCAATACCGAGAGGATGGCAGCAAAGACGATCGTGACCGAAACGGTACGCGAGAGACGCTTAGCCTCCAGTCGATCAACAAGGGGATCGCCAAGATAGGCGAGCAGCCCACCCGCCATAAAGGGGACCAGGACTGGCCCCAGCAGATAGAGTAACCACCCCGCACCAGCCACTCCACCAATCACCATCCAGCGCTGTGAATCACTCATGCGCTTACTCCCTGTGCTTTCCTGAGACATTATTCAACCATTGAGTAGATAGGTAACTACGGCAGACGATAGTAGAGGCGTGAGACCTGGCTCAGCCCCGCCTCTTCGGCCTCGATATCGGCCTCGAGCGACATCGACTCGTAGCTGCGTTCATGCAACACCTTGCCGAGTGCGATAGCCCGACGTAGCGCATCCTCACCGCCCTTGGCCACCGCCTTGAAAATGACACTGTTACCACCAACTCGCTCCGCCGTTACCGACTCAATCGGATCGAGAGAGGTGAGATACGCGGAGACCTTGGCGTACTGTTTCAAATCATTAATACCGAGCACGCTGATCGCAATCTGCTCATTGAACTCAATCGAACCATCCACTGAAAAGCGCGCCGCGAGCATATCGGCTGCCGCATGTACGCCACGACCGAGCACAATGTCGGTCTGCGCCAACGGGGCATTCCAGCTCTGTCCCATGAACTCCTCTTTGGGATTGGCGTAGAGGGTCCAGCGTGATGCCCAGCTACCGGCACTGGTCGGGTAGATGCGGGCCACCAGAATGGCATCTGCACGGTAGCGCTGCGAGGCGAGGATCAGCTCCTCACTGGCGTTGGCCCAGACATCCATCAGGTGCACCTTGGCCTGATCCTCAACGTCCATTGCAGGCAGTATCAGTGGCAATCCACGCTCAGCAGCGGCCTCCTGCAACAACGCGCGCCAGGATGATTCGCTCTGACTATCGAGCAGGTAGCGACTTCCCTGCTCCTCAACCGCAAGCCAGACAATGGCCTGTGGACGATTCTTGCCCCACACGGGTCGGCCGATGCGCTCCAGAAGCCGCTCAACCGCTTTCTGGTCGAAGCTGACGTGCATTTTCAACACCTCAATCGCGCTCTGCGTCTCATCCTCTGCGGCAACCTTATCGCTGCGATAGCGGTACTGCTGCAGATAGCGCGACGCACCTCTTAACTCGGCAGCCACCTCAGGACTCTCGGCAATCGCATCCACACCCGAGATCTTGACCAGCACCTCGGCAAAGGCATCAACCAGCGCACGGTTACGCTCGCCTGCCGACTGATCGGCCACGATCACCTCAGTCTCATTGAGACCAGAGACCTCTACCGCAGCGAGGTTCGTCACAAAGAGAAACGACAGGATCGCCCCCAGCAGCAGCTTTTCAACGCTTTTCAATCGAATTCCACCCTTTTTAGCGCTATTGAATGCGCCATCACAGCGCAGTTGCGGTTACAATAGCAAATTACGCAATTGCAAAGAAACGAAACACTCCGGAGCCCAATGTGAACAGCAACGACCCAGCCGCGAATAAAGGTACTTCACTCAGCTATCAGGACGCGGGCGTCGATATCGAGGCGGGCAACCGACTGATCGATCGCATCAAGCCGATTGCGGCGAAAACACAGCGTCCCGGCATCCTCGGTGGCCTGGGCGGCTTCGGTGCACTTTTCGAGCTGCCGCTCGATCGCTACAAAGAGCCGGTATTGGTCTCGGGAACCGATGGCGTCGGCACCAAGCTGAAGCTGGCGATGGAGATGGGTAAACACGACACCATCGGTATCGATCTGGTGGCGATGTGCGCCAACGACTTGATCGTACAGGGCGCTGAACCACTTTTCTTCCTCGACTACTACGCCACCGGCAAGCTCGACATCGACACCGCCGCTGAGGTAGTTGCCGGTATCGGTCGTGGCTGTGAACTCTCTGGTGCCGCGCTCACCGGCGGTGAGACGGCCGAGATGCCCGGTATGTACCAGGAGGGTGACTACGACCTGGCTGGCTTTTGTGTCGGTGTGGTGGAGAAGAGTCGCATCATCGACGGCAGCAAGGTCGCTGCGGGTGACAAGCTGATCGGCATCGCCTCCTCCGGCCCCCACTCCAACGGCTACTCGCTAATTCGCAAGATCCTTGAGGTCAGCGAGACACCGCTCGATCAGCCCTTCGAGGAGAGCACCATCGGCGCGGCACTGCTCGAACCGACCAAGCTCTATATCAAGTCACTGCTGTCACTCTTCGAACAGGTCGATGTACACGCACTTGCCCACATCACCGGCGGTGGCCTGACCGAGAACCTGCCACGCGTAATGCCGGAGGGGACCTCAGCGAAGATTGATGCCAACAGCTGGCAGCGTCCGGCCATCTTCAACTGGCTGCAGGAGAAGGGTGGCGTGATCAAGGAGGAGATGTACCGCACCTTCAACTGCGGTATCGGTATGGTGGTCTGTGTAGCGGCAGCAGATGCAGACAAGAGCCTGGAGCTGCTTTCAGCAGCTGGAGAGCAGGCCTCGATCATCGGCACCATCGAAGCCGGTACGGATGGCGAACAGGTCACCATCGAGGAGTAGTCGCTTTGCAGGAGTCCGCAAAACGGCTACCGATCGTCGTTCTAATCTCTGGCGGCGGCAGCAATCTGCAGGCGATCATCGACGCAGCCAACAACGATCTGCCGGTCGAGATTCGTGCTGTGATCAGCAATCGCAGCGACGCCTATGGGCTTGAGCGCGCGCAGCAGGCAGCCATCCCTACCGCTGTGCTCGACCACACGCACTACGAGGGTCGCGAGGCGTTCGATACGGCACTGATTGAACTGATCGACAGCCACCAGCCACAGCTGGTGGTGCTGGCGGGCTTCATGCGCATCCTCACCCCGGAGTTTGTACGCCACTATCAGGGGCGACTGATCAATATCCACCCCTCGCTGCTGCCCGAGTTTCGTGGTCTGCACACCCACCGCCGCGCCATCGAAGCTGCCGCCTCGCACCACGGTGCCACGGTCCACTTCGTCACCGATGAACTCGATGGTGGTCCACTGATCCTGCAGGCGCAGGTGCCGGTGCTGGCCGATGACAGCGAGGAACTTCTCGCCGCACGGGTGCTCGAACAGGAACATAAGATCTACCCGCTGGCGATTCGCTGGTTTGCAGAGGGACGACTGGAGATGAGGGATCACACCGTAGTGCTGGACAATCAACCGCTAGAAAAACCCGCACAGCTTGAGGCGTAGTTGATAGCTCTTACCATGCAACTATCTCGATTTCTGATAACGCTATTATTGATCATCACACTCGGCACGGCCTCTGCCGAGCCACAGCTGATCCCCTACTCCGCAGACTACATTCTCAACAAGAGCGGCCTGGCAATCGCCGAGGGACGTTTCAAACTCAAGCAGAACAGTACGGGGAATTACACCTACGAATCCCGCTCGACACCCGTTAGTGTCGTCTCCTGGTTCCGCAGTGATGAGATTCTTGAGCAGACCACCTGGAGCGTGAGCGATAGCCACGTCACACCCAGTTTCTATCGTTACGAACATACCGGGATCGATGATGAGAAGATGATCCACGTCAGCTTCGATTACGATGCCGAACGAGTCACTACCCGCGTCAACAGCGCCCCCTGGAGCATGGAACTGGAGGCGGGCATGCAGGACAAGATGAGTGTGCAGATGGCCCTACAGCTGGCACTGATGGCTGGAGAGCGGGGGCGCTTTGAGTACCGCGTCGCCGATGGCGGCACGCCGAAGACCTTCAGCTTCCTCTATCAAGGCGAAGAGGTCATCAAGACACCACTCGGAAAATTCCACACCCTGCGGGTCAAACGCGAGAACGACAAACGCGGCACCACCATGTGGTTTGCGCCTGAACTGAACTATATTCCGGTGCGGGTCGAGCAGAAGAAGAAGGGAATGAACCTGCTGATCAAAAAGTTGAAGGGACTACCGCTCCCAGACAGCAAGAGCGGCAGTTAAACCTGACTGTTACGCCTTGGGTAGGGTAACGCCTGTCTGCCCCTGATACTTTCCACCACGATCACCGTAAGAGGTTTCACAGATCTCATCCGACTCGAAGAAGAGCATCTGTGCCACACCCTCGTTGGCGTAGATCTTCGCCGGCAGTGGCGTGGTGTTTGAGAACTCCAGCGTCACGTGACCTTCCCACTCCGGTTCCAGCGGGGTGACGTTAACGATAATGCCACAGCGGGCGTAGGTCGATTTACCAAGGCAGACCGTCAGCACGCTACGTGGAATGCGGAAAAACTCCACCGTGCGCGCCAGCGCAAAGGAGTTGGGCGGGATGATGCAGACATCGGACTTCACATCGACAAAACTGTTCTCATCAAACGCCTTCGGATCGACCACCGCCGAGTTGATGTTGGTGAAGATCTTGAACTCATCGGCGCAGCGCACATCGTAGCCGTAACTCGAGGTGCCGTATGAGACGATCCGCTCACCATTGACCTCGCGCACCTGCCCCGGCTCGAAGGGTTCGATCATCCCCTCACTCTCGGCCATGCGTCGGATCCACTTGTCGGCTTTGATACTCATCCTATTCCTCTCAACTGTGACATTGTCGCTCTTGTGCATCCCTGCACCCGCGACATACCGTCCATCCCTGGACATAAAAATACCGGCTGTTAGTCAAAACAGCCGGCATTATAGTGGCATTTAGCGTTCCGCTACAAAGCGGTCACTTCTGCCTAGTCGTTGGCGATAACGATCTGCGGGAACTTCGCCTCGTAGTTCTTCGCCTGAATCGCCAGACGCGCAGCCGTGCGACGTGCGATCTGCATGTAGATCTCGCTGATGCGACCCTCAGGATCGGCAACCACGGTTGGCTTACCGTTATCGGCGTTCTCGCGAATCGAGATGTCGAGTGGCAGTGAGCCAAGGAAGTCGACATCGTACTGGTCGGCCATCTTCTCGCCACCACCTCGACCGAAGATATGCTCCTCGTGACCACAGCTGCTGCAGATGTGCATGCTCATATTCTCGACTATGCCGAGCACAGGAACCTCAACCTTCTGGAACATCTTCAGACCCTTACGCGCATCGAGTAGGGCGATGTCCTGCGGAGTGGTGACGATAACTGCACCGCTAACCGGCACCTTCTGCGCCAGAGTCAGCTGGGTATCACCGGTGCCGGGTGGCAGGTCGATGATCAGGTAGTCGAGATCGCTCCAGTTGGTATCATTGAGCAGCTGCTCGAGTGCCTGGGTGACCATGGGTCCACGCCAGATCATCGGGGTCTCTTCATCAATCAGGTTACCGATCGACATCGACTCGATGCCGTAGTTTTTCATCGGCTCAAGGGTCTTGCCATCAGGTGAATCGGGACGCCCCTCAACACCGAGCATACGGGTCTGGCTGGGACCGTAGATATCGGCATCAAGGACACCGACCTTGGCACCCTCGGCAGCGAGGGCCAGCGCCAGGTTGGCAGAGACGGTCGACTTACCCACACCGCCCTTACCCGAAGCAACGGCGATGATATTCTTCACACCCTTGATCGTCTTCACACCCTTCTGTACCGAGTGCTCCACAATCTTGCACTCGACGGTGACGCTGGCCTCGGATACACCCTCGATACCGCTAACCAGATCCTGCAGCTTGCCGGTCAGCTCTGCCTTGAAGCTATCGGCGGGATAGCCAAGCTGAACATCAACAATCACCTTGCCACCATCAACCGCAATACTCTTGATGCTCTTCGAGGTAACCAGATCCCGATCTGAGTTGGGATCGATATACGCCTTCAGTGCAGACTCAACCTGCTCTTTGCTCACGTCAGCCATTGAAAAAAACTCCCATAATTCGTGCCCGGCACCAGTGCCATCAGCTATTTCCGACTAAATTGGCTGGGGATTCTACACAAAATCGGTTAGAGCGTCTTCCATGCAGTTACTCTGGAAAATCACCACCAAAATGGCCTTTCCCTGAGTGTTTACTGCACGTTTCACTACAATCCAACGATATCGCCCCACCTAAACCCAGCTTTCGGTCAGTAACCGAAGCGGTGGCAAGAGAAAATATCAGTGCTTGGAATTCCCGCATGCTACTATATGCGGCCCGTTTAGCCGCTATTCAAGTCACCGTATCGATATGTCTGAAAACACACGCAAAATCCTGGTCACCAGCGCTCTTCCATACGCCAATGGACCGATCCATCTCGGTCATCTGGTGGAGTATATCCAGACCGATATCTGGGTTCGTTTTCAGAAACTGCGTGGTCACAACTGCACCTACGTCTGCGCCGATGACGCCCACGGCACACCGATTATGCTGCGGGCACAAAACGAGGGGATCACTCCCGAGGCGCTGATCGAGCGTATCAGTGGCGAACATCAGGCCGACTTTGCAGAGTTTGGTATCGGCTTCGATAACTACCACTCGACCCACTCCAAGGAGAACCGCGACTGCGCCAGCACCATCTACACGCGCCTGCGCGACGGTGGCCACATCGCCACCCGCACCATCACCCAGGCCTACGACCCCGAAAAGGAGATGTTCCTTCCCGATCGCTTCATTAAAGGTGATTGCCCCAAGTGCGGCGCCGAAGACCAGTACGGTGACTCCTGCGAGGTCTGTGGCGCGACCTACTCACCGACTGAACTGAAAAATGCCGTCTCTGCCATCTCAGGTGCCACCCCGGTTGAGCGCGACTCCGAACACCACTTCTTCAAGCTGGGTGATTTCGAGAAGATGCTGCGCGAGTGGCACAAGGCAGGCCATATTCAGGATGGCGTGGCGGCCAAACTCAAGGAGTGGTTCGAATCGGGCCTGCAGGATTGGGATATCTCCCGTGATGCACCCTACTTCGGCTTTGAGATCCCCGATGCACCGGGCAAGTACTTCTACGTCTGGCTCGACGCACCGATCGGCTACATGGCCAGCTTTAAAAACCTCTGCAGCAAAAACAGTGCCTACGATTTCGACAGCTACTGGCTGCCGGGTGGTGAAACCGAGCTCTACCACTTCATCGGCAAGGATATCGCCTACTTCCACACCCTCTTCTGGCCGGCGATGCTGCACGGCGCCGGTTTCCGCACCCCTAACGCCGTCTACTGCCACGGTTTCCTCACCGTCGATGGCAAGAAGATGTCGAAGTCTCGCGGCACCTTCATCATGGCACGCAGCTACCTCGACCATCTGCAGCCGGAGTATCTGCGCTACTACTTCGCCGCCAAGCTCAGCAGCGGTATCGACGACATCGATCTCAACCTGGAGGACTTCCAGGCACGCGTTAACTCTGACCTGGTCGGCAAGGTGGTCAACATCGCCAGCCGCTGCGCAGGATTCATCAAGAAGCGTTTTGACGGCAAGTTGGCCGAAACACTCGGCGATGAGGGACTCTTCAATACCTGCAGCCGCGCCGGCAGTGAAATCGCTGAACTCTACGAGGCGCGTGAATTTGGCCACGCGATGCGCCAGATCATGTCGCTGGCCGATCTCGCCAATCAGTACATCGACGAGCAGAAGCCGTGGGTTATCGCCAAGCAGGAGGGGAGTGATGCGAAGCTGCATGAGATCTGCAGCATGGGCATTAACCTCTACCGTCTGCTGGTCACCTATCTCAAACCGGTCCTACCACAGCTGGCTGCCGGTTCTGAGGCGTTCCTCAACATCGATCCACTGCAGTGGGATCACATTAAGGAGCCGCTGCTGGGCCACGCCATCAACAAGTTCAAACCGCTGATGACCCGTATTGATAAGGATAAGATCGACGCCATGCTTGAAGATTCAAAGCAGAATCTTCCAGGCGGCGAAAGCGAAGCTCCAGCGCTCAGCGGTCCACTCGCCGATGCCCCGATCAGCGATACCATCAACTACGATGATTTCGCCAAGATCGATCTGCGCATCGCCAGGATCGTCAAGGCAGAACATGTTGAGAAGGCCGACAAGCTGTTACAGCTGACCCTCGATCTCGGCGGCGAGCAACGCAATGTCTTTGCCGGCATCAAGTCGGCCTACGCACCGGAGGATCTGGAAGGAAAGCTGACGGTGATGGTCGCCAATCTGGCACCACGTAAGATGCGTTTTGGCCTCTCAGAAGGAATGGTGCTGGCAGCAGGCCCTGGCGGCAAGGACCTGTTTATCCTCACCCCCGATGAGGGCGCTGAGCTGGGAATGCGGGTTAAATAAACGGGTAACAGGAGGCGGGCAACAGCAAGTCCTACAAGATTCGCTGCTCTATCTAGGCTCTATCCTGTTACCCGCTGCCTTTTTTAAACCTCCAAGTCCGCTATCGGATGCGGTCTGGCAATCGCATAACCCTGCACATAGTCGACGCCGATCTCGGCCAGTTTCTCGACCACCGCATCATTCTCCGCATATTCTGCGATCACCTTCTTCTCCATGAAGTGTGCAACCTCCTTGATCGAGCGCACCATCGCGTAGTCGTTGGGTTCGGTACAGATATCCTTAACCAATACTCCATCAATCTTCAGATAGTCGACGGGCAACTTCTTCAAGTAGGAGTAGGAGGAGAGACCTGAGCCAAAATCATCCAGTGAGAAGGAGCAGCCAAGATTACGCATCTCATCGATAAAGTCGGAGGCGTCCTCAAAGTTACCAATCGCCGCCGTTTCGGTAATCTCAAAGCAGATCTTTTTGCGTGGCACACTATAGGTCGAAAGCTGCTCAAAGACATACTCCAGCAGCCGCTCGCTGCCGAGCGACTGTCCCGAGAGATTAATCGATAACTTGCCGACCTCACGCATCGCGTCGGGATTGGCATCGATCCAACTAAAGATCTTGCTGATCATCTTTCGATCGACTTCATGCATCAAATTGTGTTTTTCTGCCGCGTCGATGAACTCCGCCGGTGGTTCAACCTTGCCCTCTCTGTCGACCACGCGCATCAACACCTCATAGTGCATCTTGCCCTGGCCAGAGATCGGGGCGATCTCTTGAATGTAGGGTTCGATGCGCTCCTCCTCCAGGATGCGATTTACCCGAATCGTCCAGTCAAGTTCACTATCGAGTCTCTGCAGTTTTTCATCATCCTGCTCATAGAGCTTGATCGTATTGCGGCCAGCATTTTTTGCCACCGTACAGGCAAGTTCCGCCTCGTTGAGCACCGTCGGTGCAAACTTGCTCTCACCAGTGATCGGCACCAGACCGATACTGATGCTGACCGAGTAGGGGGTATCAGCAAAGTGGAACCGGTAATCCTGAACCCGATCGACCTGCTTGCCGGATATTCGATATGCCTCCTCCACGGAGAGCCCCTCATAGAGCACCGAGAACTCATCGACCCCCATACGCGACAGCGTGCAACCCTCATCACCGAGCACGCCATCGAGTAGCTCACTCAACTCCTTGAGCGCCTGGTTACCCGCACCGTAACCGTGCAGTTTCCGCACCGTCTCGAGCTGATGAATATTGATAAAGCCCACCACATGACGGACATCACCCGTCTCTGCCTGGTCCAGTGCGAGACCGAGACGTCGTTCAAACTCACGCCGATTGACCAGACCGGTTAACTCATCGTGGCTCGCTTGATAGGCGAGCTGACCATAAAGCCGCTCAACGATCAGCTCGATACTGTTATCGACAAAGGTGAGATCGTTATCATTGATCGGCGTCAGCTCACCGTTTTTCAGCGCATTAACCAGCTCGTTGAAACGCTGATCGAGAGCCTTCATGCCGAGTGAGTTAACAAAAACGTAACGCGCATAGTTCTGACCAATCCACGAGAGGCGCACATTTATCGCCTGATCTTCGCGTGCAAAGCGGAACCAGGCACCGATATTTAGTTTGATCGCCTCATCGAGCCAGGGGTGATCTGTTCATCGTCACGATCGAGCTCTCATCACGCTGCGTTGGGGTAAAGAGCTCGCTATCGGTCTCGATCTCAACCAGGGCATGCTCAGGCAGCGAAACACCGTTCTCATTGCTGCGCAGTTCGATCGAACTGCGCAGCTCTATCACAACCCTTCTCACAGAGATGGTTGCAGTGGTACTCACTAACCAACGACTCGGCCCGCTCCACCATCTCCAACCGCTCATACTCGGGGGTATCACTCTGGCCCGATTTTTCGGCGAGCGTGCGGGTCAACTCCATCGCCTCGTTCCACTCACTCCCCTCACCCTTTCGCATGTAGATCAGGGTTAATACCTGCCGCCAGGCCGACTCAATAATTCGTTTGACCGGCTCCGGCACCTTCTTGCCCACCAGCAGCTGTTTCAACTCCTCGCTGACATAGTGCTTGGCACCGGTGACAATCTGATCACCCTCGCGTTATCGATCACCGACTCGACATTCCGATTAATGCGGCTCTGCCGGTCCTGAATCACCGGCGATAGAGACTCCATCGCCTTGGTAAATACCTCAACACCCTCACCTTCGCCGGCGATGATGCCTTCAATTACCGGATCGATCGCCGCTTCAATATCAGCCGTCATCTCCTCATCACTCAGCCCCAGCTCGGTGAGCAGCCCCAACATCTTTCGCGCCGGGTGCTGTGGATTATCGATAAATGAATCGTCGAGCAGCATCGTCTTGGTATAGGCCGCCTCCAACCGCGTCAGCCAGCTTTTGACGCTGCTCGATAGATTGTCGCTCTGCTGCAGACTGGAGAAGAGTTCCTTCGACATTTCCAGTACACGCCGGTCGTGACTCGATAGGCGCTCAAGAAAATGGCTATCACCACCGAGCCTCTCGGAGATGCGCTCAACCACCCCCTGACCTCTGACCGTTTCGATCTCTGCAATCAGGTCATCAAGTGTGTAACTTTCGCTGCCACCCTCATTGGGTAAGCCGGAGCTATCGAGTAGCCCCGAAGGCTGGCAATCACATTGCGTCGATCCTGCTCATCGCTCGTCCCTCGGTTCACCACCTGATAGAGCACCCGGATATCGGGCACCACACCCTGCTCCTTCAGATAGCTGTTAAAACGTTTATAGAGCGGCGAGAACTCTGTGGTGAGCGCCGTCTCAATCACAATAATCACATCCTGGCGGCTATCTATAGTGGCGTAGATGAATGAGAGCAGATCCATCAGCCCCTCTACAACCTGCTGCGGCGCCATCTCCTCGATCTGGCTATCGGTCTCCAGACCAAACAGAACAGCCATACGCATCATGCGCTGACCGCCATGGAGAGCGAAGTGAGGGCGGTTAGTCCCGATAGTCGACGCCGCTGCCTATTCGTAGTTGAGAGCGCGAGCGAACGACGGAGAAGATGCAGCAGCGGCTTTATGTCGGCGTAGAGTCACTGAGGGAGTTGTGTAGAGCAGCGAAGAGGTGATTACGCAACGAACGCAGGACGGTCGGGGCGCCGCAGGCATAAACGGTCGCGTGAAGTTTTTGCTGTTTGCTTGGGCTTGGATGCCCAAAACAAACTTTCGCAAAATAGCGACTCCCGGGCGTGATTGAGCTCTCACCACCGACACGCTGGATCGTGGAAGTGATGCTATTGATTAGCAGTCGCTCATCCATCTCATCGTGCTCAACCAGTGAGAGTTCATCAAGTGAGAAGCTGTGAATGTCGGTCTCACCCTGCGCTTCAACCACATGGCCGATCCGTTGCAGATCGCGACTGATTTTCGCTAGAAACTCCTCACGAATTCTCGCCTGGCCCGCCTCGAATTGAGACAGTGCAAAGAGCAGTTCATTCTGCTGCTGCGCCTCGTGGCAGTTGGTTGCGATACTGAATAGATCGTTACTCAGCTTTCTGGCGAAGGCATCAAAAGAGGTACCCAGTAGTGTCGTAAACTGCCTGACCGACGACTCCCGGTTTAGTGTCATCGTCGCCGAGTCCACAACCTCGCCACCCGGCTCTGGTTCACTCGACGCTACGCCAGGTGTATAGACGATTTGATCTCGAAGCTGCTCTACCAGCGCCGACTCATCATGGAGATAGGCAACACCGATCTGTGCCCGCATCATCCGCACGATGCGGGCAGAGACAGAAATTGTATTCGACTCTGTTGCGCTATCGAGATGCAGATGGATCGGCACCACCAGCCCCTCGGATATCGGCGTACCCATCGCCGAGAAGCGGGAGAGGATCGCATCCTCAACCTCCACGCAGAGGCCATTCTGACTGAAATCTCGGATCCTGCACGCCACCGGTGCATCAACATCGAAGCCGATCTCACCTGTCAGGAGTACTGAATAACGTTGGTGCGCCCTTTTCTCTCTTTTTGTCACGCCCGTCCTGCATATATATCGCACGGCAAATGCCGTAGCAGCCTAGATTATCGGCTAGCGTGACAGAAGGGAACAAACCATACAAATTTAATCAATTTATGGCTCAAACGGGATTGATGGACTCGTTCAGTTCCTTCTCAAACTCATCAACAGGGAGTGGGCGATTGAAATAGTAACCCTGGAAGTGGTGACAACCACTGTGTTTTAGAAAATCGAGCTGACCTCGTGTTTCAACACCCTCCGCAATCACCTCCAGGCCAAGGTGGTGAGTCATCGAGATAATCGTCTCAACAATGGCCGACCCGCTATCCCCCTTCTCGATATCGCGAACAAACGACTGATCGATCTTGAGCTTGTCGAGCGGTAGACGTTTCAGATAGGAGAGCGATGAGTAGCCGGTACCAAAGTCATCAATCGCGAAGCTGATGCCAATCGACTTGAGCTGTGTCATCTTGTCGATCGTCTCCTCAACATTTTCCAGCAACATACCCTCGGTCAACTCCAGCTCGACACGGCTCGGATCGATGCCCGACTCCTCGATAATGCGACTGACCATCACCACAAAATCTCGTTGCTTGAACTGTTTAGGGCTGACGTTAATCGCCAGACGGTTTATTTCCCCACCACGCCCCTCCAGCTCCCACATCCGCAGCTGTTTACAGGCGCTGCGCATCACCCACTCACCGATAGAGAGAATCAGCCCACTATCTTCGGCGACGGGAATAAACCGGGCCTGCGAGATCATCCCCTCTTCGGGGTGCAGCCAGCGCAGCAGGCACTCAGCTCCCATCAGCCGGTCATCTATCGAGAACTGCGGCTGATAGTGAAGACTCAACTCACCGTTATGAATCGCCTTGCGTAGATCGTTCTCCATCTGCAACCGCTCACTGGCGGCGAGCTGCATACTCGGGAGGTAGAATTGGAAGGTATCGCGCCCCTGCTCCTTGGCTTTATACATAGCGATATCGGCCTGTTTCAGTACATCATCGGCCACATCGGAGTTCTCAGGAAAGAGCGTGATACCGATACTGATACTGACATGTAACTCATTGCCATCAATATGGAAGGGACGGGCGATAGCGGACTGAATTTTCTGCACCACTATTTGTGTCTCCATTAACGCCATCTCAGGATCTTCTGCCAACTCAGTCATCAGCACGACAAACTCATCTCCCCCGAGCCGAGCCGCCGTATCTTCGGCTCGCACCTCACCCGCCAGCCGCTCTGCCACCTGCTTAACCAGGCCATCACCCACCTAGTGTCCGAGTGAATCATTGATTACCTTGAAGTGATCAACATCAAGAAAGAGCAGCGCACCTGTATGACCATGTCGCTTGCAGCGCGACAGCGCCTTTTGCAGTTGATCGTAGATGAAACGGCGGTTGGGCAAATCGGTCAACGCATCGTAGTAGGCCTGACGCTCAATCTTCGATGCGGCACGTTTGCGCTCGGTTATATCCTGAAAATGGCCAACATAGTGAGTCGTTTCGCCCGCCTCATTCTTCACCGCCGTGATACCAAGCCACTCCGGATAGGCCTCACCATCCTTACGGCGGTTAACGATCTCGCCTTCCCAGACCCCCTTCTCTAGTAACACCTGCCACATCTTCCTGTAGAAGGCCTTACTCTGCTGACCCGATGAAAGCACTCGGCTATGTTTGCCAACGATCTCCTCCGCCGTATAACCGGTGATACTGGTAAAGGCCTCATTGACGCGCAGGACTACCCCGTTGGGATCGGTGATCGTGATCGCCTCATGTGATTCGAAGGCACTCGCCGCCAGACGAAGGTCCTCCTCTACCCGCTTACGTTCTGTGATATCACGGAAACTAACCACTGCTCCGGTGACCTGATTACTCTCAAAGATTGGCGTACTGGTGTACTCAACCGCTGACCGCCATGGAGAGCGAAGTGAGGGCGGTTAGTCCCCGATAGTCGACGCCGTCTGCCTATTCGTAGTTGAGAGCGCGAGCGAACGACGGAGAAGATGCAGCACGGCTTTATGTCGGCGTAGAGTCACTGAGGGAGTTGTGTAGAGCCGCGAAGAGGTGATTACGCAACGAACGCAGGACGGTCGGGGCGCCGTAGGCATAAACGGTCGCGTTAAGTTTTGCTGTTTGCTTGGGCTTGGATGCCCAAAACAAACTTTCGCAAAATAGCGACTCCCCGGCGAAAACTGCTGCCATCCTCGCGCCACAGCACCTCATCACTTACATATTTAGTTTCACCATCCCGGACCGCAGCTCGCATGCGACAGCTCTTCTCCGGATACTCCCGGCCGTCTGCATGGGAGTGGTGCATCTGCGTATGGCTGTGCTTGCCGATGAGTTCATCTGGTCGATAACCGAGCATCGCTGCGCCGCTCTGGTTAATGAAAGTGGTCTTGCCCTCACGATCAAGGCCGTAGATGCCATCACTCGTGGAGTTGAGCAGTAGTTCACGTTGGTAGCGCTGCTGCTCAATCTTGCGCATCGCATTTTCCAGCTCGATGGTCCGCTCATTGATGCGCCACTCCAGATCGCTACGCAGGGAGTTGAGTTCAATATCGGCACGCGCGAGACTCCTGTAGAGCCTCTGCACAAATAGACCTGCCGCAACCGAGAGAGAGAAGAGCAGTAGTCGCACCCACACCTCTACCGGTTCCGGCGCAAAGAGTTGCTGTGAAAGATCACCCTCACCCAGCAGGGTGACATCGACCCAGATATCGAACACACAGAGCAGCAGACCGACCACAACACTGCGAATCAGAATCCGACTACTACTCAGTGAAATTACGGGTCTAAACAGCATTTCTTGACTAAAACATAGGGCTTTCAAATACATATTGAAGAATCACGAAGCAACATCCACACCAATGCTCACAATTTTGTAACACATTTTAACAATTGAATAATTCACCACAATTCACTAAAAGGAGGATATCCCTACAACAACGGCGTTTTTTTGATATCTATCAAGTCAGAGCAGTGATGATATTTGTGACATTAATTGAAACAATCAACCCATCTATTAGACACATTTCAACATTCAAAGACCTGTCATGTCATGTCATGTCATTATTGACTGCCACCTACAAAAACTCTGTCATGTCACAACAGACAAGGGTGGCACTGTTCCACCAATACTGATGCAAATCTCCCTCTTGTATTGAGGGGAGGTGTCGAGCCGAATCGCCTGTGTCGAACAGAGCATTCGCGTTAATAGCCTCCCAACATCGATATCTGACTGTCACCATTCATCGACCAACTTAGTGTCATAACTAGACTGTCGTTTGGCAGCACAGTGTCAGCACCCTTATTTGCAGGAAGCGTCACAGCTGGCAGAATTTGAAGCGACACAACGGCATTCACGAAGAACCAAATCAAACGAATTATTTGCCGTACACCAGATACCTCTTTGGTGTTAACTGAAGCCCTGAATTTCTGTAGAATCTCCATCCGATTGAGGCGTGATTGCTTGAGCGGTTGCGCCCCACCATCCATACTGGGAAACCGTTCCAAACACAGACCCTCCATGACCGAATACGCGCTCATTCTTGTCAGCACCATCCTGGTCAACAACTTCGTGCTGGTGAAGTTTCTGGGGCTCTGCCCCTTCATGGGTGTCTCACGCAAGCTGGAAACCGCCACCGGTATGGGGCTGGCTACCACCTTTGTATTAACCCTCTCCTCGATCTGCTCCTATCTGGCCAACGAATTTCTGCTCGCACCGCTCGGGCTTGAGTATCTGCGCACCATCACCTTTATATTGGTGATTGCAGTGGTGGTGCAGTTCACCGAGATGGTGGTACGCAAGACCAGCCCGCTGCTCTATCAGGTACTCGGCATCTTCCTGCCACTGATTACTACCAACTGCGCCGTACTCGGCGTGGCGCTGCTCAACATTCAGGAGCAGCACAGTTTCCTGCAGTCGGCGGTTTACGGCTTTGGCGCCGCCATCGGCTTCTCAATGGTGCTGGTACTGTTTGCTGCGATCCGTGAGCGTGTGGCCGTTGCCGACGTCCCGGCCCCCTTCCAGGGTGCCGCCATCGCACTGATTACAGCCGGCCTGATGTCACTTGCCTTTATGGGCTTCTCCGGACTGGTTAAGGGGTAACGATGCTGACGGCGATTCTTGCGCTCGGCACTCTGGCCGCCCTGTTCGGACTGCTGCTCGGCTACTCCGCAATCCGTTTCAAGGTCGAGAGCGACCCCGTGGTCGATCAGGTCGATGCGATCCTGCCACAGACCCAGTGTGGCCAGTGCGGTTTTCCCGGCTGTCGTCCCTACGCCGAGGCGATTGCCAACGGCGAGGCGCCGATCAACCAGTGCCCCCCCGGCGGTGAATCGGTCATTGTTGCCCTCGCCGACCTGCTCGGCCGCGATCCGCTGCCACTCAACGAGGAGCACGGCGAGCACAAAGGGAAGATGGTCGCCGTCATCGATGAGAATATCTGCATCGGTTGTACCCTCTGCATCCAGGCCTGTCCGGTCGATGCCATCCTCGGCGCTGCCAAACAGATGACCACCGTGATCGAGAGCGAGTGCACCGGCTGCGAACTCTGCATCCCCCCCTGTCCAGTCGAGTGCATCGACATGGAACCACTCGAGCGTGAGATCGGCGACTGGAAGTGGCCGCTGCCCGAGCACGAGGTGGATTCATGAGCCGCAAGCTTTGGACATACCACGGAGGTCTCCACCTGCCTGATGAGAAGGAGATCTCGACCGCACGTCCACTTGCCACGCTGCCGCTGCCCAGGCAGCTGACCATCCCGCTGCAGCAGCATATCGGTGAACCAACCACACCACTGGTCAAGGTGGGCGACAAGGTACTCAAGGGGCAGAAGATCGCCGACGCGGGTGCCTACGTCAGCGCGCCGCTACATGCACCCAGCTCGGGAACTGTTACTGCCATCGGCATGGCGGCAGTCCCTCACCCATCGGGAATGAGCGCAGCGGCTATCACCATCGAAACCGATGGCGAGGATCGCTGGATCGAGGATCGCAACCCTGTCAGCGACCATAAAAGTCTCAATCCCACCGAACTGCGCGAGAAGATTCATCAGGCCGGTATCGTCGGACTGGGTGGCGCCGGCTTCCCCTCCTTTATCAAACTCAACCCCGGCGCACGCACCTCGATCGACAGCCTGATCATCAACGGAGCTGAGTGCGAACCCTATATCAGCTGCGACGACATGCTGATGCGCAGCCGCCCCGAAGCGGTACTTGAGGGCGCCCAGATCATGGCCCACGCGCTGCACGCCGATACGGTCATTATCGCCATTGAAGAGAATAAACCCGACGCCTACGCCGCTCTTCGAGCCGCCTTGCACGGCTGCGGTTGCAGCAATGTCGAGCTGGTAATGATCCCAATCCGCTACCCAACCGGTGGCGAGAAGCAGCTGATCAAGGTGATCACCGGCAGGGAGGTACCGCAGAACGGTCTGCCGATCGACCTCGGCATCGTCTGCCATAACGTCGCCACTGCCGCGAGCGTCTTTGACGCCGTCATCCAGGACCAACCTCTGATCTCTCGCATCGTCACCGTGACTGGCGAAGGTGTTGCTCAACCACAGAATCTGATCGTACCGCTCGGAGCACCCATTGAATCACTGATTGAGGCGTGCGGCGGTTACACCGAACAGGCAGAACGGCTGGTGATGGGGGGGCCGATGATGGGCATTGCCATCCACAGCGACGAAGTACCGGTAATCAAAACCGCCAACTGTTTTCTGCTCACCCGTATTCCGGCCACTGAACAGTCGGTACGGCCCTGCATCCGCTGTGGCGCATGCGCCGATGTCTGCCCTGCACAGCTGCTTCCGCAGCAGCTCTTCTGGTACGCACAGGCCAACGATTTTGAGAAGGTGCAGGACTACAACCTGTTCGACTGCATCGAGTGTGGCTGTTGCTCACACGTCTGCCCCAGCCATCTTCCGCTGGTCCACTTCTACCGCTACGCCAAGAATGAGATCTGGGAGCAGGAGCGTGAACGCGGCAAGGCCGACATCGCCCGTCAGCGCCATGAGGCACGCCAGGAGCGACAGGCACGCGATAAAGCGGAGCGTGAAGCGAAGCTGCGCAAGAAGCGTGAGGCGCTGAAGGCGAAAGAGAGTGGTAGTGACAAAAAGGATGAGAAGGATAGCAAGCAGGCGGCCATCCAGGCGGCACTGGATCGGGTACGCGCCAAACAACACGGCGGCGATAACAAACCAAAGAACATCGACAACCTGACCCCGGAGCAGCAGCGCGCCATCGACGAGGCCGATGCCCGTCGTCAACGCATGCGCGATCAGGAGCAACAACCGAATACTAAAGGAGAGGGGCAATCATGAAGTTCGCCACCGCTAGCTCCCCACACACACCCTCGACCGGTGAACTCAACGCGCTAATGCGTCAGGTGATCTATGCACTGTTGCCTGCCATTGCGACCGCCTGGTGGTTCTTCGGCTGGGGCGTGCTGATCAATATTGCTGTCGCATCCATCTTTGCCCTCGGTGCTGAGGCCGCCATACTACTACTGCGTAACCGTCCACTCGCACCCGCACTCTCTGACTGCAGCGCCCTGCTCACCGCAATACTGCTCGGGCTGGCACTACCCGCCCTCGCCCCCTGGTGGCTGGCTGCTGTCGGTGCCCTGTTTGCCATCGTCTTTGCCAAGCAGCTCTACGGTGGTCTCGGTTTTAATCCCTTCAACCCAGCGATGGTCGGCTACGTGGTACTGCTGATCTCATTCCCTCTCGAGATGACCAGCTGGCCCGCACCACAAGAGCTGGCAACGGTAAGTCTCTCACTCGTCGAGACCCTGAGCTATAGCTTCGGCGGCACACTACCCGCCACACTCGGCCTCGATGCACTCACCACCGCCACCCCACTTGATGCGATCAAGACCGGTGTCGGCCTGGAGCAGAGTGTCGCGGCCATCAGCCAATCACCGCTGTTTGGTGAGTTCGGTGGCAAGGGGTGGGAGTGGCTGGCAGCCGCCTACCTGCTCGGCGGTCTCTGGCTGCTCTACAAACGCATCATCAGCTGGCACATCCCGGCCGGACTGCTCGGTGCACTGGCCCTCATCGCCACCCTCTTCTGGCTCGGGGATGCCAGCCGCTACGCCTCGCCGCTGTTCCACCTCTTCAGCGGTGCCGCAATCATCGGTGCCTTCTTTATTGCCACCGATCCGATCAGTGCCGCCACCACGCTGCGTGGCCGTCTACTGTTTGGTATCGGTATCGGACTGATCACCTACATCATCCGTACCTGGGGTGGCTACCCCGACGGCATCGCCTTCGCCGTGTTATTGATGAACATGGCCGCTCCCACGCTCGACTACTACACCCGTCCGCGTGTATTTGGTCAGGGGGGACGCTGAGATGCTGTTCCGTCACATCATCGGCACCATGCTACTGCTGGCCCTGTTTGCCGTGGTTGGCACCGGACTGGTCGCCTTGACCCACGCCGGCACCCAGGAGCGTATCGCCGCTAACGAGCGTGAGGCGCTCCTGAAATCGATCCACGCGCTGATCCCCCCCAGCAGCCACGACAACGACATCTTTACCGACACCGTAGCGGTGATCGATCCGCTCCTCGGTAATGACGAACCCCACACCGCCTACCGCGCCCGCAGCGGTGCTCAAGCCGTCGCGGTAGTGCTCACCCCGATCGCACCCGACGGTTACAACGGCACCATCAAGCTGCTGGTGGCGATCAACCACGACAGCACCCTGGCCGGGGTGCGCATTCTCAGCCATCGTGAGACACCCGGACTGGGTGACGGCATCGAGGTCGAGCGCTCCGACTGGGTGCTTGGCTTTAATAGTCGCTCTCTCTCCGACCCCGCAATCAAACAGTGGGGCGTAAAGAAGGATGGTGGTGCGTTTGACCAGTTCACCGGCGCCACCATCACCCCACGGGCCGTGGTCAATGCGGTCAAACAGAGCCTGCTATATTTCAGAGACCACCGCGACACGCTCTTCGCACTGCCGCAGCAGGAGACAACAGACAATGGCTGATATCGGCTACGGCAAGATCAGTTACGACGGCTTCTGGGGGAACAACCCTGCCTTTGTACAGCTGCTAGGGCTCTGTCCGCTGCTGGCGGTCACCTCCACCTTCGTCAACGGACTGGGGCTTGGTATTGCCACCACACTGGTACTGATCGCCTCCAACCTGACCGTCTCGGCAATCCGCAACTGGGTCCGTCCCGAGGTACGCATTCCCGTCTTCGTACTGGTCATCGCCTCATTCGTCACCACCGTAGAGCTATCGATGAACGCCTACTTCCACGACCTCTACAAGATTCTCGGCATCTTCATTCCACTGATCGTCACCAACTGCGCCATCATCGGTCGCGCCGAGGCGTTTGCCTCCAAAAACAACCTGCCACGTGCCTTTGTCGACGGTCTCACCATGGGACTCGGTTTCACTCTGGTACTGGTCCTACTCGGCGGTCTACGCGAGGCGGTCGGCCAGGGCACCCTGTTTGCCCAGGCACACCTGATGTTTGGCGAAGGTGCACGTGCACTGCAGATCACACTGATTGAGGACTACCGCGGCTTCCTGCTCGCCATTCTTCCTCCAGGTGCATTTATTGGCCTCGGCCTGCTGATTGCAGTGAAAAACGTCATCGATAAACGCATTGCCGATAGCAAGCGTGTCCTCAGCTCACAGCGTATCGTCCTCGATGAGGGTCAGTAGAGGCGCGTAGCCCCCCTTTCAACCCCCCTCTGCAATAACCCTGCTTTTTGTCTCTATTTTGATCAATACCATACCGCTATGCCCGGATATAACTGAAGCGACACACTCGTAGAGGTGTGCATGAAAAATCAGAGCAACCGACAAACCGCTACACCATAGCCCGCTTAAGCTGGCTGGCTGGCAGTGCTGGCGTGGAGTGTCGTGATCGGTACTTCTATCGCATGGAATCTCGCCCATCAGCAGCAGATGGCGATCGAACTTGCTTCTATCGCAGCGCGAGAGAATTTTAATAAGGATCAGGCCTTTCGCCTCTGGGGAACATTGCATGGCGGCGTCTATGTCCGCCCCGATGAACGCACCCCGCGCAGCCCCTATCTAGCCCATCTACCCGATCGTGACCTCACCACCACCGATGGCGTTGAGCTGACGCTGATGAATCCCGCCTACATGCTGCGACAGATGATGGATGAGTACTCCGAACTCTACGGCATCAAGGGCAAGATCACCGGCAAGATCCTACTCAACCCAAACAACAAGGCCGATGCATGGGAGCTGGAGGCGCTCGATTCATTCGAACGTGGTATAGGTGAAGTAGCGGACGTTGCCGAGATCGATAACGCGCCCTACGTGCGCCTGATGAAGCCGATGTATATGCAAAAGGGTTGCGAGAAGTGTCATGGACACCTCGGCTTTAAGGAGGGCGATCTTCGCGGCGGTGTTGGTGTCGCGATTCCACTACAGCCCTATATAGAGAGCAGCTCGGCCAATAGCCGTGCAATGATGGTTACTCACTCCGCCGTCTGGCTACTCGGCCTGGGCGGTATCACTCTGATAGTCAGACAGCGCCGTAAACGCGCCATTGATGAGGAGCACGCCAAGCTCCTGGAGAAAGAGAAACTTGAGGCCGAGAGCGCCAACAAAGCGAAATCCGACTTTCTCTCGCGCATGAGCCATGAGCTGCGCACCCCTCTCAACGCCATTATCGGCTTTACCCAGATTATGCAGCTCGACAATAAGGACAGCGTCATTGATGAGAGCATTGATGAGGTCTCCCGTGCCAGCCACCACCTACTGGAGCTGATCAACGAAGTACTCGATCTGTCTCGAATCGAGTCCGGTCGCATGGAGTTATCGCTATCGCCGATTGATTGCAGAAGGCTAATTAATGAGTGCATCACACTCATCTCACCGCTGGCCAAAACACGCGGCATTGAGATCGAGCTCCGAAACGGCAACGCCCTCTGCCCTGCCGTAATCGGCGACCGGGTGCGCCTCAAACAGGTGATCGTCAACCTGCTCTCCAACGCCGTGAAGTACAACCGTGATGGGGGACGAGTCACCATCGACTACGGAGCGAATGAACAAACGGGAGGGATACGCATCACCGATACCGGGGATGGGCTCAGCCAAGATGAGCAGGCACAGCTATTTCAGCCATTCCACCGGCTACATGCCGAGGTGAGTGAGGTTGAGGGAACCGGCATTGGACTGGTGATTAGCAAACGGCTGGTAGAGCTGATGGATGGTGAGCTTGGCGTCGATAGCACACCCGGCAGCGGCAGCACCTTCTGGTTCAAGACTCCACTTAGTGATCAACCCGTAGCGGCCGATGAATCCTCTTCTGATGAAACCTCCCATTCGATCGAAGACGAGGAGAGTGACGCGCTTAAAACCGTACTCTATATCGAAGATAATCCATCCAATGTTCTACTCATGGAGCACCTCTTTAAACGTCGCCCCGATCTCAGGTTGATCACAGCCCAGCAACCCTCTCTCGGAATTGAGCTGGCCCAGGCACACCGCCCACAGATGATCATGTTGGACCTCAGCATGCCAGGCATGCACGGCTTTGAGGTCAAGGCGGTACTCGAGAAGGACGAATCGACACGCAACATACCGGTGATTGCTGTCACCGCAAGCGCCATGCCCGGCGATATTGAGAAAGGAAAATTGGCCGGTTTTCGTTACTACATGACCAAGCCGATCAACGTTGCCGAGGTGTTCCGCGTTGTTGACGATATTCTCGGTGAAGCGTAGCGCAGCGCCCACCTACCAGGGTTCGAAATTTCATCCTGCATCACCGATAATGACGAGCTGTAATAGTAATCGGCGCAGTCATGAATCCGCAGAAACGGCACGAGATCTTCTCACGCTTTCAGACAAACAATCCCCACCCGACCACTGAGCTCAATTACGACTCCACCTTTGAGCTGCTGATCTCCGTAATCCTATCGGCACAGGCAACCGATGTGGGTGTTAACAAGGCCACCGCAAAACTCTATCCGATCGCCAATACACCGGAGGCGATCTATGCGCTGGGTGAAGAGGGACTGAAGCACTACATCAAGACCATCGGTCTGTTTAACAGCAAAGCGGCGAATGTGATCAAGGCGTGCAAGATGCTGATCGAGCTGCACGATAGTGAAGTACCGGAAGATCGTGCCGCACTTGAGGCGTTACCGGGGGTCGGGCGCAAGACCGCCAACGTGGTACTCAACACCGCCTTAGGCCATCCAACCATGGCCGTCGATACCCACATCTTTAGACTCTCAAACCGTACCAGGATCGCGCCGGGAAAAAATGTCGTCGAGGTCGAGAAAAAACTACTGAAGTTTATTCCCGCGGAGTTCATGCAGGATGCCCACCACTGGCTGATTCTGCACGGACGCTACACCTGTATTGCGCGCAAACCGCGCTGTGGTAGCTGCATTATCGAAGACCTGTGTGAATTTAAGGATAAGAACCTCGATTGAGGCCGCGACACTCATCCAATTAGATAGATCAGACCCACCGTCAGCAGCGCCACAGCGATACTGCGCAGACCACTCCAGAGCCAGAAGGTCCCTCCGACTCGGCCAAGAAAGGCGCCGAGCAAAAAGATAATCGAGATCGCAACGCCCATAGCCATCGGTAGCGCGTCGACGGGCAGCACCAAACCGCTCCGCGCCATCCACAGCGGCGAAATAATAATCAGTGCAAATATCAATGGAGCCATTCCATTGACGAGTGCCACCAACCACGGAATCAGCATCGCTGCACGCGCATGGTGACTCTCATCGAGTGAGGTCACCATCGCCTCCTCCAACTTCATCAAGGCACGGCGACGTTCCGCCGCTTCACTGATATAGGCGCTGGAGATGCCACTCATACCCAACGCCAGAGCAGTGGCCAGGCAGGAGGTAATCACCACCGCAAGCTCAACCTGTTCACTGACATAAAAACCCATCATCAGACCGAGTATCGCCAACGCACCATCAAAACCGTTAACCACAAAATAGCGACGCATGATCTCCTCAGAGTGGGAGATGGCAAGAAGTGTTTTAAGCTGCTGTAGCGTAACCATGATGAATGAGCGGGTAATCGGCTTTCGACTACTCAGTGGTGCTAGCCACCGAGACAACATCAATACTGTGCAGTGAGGCGCCGTTTTCACTGATCGCCACATTTACCGCTTCAAAATCGATATCACTTCCTTCGATTTCGACCTGCAGCGTTTCGGTGTTCTCATCGACCTCAATCACCCGTACATCGACCCGGTAATCATCACCGATAGCGGCAATCGCACGAGCGAAATCGAGCACATTGGGTTGATGGGGTTTGAGCACATCGAGAATGACTCTTTGAACGCGGGACATCAGACTCTCCAAAACGGGTAGATAAACAAAGTTTCGTTCACTACCTCGGCAGAGGCAAGTTCGTGGGGAATAAAGAATTCCCAGCTTAGGCGTTGGATCGTTCACCCGGGAAGGGGTGAACATTGGACTCACGGTCGGCATGCTTGGAGATCTGCATGCGATTTTTACCCAGATCTTTAGCAATATACATCGCATCATCCGCCTCGGTGAGTAGTTCGTCGGCAGAGCGTCGGTCATTCATGAAGAAGGTAATTCCGATTGAGACACCCAGCTGCAGATTGAGACCAGAAAAATCGATCGGTTGGTTAAGCGACTCGATCACCTGTTCACAGATGCGCGTTGCGTTACTCTCTTCCTTCACATCGTTGAGGATAATGGTGAACTCATCACCACCGACTCGCGCCAGCACATCGGAACCACGAATAATATGTTTCAATTTTGCTGCAACCTCGCGCAGCGCATAATCACCAGCAGCGTGACCATACCCATCGTTTATCGCCTTGAATCCATCAAGATCGAGGAACAGCAGCGCTGAACACTTCTTATAGCGTTTCGCCTGTTGAATCGAGTTTCCCAGCTGCTCATTAAATACCGTACGGTTGGGCAGTTCAGTCAGAGAATCGTGCGAAGCGAGATAGGTCAGCTCCCGAGTACGACGCTCAACACGTTCCTCAAGCTCGTTCTCGATCTTGTTACGCTGCTCGATCTCTTTATTGATCTTCGCCACCACGCGGGAGGCGATAATAAAGCTGATCACCAGACCAAAGACGAGCAGTGCAGCGATCACCTTCTTCTCAAATTCGATCTCGCGGCTGGTATGTGAGAGCTCCATACTGTTGTGGATATGCTGTAGTGCGATGAACTCCCCCATCAACGACATCGCCTTCTCCTGACTCGGAATCGCTTCGTTGTAGAAGATCATCTTGGCAGGTTCGATTTCACCATCGATGAGCAATTCGGCGATCTGATTCTGCACCTTCCGGTAATACTGGTCTGCACGTGCTGTGCGGTTAGCAGTTCACTCTCCTCCTCATCGAGATCGGTCTGCAGAACCTCTTCTCGCATTTGCAGATAATCCTGCGCGATATCACTCATCAGCATTCGGTGATCGTCAAGATCGAATGGATCGTTGGTCATAAACATATGCTGCAGCGTCAAAGAGCGCTCTCTGGCCAGACGCAGGAACTCACTCATTACATGGATCTGCACATTGTGTTGAGCAACAACACGGGTGAAGTTCTTTTTCGAGTCGGAGAGGTAGTGGATACCGGTCGTGGCGAAGGCCGCCATCGTTGCGATTACGATGGAAAAACCGAACCAGATAATTTTTGAGGTGTAACGCCTACGACGATCCATATCAGAAACCGTGCTTATTATTATTTAATGATCAGCGAAGCATAGACCTATTCCACTTCTATTTCAAAATCAGCCACATAACCCGACAATACCAACGTTATTATTTCAAAATCATTTTCTACCTTTCAGAGAAATCTTCCTCTGCTAAAATCCACACCCTCATTACAATTTTCAGGTTAACTATCATGTTATTCGGTCAAGACCGGGATCAGATGCGCCGCTTCTACTGTGAAGTATGGCGTAAACATCAGTCGCGCGAACCTCTCGAACCGATGGAGCAGATACTCGCCGAGACCATCGTTAAACACCCCGAGTACCAGACGCTACTCGATGATCCTGAAAGTGCTCTGCAGCACGAGGCACCGCTCGGCATGGGCGTCGACAATCCCTTTCTGCATATGGGAATGCATATCGCCCTGCATGAGCAGGTCTCCACCGATCGTCCGGCGGGAATTGGTGCCCTCTATCGAGCTTTACTGGCAAAGGCGAGCGATGCCCATGACGTTGAGCACAAAATGATGGAGTGCCTCGGCGACGCACTATTCCACGCCCAACAGAGTGGCACCGCACCCGACGATGTTTCCTACCTTGAATGCATTAAGAAAATTAATACATAAATTCAGCAAGTTATAACTATTATTAATATTTTTTCATACCGCAGTGAAATAATCTGAATTCCCCACAGGTCTTTTTCTCCGAGGCCACATGAATCTGTAGAGACACGCCAGAGCGGCTAATAACGGCTCACTCTGTGAAGAGTTGTTACAGGTTCAAGGCACAACTAGACGTCAACCCCGAATATCCCGACAATAACAGTCGGTTAATAACGGAACGTATACACAAACTTGGAGAGTCACCATGTCGAACAACAAAATGCACAAAAACACTATCGCCGCACTCGGTACCGCCTTTGCAGTCAGTCTGGCAGCAGCACCAATGGCTAACGCGGCTGAGAATCCCTTCCAGATGACCGAGCTCTCAAGCGGCTACATGGTTGCTGACAACCACGCCGGTAAAGAGGGCAAATGCGGCGAGGCGAAGTGTGGAGGTGCCAAGGCTGACGATAAGGCCAAAGAGGGCTCCTGTGGCGGTGATAAGGCCGGCAAAGAGGGTTCATGCGGCGGTGACAAGGCTGCAGCACCGGCCAAGGCGAGCGGTGAAGGTAAATGTGGCGAGGCGAAGTGCGGCGGTAACAAGTAAGGCACTGCATCGTGAGCGAAATGAATCATAAGGTTCATGGCGCCGGACTCGGTCTGCGGCGGCCCCTGCTGGGGCCGCTTACCGAGACGCCGCATGAACAGATCGGATTCCTTGAGGTCGCCCCGGAGAACTGGATGGGTGTCGGTGGTGCGCTGGGCAAACAGTTCCGCGCCTTCACTGAGAGCCACCCCTTCATCCTGCACGGCCTCTCTCTATCAGTTGGCGGTCCCGCACCGCTTGACGAAAACTTTCTGCATCGCCTCAAAACATTTATGGGCGAACACAACATCTCGCTCTATAGCGAACACCTCAGTTACTGTGCCGATGACGGTCACCTCTACGACCTGATGCCGATCCCCTTCACCGAGGAGGCGGTCGAACATGTCGCGGCACGCATTAGAAAGGTTCAGGATATTCTGGGTCAGCGCATCGCCATGGAGAACGTCTCCTACTATGCAGCACCCGGACAGCAGATGGCAGAGATCGACTTCTTCAATGCGGTGATCGAAGCGGCCGACTGCGACATCCTGCTCGATGTAAATAATGTCTATGTTAATAGCGTTAACCACTGTTACGACCCACTCGAATTTATCAAAGCGATCCCCTCTGAGCGGATCGCCTATCTGCATATCGCCGGCCACTATAAAGAGGCCGAAGATCTGCTAGTCGATACCCACGGTGCCGAGGTACTGCCAAGTGTCTGGCAGATGCTCGACTACACCTACCGGCAGCACGGCGTGATCCCGACCCTGCTGGAGCGCGACTTCAATCTGCCACCGCTTGAAGAGCTGCTACTAGAGGTCGATCAGATCAGAACACGGCAACAGAGTGTTGTCGCTGAGATGGAGAGCTCACGTGCAAGCCACTAAACGCCCCGATTTCATCGATCAGCAATACGACTTCGCCGCCTATATTCGTAACCCGGAGCATAATGCGGCACCGGATGGGATTGAGACGCGCCGCATGGCGATCTATCGCGATCTCTTCTACAACAACATCGAGAACTTCGCCGCCAGCGCCTTTCCGGTGATTCGTGCTATCACCTCCGATGAGAGGTGGCACGCGATGATTCGCGACTTTATGGTCAAACACCACTGCAAGACGCCGCTGTTTCTCGAGATCGCCCAGGAGCTGCTCGACTACCTGCAGAATGAACGCGAGCCACAGGCGGACGACTACCCCTTCCTGCTCGAGCTGGCCCACTATGAATGGGTTGAGCTGGCCCTCTCGATCTCTGAGGAGTCAGCCATCGGCGAAGATGTCGATCCCAATGGGGATCTGATAACGGGCATACCGCAGCTCTCACCACTGGCATGGCCACTCAGCTACCACTACCCCGTCCACCGCATTGGGCCAGAGCAGATCCCCGATGGCGAAACAGAGACCCACCTGGTGGTCTATCGTGACCGGCACGACGCGGTTCACTTTCTTGAGATCAACGCCGTCACCGCGAGACTACTTCAGCTGATTCAGCAAAATGTTGCGGCCAGTGGACGCGAGCTGCTCGAATCGATCGCGACCGAGATGAATCACCCACAGCCGCAGCAGATTGTCAGTGTGGGCGCCGAAATTCTGCTCGACCTGCGCCATCGCGACCTGCTGACTGGCATCCACAACATCCCAGAGAGATAGGAGTCCGGAATGCGATTGGCGATCAGGCTACAGGAGCTACTCAACCTCACCCGCAACTTCGACTTTCTCGGACCGCTGGCACTGCGCCTCTATCTGGTCCCGATCTTCTGGATGGCGGGCACCAAGAAGCTATCTGACATGGAGAGCACCATCGCCTGGTTTGGCAATCCCGACTGGGGTCTCGGTCTCCCCTTCCCCACCTTTATGGCCTACGCCGCCAGTATCACAGAGGCAGGTGGCGCCATCCTGCTGTTGCTCGGACTGGCGGTGCGCTGGATATCCATCCCACTGATGGTGACCATGGTGGTCGCCGCACTTACAGTCCACTGGCAGAACGGTTGGCTTGCGATCGCCGAGGGTAATGGCATCTTTGCCAACGAACGGACTGCCGGTGCAGTTGAACGACTCGACCGCGCCAGGGAGCTGCTACGCGAACATGGGCAATATAGCTGGCTCACCGAAAATGGCAGTTTTGTCGTACTCAATAACGGCATCGAATTTGCCGCTACCTACTTCATCATGCTGCTGATGTTGCTGTTTGTCGGCGCAGGACGCTACTTCAGCGTCGACCACTGGATCGCCAAACGTTACATGGCATAACCCCACCAAATCGCTGTGAACTTTACAGCACACGAGGGGCGACTAGATTCACCTTATCAGGCGGTGAAAGAATCAACCGGCCGCCAGGAGGTACATCATGGGTAATTTACTGACTGGAGAGAAACCTCTCGCCTTCGACCACGACGGTTTTATGATCGATGCAGCAGAGTGGGATGAAGAGATCGCCGAAAAGATCGCACTGCTGGATGGATTCAACAGCCTCACACCAGGGCAGTGGCGTGTTATTAAATGTCTGCGTGGCGAGTTTCAGGCTCACCAGATGGCACCGCCCATACCCGCCCACGTCTGTTTTATCACCCACAACGAGCCCCACTGCCTCGACACACTCTTCACCAGCGCCAAAGAGGCATGGCGTATTGCGGGACTGCCCAATCCCGGAGAAGAGGCGCAGGCGTATATGTAGCGCTATCTATGGCGGATCGGAGTCGATGTGACTCCGATCCCTGAGGTTGCTACAAGCCGACCAGGCACCAGAGTCAAAACCCTAGTCCGGTACCTGTTACCAACCGCCCATCCCTGTCACCTAAATAAGTGGCCCGGATGCAGCACGGTGGAATCCGGGATATCGATATAATCCACGCCCCGGATTGCGCTTCGCTCCATCCGGGCTACCCGTTTACTGGAGTCGTACCTCCTGAATCCATGATGGAGGCCAGGAGCATCGAAGAGGTACCGGAGTCGAACCCCGACTCCGGTACCGATCCTGTTATCTATCGTTGGCGTCTACGGCGAGACGATTAAGGAACTGATCCACGAAAGGTTCGGTGACGGCACCATGAGTGCTATCGACTTCACTATGGATATAGACAGAGAGGAGAACCCTGCCGGTGACCGCGTGGTCGTTACCTTGAATGGAAAATTCCTGCCCTACAAATCCGGGTAGAACGCTTATCCACTGATGACTCACACCACATCGATTTATGTGGAGTGAGTACTAGTCATTCAAACGCACAACCTATCGTTTCACATCCTTCATGCGCGACTTAAGCGATGATGTCCGCCGATTCAACTTATCGTCAAAGATCGTCGTGTAGGCCATCACTGCTTTCACATAATCACGCGTCTCACTGTAGGGGATCAGCTCCACCCACTCATCGGCAGGCGTCGTACCGCTATCAGGCAACCAGCTATCGACACGATGCGGACCGGCGTTATAGGCCGCAGTGGCCAACGCCTGATTATTATTAAACCGATCGAGCATGCGCCGCAGATAACTGCTACCGAGTTGTATATTGCGTGAGGGCTGCAGGATATCGTTGCTGCGCAATCGCTTGATACCGAGACTCCTGGAGAGCTCTCGTGCTGTTTTTGGCATCAGCTGCATCAGGCCCAGCGCACCGACGCCTGACTGGGCATCGGCCATAAAGGCGCTCTCACGCCGCAGCACGCCGAAGACCCACTCGGGATCGATCTTCTGACGCTTGGCATTTTTCACGACCAGCTGTTTAAAGGGCGTGGGAAAACGGAGCTCCAGATCGCTCAATTGACCGGTACGGGCCGTGGTGAGGATCGCACCATCGTGCCAGCTCCAGCGACTCGCCAGCACTGCAGCCAGTCGAGTCTGTTGATTATCGAATCCACTCAGCAGCTGGTGCCACTCGCGTCGCGCCTCGGTGTTGCGGTTGAAGTGGAGTAGTTCACGGGTACGTTTTACCGCATCCAGTGCAGCGATCTTTTCGATACCGGTATCTTCATCGAGTAACGGAATCGAGGTGAGATGGTAGGGCCGTTTGGTTTTGTCTGCCGATAGAAATCCGTAATAACTCACCGTACCCGCAAGATCGACATAGGTTTTATTCGCGCTACGTCTATCGCCACTCGCCTCTGCGGCACGTGCCTGCCAGTAACGCCACTGTTTCTCCTGCTGCTGATCCTTGGGCAGGGCCTTGATACTCCTCTTCAGCAGCGGCCAGTCGTTCTGATAGATGGCAAGTTTGGCCTGCCAACGCAGCACCTCATCATTGATCCATTGCGGCTTCAACGCAGTGATCCAGTCGCGTGTCTCGGGTCGTTTCTGCAGTCCACCTCGCACCACGATATAGCGTGCTACCTCTGCACGATCCTTATCACTAAAGCGATAACCATGCTCAATCTTGCTCCACTGTTTCCACGCCTTGGTTGCATCCTTTCTTGCCAGTCTTTTGCTTCCGTAGATAACGATGCGTCGATTAAGTGCATCATCGCGTTTCAACTTTTTCGACGGCAGGTATTTGGCCGGGTCACGCCGCACCTGTTTCCACAGCGTAAAACGCGCCCGATCACTTTTACTCAACCGTTTCGCCAGATAGTTGGCAAGGGTGATATTGCCTTGCTCAACGGCCAAACCGATCCGTTTCCAGATCAGTGCGCCCGTCATACGCGGACTCTTATCGAGCACGGCGAAGAGTGGATCACAAGCCTTCGGTTGCGACTTTCCACTGAGCCAGATCTTCTCAATCTGTGGCAGCAACTTATCGACACCCTTGCTACGGCTCTCGGCACGTAGTGCGTAACATCGATATTTAGCACCATCACGACCGTCGTAGTGCTTCAGATAGCGAGACCATTCACCACGCTTACCGAGTTTGAGTAGATATTTACCCAACAGGCGTGAGGCCAGAGGCAGATCCGAGTAACGTTTTATAAAACGCCTCAACTCACTATCTGAGACCCTATCGAGACGCTGCAGCAGTTCGCTCTGCTGCAGGTAGGGGTAGAGAGGGTAGTGAGTGAGCTTTTTCATCACCCGTTTGAAACGCGGCTTATCCTTCGCCTTGAACGCCGAGACCGCATCTTTATAGAGACGGCGTTCGCTATCGTACTCACCCGCAGAAACTGTACCTGAGAGGAGCAGCCAAACCGACAGCAGCAGGATGGAGAAAAGTGGGCGCATGTGATCGTAGATATCGTCTACTTAAAGTAGCGGTAAAGGGGCCATTCTAACAGCACGGCAGGCGGCTAATCGTCGTCAAAACTCTACAAATAGTGGAAGATTATCGATCTCGTACGCCGATCAACTCGATCTGGTAGCCGTCCGGATCCTCAACAAAGGCGATGATGGTGGAGCCAGCATTCATCGGCCCGGCATCACGCAGAATTTTGCCGCCACGTTCGCGGATCTGCTCGGTCGCCTGGTAGACATCGTCGACCTCCAGGGCGATGTGGCCAAAGGCAGTGCCGATCTCATAAGACTCAACACCCCAATTGTAGGTCAGTTCAATGACCGTATTGTCGGCTTCACCACCGTAGCCGAGAAAGGCGAGTGTGAACTCACCATCGGGATACTCTTTGCTGCGCAGTAGCTGCATACCGAGCACCTCGGTATAGAAGGCGATCGAACGATTCAGGTCGCCTGTGCGGAGCATGGTGTGCAAAATTCTCATAGCCTCTCCATAGAGCCATCGATTATTGGGTGGATGGTGCGCCGAAAAAAAAACCCCCTGCAACCCGAGGCTGCAGAGGGTTATTTTGGCGTTACTGGCGTCAGTTACCGCGCTTGGCACCGATACGCAGACGCAGCGCGTTGAGCTTAATAAAGCCCGCTGCATCCTTCTGATCGTAGGCACCCGCGTCATCCTCAAAGGTGGCGATACTCTCATCAAAGAGTGAATCCTTCTCCGACTTACGACCGGCAATGTAGACGTTGCCCTTGTAGAGCTTGATGCGCACGGTACCGTTAACGTGCTCCTGGCTCAGATCGATCGCCGCCTGCAGCATCTCGCGCTCAGGGCTCCACCAGTAACCGTTATAGATCAGCTTGGCGTAGCGTGGCATCAGCTCATCCTTCAGATGCATCGCCTCACGATCAAGGGTCAGCGACTCCATGGCACGATGTGCACGCAGCATGATGGTGCCGGCGGGAGTCTCGTAGCAGCCGCGTGACTTCATGCCGACGTAGCGGTTCTCGACGATGTCATCACGACCGATACCGTTATCACCACCAATCTTGTTCAGCGTCTCCATCACCGTGGCAGGGCTCATCGCCTCACCGTTGATGGCAACGATATCGCCCTTCTCATAGCTCAGCTCAAGATAGGTCGGCTCGTCAGGGGCCTGCTCAGGAGAGACGCTCCAGCGCCACATATCATCCTCAGGCTCATTCCAGGGATCCTCAAGAATGTCGCCCTCGTAAGAGATGTGCAGCAGATTGGCATCCATTGAATAGGGGGATTTTTTACTCTGCTTGGCATAATCGATCTCGATGCCGTGCTCTTCGGCGTAGGCCATCAGCGACTCGCGGGAGTTCAGGTCCCACTCACGCCACGGGGCGATCACATGGACACCGGGCATCAGCGCATAGGCTCCGAGTTCAAAACGCACCTGATCGTTACCCTTGCCGGTAGCACCGTGGGAGATGGCATCAGCACCGGTCTCTTTGGCAATCTCGATCAGACGTTTTGAGATCAGCGGACGAGCAATCGAGGTACCGAGCAGATACTCGCCCTCATAGATCGCATTGGCACGGAACATTGGAAAGACGAAGTCGCGGGCAAACTCCTCACGCATATCGTCGATATAGATCTCTTTGACACCTGCCGCTTTCGCCTTGGCGCGGGCCGGTTCGACCTCCTCGCCCTGACCGATATCGGCGGTAAAGGTCACCACCTCGCAGTTGTACTCATCCTGCAACCACTTGAGGATGATTGAGGTATCGAGACCACCCGAGTAGGCCAGCACCACTTTCTTCACATCAGACATCAGAACCTCGTCTATCGGTCCCTATGGGACCCGCATCAAAAATCTGGGAGAACGCATCAAGCGGCAGACACCTGAGCCGATTGTGCGAATAGCTTTCAAGCCAGAGGGGGAGGGTAAGGTGCGGAGGAAATCCGCGTCCTGATTGCAACAAAATGCCCGCCCCTGCGGCTAACCAAGGGCGGGATTATAGCGAAAATCGTTACGCAGTGCGCCTCTCTACTTGGAGAGTTCGATCGAGACGCGGCGGTTCTTGGCACGCCCCTTCGGAGTCAGATTGCTCTCCATCGGACGACGCTCACCAAAGGCGTCGGTGGTGATGATGCTGCTATCGACACCAAAGTCGAGCAGATAGCGCTCCACCGTATCGGCACGTTTGCGTGCAGTCACCTCATTTTTATCCATCTCGCCGTCACTGTCGGTATGACCGGCGATCATAATCGACTTCACCTTCGGGTCGTAACGCAGATACTGGGTGAGACGGTCAAGCTCCGCCCGTGCCATACGACTCAGGCCGGTGCTGCCTGAGGCGAAAAAGATCACCATATCGCTGACGGTGTCGTACTCGTAGGGCGGCAGCCCGGCCACGCAACCGAGAAACTCATCCAGACCATCACGGAACTTAACGGTCGAGAGCGTTACCTTGATCTGATCCTTACCGTTCGCCCAATCACCGTAGCTGAAGGTGGGCTGCATCCCCTCCTCCAACTCGTAGAGCATACGCAGCGCCATCTCGCCCTTTATATAGAAGGGACGGCGGCCCTTGCTCATGCGCGTCGAACCCACCTCACGCACCTGCTGCGACGACTGCCAACCGGTCGGATAGGAGGAGATATGCGCCTTACCTGAACGCGCCTCTTCACGGTTGGTGGAGATAAAAAAGACCATGTCGCTATCGATACGGCGCACAAAGGTAGCGATACCGTAGTAGGGAATGATGTGGGAGAGCTCACAGCTCCCCTTGCTGCTGATCGCGCTCCAGCTCGAGCTCTCCAGCGTCGCCGCATAGCTCTGGTACTCCGCTCTCGCAGATAACGACATCGGGGAGTCGATATTTTGCGGAAGCTTGTTTTGGGCATCCAAGCCCAAGCAAGCGGCAAATACTTAACGCGACCGTTTATGCCTACGGCGCCCCGACGTCCTGCGTACGTTGCGTAATCACCTCTTCGCGGCTCTACACAACTCCCTCAGTGACTCTACGCCGACATAAAGCCGCTGCTGCATCTTCTCCGTCGTTCGCTCACGCTCTCAACTACGAATAGGCAGACGGCGTCGACTATCGGGGACTAACCGCCTTCGCTTCGCTATCCATGGCGGTCAGCGCCAGCAACAGTAAAACCAATGAAAACAGACGCTTCAAGGGACACCCCACATCACAATTACAACTTCTCGTACACCTATTGTCGGCCAGATCGGTGCAATCTTTACTCATGGCACAACTGGCAATGGCGACAACTAGCCTTTCAAACAGAAAGGGGCATCCCGAAGGACACCCCTTTTATACGATCCATGACGCACAGATCAGCTACCACTACCTCGCCAAGCCGAACTAAGCATGGCGAACAGCAGTACGGCGATAAAGGCCAGACCACCAAAGAAGAGCTTAATCGGTCCGGGCGGCTTGCCGCTCAGACCACTCTTGCCATCTCTGGGGAGTGCCAGACACATCGTCTTTAGTTCCGCCCTTCCCTAGCCAACCGGCTGGAAGTGGGCAGGCTCCTGCTCGGCCATATGCTCGTAGGTCTGCCAGCGCAGATCGAGCGACTCCTGAGCCAGCTTCATCAGCTTGGCGGCGGCATCGGCATTGTTCTTCTGCAGCAGCTTGTAGCGCTGTTCGTTGTAGGCGAACTCCTCGAGTGGAATCGAGGGGCGCGTGGAGTCGAGGATGAAGGGACGTAGACCCGCCTTGCGACGCTGCGGGTTGTAGCGCAGCAGTGGCCAGTAACCGGATTCAACCGCCTTCTCCTGCTGCGACAGACCATCGCGCAGATCGATGCCGTGTGCAATACAGGGGCTGTAGGCAAGGATGATTGATGGGCCTGGATAGGCCTCAGCTTCACGCATCGCCTGCAGGGTCTGCTGCGGGTTGGCACCAAAGGCCACGCGGGCGACATAAACGTTACCGTAGGAGATCGCCTGCAGCGCCAGATCCTTCTTCGTCACCGCCTTACCGGCGGCAGCAAACTTGGCCGTTGCTGCAATCGGTGTCGACTTGGAGGCCTGACCACCGGTGTTGGAGTAGACCTCGGTATCGAGCACCAGCACGTTGATGTTACGACCGGAGGCGAGTGCGTGGTCGAGACCACCCGAGCCGATGTCGTAGGCCCAACCGTCACCACCGACCAGCCATACTGAACGACGAACCAGATGATCGGCCACGGTCAGCAGCGCCTTTGCCTTCGGGTCGTCAATCGTCTCCAGACGACGCTTGAGCTCTTTCACCCGCTCTCGCTGCTGATGCATCTCGGTACCGATCTCCTGACTGGTATCCATCAACGAATCGATGAACGCCTGATCGAAGTGATCGGTCATCCCGGAGAGCATATCCTTGGCCATCACCAGCTGCTGGTCGGCCGAGACACGCATGCCGAGACCAAACTCGGCGTTGTCCTCAAACAGCGAGTTGGACCAGGCAGGACCACGCCCCTCTCTATTGGTACTCCACGGTGTCGCCGGCAGATTACCGCCATAGATCGAGGAGCAGCCGGTGGCGTTGGCCACCAGCAGTCGCGGACCAAAGAGCTGGGTCAGCAGACGTACATAGGGGGTCTCACCACAACCGGCACAGGCACCAGAGAACTCAAACAGCGGTTCGAGGAACTGGGCACCACGCACCGAGGCGAAGTTGACCGTGGAGCGTTTGTTAACCGGGATGGTGTCGAAGAAATCGATATTGGCTCTGGCCTCATCAAGATCGGGCTCTTTGGCCATCATGTTGATCGCCTTGCGCGAATTCGAGTCGTCGTTCTGATCGTAAGCGGGACACGCCTCGACGCAGAGGCCACAACCGGTGCAGTCCTCAACATAGATCTGCAGGGTGTAGCGTGACTCGGGGAAACCGCGAGCCGAGACGGGCGCCGACTCAAAGGTCGCCGGTGCGTTATTGAGCGTATCTTCGTGATAGAAACGGGCGCGAATTACGCTGTGCGGGCAGACGAAGGAGCAGTTACCACACTGGATGCAGACATCGGGCTCCCACTTCGGCACGAAGTCAGCGATGTTACGTTTCTCCCAGCGGGCAGTACCGCTAGGGTAGGTGCCATCGACCGGAATCATCGAGACCGGTAGATCGTCACCACGGCCCGCGAGCATCGGTGCCGTGACCTCCTGAACAAAGGTCGGCGCCTGTACTGAAACCGACGGCTTCATACCGTGGCTGGAGCTGATACGTTCCGGCACCTCAACCTGGTGCAGATGATCGAGTGAGGCATCAACCGCCTTGAAGTTGAGATCGACAATCTCCTGACCCTTACGCATATAGGTCTTCTCGATCGCCGCCTTGATGTTGGCGATCGCCTCATCACGTGGCAGCACGCCGGAGAGGGCGAAGAAGCAGGTCTGCATAATGGTGTTGATACGACGACCCATACCGGCATTACGTGCCACGGTGGTGGCGTCGATAACGTAGAAGCTGATGTTCTTGTCGATAATCTGCTGCTGTACCGGCTCTGGCAGATCGTCCCAGACCTTATCGGCAGCGACCGGGCTGTTGAGCAGGAAGACCGCCTTGTCGGCCGCCTTGTCGAGCATCTCCACCTGATCGATGAAGTTGTACTTGTGGCAGGCGATGAAGTTGGCCGAGGTGATCAGATAGGGGGCCTTGATCGGGTCGGGACCGAAGCGCAGATGCGAGGTGGTCTGCGAACCCGCCTTCTTCGAATCGTAGACGAAGTAGCCCTGACAGTAGAGATCGGTGCTCTCACCGATAATCTTGATCGAGTTCTTGTTGGCCGAAACGGTGCCATCAGAACCGAGACCGAAGAACATCGCACGGGTGACGTTATCGGGTTCGATATCGAAACCGTGATCGAACTCGATCGAGCTGTGGGTCACATCGTCGTTGATGCCGACGGTGAAGTGGTTCTTGGCGTTATCGGCGGCGAGGTTATCGAAAACCGCACGCGCCATCGCCGGAGTGAACTCCTTGGAGGAGAGACCGTAACGACCACCGATCACACGCGGCATCGCATCGATCATCCCCTCACCCAGCGCCTCGGCCAGGCCCGTGATCACATCCTGATAGAGCGGCTCGCCCGCGCCACCTGGCTCCTTGGTACGGTCGAGCACGGCGATCTTCTTGCAGCTCTTCGGTAGCGCCCCGAGCAGGTGTTTCATGCTGAAGGGACGGAACAGACGCACCATCACCAGACCCAGCTTACGACCGTTGGCGTTCATCTCGTCGATGGTCTGCTCGACGGTCTGTGCACCAGAGCCCATCATCACCACCACCTCTTCGGCATCCTCTGCGCCGTAGTAGTCGAACAGGTGATACTGACGTCCGGTCAGCCTGGCCAGTTCATCCATCGTCTCCTGGACAATTTCAGGCACCGTGTCGTAGTAGGGGTTGGAACTCTCACGCCCCTGGAAGTAGACATCGGGGTTCTGCGCAGTACCGCGAATAAAGGGGTTATCGGGATTGAGTGCACGGTTACGGTGAGCAAAGACCATCTCTTCGCTGATCATCTCGCGGATCTGATCATCGGTGATGAGGCTGATCTTGTTGATCTCGTGCGAGGTACGGAAACCGTCGAAGAAGTTGATGAACGGTACGCGCGCCTTGAGCGTCGCGGCGTGGGTAATCAGCGCCGCATCGTGCGCCTCCTGTACCGAATTGGAGGCGAGCATGGCAAAACCGGTCATGCGCGCCGCCATCACATCCTGATGGTCACCGAAGATCGACAGTGCCTGGGCGGCGATTGAGCGGGCCGCGACATGGAACACCGACGAGGTCAGCTCACCGGCAATCTTGTACATGTTGGGCAACATCAACAGCAGCCCCTGCGAGGCGGTAAAGGTGGTGGTCAGTGCACCGGTCTGCAGTGCGCCGTGGGCGGTACCGGCGGCACCTCCCTCACTCTGCATCTCGATGACCTGTGGCACCTGGCCCCAGATATTCTTAATCCCCTGGGTCGCCCACAGATCGGAGAGTTCCGACATATCGGACGAGGGGGTGATCGGGTAGATCGAGCAGATGTCGCTGACCCGGTAGGCGATGTGTGCGACGGCGTTACCACCATCGACGGTAACCTTCCTGGTGTTGTTCTGTTCACTCATACTGTTTATCTCTTGTTTTCCGGGGCGCAGCCGATGATGCCGGCCGACTCGCTCTCAGGGATCATCTCGATCGCGTGACAGGGGCACTGCTCCTGGCAGACGGCGCAACCGGTGCAGAGCTCATAGTTGTACTGGTACTTCTTGCCGGGACCGAGCTTGATGATCGCATCCTCAGGACAGGAGCCGTAGCAGCCGTCACACTCGAAGCAGTTACCGCAGGAGAGGCAACGTTTCGACTCGTAGACCGCCTCCTTCTCCGAGATTCCCTGCAGAATCTCTTCAAAACCACCGAGACGCTGGGAGAGCGGCAGATTTTGCTGCTCGGTCATCGGTGCCTCGGTACGGTACCAGAGCTGTAGCTTTTCGTGATCGACAATCGGGTGCTTGGAAAGAGGCTGATAGGTCTCGCCGCGCAACCAGCCATCGATATAGCGTGCCGCCTTCTTGCCGTGGCCGGTAGCGATGGTGACCGAGCGATCGGTAGGGACCATATCGCCGCCAGCGAAGATTCCATCCGCGCCGGTCATCATGTTCTCACCAACCACAACGGTGTCATCGCGTTTGAACTCGATACCGGGAACATCACAGAGGAAGCCGGTATCGGTCTGCTGACCCACCGCCATGATCAGCGAGTCGGCCTCCAGCTTCTCGAACTTGCCGGTGGGCTGGGGACGACCATCTTCGCCCAGCTCCATGATCTCAACCTCGATGGTGCCACCATCAACCTCCTTGATGGTGCGCAGCCAGTTGATCTTGACCCCCTCCTCCAGCGCCTCGTCGGCCTCGAAGTCGTGGGCGGCCATGTTGTCGCGGTCGCGGCGGTAGATGATCATCGCCTCATCGACACCCATGCGCTTGGCGACACGCGCGGCATCCATCGCGGTATTACCACCGCCGTAGATCGCAACACGACGACCGAGCTGAACCGGCTCGCCATTCTCCACACTCTTGAGGAAACTGACCGCATCCATCATGCCCTTGGCATCACGCGCCGGTACGTCGATGTTCTTGGAGATGTGGGCACCGACTGCGACAAACACCGCCTGGAAGTTGCCCTTCTCCTTCTCCGTCTGCACATCCTCGATGCGGTGGTTGAGGTGGATCTTCACTCCCATATCCTCAACACGCTTGATCTCACGTTTGAGTTCATCGCGTGGCATGCGATAGGCGGGGATACCGAAGTGGATCATGCCACCTGCGACCGGACCGGCCTCGAAGATCTCTACCTCGTGGCCGAGGCGGGTCAGGTGGTAGGCGGCAGAGAGGCCACTGGGCCCCGCACCAACCACCATCACCCGCTTGCCACCAGCAGGGGCGGTGAATTCTGGCTTCCAGCCCTGCTCCATCGCCATATCACCGAGGAAACGCTCAACGGCGTGGATACTCACCTCGGCATCGGTGTAGGCGCGGTTACAGGCGGTCTCACAGGGGTGATAACAGACACGGCCGTGAATCGCCGGGAAGGGGTTGTTCTCCAGTAGCAGCTGCCAGGCGGCGTGGTATTCGCCAGCCTGAGCCAGTGCCAGCCAACCCTGAATATCCTCACCTGCTGGGCAGCCGTGGTTACAGGGGGGCAGGTAATCCATATAGATCGGGCGACGGGATCGTAACGCACCGGTGCCCTTGGCAAACTTATCCGGGTCCAGATGGGCAGTCATATCCTTGGCGGTCATGGGACATTTCTCTCTATACAATCAATGAGATAGCGCGACACGCACAGGGGGTGTCAGCAAAAGGCAGCATTGTACCGTTTCAGCGAGACGAAAACCAAACACATTACCTATATAGGTATAGGGCGTAGGGGTAATTGGACGAGAACGCCTGCCTTGCACATCAAGCAATCGTGACGGCACCACTAGATAGGCAAAACCTGTTATCAGCCTAGTCAACGCTCGAGACACTCCCCTGATCCGGTCGGAGTGGTCGTTAATTATTGAAACTATTTCTTCAAACCGTACCTATAAAACATCAACACCAGGAGATCATTCCCATTTGGTTAGGGTGGCAATTCGCTCACCCACTGAAATTCATCTAGTGTTAAAAGATAATCAACCCAGCGCAGCGCCAAAAACAACAATAAACCAATGACAACTAGCTATCATGAACAGAACTGATCGACTGCAAACCCTTGGCCTGATCACACTCCTGGTTGGCGGCTTACTCTCGCTACTGCTCTACACGCTACTTCGACAGATAGAGGACGATGAGATTCAGCTAAAACTCATCAGCCAGGCCGAGCAGCGCAGCGCAGCACTCGCCGTTGAGGGTGAGGCGATCGAGGAGGCGCTGCATGGCCTCGATGGGCTCTACGCCGCCTCCACCCATGTTGGTCCAAATGAGTTCAGAACCTTCCTCCAGGTCGCCTTTCCCAGGCAGACGGAGATCCGCAATGCCGTCTGGATCGAGAGGGTGCGAGGTAGTGAGATAGAGAGCCTCTACGACAAGGCACGTGGTGACAACTATCGCGACTATCAGATCAGAGAGCTATCCGCGGAGAGCGGAAAACTGGTTAAAAGTGATCCCCGCGATGAGAACCTGATCGTCTACCACGCCTACAACCGTGAGACACCATGGCTACCCCAGGGATTGAACCTGAGCACGCTCTCCACCTACCAACAACTACTGACACACACCACAGCAGCGAAACAGATCGTCTCACTTCTGGGTGACAAACGATTCTCTCAGCAAAACAATGCAACCATGGAGCTCTTCCTGCCTGTCTTCGAACGGCCATTGCAGAGTGATACGGGTAACGACCCTCCCGCTCAGCTACGCGGTTTCATCGGCCTGCGCATCGACGTCGCCAGCATGGTCGAAACGGCCTACCAGCGACACATTCCAAAGAGTGCCGGCCTCGATGTCTATATTGTCGACGTCGACCCCAGAAGATCTGCCGAGATCCTCTATTTCCACCCCTCCCGTGCTCGCAGCACACCGATACCTCCCATGCCCGTCTCACAGCTCAACAAGGGGCATCTTGTCAGCAAGAATCTCCCTCTCGCCGACACCGTATGGCGCACCGTGCTCCGCCCGATCCCCGGTTATTTTGAGACAGGCCAGAGCACCACGCCCCTGTTCGCCCTGATCGTAAGCCTGCTCTTTACCCTGCTGGCGGGGGGCTATCTCAATTCACTGCAGCGCCGACGTGTGGATATCCAGCAGCTTGTCGAGCAACGCACTGCCGAGTTGAACGCCAGTCGCGAGACCAATCGCGCCGTACTGGAGACGGTAGTCGACGGCATTATCACCATCGATACCAAAGGTGCAGTGCAGACCTTCAATCCTGCTGCCGAAAAGATCTTCGGCTATCCCGCTGAAGAGGTCATCGGTAACAATATCAACATGCTGATGCCCGAACCCTTTCATAGTGCCCACGACGGTTACCTTGAGAATTACCTCACCAGTGGAGAGAAAAAGATCATCGGTATCGGCCGCGAAGTGACCGGTCAACGCAAAGATGGCTCGGCCTTCCCGATGGAACTCGCCGTCAGCGAGATGGTGGTCCATGAACAGCGGATGTTTACCGGCATCGTGCGCGACATTACCGAGCGAAAAATGTTGGAGCAGGTCAAGAGTGAATTCGTCTCCACCGTTAGCCATGAACTTCGTACCCCTCTGACCTCTATCCGCGGCGCACTCGATCTGGTACTCGGCAAGGTCGCCGATCAACTCCCGGCCAAGGCGCGCAAGATGCTGGAGATGGCCAACCGCAATAGTGAGCGCCTGACACTGCTGATCAATGACATCCTCGATCTGGAGAAGATCGAATCGGGGCGACTGGTATTCGAATTCAAGGCACAGGATCTGATCCCGCTGGCACAGCAGGCCATTGAAGACAATCACGGCTACGCCAACAAACACGACGTCTCGCTTATTCTCACCACCAGCCTGACTGAAGCCGCAATCTATGGCGATGAACACCGGCTACTGCAGGTTTTCGCCAACCTGATCTCCAATGCGGTGAAGTACTCTCATCCAGGCGGCGAGGTTGAGCTGGTCATCGAGGCAGGCGACAGCGGTTATCGCATTGCCGTTTGCGACCACGGCAGCGGCATCCCGGAGGCGTTTCGCAGTACTATTTTTCAGCGCTTTGCGCAGGCCGACAGCTCCGACACTCGGGAGAAGGGGGGAACCGGACTGGGACTCAGCATCACCAAGGCGATCATCGAACGACACGGCGGTAGCATCGACTATGAATCGGAGCTGGGTAAGGGGACACGCTTCTTCTTCGATCTATCGGCCATGGAAGCGGAGAGCGAATCGCCTCAAGCGAGTGAAGAGGCACAGGTCCTCATCTGCGAGGATAACGCCGATGTCGCCACCATATTGGCCGAAATGGTCGAGACCCAGGGGGGTAAGGCCGATATCGCCACCACGGCCGCAGCCGCTCGCACCCTGCTTAATAGTCACCTATACCGTTTCATGTTGCTCGACCTCACCCTGCCGGATGCCGATGGCCTACAATTGCTTCAGGAACTCAGAAACAACCCTGAGACGGCAGAGCTGCCGATCATCGTTGTCTCGGGGCGTGCCGAAGAGGGGCGTGCCGCCTTTGCAGGCGACGCGGTAACCGTTGTCGACTGGCTGCAAAAACCGGTCGATCAGGCGCGGCTGGAGTATGCCATGCGCTCAGCGTTGAGCCACACCGTGCGTCCACACATTCTGCACATCGAGGATGACCCGGATATCGTGCAGATCGTGCAGACCCTGCTTGAGGAGATGGCCGACCTCAGCTTCGCCAGCAGTGTGAAAGAGGCACGTGAACAGTTGGCCAGCCATCAATTCGAGCTGGTAATTCTCGATCTGGGTCTCGCCGACGGATCAGGTGTCGAGCTGCTCGACGAGCTCAAGGGGCACGCACCGGTGGTCATCTTCTCGGCACAGGTCCCTGATGATGAGATCACCCGCCAGGTGGGTGCGGCACTCACCAAATCGATGACCAGTAACGAACAGCTGCTGACCACAATCAATCGGATGTTGAAGGAGTAACAGAGATGAGCGATACGATATGCGTACTCTATGTCGAGGATGAGCCCGATATTCGCGAGGTGGCAGAGTTCGCACTCGAGGATGAAGGGTTTGAGCTGATCCAGTGCGCCTCTGGCCTGGAGGCACTGGAGAAGGGTGAGGGGCTCACAGCAGACCTGATACTGCTCGATGTCATGATGCCCGGCATGGACGGGCCCTCGACACTGACCCGACTTCGTGAACTCCCCAATCTCTGCAACACACCCGCCATTTTCATGACCGCCAAGGTACAGCCCAATGAAGTGGCAGAGTACAAGGCGATGGGTGCACTTGGGGTGATCGCGAAACCGTTCGATGCAATGACCCTCGCCGATGTGATCCGTGGCCATCTGGAGACAACCGTTGTCTGAGTCGATCGACAAGAAACGTAACAAGTTTCGCATCCTGCAGCAGCGGTTTATCGATCTCCTTCCGCAGCGAATCGAGGAGATTGAGGGCGGTTGGCGAAGCGTTCGAACATCGGGGTCCGAGAGCCCTGACCTCGAAGCGTTAACTCGCAACTCACACAGCCTGGCCGGCTCATCCGGCACCTTCCACTTTTTCCACTTTGGTGAGGTCGCCCGCTCGCTCGAGGCACTTCTGCATAGCTATCAGGATGCGGAGAACGATAGCGCAGAGCTGATTGATCACATCGACGATGCGATCATGCAGTTGCGAGAGGTTGCCGCAGAGGGGCCCGATCAAACCTCCACCGAAACCTTTCCCGATCAACACACACCGCGCGTTAGCGATGAACAGCCGCTGGTCTATCTTCTCGAGGATGACCAGACACTGGCAACAGAACTCGCCGATCAGATCGGCCACTTTGGCTACACCGTCGAGGCCTTCTACAATCCGGAAACATTGGAGAGTGCCGTCAAGGCACGTCCACCGCACGCCATGCTCGCTGACATCCATATGCAGAGCGGTCCCACCGCCGGTGCCGACATCATCAAAAAGATTCACCACTGCACCGATCGGGATCTTCCTGTGATCTTCATCTCCGCCTACGACAGCTGGCAAAACCGGCTCAATGCGGTACGCGCAGGGGGCCACGCCTACCTCTCCAAGCCGCTCAATGTCGACCAGCTGACCGAGCAGCTCGATCAGGTCACCGGCATCCGTCAGGAGGTCGAGTACCGCATTCTCATCGTTGAAGATACAACCCTGCTGGCGGAACACTACGCGGCGGTTCTCGAGTCTGCGGGGATGGAGGCGAAGATCGTCAGCGACCCCTCTCGCCTGCTCGAGGTGCTGCCGGAGTTTATCCCCGATCTGGTGCTGATGGATCTCTACATGCCCGAGTGTAGCGGCGTGGAGGCGGCGAAGGTGATCCGCCAACACAGCGGCTACACCAATCTGCCGATCGTCTATCTCTCTACCGAGAAGGGATTGGAGCAGCAGCTGGAGGCGCTGCGACAGGGTGGCGACGATTTTCTGCAGAAACCGATCAGCGACGAACACCTGCTCGCCGCAGTCAAGATTCGCGCCCGACGCTTCCGCGAACTCAGCGCCCTGATGACCCGCGACAGCCTGACCGGACTACTCAACCACATCAACCTCAAACTCTCACTGGAGCGCGAGCTCTCACAGGCCAGGCGCAACAGCACCACACTCACTTTTGCCATGCTCGATATCGACCACTTCAAGTCGGTCAACGATCTGTACGGCCACCCCGTCGGTGACCGGGTGATCAAGAGTCTGTCACGCATCCTTAGCCACCGTCTGCGCAAAGGGGATATCGCGGCCCGCTATGGCGGCGAGGAGTTTGCTGTAATCCTGCCCAACACCTCAGTGAGTGACTCGTGTCGCGTGCTCAATGAACTGCGCATCGCCTTCTCCGAAATCGGTTTCACCTCTGGCGACGCCGACTTCAACGCCACCTTCAGTGCCGGTATAGCCGAAAGTGACCCGCAGCAAGATATGCAGTCGCTGATTACTGCCGCCGACAACGCCCTCTACCAGGCCAAACACAACGGCCGGAATCGCATCGAGAGCGACGGGCAGCAGAAGGCTACGTAGAACGCACACCCCTACCACACAAAAAAGGCGGCCGATGGCCGCCTTTTTTACCTGCGCCTTTTCTTGCTGCGCCGCAGACGCGACAGCAGCCGCCGCGCCAGATCACCGAAGATCTCGGTCTGGGTCGGATGGGGATGGATCGCGCCACCGACCTGCTCCAGCGTCATCTCACCAGCAACCATCATCACCGCCTCACCGATCAGGGTATCGGTATGGTCGGCAAGCAGGTGAACACCGATCACGCGATGGTTCGACTTATCGGCGACGATCTTGATCAAGCCGTGCTGCTCACCGGTGATCATCGCCTTGGCATCGATATTCATCGGCACCTTCACCTCGGCGGCATCGATACCCTGCGCCTTGGCCTGCGCCAGGGAGAGACCGACAAAACCGGCCTCGGGACGGGTGAAGATCACCCCGCTATCCTTGCGCTCATCGTAGACCATCTCCTCACCGAGAATAGTGGCGGCTGTAACACGCCCCTGCTGACCGGCGGTGTGGGCGAGCATCAGCCCACCGATCACATCACCCACTGCATAGATATTGCTAACACTGGTGCGGCAGTGGGCATCGACCTTGATCACACCCTCTTCGACCGCCACACCGGCGGCATCGAGCTTGAGCGGTTCGAGTACCGGCCGCTTGCCGGTTGCCATGATCACGTAGTCGCACTCAAAGCGTTCTGCGATGCCCTCACTATCCTCGTAGGCCAATACCATCTGACCCGGTTCGCCACTGATCGAAACGACCTTGACCGAGGTCTCGATAGTGAGATTGGGATCGTCGTTGAGCACGGCAGTGAGCTGTTTGGCGATCTCCGGCTCCACCTCGGCGAGAATCCGCTCCTGTCCCTCGAACAGCGTCACCTCGCTGCCAAAGTCCTGAAAAATCTGCGCCATCTCCATGCCGATTGCACCACCACCAACCACGCCAAGTTTTTTAGGCACGCCAGTGAGCCCCCAGACAGTATCGGAGGTGAGTAGACCACCTGAGGCTATTCCCTCGGCCGCACCGGGAATCGGTGGTACGAAGGGCGGCGCGCCGGTGGCGATCACCGCACAGCCGAAGCTGACGTGTTTGCCCTTGGAGCCATCTCCGTTGATCGCACGGGTATGTGGGTTCTCCGAGTTACCCGACTGATCGATAAAGAGACGATGCTCACTCTCGAACCAGGCGAAGCCCTGAATCACCTCAACCTTCACCCCCTTGTCGGTCTTGAGCGCCATCTGTCCACGCTGCTCAAGCACGCCACGACGGTGCGCCTCGAGTGCATTCCAATCTAGCTCAGGGGTGTTGGTGCCGTTCACGCCGAGCAGCGTGTCGTGGGCGCGATCGCGCATCCGATCAGCCGCAGCACGCCACGCCTTGGAGGGGATACAGCCGCGCCAGAGGCATTCGCCGCCGGGGAAGGGGGCGTCGTTAACCATCGCCACCTTGAGGCCGTGACCGGCGAGATCGCGGGCGCAATCCTCACCGCCGGGGCCGCCTCCAATCACCACCACGTCGTAGTCCCACTCACCCTCGGGAATTGCTGGCCCCATCGGCCCGATCCAGCTCTCGGGCTGCTCGATCAGCCCCTTGAGCGTGTTGAGATAACCGGCCACCTCGGCACCGTTGGCAACACGGTGGTCGGCGGTAATAGTCAGTGGCATCCCCTCGGGACCGGCGGCGGCGATCGCCAGGATCGCAGCGGTGCCGGGAGTCGGGATGGCATCGAAATAGGCGACACCCATCATGCCCATGTTGGAGACCATGAAGGTCGGATTGGCGTACTCCTCCGGTGCCAGACGACGCTTGCGCGCACGGTCGACTAGATCCTTCCAGTTCTCATTCAGATCATCGAGTGAGCGTGATTCACATCCGCGCAGCACCGGCACCACCAGCCCACCGCCCTCGGCGGTGACGGCCATGCCAATATCGACGTTGTCGCGCTCGACCAGCTTGTCGACCGGTTGATAGGCCCAGTTGATTGAGGGGTGCTGTTTCATCGCCTCGGCACACGCCTTGGCGATCGCTACCGTGACCGAGACACCCAGCTTCTTCGCTGCCATGATCAGTGCCGCTGGCTGCGCATTGAGGGTGACGTGGAAGGTCGGCATGGTCAGCGAGGCGGTCATCGATGCGGCGACCGCCTTCTCCATCGCACTCATCGCACGACCGTGACCCGGCACCTGAATCTCCGGCTGAGTATGGGCGGGGGTCTGCTCGGCCACCTCGGTAGGACGTTCCACCGGTTGGGCACTGCGCACATCATCGGCGGTGATCTCGCCCTCTGGTCCGGTGCCGTGCAGGTTGTTCAGATTGACGTTAAGCGAGGCGGCGAGTTTACGTGCATAGGGGGTGGCGTATTTGTTGGCGGGACGGGGTGCGGGGGTAACATCATCCCCAACCTCTGCGACAGCCGTTATCGTTTCACTGGTTGGCTCTGCGGCAACCAGTGACACCGACTCTCCAGCCGCCTTTTTGCTCACTACCACCTCATCGCTGACCACCTGCCCGGCGCTGTCGACCAGATAGGCAAGCGCCTCACCGACGGCAATGGTTGAATCGATTGCGGCGATCGGTCCCGAGAGGAAACCCTCGCGGAATACCTCTACATCCATGATCGCCTTGTCGGTCTCGACGGTGGCGACAATATCGCCACGGGTGATCGCATCACCGAGCGACTTCTCCCAACTCACCACCACACCCTCGGTCATGGTATCGGAGAGCTGCGGCATCTTGATGGTGTGGCTGGCACCCTCGGGCTCGTTTGGCGCTACATCTGAAGGGGTTTCGGCAGCCGGCGCAGGCTCACCACCGCTGTTCACCTCATCGATACGCTCGACCAGATAGGCGATTGCCTCACCAACGACGAAGGTAGAATCGACAGCGGCGATAGGACCAGAGAGGTAACCATCCCGAAACACCTCGACATCCATGATCGCCTTGTCGGTCTCGACCGTGGCGACAATGTCTCCGCGCACAATCTTGTCGCCGACATTTTTCTCCCAGCTCACCACCACGCCCTCGGTCATGGTGTCGGAGAGTTGGGGCATCTTTATCTGATAGGGCTCAGCCATTATCTATTCCATTGTAAAAAGGGGACGGGGCAGCCCAGGCTACGCCGTCCCCGTTAGGTATTTTGTGACTACTTGCCGAACATCTTCAGCACGGCATCGACCACATCTCCGGCATTTGGAATCACCGCCTTCTCCAGAGTGTGATTGTAGGGCACCGGCACGTTTTTCGCCGAGACACGTATCGGTGGTGCATCGAGTTCGAAGAAACACTCCTCGTTGATGATCGCCATCACCTCGGAACCAACACCGACCGGCGCCTCCGCCTCCTCTACGATCACTGCGCGATGGGTCTTGGCCACCGATGCCTTGATCCCCTCTCGATCCAGCGGTGCCAGACTGTAGAGATCGATCACCTCGACGTCTATACCCTGCCGCGCCAGCACATCGGCCGCCTGCAGACACCAGTGGACCGAGACGTTATAGCCAAACAGTGTTACATCTTTGCCCTCGCGTGCAGTCTCGGAACCCTCTAGCGGCATGAAGTACTCCTCATCGGGCACCTCACCCTTCATGTTGTACATCAGCTCATGTTCATTGATGAAGACCGGGTCGTTACAGCGCACCGCGCTCTTCAGCAGCCCATAGGCCTGACGCGGATTACTCGGCGTGACCACGCGCAGACCCGCCACTCCCATGAAGACCTTCTCCATCCGTGCCGAGTGCTGCGCACCGAGCTGATGGGCGCAGCCGCCGGGGGAGCGGAACACCACCGGCGCCTCGAGCTGACCGCCCGACATGTAACGCACCTTGGCGGCGGAGTTGAACATCTGGTCCATTGCCAGCCAGGCGAAGTTGACCGACATGATCTCGATAATCGGACGCACGCCGAGGAAAGAGGCACCGATACCGAGACCGGTATAACCGCCCTCGGCAATGGGTGTGTCGATCACCCGCTCCTCGCCATACTTGTCGTAGAGGCCGGAGGTCGCCTTGTAGGTACCGCCAACCACGCCGATATCCTCGCCCATGCAGATCACCATTGGGTCGCGCGCCATCTCCTCATCGTGGGCACGACGAATACCTTCCCAATACATCATCTCAGCCATCAGCTCGCCCTCCCTGCAACATATGGATCGTTCTCTGCCAGCACATAGCGCTCCGCCTCTGCCGGATCGGGTTCAGGGGCCGCCTCGCAGTAGGGAATGATCTCCTCTTCGATCTCGTCGATGATCGAGCGGTCGAGTGTCTGGTACTCATCCTCACTAAAATCACCCGTCTCTATCAGACGATCACGCAGGATGATGATCGGATCGCGTTTGCCCCACTCCTGCTCTTCCTCCTTGCTGCGATAGGCATTGGAGTCGGACATCGAGTGGCCGCGATAGCGATAGGTAAGCAGCTCGAGCATGTAGGGCCCCTTACCCGAGCGCACATGCTCAACCGCCGCTGTAGCGGCTGCATAGACCACGTCGATATCCTGCCCGTCGACCTGATTGGAGGGGATGTCGTAGGCCGCTACCCGCTTGTACTGATCCTGTACCGCCGTGGAGCGGTTGATACGGGTACCGATACCGTAGAGATTGTTCTCGGTGATATAGAGCACCGGCAGACTCCAGATCTTGGCCATGTTAAGCGCCTCGTGGAAGGTGCCCTGATTATTCGCCGCATCGCCGAGAAAGCAGATGGCGATGTCATCATCGCCCTTGAGTTTGATCGCCTTGGCCATGCCAGCCGCAAGCGGGAAGGGCCCACCGACCAGCGCGTAACCACCCATAAAGCGATTGGCTACATCGAAGATATGCATTGAGCCACCGCGTCCTCTCGAACAGCCGCTCTCCTTGCCGTAGAGCTCGGCCATCACCGCCTTCGGATCGGCGCCGCACTTGATTGCATGGACGTGATCGCGATAGCCGGTGATCACATAATCGCTGCCGGGACGGGCCGCCTCCAGTACACCGTGGCAACACGCCTCCTGTCCGGGGTAGAGATGCAGGAACCCACCGATCTTGCGTTCCACATAGGCCTCGTAACATCTCTCTTCAAAGCGTCGCGCGAACAACATCTCGCGCAGCAGCCGTTTTTTGTCTGCGGTGTTCATATCGTACCCATCCTAATAACCCACTACTTTACTCTTCTTTTAATATCCTACTGTTTTTATCAAGCTTTATCTATACGGGATGATTTAGCCGTGATTCTAAAGAGACAGGTCCCCGGGGAGTCGCTATTTTGCGAAAGCTTGTTTTGGGCATCAAGCCCAAGCAAGCGGCAAATACTTAACGCGACCGTTTATGCCTGCGGCGCCCGACCGTCCTGCGTACGTTGCGTAATCACCTCTTCGCGGCTCTACACAACTCCCTCAGTGACTCTACGCCGACATAAAGCCGCTGCTGCATCTTCTTCGTCGTTCGCTCGCGCTCTCAACTACGAATAGGCAGACGGCGTCGACTATCGGGGACTAACCGCCCTCACTTCGCTCTCCATGGCGGTCAGCGGGGGAGTCGCTATTTTTGCGAAAGTTTGTTTTGGGCATCAAGCCCAAGCAAACAGCAAAACTAACGCGACCGTTTATGCCTTCGGCGCCCCGACCGTCCTGCGTACGTTGCGTAATCACCTCTTCGCGGCTCTACACAACTCCCTCAGTGACTCTACGCCGACATAAAGCCGCTGCTGCATCTTCTCCGTCGTTCGCTCGCGCTCTCAACTACGAATAGGCAGACGGCGTCGACTATCGGGGACTAACCGCCCTCACTTCGCTCTCCATGGCGGTCAGCGTATGATCGGAACCTGACCATCAGGGGCAAGGAACGGAACATGAAAGCGACGCTACCAAAAAAGCTGAATATCACGATAATTCAACAACTAAGCAGTAGTGACACAGCACGCTACGATGCCCAGGAGAGCCTACTAGTGCTGCTGCCGGAACGCAGCCTTGAGGGGCGCTGGCCCTCTCTCCCCTATCGTGATCTGTTCAAACGACGTTTCGCCAAACTCGATAGCCCCAAGGCTGGGACCAGGCTATTTGAGTGTTTTCTACCCAATCGCCGCGATACCCACACCCTGCTCGCGATCCCCGCCGCCGATGCCACCCCGTTCGAGCAGCTGACTCTGGCACGCAAGCTGGTCGCACCACTTCTCACCAATCGTCCCGGTTCAATCGCTATCGATCTCGGTGCCCTGACACAGAAACTGGTCGAACAGACGGCGGAGGCGCTGGTGGCAGCACTTCTTTCCGCCGCTGCAGAGATGCCCGATTACCGTAAAGAGGCCAAAAGCAGTCCGCTAAAACGTATTGAGCTGATCGGTCTGAAACAGCGCATCGATCTCAAACCGTGTCAGGCCGAGGCGGAGGGCAACCAGCTCGCCCGCTGGCTCACTGCCCTGCCGCCCAACAGCCTGACCCCGAAGAGTTATCTCTCCCTGGCACGCACACTCGCTCGTCGCGAGGGTTGGCAGCTGAAGTTTCACAACAGCAAGGCGCTGGAGAAGATGGGGGCAGACGCCTTCCTCGCCGTCGCCAAGGCGGGGCCAACGGGTGCCGGGATCGTTCAACTCAGCTACCAACCGCCTAAAGCTCGCAGCAAGGAGAAACAGCGCCTTGGGCTGGTCGGCAAAGGAATCTGCTTCGATAGCGGCGGACTGAATATAAAACCGGCGCGTCATATGTATGGCATGCACCACGACATGGCCGGTAGCGCCGTTGCGCTCGGCACCCTGCTCGCACTCAGTCGCCTCAAGGTCGACTACCCGGTCGACTGCTGGCTGGCGCTGGCAGAGAATCACATCAACGAGCACGCCTATCGTCAGGGCGATGTGATCACCGCGCTCAACGGCGAGACGATCGAGATTGTTCACACCGATGCCGAGGGGCGCATGGTACTGGCCGACACCCTCACCCTGGCAAGCCGTAACAATCCTGCTCTGCTGATCGACTACGCCACCCTGACCGGTAGCTGCAGTTACGCACTCGGTAATCGCTACAGCGGTGCCTTCTCCAACCGCAACACTCTCAACGAGCAAGCACAGCATGCAGGTGCCATCTCTGGCGAGCGGGTCTGGCCCTTCCCCAACGACAGCGATTTTGATGAGGCGCTGGAGAGCGAGATTGCCGATACCAAACAGTGCACGCTGGAAGGCGAAGCGGATCACATCCTCGCCGCCCGCTTCCTGCAACGCTTTCTCGACGGCGAGTGCGACTGGCTCCACCTCGATCTATCTTCAGCCACCAACAAGGGCGGACTGGCCCACATTCCGACCGAAATCACCGGTTTTGGCGTGCGATTCACCCTCGAACTGCTCAATCAGGTGAAATTTCCCACTTCGTAGCCCCCGGAATAGCGCCAATATTTCCACACCAAACTGGCATTCAAATTGCTGTGATCTTAATAACCGTTAAGTCTCTCCGAGAACTGGCCGATATAAGGGTCAGAGCGGGATTCCAAAAAGGGAGGATCAGCAATGAATAGATACGAGACAACAGAGCATCAAGATGAGGTGATCAGCCGCTCAACCGAAGAGCAGCACATCGAACAGCTGCAGAAACAGGGTGAGAACTTCCCCTCGTGGATGGCGGTGGACGATGAAGAGCGGCTACGTCATCTGGCCCAGGCGGGTGCTGGAGGCAGTTACTAAGGAGAGCGACGCTTTCGGGGGTGAGAGAGTGTGAGATGTCCTATTTGGTGCAAAGACTAAACTATCGCCGCTGACCGACAACGGCGTAAGCATATTCTTACAGACAGCTTCTCAGCTCACGCCTAAATTTCACCGCTAATAATAAAAAGCGGAGAGACAGGGATGAGCGACCCGACAACCAAGAGAACCTCAGCCGAGATCGAACAGAAACTACGCGATGAGCTGTCCCACCTACGACAGGGTTATGCAAAACTCGATCAGGGAAGCTACTCAAAGGATGATATCTGGGCAGGCCAGATCTACCAGAAATTGATCATGCGCCAGACCGAGATCATCAATACGCTCTACGGCTAACAGCACAAAATCACAAAGAGGCCCGCATTGCGGGCCTCTTTACGCTCAACGTTAACGCTGCAGCTCTATTACCCCGGAGGCGTGCACCGTGATTCGGCTGCTGCCCGGCTCCACCGCCACCGGTGCCGCCTCGGCCATCATGGATGAACGTCGCATCGCCATCGGTCGTGGCGCATTCGATTGATTATTCAGATTGATCTGCACAATGCGATAACCGCTCGCACCCAACGACTGTTGCACCAGTTCGGCACGCTTACTGAATGCTGCCAGCGCCTCGGTAATGAGCTGATCCTCATATCCGCGACGCGTCTCATCAAGCAGGGTAAAGTTGATCGACTTCACCACCAGGCTCTGCTGCAGCTCACCCACCAGTGTCGCAAGCAGCGACTCATCACGAGACTCCAGCATCAGGCTCTGACTACCACGCCAGGCAACCAGCCGAGACTTTTTGCTCACCGGATAGGTACGGTAGGGGCCGCTCTCAATTGTCACACCGGAAGCCATCTTCGCCCGCTGCAGTGCTGCTGCCATGGTGCGATTGATCTCATCGGCCAGCTCTGCAGGATCGCTACGTTCGATCTCTATCGCGAGCGTCGCCTGCATCAACTCATTCTCAACCTCCATCGCCCGCTCTACCGAGAGGGTGACCCGGTCGTAGTGATCCTCGTCGTCATTGGCCCACAGTGGCGCGGCAAGTCCCAGCATCAGCAGTATCAGCAAGCCCTTTTTCATAAACCTTCCCCTTTATTATTCCTGTCCACTAAGACGCGAGATGCGTTGATTGGTACTATTGACCCATTACCCCAGTGTAGAGAAAAACCGTGACCGAGATAACCATCACCCGCCCCGACGACTGGCACCTCCACCTTCGAGACGACGAGGCGATGCAAGCCGTGGTCGCCCACACCGCCGAACGCTTCGGCCGCGCCATCGTGATGCCCAACCTGCGCCCCCCGGTTACCACCACCGAACAGGCACTCGCCTATCGCGACCGTATCCTCAAGGCGCTACCCGAAGGGTCGGCCTTCGAACCACTGATGACCCTCTACCTCACCGACAACACACCACCCGAGGAGATCGAGAAGGCAGCAGCAGACGGTGCAGTAAAGGCGGTCAAACTCTACCCTGCCGGTGCCACCACCAACTCCGACTCGGGCCTGACCGACATCCACAAGGCCGAGGCGACACTACAGAAGATGGCCGAGGTCGGTATGCCGCTGCTGGTCCACGGTGAGGTCACCGCCAAAGAAGTCGACATCTTCGACCGAGAAGCGCGCTTCCTCGATGAGGTACTGAAACCGCTGATCGACCGCATTCCCGATCTGAAGGTAGTTGCCGAACACATCACCACCAAAGAGATGGCCGAGTTCGTCCTGCAGGCAAGCGATAACGTCGCCGCCACCATCACCCCGCAGCACCTGCTCTACAACCGCAACGCGATGCTGGTCGGTGGCATCCGCCCCCACTTCTACTGCCTGCCAATCCTCAAACGCGAAATACACCGCGAGAAGCTGATCGAGGTCGCCACCTCCGGCAATCCAAAATTCTTCCTCGGCACCGACAGCGCCCCCCACGCCAAGGGCGCCAAAGAGTCGGCCTGCGGCTGCGCCGGCGTCTACTCCGCCCACGCCGCTATCGAGTTCTACGCCGAAGCATTTGACGCCGCCGGCGCCCTCGACAAACTCGAAGGCTTCGCCAGCCACTTCGGCGCAGACTTCTACGGCCTGCCGCGTAACAGCGATACGATCACATTGAAAAAAGAGAGCTGGGAGGTACCGGAGAGTTATCCATTTGGTGATGAGACCATCATCCCGCTACGGCCAAGGAGACGGTCAGCTGGAAAATGGCCTTATGAATCAGAAGAGTCAGCCAGAAACCCAGCGCCTTTCGACCGGGCAATAAAACATCGATTCGACTATTGTCGTAACATTCGCTAAAGACGGACCTAATTAAGATTCAATCCACGCCCCACATAACCATAATTAACTACAAGGAGAACAGTAGCAGGATGCTAAACCGCCATAGCCATTCACAGAAAAACATCAAAACACCTAAGAAAAGTGAGTGTTTTTGAGAGTATATCGAAACATACTCTCCAGCAACGCAATCTACAGTTCAGCCTATAACCCTAAGGATTTCAAATGAAGGAAGTTAAAGACTTTATTTACTTGGACATGGATAAGATTAGCTCGCTTTACAGCCAGATATCAGGAGGAATAGTTCAGTCATTTGAGATGTCTTCAGCATCTTCAAAAACAGCAAGAATCTTAGAAACTATGATTTTAAAGTTTTAAACATGATGCAGGTGGTACTGAGACTGAATCTCAAGATTTAAAAGAAATCCGAGTAAGTCATCATGAGATATATGGCGAATTAGAGCGGGCACTATTTGAGAACGGGTATGCTGCTGAGATCGGTACTGATGTAAAAAGGAAGACATCGAATCTGGCAATGCACTCAATATATTTGAAAGCGCATTATGCGTAAAGCCGAAGGTAATATTGTCCTTGAAGACTATGAGCGCATTACGCGAATCGCTGACAACCATGAAGATATAACTGGCTTCATCAATCAAAGCATCGAGTCTAGCTTGCATGAAACACCAGAGCTCAAGGAGTTACTCGACAAAATTGATGTCATGAAAAACAACATCAAAACCATGAAAAATGGATCACAAAATAATAATGCCAAGAATGAAATCAAGGTATTTGAAGACACCCTTCGGGAGTTAGTTGAATCAAAGCTAATTGGAAAGGTTGACAAATGGATCATTGATGGCCTCAAAACATGGGTTCGTGTTTTCTTGCCCGACGTCTTCAATATCCGGTTATACCCATTCATGGATCTTTTAAACTTTCATGTAATGTCGAACGTTAAAGAGACTTTTTCCTGGACGATAACACCGAATCAGTTCACTACTTGTTTGGATCCAAACCAACTATCAAAGTCACAATGCTTGGGGTAATAACATCGATCCCTAGAAAAGGGGAAGATTCATTCGAACCCATGAAAGAATTTGAGGAGAAGACCTTGATAAGGAAGGTAATGAACATCTATCAGTTGAAAGTGCTTACCGTGGCGTTTTCAGGGGTTTGACGGCTTTGAGGAATTGATCAGAACATGTCGACACCCAAGAATCATGGTCCAACCAATTGCTATTTATAGAGCCGTAAAGCCTAACAATGCATTGAAGCGAACAAACCACTGAATACAAGCTCACTCATAGTTGAACAACGGAGAACGAACAAAATATTTAGGGTCAGTGTAATAACCATGAATGACAGGTCAATAAGTTGATACACTAACCTCGAATATCGAAAGCACCAGGGCACTTGAAAGTGAATAACACCCCCTCAAAAAACCCTTTAGACAAGCTCCCACTCATTCTCAAGAAGGATTTAGATCAAAATCTTTGCACCTGCCCGGGGAGTCGCTATTTTTGCGAGAGTTTGTTTTGGGCATCCAAGCCCAAGCAAACAGCAAAAACTTCACGCGACCGTTTATGCCTGCGGCGCCCCGACCGTCCTGCGTTCGTTGCCTAATCACCTCTTCGCGGCTCTACACAACTCCCTCAGTGACTCTACGCCGACATAAAGCCGCTGCTGCATCTTCTTCGTCGTTCGCTCACGCTCTCAACTACGAATAGGCAGACGGCGTCGACTATCGAGGGACTAACCGCCCTCACTTCGCTCTCCATGGCGGTCAGCGAACGAGGTTCTTAAGATAGACATTATCAACGCCATTACTAATGGGGCCTCATCCGTAGAAGCGGTGAAATCAGAGACCTACGCTACGATGGGAAGCGGCTGTTGCACTCAGCAGGTAGAGCGATTGATTGAGTGTCTCTGCCCACCGGAAGAGGAGTAGCCGTAGGGTGGGTACTCTTCTCTGCCCACGCTGAACCATCACCGCATTAGCATTCCGTATGCCTGCGTGGGCACTACAACCGTGCCCACCCTACGAAAACGAACCGATCTAGGACGAGGGGTCGGAGTCGATTCGACTCCGCCCCCTTCAAGGTAGTAGTTAATAGACCCGACTCACTTTGTACCCCTGCTGCTTAAGCAAATTCAGAATCCCCACCTCACCCGGCAGGTGCAGCGCACCCACTGCAACAAAGCTTCGTCCCTGTTCCAGATAGGGCGTCATACGGGTGACCATGAGCCGGTTACGATCATCGACCATGCGCTTCGCAAGACGCTCGTTCAGATCGGCATCTCCGTCATTTTTTGCCAATTCTTGAATTTCCCAGAGCGCACCCAGATCACGTGCTACGTAGACCTGGAGCATCTTCTCGAGTTCAGCGGCGATCTGTGGATGGTTTTCAACCGAATCTCGCAGCAGGGTGACCTGATCCTCATCGGAGAGTTTGTCGAAGATATTAAGCTGCTCCTCGGCGCTCTCGAGACCGAACACGGGCTTCTTATCACGTTGCGCCATCAGATAGAGGCGATTATCGAGAAACAAACCCGTCTCCGGCTTTGGGATACTAATAGTGGTTGCAAGCGCCCAGGGCTTGAAGCGTTTGGCGGCGATCTCCGGCAGACCGAAGTTGCTGGCAATCGTCATGGCCTGGCGGTAGAGCTCGGCATCAAACATCGGTTCAAGAGTCTTACCACCGGTTAGCTGAAACTTTCCGGCGATGCTGGCGATCGCCTGCGGATCGGGTACCAGTTCCATGATAAGGCGTTGGGAGTGGTTGAAACTTTGGCGAACGAAGATCGGCAGCTCGATCACCCGGGGATCTTCGGAGTGGATGGTGCCAAACACAAAGCTGGCCGTCTCTCCTGGTCGCTCCACCTGCCAGAGCAGCCCCTTTTCATACAGCGCCGGATCGGCATGAACCAGACTGGTTAGGCTAACCAGCAGAATTAGCAGGGAATATGATCGTTTTAGCACGCTATTTCTCGACTTTTGTCACACAATTTAAACTTTGAGCTTAGCTTTCGGCCACGCCTTCCGTTATCCTACGCGCATGTCAGAACATGCCAACAGCTCACCGATATCACGCCGCTTTCGCGGCTTCCTGCCCGTTATTGTCGATGTAGAGACGGGCGGACTCAACTCTGCCACCGATGCTCTGCTCGAGGTAGCGGCGGTCACTGTTCGCATGGATCTCAGCGGTATGCTGGTCCCACACGAGACCCACAGTTGCCACGTCAAACCCTTCAAGGATGCCAATCTCGATCCTAAATCGCTGGCGCTCAACGGTATCGACCCCTACCATCCGCTGCGTATTGCCCAGGATGAGAAGGATGCGCTCGACCATGTCTTCCGGCCGATTCGCAAACAGGTAAAGGCTCACGACTGTAAACGGGCGATTCTGGTTGGCCATAACGCCGCCTTCGATCTCGCCTTTATCAATGCAGCAGCCAATCGCTGCAATATCAAACGCAATCCATTCCACCTCTTCAGCACCTTCGATACTGTTTCACTCGCTGGTCTCGCCTACGGCCAGACCGTTCTGGCGCGTGCAGCGATAGAGGCAGGACTGTTGTGGGAGTCGGAGAAGGCACACTCAGCGGTCTACGATGCGGAACAGACGGCCAAGCTCTTCTGCACCATCGTTAACAGCTGGGAGACCCACGTGCGTGCACCTGCTGAAGTCGCGGCGATGAACGGCTAGCGAAACACTGCCCCTACCCCGCGTTTTTTACGCGGGTGATTCACCGAACATATCCTCTTCTACCTCATGGCGCGCTTCCAGATCACCACGCATCATTGCGACAAAGACCCTCACCAGCTCTGGGTCCCACTGTCCTGAGTCGAACTCACTCTCGATAATCGATAGCGCCTTCTCAGGTGTCATACCCTTGCGGTAGACGCGATCACCAGTCATCGCATCCCAGGTATCGGCAATCGCCACGATTCTCGCCAACAGTGGTATCTGCTCACCCTTCAGTCCATCGGGATAACCGTTGCCATCCCAACGCTCGTGGTGCCAGGCGGCGATCTCGGCAAACTCCTTGAAACGCTTGAGAGGGCGCATGATATTGGCCGTGAGGGTGGGATGGCGCTGCATCTCTTCATACTCTGCATCATCGAGTGGTGCCGGTTTATTCAGGATCTGCTCGGCGATACCGATCTTGCCCAGATCGTGCATCAGCGCCCCCTGTTTGAGCAGTTTGAGCTCGTCCTTATCCAATCCGAGGCGACGCCCCAGTTGCACAGAGAATTTAGAGACTCGCCCCGAATGGGTAGCGGTGTAGGCATCTTTCGCCTCCAATGCCTTTGCAAGCGACTGCAGCATCTGCAGATAGGCCTCTTCCTGCTCGGTGAAGAGCTGTTCGATGCTATCGGCCATACGGTTCACCGAACGCCCCAGATCACCCAACTCATCACGCCCTAACTGCTCTTCACGACTGCTCAGCTCACCTGCAGCGATCTTCTCGGTCACGGCACCCAGCGATTGAATCGGGTGAATCAGAAGCCGGTGTATCTCCCACCAGAGAAAGAGCAGCAGGATGATGAAACAGATAGCAAAGACCGTAACCAGCTCTCGCTCATAACGATCATCGAACTGCTGGATACGTTTGATCGTCGCTTCGAGATTGATCTCCACCTCAACCGCAGCGATCACTTTACCGTTATGGTGCAGTGGAATGATGATATCGGCCTTGGGAATTTCGATACCGGTTACAGGATCGCGTGCATACTCCACCTCCTCGCCCAGCGAAATTTCACCCTGCTGAAAGACGGCCGCCTTGGTGCCGTCTATCTGTTTAAGCGGATACTTTCCCGGTTTGGAGTGGGCCAGAATTTGGCCATCTGCGTTGAAGATATAGAGCGCGTAGATGGAGAAGTTGAGCAGGTCGAGCTGGTCACGCTGAATGGTCTGGTCAATGACTTGCTGCAGCGCTTTGCGATTGAGCGGTTCATCCAGCTTGCCAATCTCATGCTCAATACCGAGCAGGAAGACCAGCGCCTCACGCTTGGTCTGATCGAGAAAAGCACCCTCGAGCACCACTTCTGAACGCCACATCACCGCCCAGAAGGTCAGCGTAATAGTCAGCGCCGAGAATCCGTTTAGTCAGACTCGACGCAAATAGCTTGCGCGCTCCCAATTTCATATTCGCTATCCCTGGCTCGTTAGCCCTACTCTCTACAGGCCAATACCATACAACAAGCGTGGCTTTAGTGCGCCTGGAAGATCACTCTTCGCTTCGCTTGCGACCGGTCACCATCGCTCGGGGCAGGTTCTCATTGTGGGCGAGGCTGCTCACCACTACCCCGACAATGTGAAGCAGCACCAGCATCAACGTCAGGTTGGCAAATGTTTCATGTAGCTCCTCCCAGAACTCATCCCCCTCACCTTCGTCCCCCTCATGCTCCTCTTCATCTTCGTCATCATCGGCATGGGCCGTTGAGATAAGAGTGAATCCCTCAACCTGAGCCAGAGGACCTGCCCCCTTCTCCACGGCATAGAGCTGCAGACCAGTGAGCGTAGTCCCCGTGAGCATCAGCAGCAGTGCGACCACCATCGCCCCGGCCGCCGGATTGTGGCCGAGATAGCGCCTGGCACGGTTGCCACTCATATCCTTGAGATAGGCGATGATGGTAGTGGGCGCGTAGATAAAGTCTTTGAATCGTGCGTATCTGGGTCCGATTAACCCCCAAAACACTCTAAACACCAGTAACGCAGCCACGTAGTAACCGGCCCATACATGTAACGTCAGCAGCTCATCCTCGGTGACGTAGGCGATCACAAACGCCGCTACTAGTGTCCAGTGAAAGATTCGCACCAGCGGGTCCCACACCTTGATCTCGTTATCCATACTCCTCCCCTTACTATTTTGTTCTGCGGGGTTCGACCCCAAATCCCACACAAAGTGCAGACATAAAAAAACCCACGCCCCCAGAGGCCGGGGAGTCGCTATTTTTGCGAAAGTTTGTTTTGGGCATCCAAGCCCAAGCAAACAGCAAAACTTAACGCGACCGTTTATGCCTACGGCGCCCCGACCGTCCTGCGTTCGTTGCGTAATCACCTCTTCGCGGCTCTACACAACTCCCTCAGTGACTCTACGCCGACATAAAGCCGCTGCTGCATCTTCTTCGTCGTCGCTCGCGCTCTCAACTACGAATATGCAGGGCGGCGTCGACTATCGGGGACTAACCGCCCTCACTTCGCTCTCCATGGCGGTCAGCGGTAGCGTGGGTCTGTTACAGCTGGATTAGGCTATTAGCTCGCCTTTTTGGCAGCAGCCCCCTCCATCATGGTCTTCAGCTCACCCTTCTCATAGAGATCGAGGGTGATATCACAGCCGCCGACCAGCTCGCCGTTGATGTAGACCTGTGGGAAGGTGGGCCAGTTGGCGTAGCGTGGCAGATTCTCAAAGATCTCTGGATCGGCCAGTACATTCACATAGGCAAACTCGACGCCACACGCCTGCATCGCCTGTGCGGTACGGCTGGAGTAACCACAGGATGGAAGCTGTGGAGTTCCCTTCATGTAGACAACAATCGGGTTACCTTCAACCTGCTCTTTAATTCTTTCCAAAACGTCCATTACAACACCTCATTGAATTCGTTAATGCTGCTCACCACAACTGATCGTTCAAACGATCGCAGTCGAGACAGTCTACCCAGCTCTATATGGGGAAAAAGTTCGGCTTTCAAGGGTTTTTCACGAAAATTTTCATCGACATTGGTCTGCAGCCAGAACTCCAGCAGCGCCATATGCCACAGCTTGCTGCCGAGAATGCGAGTGTGGTGCGTCTCCGGCTCGGCCAGCAGTCGCTCGACATAGCTACGATTGAATAGCTCACGCTCGCGACAGGCCTGCGAGTCGAGAATATCGCGCATGAAGTCGAGGAATTCACCGCGTACAAACTTCAGTGCCGGTACTGGGAAGTAGCCCTTGGGACGGTCGATCACCGCATCGGGGATCAGACCTCGAGCAATACGCTTGAGCGGGTACTTGCCCCCCTCCTTGAGTCGCATCTCGGGCGGCATCGCCATCGCCAGCTCAACCAGATCGTGATCGAGGAATGGTACCCGCGCCTCCAGCCCCCACGCCATGGTCATATTGTCGACCCGTTTGACCGGATCATCGACGATCAGGGTGGTGACATCCATACGCAGCACCTGATCGATGAAGGAGTCGGCCATCGGGCGGGAGAGCAGCCCAGCAACCCGCTCGGCGGTGTAGTCCTCGCCACGATAGGCGGCGGTAACACTCTCGAGAAACTCATCGTGGTCACGATCGAAGTAGTGGCGGCGGAAACGATCGACCGGCTCACCGACGATCTCATCGCGCATGCGGGGGTACCAGAAGTAGCCGCCGAAGACCTCATCGGCCCCCTGCCCACTCTGCACCACCTTTACCTCTTGCGAGACCTTCTCCGAGAGCAGGTAGAAGGCGACTGCATCTTGGCCCACCATCGGCTCGGCCATGCAACTGACCGCCTCGGGCAGGCGTTTTAGCACTTCGCCATTGGGAATCTCATACTTATGGTGGTGCGTATTGAAACGCTCAACTACCAGATCGGAGTACTCGAATTCACTCCCCTTCTCCTCAGGCTGATCCTCGAAACCGACCGAGAAGGTGAGCAGATTCTCCACTCCGCTCTCGGCCATCAGGCCGACCAGCAGTGAGGAATCGAGACCACCCGAGAGCAGCACACCGACCGGTACATCGGCCGCAAGGCGACGACGCTCGACCGACTGGCGCAGTGAGTCGTGCACCGCCTCGACCCACTCATCTTCGCTCATTTCCTGTTCGGGGCGCTGTGCGGCGAGATGCCAGTAGGTCCGCTCCTGCTGCCTGCCGTTGGATTCAATAGTCAGGGTAGTGGCGGGCGACAGTTTCCGAATACCGTTGAGGATGGTGCGCGGAGCTGGGATAACCGCATGCAGGGTGAACTGGTGGTGAAGTGCCACCGGATCGATCGACTTATCGATACCGCCCGATGCCAGCAGCGCCTGGGTATTGGAGGCGAAGCGCAGACACCCCTGTTGCTCGCTGTAGTAGAGCGGTTTGATGCCGAGCCGGTCACGGGCTAGAAAGAGCCGTTTAGCCCGCATCTCCCAGATGGCAAAGGCGAACATACCGGCGAAGCGTTCAACACAACGTTCACCCCAGGCAGCATAGGCCTTGATGATCACCTCGGAGTCACCATCGCTAAAGAAGTGATAACCCATCGCCTGCAGATCGGCACGCAGTTCGCGATAGTTATAGATGGTGCCATTAAAGACCAGCGCCAGCCCCAGCTCATTGTCGATCAGTGGCTGGTTGGCACGCTCGGAGAGATCGATAATTGCCAGACGCCGATGACCAAAGGCGAGCGGGCCGTCCGAGTAGCTACCACCATGATCGGGACCACGCCGCTCAAGGGCGCGATTCATGCGCGTAATCGCATCCAGATTCGGTGCGCTGCCATCGATTCTTAATTCACCACAGATACCACACATCTTCGACTACTCGATCATTAAACGGTTAGGAAAGGGTGCGCTGCTCAGCGCAGATAGAGATTGGAGACGACCTGTTTCACACCAGTGACAGACCTTGCCAGATCTACTGCACGGGCGCGCGCCGAACTGTTTGAAACTCTTCCTGAGAGGGTTACCACACCGTGACGAGTGGCGACATCGATATCACTACGACCAACCACGGCATCATTAATGAGTTTTGAATTGACCCGTGAGGTGATGGTTGCATCACTGGTGACCTGGGTGCGGCTGCGACCATCACTACTGCCGTAACCGCCACTGGCGTTACCGGTCACCATCGATGAGGCACATCCCGATAGCAGTAGAACACTTAACACCACCACAGCCGCTCTCTTCATGCCTCTCTCCCCACTCAGACCATCCATAATTGATCGAAGTATAACGTATCAATCTGCAACCGATTTAGCTCGGTCCACCATAACCGCCACCACCGGGTGTCTTGATCTCAAGGAGATCTCCAGCCTTAACCTCCACCGTCACCTTGCTCGGCAACGCTTCTCCATTGAGTCGGTTTTCACCGACGGCACCATCATCGCCACCTGCAATACCCCAGGGACGGTGGCGGCGACGTTCGGTCAGCAGGGTCGCGCTGGCGGGTGCGAGGAACCGATACTCACGCACCAATCCCTCGCCTCCCGGTCGCAGACCAGAGCCGGCCGAATTCTCACGTAGCCCATGGCGAGTCACCTGCAGCGGATAGCGCATCTCCAGCACTTCAATCGGTGTATTAAGGGTATTGGTCATATGGGTCTGTACGCCACTGAGGCCACCACCATTGCGACCCGCCCCCATACCGCCACCGATCGTCTCGTAATAGTCCCAGGCCGCACCGGGGCTATCGGAACCCATCGCCAGGTTGTTCATGGTGCCGTGGCTAGCGGCGGGAATCCGGTCGGGGATCGCCAGCGCCAGGGCACCGAGCACCACATCGACCACACGGGTACTGGTCTCGACATTACCGGCCGCCACCGCCGCTGGGCGCCTGGCATTAAGCAGGCTCCCCTCAGGTGCTTCAAGGGTAATGGCGCGAAACGCACCAGCGCAGGCGGGTGTCTGAGGTGGCATCAGACAACGAAAGGCGTAGTAGACCGCAGCGGCGGCTACCGAGAGCGGGCAGTTGATGTTGCCCTCGACCTGCGCGGCACTGTCACTGAAATTGAGATGAACATGGCTGCCTGCGACCTGCAGCGTCACGGCTATTTTCAGGTCGAAATTGTCCTGCCCATCATCATCCATCACATCACTAAATCGATAGGTACCATCGGGCAGCTCGACTAGCACCTGTTCAACCAGCCGCTGCGCATAGTCGTTCAGCTCCACCAGCGCACTCGAGAAGGCGCTACTACCGAGTGACTCGACCAATCGTTCCAACCGTTGCAGTCCAGCGCGATTGGCGCTGATCTGCGCGGTCAGGTCGCCCTCTGAGTCACGCGGGTTGCGTGTCTGGATAGTGATCTCATCCATCAATGAACGGTCGAGCTCACAGCGACGGAACAGGTTGGAGGGCGGTATCACTATTCCCTCCTCATCGAGGTGGCTGGAGATCGGCATCGAGCCGGGTGTTGAGGCACCGATATCGGCGTGGTGGGCACGGTTGGCGACAAAGGCGATCAGCTCGCCATCAAGAAAGAGCGGTGCGATCAGGGTTACATCGGGCAGGTGAGTGCCACCGAGAAAAGGATCGTTGAGAATCACCATATCGCCGTGCTGCCACTCGATACGCTCGACCAGATCGCGCATCGCATAGGCCATGCTGCCGAGATGGACCGGAATGTGGGCCGCCTGGGCGCAAAGCTCACCGCTCGCATCGAACAGCGCACAGGAGAAGTCGAGCCGGTCGCGAATATTGGGTGATAAGGCGCTACGACGCAGTACCGCCCCCATCTCCTCGCAGATCGCATCGATACGACTGGAGAAGAGACTCAATTCAATAGGATTCATCGTTGATGCCAGCTCCGCTATAACCGCAAATAATGAGATGTTGCAGAGTTCATTAGAATTTCTTAATATACCCGAGAAGTTTGCTAGGTCTTATAATCGCGTTATGCTAAGGGACACCACCCCAGTTAAGGCAATAACGCACAAAAACCAGGAAGGAGCTTAATCTAATGAACCCGCTTAATTCTATCACCGGCACCATCGTCGCCGGCTTTGTCCTCTCACTCATCGTGATGTTTGGTCTGGGCACCACCGGTGCAGTTAACCCCTGGGAGTTCTGGGTCTGGATGCACGTCCTGGCCGGTATCGCCTGGGTCGGTCTGCTCTACTACTTCAACTTTATTCAGGTTCCCGCCGTTGGCGCCGCTCTGGCCGATGCCGATCCGGGTCCAGCAGCTATCAATAAATATGTAGCACCTCGCGCCCTGCTCTGGTTCCGCTGGGCCGCTGTCGCCACCTGGGTCACCGGTGCGATGGTCCTTGAAGCGATGCATACCATGGATGGATCAGGTGTAGTCGCGGCCTTCACTCTGCAGACCGGCTTTGCCACCATCGGCGTCGGCGCATGGCTCGGCACCATCATGATGCTCAACGTCTGGGGACTGATCTGGCCGAACCAGAAGAAGATCCTAGGTCTTGATGGCAAGGAACACAGTGCAGAAGAGATCGCCAGCGCGAAGAAGATCGCCCTGATGGCATCACGCACCAATACCCTGCTCTCAATCCCAATGTTGATGTGCATGACTGGTCACGCGCACGGTCTGCCTTTCTAAGCAGAGCAGTAAAAAACCATAATGAGAGCCCGGCTTTTAGCCGGGCTTTCCTTTTTTAGAAACAGTTTCTGTAGCTTAGCGCGATCGAGGAGACCTATCTGGTGCGGCGGGCAGGTTTGATTCCCGCTAATTTCACCGATAGAATCCCCTCTTTCGTCCGATAGCAGTCTCAAGCCAGAGACTGCTTTTTTGTTTTATGGGTCAACGTATGAACAGTGCAGTGATGAACACCTATGGCCGTCTCCCCGTCGCCTTTACGCGCGGCGAGGGTTGCTGGTTGTGGGATGAAGAGGGCAACAAGTATCTCGATGGTCTGAGCGGGATCGCCGTCTGTGGATTGGGCCACGCCCACCCTGCGATCAGTGAGGCGCTTTGCGATCAGGCCAATACCCTGATTCACACCTCCAACCTCTACGGCATTCCGCTGCAGAGCGAGCTGGCCGAACAGCTGACCCGTCTCTCCGGAATGGAGAACGCCTTCTTCTGCAACTCAGGTGCTGAGGCGAATGAGGCGGCGATCAAGATTGCCCGTCTCTATGGCCATCAAAAGGGGATTCAGACCCCGACCATCGTGGTCGCCGAGCGCAGCTTCCATGGCCGCACCCTCGCCACCCTCACCGCTACCGGCAACCGTAAGGTGCAGGCCGGGTTTGAGCCTCTGGTCAACGGCTTTGCTCGTGTTATCTATAACGACATTGAGGCGCTTGAAACGATAGCGCGCAATAACCACGACGTTGTCGCGGTGTTGATCGAACCGGTTCAGGGTGAGTCGGGCGTTCGTCCGCCCGATGCCGACTATCTCGCCAAGGTCCGCGCCCTCTGTAACGAGCACGACTGGCTGATGATGCTCGATGAGGTACAGACCGGCATAGGTCGCACCGGCAAGATGTTTGCCTTCCAGCACGACGAGATCGTGCCCGACGTACTAACCCTGGCCAAGGGACTCGGCAACGGCGTGCCAATCGGCACCTGTCTCGCCAACGGTACGGCGGCTGAGGTACTACAGCCAGGCAACCACGGTTCGACCTTCGGTGGTAATCCGCTCGCCTGTCGTGCTGCACTCACAGTGCTAGACACCATTGAGCGCGAGTCGCTGGCAGAACGTGCCGAAGCACTGGGCGAGCGAATTTTGAATAATCTTAGTAAGGCACTCGGTGAGTGCGAGGGAATCGTGGAGTATCGCGGCAAGGGATTGATGATCGGCGTCGAGCTCGACCGTCCATGTGGGGAGCTTGTTGGCAACGCCCTCAAAAAAGGACTGCTGATCAATGTTGCCAATGACACGACCGTACGTCTGCTTCCACCGCTGATTATGAGCGATGAAGAGGCCGACCAGATGGTCGACACCCTGGCCCCGTTGATTACGGATTTCTGTAGCAAGGACGACTAATACGTCCGCTTAACTATCAGGAGACGCAGCGATGGCAACGCGTCATTTTCTAACCCTTCTAGACTTTACAACCGAAGAGCTTCTGCAGCTGACCGCACGCGCCATTGAGCTCAAGGCGATTCTGCGCAGCGGCGAGATCTACGAACCGATGAAGAATCGGGTCCTGGGCATGGTCTTCGAGAAGTCCTCCACCCGTACCCGCGTCTCCTTCGAGGCGGGTATGGCGCAGTTTGGTGGCCACGCCATCTTCCTCTCGCCCCGCGATACCCAGCTGGGTCGCGGTGAGCCGGTCGAAGATACCGCCCGTGTGCTCTCCAGCATGGTCGATATCATCATGATCCGTACCTTCGAGCACGAGAAGATCGAGCGTTTCGCCGAGTTCTCACGCGTGCCAGTGATCAATGCGCTGACCGACATGTACCACCCCTGCCAGCTGCTGGCCGATATGCAGACCTACGTCGAGCATCGCGGCAGCATCAGCGGCAAGACAGTCACCTGGGTCGGCGACGGCAACAACATGTGCCACTCCTATATCAACGCGGCGCGCCAGTACGGTTTCAAACTCAACATCGCCTGCCCCGAGGGTTACGACCCCGATAGCGCTATCCTGGCTGCGGCCGGTGACTCAGCCGAGATCATCCGCGATCCCGCTGAGGCCGCTGAAGGTTCCGATATCATCACCACCGACGTCTGGGCCAGCATGGGTCAGGAAGAGGAGCAGGCGAAGCGTGAGAAGGCGTTTGCCAGCTACCAGGTCGATGATCGAGTGATGTCAGCCGCCAACAGTGATGCACTCTTCATGCACTGCCTGCCGGCACACCGTGGTGAAGAGGTTGCAGCCTCGGTTATTGACGGCCCACAGAGTGTCGCCTGGGATCAGGCTGAGAATCGTCTGCACGCACAGAAGGCACTGCTCGAGCTACTCGCCAAAGGCTAACTACACGGGGGTCGGAGTCGCCGTTCGACTCCGACCCCATCTCTCACTAGCACTAATTCTGGTCAAACCGACCTTCCGGTATCCGAGATGATGCACAGCGACTCATACCCCTTCTTTGACGTAGATGAACACGAGTTCGATGAGAAGATCATCAAGGGCTCCAACAACGGGCTGATTCTGCTCGATATCTGGGCCGAGTGGTGTTCCCCCTGCCTGGCACTGGCCCCGATTCTCGATCGAGTCCTGTCCGAGTATGAGGGCAAGGTGACGCTGACCAAGCTCGATGCTGATGAGAACATGCGTATTGCTGGTCGCTACAAGGTACGTGGCTTCCCACCGTGATCGCCTTTCTCAACGGCGAGGACTGGGCCGATTTACCAGTGCACAACCTGCACACAGGGTGCGCTGAATTCATCGACGAGCATCTGCCCATAAAAGCCCGGCGCTGTTAACGCCGGGCTTTTCTCTAAACGTTTCCTGATTAGACTAAAACAGGCGCCCGGTCCCGAGGTGATCGCGGTGTCGCAACGTTTGAACACACCCACTCCCGAAACACCTAGCGCAGATGGGGCTGTATCTCCCCACATTGAGAAACTGACTCCAGCACCATCGGCATCAGGCCCAAGGAATGTAACGCCCATCTGTCCCACCAGATTCGTGGTTGGCCCGGCACTAGGGGTGTAGACACCGTTCAACTCGATCTGCTCACCACCTGCGATGATGTTGGAGAAGGAGAGAACCTGCACCGGAGAGGTCGAATCGAGGCCGTGATACTGGCCACTCCCCACATCGACGGTGATCTGCGTTCCAACGATCGCTTGTGTAAAGAAGTTCACATCAACATGGGTGATATTCGGATCGCTATTGACGCTACCGGTAGCACCGGTGTGGTCGGTTGGCGAAGGTCCACTATGGTAGGTAAAGCGCGCTATACCGGCACCACCACCGCTACAGTCGAGCGTCGCACAGGCTGACGCATTGCTGTAATCCGTGGACGAACTGACGTGGCTCGGATCGACGTGCAGATAATGCAAGCTACCAAGGGTGTTGGCCTGTATACCGCTCTGCTCAGCAATATAACCACCATCCCAACGTCCCCAGTTGACCGCAAAGGGAGCAAAGTCCGGCGTGCCTGTTGAGATACCACCGGTATCGACCAGGCTCCACTGCCGCTAGAAATAACGCAGGGATCACAGGGACTCATCGGATCAGTTAGATCAGTAGTAATACCATAAACAGGCACGTTCCCCACCGCCCCAACAGTGTCGATAACCAGTGCTGTATCGACATCGGTGATGAAACTTTCAGCCGTACCAACCTTGCCAATCGTTCCTCCCATATCGTGGAGGAAGCTGGCACCTAACCAGGTACCGTGAGCAGCAAACGTTGCGGTGGTCGAGACGCTGCCACAGTTATCTACGCCTCCCTCACAACGCTTGAAGAGACCGACACCGGCCACCGACATGGTAGAAGCAGGATCATCCTCCCACATGGTAAATGCCGCTCCCATCGCCTCCGCATCAGGGCCAATGAAGGTCAGCCCGATCTCACCCCAAAGATTCAGGCTACTTGCACCCGTATCAATAGTTCCTACCAGATGCACAGACTCGCCATCAGCAATGATATTGAGAAGGACATATCCTGTACCACGTTTGGGTCATCAAATAGGGTGAACTCAGAATCGTGCGCGTGGTATGTCACACCAGCGACATCGAGTTTAAGCTGCAATCCCAATACCTCCTGGGTACTAAAATCGACATCGATATGGGTAAAGTCGGGATCGGCCACCATCGCTCCGGTATTACCGTTGTGATCAGCCGGGGCTGGACCATCCGCATAGACAAAACGTGCCACAAAATGTGAGCCGGTAAAGAGATCACAATCGAGTCCCGCTACACAGGCATTGGCCTCGCTGTAGTCACTAGTCAGATGCTCGGGTGCGACATAAAGGTAGCTGAAACCTCCGAGTGTAGTTATTGGCGTACCATTTTCGGTAACCGTGTAGTTACCATCCCAGCGACCATAATTGACGGCGAAGGTCGCATTATCGGGCGCGCCCGTCGAGATGCCACCGGTATCGTTCAGAGTGGCAGTCCCATTTGTGATGATACAGGGTTACAGCTATCTGCATCGAGCGGCGGTGTGTCGGTCACTGAACCGAAAATCGGCACATTGCCGACGGTCCCAACGGTATCAAGGGTAATCGTGGCCTCACTCCCTACTTGCAACCCCTCGCCGATACCCTCGATCCCGTAGGTGGGATCATCCTCGGTAAACGCGATACCCAACCAGGCGCCTGCTGGTGCAGCAGACGATGTAGGTGTGACGTTCTCTGTAGAAAGCGCATCACCCGTCGCCTGCTCCGTCGCCTGAAAGTCGGTGGTGGGGTCAGTCACATCACCCGTTGGCGTAGTGGTATCTGTAGGAGCAGCGGCGGTCTCTACAGCAACAACCTCCTCATCCACGGCTAGATCTGTATCCTCGTCCAGACCTGAATCTGCTGTTCCGTCATCACCTGCTTCACCACCCTCTTCGGCCGTCGCATCAGGGTCCGGCTCCGCCTCAGCCATTGGGGCAGGCAGCGCATCAAGACGCTGTGGGTCTCCACCCTCGGCGGGTACATAGAACCAGTTCCAACCATCAGCACCAATCGGATGTTCACCACTCTCGTTACCAAGAACGATAGCACCCTCATAAATACCACCAAACAGACCATCATCGCCGTTACAGCTACCACTGGTGCAGAGCTGTAGACCGTAGTGCGTACCGCGAATACCGATGGATGCCACCGGTGTATTGACCTTGTACTTGCTCTTATCCTTCTTACCAATCTTGCCGGTGATGGTACGCATACCACCCTTGATCAGTGAGTAGACCGACTTCTCTGAACCATCTGCTTTGCCTGAGAAGCTGAATTCATCAACTTTAAACTCGGTATTGGGTTTGAGTTCCAATAGTGAGCTGTCTTTGAATCGAATCTGCGCCTGGCTGTTTGCGCCAGTGATGAGCAGATCACCTTCATGGATCTTGGAGCGACGCTTTAATTTTCGCGTCTGTCCATCAGACTGTTTGGCCATAAAGCTACCGCTACTCGAGATCACCTTACCGATATCAACAGCGGCTTGAACCGGCAACGCCAGCAGAGAAAGCGCCAGAACCATCAGCGCCACAAGAGAACCCTTCGATGCGTACAGATTACTATCGCGTGTCATGATCCTTGCCCTCAGTAGAAGTCACGACGCAGGCTGAGCTGAGTCAGCACACGGTCGTACTCATAGATTTCGATATTTGATTCAGAGCGGGTGTAGCTGGCACTACCACGTAGCGTCCAGTGGTCCGCTGGTGCCCAGGCAAAGCCTGCATCGAAGAGATAGGACTCATCTTCGCGATTGGTCAGAAACAGTAGCTGCATGCCGCCGTAGTCGCTGTACTGCCCCGTTAGCGATGTCTGCAGTGCAAACTTCGGAGTCAGGTTAAGCTGTCCACCCACTCTCACGCCACCAAATTCGCGCTGTGCAACCGCTTTGCCACCGAAAGGGTCGTCGTCGTCAGCGTGTTCATGACCGTAGAAACCGGTAGCGTAGAGAACGGGGCTGAGCCGAGAGCTGAAACGGGTGGTGATACCGAGACCTGTAGTGGTCTGGGTTGAGTTCCTGATCTGCTGATCAGGGTATTCGAAGTCTGCGAACTGCAATGAGAGGGTAAGCTGTGTATGGCGGGTCAGATCCTGCACCCAATCGGCATTGAGCCCAAGCATCTCACGATTGATCTCAGAGTCGAGATAGAAGGCCTGCCCCACCCCCACTAACTGCAGATAGCTGCGTTTGCCCTTGACGGTAAAGCCTGCCTGGCCGGTTACGACACCACTGTTGTACTGATCATATTCACCATTACCACGGTAATTGGTATCGAGCTTGCCGAGCAGTGAGACGTTCTCGCTCAACGGAATACTCAGTTTTCCGCCAACCGATGCGCTGTAGAAGAGATCATCCTGCTCGGTACTCTCCTCGCTCAGCGTACCCTGCCCCAGCAGCGGGCTGGTGAAATTGGCATCCTCGGGTGAGCTGTTGATATTGCTGTCGTAACCGAAGCCAACCTCAACATAGGCAACGGCCACCACCTTGCCTTCTTCGCGGCGCGCCTGGATCGCATCGAGATAGCGCTGCACGTTCTCTCGCACTCGGCTCGGGGGATTGAGGCGTTGCACACGATTAAAGAGCTCCTCGGCACGATCATCCTCACCCAACGCGAAGTAGCCGCGAGCCAGCTCGAGCCTGGCCGCCTGATTACTGGGCTGTGCCATCAATACTCGTTCAAGTGCAAATACACCCTCGCTGGCGTGACCACTATCGACAGCAGCAACACCGTAGAGATAGTCGAATTTTGGATCACCCTCATTCGCCTCTACTGTTTCCGATGCAAGCCGATAAGCCTCTTCACTGTTACCGGAGTTAACCAATCGCGACAAGGTATCGATGTTAACTGCCATCGCAGTCAAAGGGAGCAGCAGAAGCCCACAGAAAATTACGTTCCATCTAAAATATCTGTTCATTGCACACCAGCTTTATTAAGAAAACAGTTGTTATTGCAGCCACCGATCGCTGAAGCCATTCACCTCAAGACTCTCAGACGGCGATAAACAGTCTAGCAAAATAGCACACACCCCATTCGACCGCACATCCCGATATTGATGACGCTCAGCATTCGAACCATACTAACGGACAGGACATCTTCATCGGACAAAAATCAGGGGAAAGAGACGTTGGAACACCGTCACAACTGCCGCCATACCACCAAACACCCGGTCTCGCTCATCTACCAGGATCATCAGCCGATTGAGGGGATCTGCCGCGACATCAGCCGCGAGGGACTGCAGATCGAGACCGACGACACCACACTGCCCAATAACGCAGCGGTGCGGGTTGTATTTAAAGGAGATGAGACGATGGTAGGTAAGGAGATTCGCGCCATTGTCATCCATCGACGCGAGGGGTGTATCGGCATGATGTTTACCACCCAACCAGAGAATGTCGCCCGACAATCCTAAGGGTAGTGGGAGCCGATCAGGGTCTATACCCCGATCGACACTAAATCACTACTTCTCGAGCTGACTTACATCCCGCACCGCACCACGCGCCGCTGAAGTGGTCATCGCCGCATAGGCCTTCAGTGCACTGGAGACGATGCGGTCGCGGTTGACCGGTTTCCAGCCACTACTGCCCTTGGCATCCATCGCCGCTCGACGTGCCGCCAACTCATCATCGCTGAGCGCAACATTGATGGTGCGATTGGGAATGTCGATCTCGATAGTATCGCCCTCCTCCACCAGGCCAATCGCGCCACCCTCGGCCGCCTCGGGTGAGACGTGGCCGATGGAGAGCCCGGAGGTGCCACCGGAGAAACGTCCGTCGGTGAGCAGCGCGCACGCCTTGCCCAGTCCCATCGACTTCAGATAGGTCGTGGGATAGAGCATCTCCTGCATACCGGGTCCGCCACGAGGTCCCTCATAGCGAATCACAACCACATCGCCTTCTTTAATCTTCTCAGCGAGGATCGCCTCTACCGCAGAGTCCTGACTCTCAAAGATACGTGCGGGACCTGAGAATTTGAGGATCGACTCATCGACACCCGCAGTCTTCACCACACAACCGTCGAGGGCAATGTTGCCCGAGAGCACGGCCAGACCACCCTCCTGACTGAATGCGTGGGCCAGATCTCGGATACAGCCATTCTCACGATCGTCATCGACCGTGGCATAACGCTTGTTCTGGCTAAAGGCGACGGTGGTCGGCACACCACCGGGGGCCGCACGGTAGAAATCCTTACGCTTTGGATCGCTGGTAAGACGCAAATCCCACAGCGCCATCGCCTCAGCCATGCTCTCGGCATGGACCGTTTTGCACTCATTATTGAGTAGCCCAGCACGATCAAGCTCACCGAGGATACCGATCACTCCACCGGCACGATGCACATCTTCCATGTGGTACTTCTGGGTGCTCGGCGCCACCTTGCAGAGGTGCGGTACCTTGCGAGAGAGACGGTCGATATCGGCCATGGTGAAGTCGACTTCGGCCTCCTCGGCAGCTGCCAGCAGATGGAGAATAGTATTGGTCGAGCCACCCATCGCTATATCGAGGCACATCGCATTCTCAAAGGCCGCCTTGTTGGCGATTGAACGTGGCAGAACAGAGTGATCATCACCCTCGTAGTGGCGTTTCGCCAGTGCTACCACCATATGGCCTGCCTCTTTAAACAGGCGCTCACGGTCGGCGTGGGTCGCTACCAGTGAACCGTTACCGGGCAAAGAAAGGCCCAGCGCCTCGGTGAGGCAATTCATCGAGTTGGCGGTGAACATACCCGAACAGGAGCCACAGGTTGGGCAGGCGCTACGCTCAACGGTCGCCACATCCTCATCCGACTCATCGGGGTTGGCCGCCATGATCATCGCATCGACCAGATCGAGCGCCACGGTCTGCTCTTGCACGACCGCCTTACCCGCCTCCATCGGTCCGCCAGAGACAAATACCACCGGGATATTGAGGCGCAGTGCCGCATTCAACATTCCAGGGGTAATCTTGTCGCAGTTGGAGATACAGACCAGCGCATCGGCACAGTGAGCATTGACCATGTACTCAACACTGTCGGCAATGATCTCGCGAGAGGGCAGCGAGTAGAGCATGCCGTCGTGACCCATCGCGATACCATCATCGATGGCGATGGTATTGAACTCCTTCGCCACACCACCCGCCTTCTCGATCTCGCGAGCAACCAGCTGCCCCATATCCTTCAGGTGCACATGACCGGGCACAAACTGGGTGAAGGAGTTGGCCACCGCGATGATCGGCTTATTGAAGTCATCATCGGTCATACCGGTGGCGCGCCACAGCGAGCGGGCTCCGGCCATATTGCGGCCAGCGGTGGAGGTTTTTGAGCGGTATTCAGGCATGGCTTGGTCTCAACAGAATCTGGAAATCGTTAGTAAGCGGAGAAGAATAACAAAAATTTCCCTCAACAAGGCAGCCAAAACGATACAGCCCACACAATGTAAAAGGACATCTACCCGCATAGGTAGATGCCCCGATTAGACAAAGTGTCTCTCTAACGTAGCTTGCCGGTCATAATAAAATCGTTACCACGCATTGCGCCGTGACAACCGATACAGCCCGCCGGTTTACCCTCTTTCAGCACCTTGCCCTTCGGATCGTACTTGACCCAGTACCAGTCACCCTGATCCGGGTTATAGCCCTTCACCTTATACATGGTGGTGATTGCCGCCAGCTTGCCGTCCGGCATGTAGTTCTCCTTGATGATGATCGAACCGTCGGGCATTGCCCCGCGTTTCATCTTCAAGGCATCAATAGCCGGCCCATTGAGATAGGTGGTGAGCAGCAGACCGTGCGGCTCAATACCCTTGTACTTCTCACCCTTACCGGGCCAGAGATCCCAGTGGCTACGATAGGCCTTGTTCTGCATATAGGACCAGAAACTCTTCGCCTCAGTATCGGGACGCTCATTTGAGGTCGCCATACCTGAACAGGCTGCCACCAGGAACAGGCCAGCAGCCCAGACCAGCAACATTTTGATCTGTGTCGTGTTCATGAGCGCATCTCCTCTGCTGTTATTGCTATTTACATTCCAACATAGCCTAGTAAATAGATCGGGTATAGACGCGAAATATTACAATTTGTAAAAATAAATCCTCAGTCAAACCGGCAATTGGTCAATTTTTTGTTGACCAGAGCCGACATTTCAATACAATTAACCAAATGTTTTAACCAAACGGTTAGTTGATTTATGAATCAAACAGCAGAGAGCAGCAACACCATCGATGAGATCCTTGAGGCCGCCGCCGTGGTCTTCTCCGAGAAGGGTTTTGATGGTGCGCGGGTCGACGAGCTGGCACGCGCCGCCGGGGTCAACAAAGCGACCCTCTACTACCAGATCGGTGATAAAGAGGCGCTCTACCACGCCGTACTGACGCGCGTAATTAAACGCACCGCCAACGACATCGAGCAGGCGCTAGAGACGGTCAGCGACTGTGAACTGCGTATCCGCGCCTTCGTCGAGATCTTTGCGCGCAACACCGGTAATGTGCGCTACGCGGCCCCGATCATGCTGCGTGAGGTCGCCTCCGGTGGGCGTAATCTGCCCGAGAGTGCTGTCCAGGAGATGGGGCGCGTATTAGGCGCACTGACAGACACCCTCCAGCAGGGTATCGAGCAGGGTCTTTTCAGGCCAGTCAACGCCTTCATGGTGCATATGATGATTGTCGGCTCGCTCACCCTCTACTCTGCCAATGAGCCGATCCGACACCGCAACGCCAAGCACAATCCCGAGATACACGATCCGAGCCACTTTATTACTACCGAGGAGGCGGGCCGCGAGGTTGGCAACCTGATCCTCGCCGCCATCAAGGCACAGCCACAGGAAACCCAATCATGACCACCACCTTTCGTCAGCGTATCGAACACGGCTTCGAGAGCTTCGGCGCACTCATCTACCGCAACCACTGGAAGGCCCTGCTGATCATGCTGCTGATTGCAGCAGCACTCATCAGCCAGATGCACTACCTCACCATGGACACCTCGACCGAAGGGTTCCTGCATGAAGAGGATCCTATCCTGCTCGACTACAACGCCTTCCGTGAGCAGTTTGGCCGCGACGAAATGGTGATCCTCTCTATCGATGGCAGCGAGGTGTTCAGCACCCCGTTCCTGCAACGTCTGCAGTCACTGCACATGGAACTGCGTGACAACACCCCCTATCTCGATGACATCACCTCACTGGTCAACGCCCGCAACACCCGTGGAGCAGTAGGTGAGCTGATTGTCGAGGATCTGCTCGAGACGATACCCAAGACCGCGGAAGAGATGGATGAGCTGAAGGCTCGCGCGCTCGCCAATCCGGTCTATCGCAATATGCTGCTCTCCGAAGATGGCACCATCACCACCATCGTACTGCGCACCGATGCCTACTCGAGTGTGGGTATTGAAGAGGATGTAATGGGTGGTTTCGATGATATCGATGCTACAACTGAGGAGCCTGATGAAGAGGAGATCGAACCCCGCCCCTTCCTCACCGATGCCGAGAACAGCGAGCTGATTGCGGCAGTAAACGAGGTGATTGCACGTCATCAGGGTAGTGATTTTCGCATCCAGATCGCCGGTTCTCCCGTTGTTGGCGATGCCCTGAAGCGCTCTATGCAGAACAACATGAAACGCTTTATGGGGCTGGCGCTACTGACTGTCAGTCTGGCGCTGTTTCTACTCTTCCGTCGCCTCTCCGGTGTGATCCTGCCGCTACTGACGGTAGCACTCTCAATCGTCTCAACACTGGGCATAATGGGAATGCTTGGCATCCCCTTTAAGCTACCGACACAGATTCTACCCTCCTTCCTGCTTGCAGTTGGCGTCGGTGCCTCGGTCCACCTGCTCACCATCTTCTTCCGCAAGCTTCAGCAGCTGCACGACGAGACGGATGGTTCAACCGAATCCTCGAACCACAAGGAGAGCGCGATCGTCTACGCACTCGGTCACTCTGGGCTTGCGATTGCGATGACCTCAATCACCACCGCAGCGGGTCTCGCCTCCTTTGCCGGTGCCGAGGTCGCGCCCATCAGTGATCTAGGCATGATCGCCGCCTCCGGTGTCATGCTCTCACTGCTCTACACTCTGGTACTGCTGCCGACGCTACTTTCAATCATGCCAATCAAGGCGAAGCAGAGCGGCTCTGCCAGCAGTAGTCGTCTATTTATGGACCGTCTGCTAGTCCGTATCGCCAACTTCTCTACCCAGCGCGCCAATCTGGTTCTGGTGGTGTGTGCCGTCGTACTGGCGGTCGGTCTGGCCGGCGCGGTGCAGGTCAATTTCTCGCACAAACCGTTCGAGTGGTTTGAAAAAGAGCATCCGATTCGCATGGCAACCGACTTTGTCGACAGCCGCATGAAAGGTGCCAGCTCGGTTGAGGTAATCGTTGATACCGGCAAGGAGAATGGACTCTATGAACCCAAGATCATGCAGGCGCTCGACCGACTCGGACCGAAGGTCGAGGCGATCGATCACGGCGAGCTGTTTGTCGGCAAGAGCCTCTCGGTGGCCGATATTCTCAAGGAGTCGAACAAGGCATTGAATGAGAACCGTGCTGAGTTCTACGCCATTCCCAATGATCGTCAACTGATCGCCCAGGAGCTGCTGTTATTTGAGAACTCAGGCTCCGATGATCTGGAGGATTTTGTCGATTCACAGTTCAGCAAAGCAAGATTCACGGCCAGAATGCCGTGGGTCGATGGCGTGCTCTACGAGGACTTCATCGACGAGCTTGAGCTCACCTTCCGCGAGGAGCTGGGCAGTGAGGTGAAGGTCTGGAGTACCGGTATGGCAACCCTGCTTGGACGCACCATGGGAGCCACCATCTTCAGTATGGCGCAGAGCTATGTGATCGCTGCCGTGGTTATCACCTTCATGATGATCCTGCTCATCGGCGACATAAAAATCGGTCTAGTGAGCATGATCCCCAACCTCACCCCGATCATCCTCACACTCGGCATCATGGGCTGGGTGGGCATGCCGCTCGATGTGTTTACCATGCTGATCGGCTCCATCGCTATTGGATTGGCGGTCGATGACACCATTCACTTCATGCACAACTACCGTCGCTATCACCACGAAACCGGTGACGTCGACCGCGCCGTTGAGGAGACATTGCTCGGTACCGGTCGTGCCATGCTGGTCACCACCGTGGTGCTCTCACTCGGCTTCTTCCTCTACATGTTTGCCGATCTGAGCAACCTGTTTAACTTCGGCCTGCTGACCGGCTTCACCATCATCATGGCGCTACTGGCCGACTTCTTCCTCGCACCAGCGCTGATGGCGGTACTGCATCGCAAACATATGATCGATGACGACAGCGACTACTGAGCACAGATTCCAGGAGATCAACATGAACAGACTCACCAAACTGACCACCGCAGCGTTTGCACTACTCCTCTCAGCCTCGGCACTTGCTGAGATAAGCGCCCGCGAGATCATGCAGAAGGTCGATGATCGTGACGACGGCGATAACCGCGTCGCCGACATGACCATGACCCTGATCGACAAGGGCGGCAGCAAACGCATCCGCTCAATCCGTAGCTACGACAAGGATAAGGGTGAAGATAAACAGCGCATCATGTTCTTCCTCACCCCCGCCGACGTGCAAGACACCGCCTTTCTCACCTACGACTACGACGCCTATGAGAAAGACGATGACCAGTGGCTCTACCTACCGGCCCTGCGCAAGACCAAACGCATCGCCTCCAGCGATAAGAGCGGCAGCTTCATGGGCTCGGACTTTAACTACTCCGACATGACTCGCAAGAATCTCGATGCCAACGATTTCCGCATCGTTAAAGAGGCCGAGGTGCGCGGCAGCAAGGTGTGGATGATCGAGGCGAAACCGAAGACTCAGGAGGAGATCGAGGAGACTGGTTATAAAAAATCACTGCTATTTGTCCGCCAGGACAACTTCATCGTGGTACGCGCAGTGCACTGGACCAACGAGGGCAAACGTCTCAAGTATCAGGACGTGAGCGGACTGGAGAAGATCGATAACGTCTGGACCATCACCAAGATGACCATGACCACAAAGAAGGGCAAGGCGACCCTGCACAAGACTGAACTGGGCTTTAGCAATATCCGTTACAACCAGGATCTCGAAGAGCAGTTCTTCTCCATCCGCCAGCTCGAAAAGGGTTTGATGTAGTCAATCGACAGGAAGCCAAACATCATGATCACTAATCGTTATCTGCCAACCACCGTGCTACTCGGCACGCTACTCCTTCTGCCTGCCATGCAGAGCGCCGTCGCTGAAGAGAGCGCCGAAATCGATGCGGTGATGGAAGGGTTTGATGACGAAGCAGGAACAGTCGATAACGTACTGGATGGATTCGATGAGGATGCGGAAGGCTCGAATGATCTCAACGGTGTATTAGACGGTTTTGGCAATGATGATAGTGCCGCCGGGGGAAACACGGCCCGATCTGCAGCACCGCCCGTCAAACCGAAACGATTGCAGCTCTCTGGTGCCGCCGTATTGGGCACCGCCTACAACTTCGCCCACGACGAACCACAGGCCGGTGAACCTGACTACCACGGCTTCTCTCGTCTGCGAGCCAAGCTCGGTCTCGGGCTGAAGATCCGCATTGCCAAGGGGTGGATGGGAGTCATCAAGGGGCACGCCTTCCACGATTTCATCTACGAGATCAACGGTCGAGACGACTACAGCGACGAGGTGCTGGAACACTACGAGAGCGAGGCCGAGTTCGATGAGGTATTCCTACGCGGCAAGCTGACACCCAATTTTGATATCAAGCTCGGTCGCCAGATCGTGGTGTGGGGTAAGTCGGACAACCTGCGTGTCACCGACCTGCTCAATCCGATGGACCAACGTCAGATGGGACAGACCGATATCGAATACCTGCGTCTGCCGGTCAATATGACTCGCCTCGACTACTATCTCGGCAGCTGGAACCTCAGCGGTTACCTCCTCCACGAATCACGCATGGATAAACGCCCCACCGTTGGTAGTGACTACTACCCCTTCCCGATGCCAATGCCACAGGAGGATGTACCTGACAACAATGGTGCCGATGAGTACGCAGTGGCACTGAACGGTAACTTCAGTGGCTGGGATCTCTCCCTCTATGGCGCCCACCTCTACCGCGACCAGCCCCACACCGAAATGGTACCCGCCGTCGGCATGCGCCTGCGCCACGCCGAGACCGATATGGTCGGTGGTGCAATCAACATCGCGCTGGGCAACTGGCTTCTCAAGGGTGAGGCCGCCCATTTCGATGGAATGCGCTACAGCTCTCTGCCCGGTGAAGATAAGCGCCGCAGTGATCTACTACTCGGTGTTGAGTACAGCGGCTTCCAGGACACCAGCCTCTCGCTGGAGCTGGTAGATCGTTACAGCCACGATTACGATCCGCTGATGGCAGGCGATGGCATCAAGGAGAACATGTATGAGACCGCAGTACGCTACACCGGCAACTTCATGCACGACACCCTTGAGGTAACCCTGCTCGGAACGGCCTTTGGCGAGGCAGGCGATGGCGGCGGCTTCACCCGTCTCAGCGCCAAGTACGACCTGCGCGACGCACTAGAACTGACCGTGGGTGTAATCAACTACTACGAAGGCGAGAGCATTCCTTTCAACGCCATCGCCGATAACGACCGCCTCTTCGCCCAGCTCAAGCAGAGTTTTTAAAACACAGGCATCAGGTTACGGGTTACGGGTTACGGGTTACGGGATTAGAAAACCGGCATCACCCTCTCACTCGTAGGGTGGGTTGAATGAAGTGATACCCACCCTATACCTACATACCCACCCTATTCCGTCTCTGGTGGGCATCCCTAAAGGACTCGAACCTGCGGTTCATCGCGCTGAAGCTCAAACCACCCTACATCAATAGGCTGCCTCGTAGCCCGGATGAAGCGAAGCGTAATCCGGGGGCGATCTCTGCAAATTCCCGGATTGCGTGTTACTCCATCCAGGCTACGCTCGTAACCTGTTACCTGTAGCCTTTCAATAATAAGGTTTACCTGCCCCGGTAACTATTCAACAATCCATCCATGAAACAGCAAAACCCAACCCTGATGCAGATGCTGCATGCGCTTATCGCCGCACCGTCGATCAGTAGCGTCTCGCCCGCTTTCGACAGCGGCAATCTCGCCGTAATTGACCTACTCGCCGAGTGGTTGGGTGATCTCGGCTTTGAGATCGAGATTCAGACGCTGGAGAGTCACACCGACAAGGCGAACCTGATCGCGACCCTCGGCAGCGGACCGGGCGGTCTGGTACTGGCCGGGCATACCGACACCGTGCCATGCGATGAGCACCGCTGGCAGAGTGATCCATTCAAGATGGTCGAACGTGATCACCGTCTCTACGGCCTTGGCAGCTCCGACATGAAGGGCTTTTTTGCGTTGATCATCGAGGCAGTGCGCCGTTTCGATATCGACACCCTGCAACAACCGCTAATCGTACTCGCCACCGCCGATGAAGAGAGCTCGATGGATGGTGCCAAAGCGCTGGTTGAGCTGGGGCGTCCAAAGGCGCGCTACGCCATCATTGGCGAGCCGACCGGACTACGTCCTGTTAACGCCCACAAGGGCATTCTGATGGAGGCGATTCACCTGCAGGGGCAGGCGGGCCACTCCAGCGACCCCAGCTACGGCAACAGTGCACTCGAGGGCATGCACCGAGTGATGAGTGAGATTATCCGCTGGCGCGAACAGCTACAGCGCGAGCACCAGGACCCACAGTTCAAAGCCCCCTTCCCCACCCTCAACCTTGGTCACATCCACGGTGGCGACAATCCCAACCGTATCTGTGGCGAGTGCGAACTGCATATCGATCTGCGTCCCGTTCCCGGCATGGAGATTGATGCACTTCGCCACACACTAAAACAACGTGTCGATCACGCCCTGCTAAAGAGCGGTCTGCAGTCAACGATCCGACCACTCTTTAGCGGTGCACCTGCTCACCGACTCGAACGCACATCACAGCTGGTCGCCGCTGCCGAGCAGTTGACCGGCCACACCGCCGAAACGGTCGCTTTCGGCACCGAGGCCCCCTTCCTCGATCAACTCGGTATGGAGACGCTGATCCTGGGGCCCGGCGATATCGCCCAGGCACACCAGCCAAATGAGTACCTGGCACTCGACCGACTGCAGCCCTGCATCGACCTGCTGGCCCAGTTTATCGAGCAGTTCTGCACCCACCCTTAGGGACTCCCCACAGTCCCAAACCAGACCGGACCCGCCAACCAAACTGTGACAGCCGTCACGCTTTTTGCTAGCCTGCGCAAAGACTCAGTTCAAATCGATAACTAACAACGCAGGAGGGAACCACCATGCGCACACTTCTTACCTCACTCATCACTATCGCACTGTTAGTTGCACCGGCAGCACAGGCCGACGAGCTTAACGGTGGGGTCGCAACCTCCGCTGACCGCCATGGAGGCGAAGTGAGGGCGGTTAGTCCCCGATAGTCGACGCCGTCTGCATATTCGTAGTTGAGAGCGCGAGCGGACGACGAAGAAGATGCAGCAGCGGCTTTTGTCGGCGTAGAGTCACTGAGGGAGTTGTGTAGAGCCGCGAAGAGGTGATTACGCAACGTACGCGGAGGTCGGGCGCCGTAGGCATAAACGGTCGCGTTAAGTTTTGCTGTTTGCTTGGGCTGGATGCCCAAAACAAACTTTCGCAAAAATAGCGACTCCCGGAGCCTACATCAAGCATGCATTCGGAGCGGCCCAGCGCCACCAGAACGGTCTCGGCTACGGCTTTCGCTTTGACCGGGTGGAAGCCCCACCGTTTTCAATTTCAATAACACCAACAGCCTGAATGAGCGGGCGATCATCGATGTCGAATTCAGTAACGGTGCAATCAGCGCCTATCGCGTCCTCGGCTACAACACACTGCCCGACTACACCGTGATGCAAGCCAATGGTGGTGAGGCCACACTCTGGACCCCGCTACTCGCCGCAGGCGGCATCGCGCTGGCGATGTGTGTTTCCGGCTCCTCGCTCTGCGCGACCAGTGGCGGCGGCAGCAGTGAGGAGTGTATCGACCTCGAGGTCAACTTTGCCCCCGGTGTTTTCAACTCAGCGCCGGTTTGTGGCGGTGAAGAGCTTCCCTAGCGGTACGCGCAGGTCATAGGTCATCAAAGCAACTACCAGACGCACCCACAGGAGGTAATCGAGGCACCTCCTGTAGGTGCTTTTGTCTTACACCTCATCTATGCGACTATTCAGCTAAGACCAATAAACAAAACAAGCTGATACCGTGACTACTGACAGCAACAACTTCATCGACTCGTTCCGCAGCTCGTCGCCCTATATCAATGCCCATCGTGGCAAGACCTTTGTCATCCTCTTCGGTGGCGAGGCGGTCGCCGATGCCACGCTGCCGACACTGATTCACGATATCGCGCTACTCAACTCACTCGGCATTCGTCTGGTGCTGGTCCACGGCGCACGCCCTCAGATCGAGCAACGTCTCAAGGCACGAAATGCCGAGATCCGCTATGAGAACGGCCTGCGCATCACCGATGACGATGCTCTCGAATGCGTAAAAGAGGCGGCCGGTACGCTACGCATGGAGATCGAGGCGCTACTCTCGATGGGACTGGCCAACACACCGATGGCCGGTGCTCGGCTACGTGTCGCCTCTGGCAACTTTGTCACCGCACGTCCACTCGGCATTTACAACGGTATCGACTACTGCCACACCGGCGAGGTGCGGCGCGTCGACACCGACGGCCTGAGACAACGCCTCAGCGACAGCAGCGTGGTACTGCTCTCGCCGATCGGCTACTCACCTACCGGTGAGATCTTCAACATCACCGCAGAGGAGATCGCCACCTCGGTCGCCATCGAGCTTGAGGCCGATAAGCTGATTATCCTCAGTGAAGAACGCACCCTGCGCGACAGCCGTCGCAAACCCATACAGCAGCTCGGCCCCTCGGCCGCCCACGACCTGCTTGGCGGCAGACGCAAACTACCGGCCGATACCCGCACCCATCTGGAGAGCGCGATGCTCGCCTGTCGCGGCGGGGTTAAACGCACCCACATCATCGAACGCAGTCTCGATGGTGCGCTGCTACAGGAGCTCTACACCCGCGACGGCGTCGGCACCCTGATCACTGCCGAGAACTATGAACAGACCCGTCCTGCCACCATCGACGATGTCGGCGGCATCCTGGAGCTGATCGAACCGCTGGAAGAGGAAGGTGTGCTGGTGCGTCGCTCACGCGACCGCCTCGAGACCGAGATCGACCACTTCAGTGTTGTGGTGCGCGACAGCACGATTATCGGCTGTGCCGCCCTCTACCCCTATCGTAAGGAGGGCTTCGGTGAACTTGCCTGCCTCGCCACCCATCCCGCCTACCGTAATGCGGGACGCGGTGATGAACTGCTGCTGCAGATCGAACAACGCGCCCGCACCATGGGACTCGACAAACTATTCGTACTGACCACTCGTACCGCTCACTGGTTTCGGGAGCGCGGCTTCGCCCACGCCGATATCAAGGCGCTGCCACTCAAACGACGCGGCCTCTACAACTACCAACGCAACTCAAAAATTTTCATCAAGGAGCTTGATGACCGTGGCTGCCAAACGTACCGAACGACGCAAGAGCAACGGCAGCCGAGGTCGGCGCAAGAGTGATCGTGGTCAGGGCGACTCAACGATCATCAAGTTCATCTTCGTCTTCCTGGTTCTCTTCATGACCATCACCGTTAACCTCTCCGACGGCATGCTGGCGCGTGTCGGCATCGACCCCAACTACCTCTATGCCGCTCTCGCCTCGGTCATCCTCGCGGGTCTAACCGCAAGTAAACCGATGGCGATGTCACTGCTGGTCATTACCGTCACCATCGGTGCCAACCTGCCCACCGAGTACGCCGAGCGCATTGGCGTTAATCAGGATTTTCTGCTCGCTACCCTAATCGCTCTCATCATCGCCCCGCAGTTTAAAAGCTGGCACAGCTGATCATCAGCTAGCCACACCACGGGCGTGCTAAAGCACCCTTTCGTAATGAGCAGACCATGACAGAAAGAGATCTGGCGAACGCCTCGCCTCTCAAGTTAATTCAGATCAGCGACACCCATCTCTACGCCGATACCGATGCCGAACTCTACGGCATTGCTATCGAATCACGTTTCCAGGCTGTATTGGAAAAGGTTGCCACAGAAGAGGCTGACCTACTGGTGGTAAGCGGTGACCTGGCAAACGGCGACACCGACGCGGCCTATCAACGTTTAAAGCACTCTCTTCAAGAGCTCAATCTCGATACGGCGCTCATACCCGGCAACCACGACACCCCTGAGCGAGTCGCCTCAATCAGTGCGGGGCGTCTCTCGAATCAGATGGTCTGGCAGCTGGATGGGTGGCAGATATTGATGCTCGACAGCTCCAACACCAATAGCCAATCCGGACGCCTGGGCAGTAAGCAGCTGGCTGAGCTGGAGAGCCAACTGCGCGCGCATCCCAATCAACCCACACTAATCTTTCTCCACCATCAGGCGGTAGCCATAGGCTGTCGCTGGCTCGATACCATGCTGTTGGAAGATCGAGACACCCTGTTCGACCAGCTTGATCGCAATCCGCAGGTGAGCGCGGTGGTGTGGGGGCATACCCATCAGGCGTTCGAAGCGGAGTACCACGGCATCAAACTCTACGGAACGCCTTCAACCAACGCCCAGTTCAAGGTCAACAGCGATGAGTTTGCCATTGATGAATCGGTCGATACGGGGCGCCCCGGTTATCGTCGTCTACTGTTGCATGCAGACGGGACCATTGAGAGCTGTGTCATCCGGGTGGATGTTTAGGATCTGTTAGCTGAATTCGCCACAGAGTGTTACTTACTTACCGGCGCGAACCAGACCACCAAGTCCTTCACGTTCAAGTACCGTATTGATCTGTTCGCGAATCTCGCTACTGCGTTCAAGCAGCAGTGCCTCCTGCAGCAGGGAACGCGCCTTCTCCGCATCGATAGTACGAATCACCCACTTCACCCGCGCCAGGCTGCCGGTACTCATACTCAGGCTATCAACCCCCATCCCAAGCAGCAGCAGCGCCGAGGCGGGATCACCCGCCATCTCACCGCAGACACTCACCGGCTTACCGAAGCGCCGCGCCCCTTCGACGATCTGCATCATTGCACGCAGCACCGCAGGGTGGAGTGAGTCGTAGAGATCGGCCACCCGTGCATTATTACGATCAACAGCGAGCAGATACTGGGTCAAATCGTTGGTACCGACCGAGAGGAAGTCGACCCGCTTGGCGAGTACATCGGCCTGGTAGACCGCCGAGGGCACCTCCACCATCGCGCCGATCTTCGGTCGTTTCACTGCCACACCCTCTTCGATCAGTTCGTTATAGGCGCGATCGATCAGATCGATCGAATCATCAAGCTCATCGACACTGCTGATCATCGGCAGTAGTAAATTCAGGTTATCGAGTCCGGCGCTGGCACGCAGCATTGCCCGCAGCTGTACCAGAAAGATCTCGGGATGATCGAGGGTGATGCGGATACCGCGCCAGCCAAGGAAGGGATTGTCCTCTTCGATAGGAAAATAGGGCAGCGCCTTATCACCACCGACATCGAGGGTACGCAGCGTTACCGGCCTGGGTGCAAACGACTCCAGCACCTCGCGGTAGATCTCATACTGCTCCTGCTCACTGGGGAAACGCTCACGGATCATGAACGGGAATTCGGTACGGTAGAGCCCCACCCCCTCAGCGCCACTATTAAGCGAGGGTCCGATATCGGAGAGCAGGCCGGTATTGGCATAGAGCGGAATACGCACCCCATCTGGGCTTTCGGCGGGAAGGTCTCGCAACGCCTTGAGGCCGTCGCTAAGCTCATCCTCCTCACGAACCAGTCGTTCAAACTCCTGTACAACCATTGGGCCTGGATTGACGTAGATTCGGCCGCTGTAGCCATCAGCAATGATCTCGGCCCCGTCGACACGGGTCACCGGCAGATCATCGGCACCCATCACCACCGGCACACCCAGCGCACGCGCCAAGATCGCCACATGTGAGGTGCGCGAGCCGCTCACCGAGACGATACCGGTCAACCGCTCCGTTGGAACCTCGGCCAGCATCGAGGCGGTGATCTCCTCACCCACCAGCACCGTATCGGCCGGGTAGTCGATGCGGGTGGTATCGCCCTCCTGCAGATATTGCAGAATGCGCCGTCCCAGATCGCGAACATCCTGGGCGCGTTCGCGTAGATAGGGATCATCCATCTCCTCGAAGATATTCACATGCTCATCGACGGTGTTACGCAGCGCGCCCGGCGCCCAGTTGCCATCACGAATACGCTCGACACTCTTCTCAACCAGCGAGTCACCATCAAGCATCATGATAAAGGCGTCGAACAGCGCGCTATCCTCAGCCGGCAGCACGGGCCGCATGCGCTCAACGATGGTCTCAATATCAACCCGCACGGCAGTTACGGCGGCGCGGAAGGCGAGCTCCTCCGCCTCTGGGTCATCGGCACGACGATCGGGTACCGCTGAAAGATCGGCGTGCGGATAGCGCACCACCGCCGTACCGATCGCCACACCCGGCGCGCCTGAGACACCTAAAATCGGTCGCTCATCGGAGAGCCTTCTACGTTTACGAAGCCCATCGATACCGCCGCTGGCCTGGGCATGGGCAATCGCGCCGGAGAGCTGCGCACCGATGGTAACCAGGAAGGCCACCTCGTCCTCATCAAAACGTTCAACCGCATGGCGCTGCACCACCACCACACCCATCACCTCACGGTGGTGAATCACCGGCACACCGAGGAAGGTGGAGTACTGCTCCTCACCGGTCTCGGGAAAATATTGATAACGCGGGTGGTTCTTGGCGCTCTGAATATTGAGCGGCTCCTCGCGCTCGGCCACCATGCCGACCAGTCCATTGCTGAAATCGATACGCACCTGTCCCACCGAGGCGGCGTTAAGACCATCGGTCGCCATCAAAACGTACTGGTTATGATCGAGGTCGGTCAGATAGACCGAGCAGACATCGACTTCCATCGCACCCTTCACCCGAGAGACGATAATCTCGAGCGCATCGGAGAGGTCAACGGCGGCGTTAACCTCCTGAATGATTCGGCGCAGGACTTCTAACATGGGTGACAATCCATCGACAGCAGGGGGAAATCAACCATCAAGGTTTGCTGATAACCAGACCACCGGGATAGGGGGCTGGCTCTGGCGGTGCACCTTCGGGGAAAACCAGCGGTGCGAGTTCACGTAGTGCGCGTTCATAGACGCTGCGTTTGAACGGCACCACATCGTTGAGTGGGTACCAGTAGTCGACCCAGCGCCAGGTATCGAACTCCGGTTTGTTGCAGTAGTCGAGACGTACATCGCTCTCGCTGCCGGTCAGACGCAACATGAACCAGATCTGCTTCTGGCCAATACAGACCGGCTTACGGTTGCGACGGATAAAACGTTTGGGAAGGCGGTAACGGAGCCAATCCTTGGTCGCACCCGCCACCTCGACATGCTCAGGCTGCAGGCCGACCTCTTCAGAAAGCTCACGATACATTGCCTCTTCCGGCGACTCCTTATGCTGGATGCCGCCCTGCGGGAACTGCCAGGCATCCTGACCGATGCGACGCGCCCACAGTAGGCGTCCGTCATTACGGCTTAGAATGATCCCAACATTGGGCCTATATCCATCTGAATCAATCACTTACAGCTTTCTCTATCACTAATTATTAGCGCCGCATTGTGACAAAAATCGCCCATACAATCAATTCGGGCATAATAATCAATTAGTTAGAGTATGGTGATATTGTTTTATAGCCCACCACATTGATACGCCAACGTTTTACCTTTCAGCCGCCCCTCAGTATCCTTGGCGCCCCAATAGCACCCTAACTGGAGCACAACCTTGGCCCTCGCCATCTTCGATCTCGACAACACCCTGCTCACGGGCGACAGCGACTACCTCTGGGGCCGTTTTCTGGTCGAACAGGGTCTGGTCGACGGCGACCACTACGAGCGTGAAAATCAGCGTTTCTACGATGCCTACAAGGCGGGCACGCTCGATATCTTCGAGTTCCTCGCCTTCAGCCTCAAGCCGCTTGCCGAGCACGACATGGAGACACTCAACGGTTGGCACCGTCAGTTTATGGAGCAGATGATCGCACCGCTCATCCAGGCACCTGCCCAGGCGCTGGTAGAGAAACATCGCCAGCAGGGCGACACGCTGCTGATCATCACCGCTACCAACCATTTTGTGACCGCGCCAATCGCCGCCGCCTTCGGTATCGACAACCTGCTCGCCACCGATCCCGAGATCGTCGATGGTCGCTACAGCGGCGGTGTCGCTGGCACCCCCTGCTTCCAGCACGGCAAGGTGGAGCGTCTCGATAGCTGGTTGGCCGAGACGAGGCATAACCTGGAGGGGAGCTGGTTCTACAGTGATTCGCACAACGATCTACCGCTGCTGGAGAAAGTGACTCACCCGGTCGCGGTCGATCCCGACCAGCAGCTGGCCGATAACGCCACCGAGCGTGGCTGGCCGATCATCTCGCTGCATCTCGAACAGTAGAGACAACGCGACGGTGGCGCAGCGATCTAAACAACAGGGAGAGTGGCTGCTGCGTCTGCTACCGCTGCTGGTCGCAACCCTGGTCGGGCTGCTGTTTGCGCTGGCCAGCGGCAGTGTCGATCTCACCATTCCAGAGCTGATCGCCACCCTCAGCGGTAGCGGTGAACCGCTGCACCAGACCATCCTCTATGAGCTGCGCCTGCCGCGTGCGGTTGCAGCGGCCACCACCGGCGCACTGCTGGCACTGGCCGGTGTATTGATGCAGGTCCTACTACGTAACCCTCTCGCCGACCCCTATATCCTCGGCATCTCCGGTGGTGCAGCGGTTGCTGCACTACTCTCGATCCTGCTTGGCCTCGGCGGTGCCTGGCTGACCGGCAGCGCACTACTGGGTGCACTGCTGGCGATGGCGTTGGTCTTCGGTCTGGCACGCGGCAAGGGCGACTGGTCACCCTCGCGGTTGCTGCTCACCGGCGTGGTCATCGCCGCTGGTTGGGGGGCGCTGATCAGCTTTATCCTCACCCTCTCCCCCGCCGACCACCTGCACGGCATGCTCTTCTGGCTGATGGGCGATCTGAGCAATAGCAGCTCGCCATGGGGTGCGCTCATCATCCTGATCATCGGCCTGCTGCTCACCCTGCCCCTGGCACGCAATCTCAACATCCTCGCCCACGGTGAGCTGCAGGCGACCACCCTCGGTATCGATGTCACCCGGCTGCGTTTCAGCGTCTACCTGCTCGCCTCACTGCTGACCGCTGCGGCGGTGGTACAGGCGGGCACGGTCGGTTTTGTTGGGCTGATCGTGCCGCATCTACTGCGGCTGAGTGGTTTCCGAGACCATCGACTGTTGATTCCTGCCTCTGCCCTACTCGGAGCCACCCTGCTGCTCTTCGCCGACACGCTCGCCCGTGTACTACTCGCACCACAACAGCTACCGGTTGGCGTGGTCACAGCAATGCTCGGCGTACCGTTATTTCTCTATCTGTTACGACGTAGCTCTGCGCACGGGGTCGGTCAGTGAGCCTGCTACAGACAGAGGGACTCGTGGTCGAGATTGCAGGCATCACTGTCTGTCATGATCTAGCACTGCAGATCGTTCCCGGTAGCAGCTGGGCAATCCTCGGTGGCAACGGTGCGGGCAAGACCACCCTGCTGCACACCCTGGCCGGAGTACGCCTCGCTCAACAAGGCGAGATCACCATCAAGGGGCAACCGCTCTCGGCATGGCCACGTCGCCAGTTGGCGCAGGTTGTCGGGCTACTCGCCCAGGAGAGTAGTGATCCCTTCCCGATCACCGTTCTGGAGACGGTACTCATCGGTCGTCACCCCCACCTCGATCGCTGGCAGTGGGAGGGGGAAGAGGATATCGAAATCGCTCAGCGTGCCCTGCAGCAGGTGGCGCTGGAGGGTTTTGAGTCACGCATGGTCGACACCCTCTCTGGTGGCGAGCGGCATCGTGTTACCATCGCCGCGCTAATGGCACAGTCGACACAGCTGTTACTGCTTGATGAACCAACCAACCACCTCGATCTGCACCACCAGGTCACCCTGCTTGATGAGTTGAAAGCAGTCGCGAGCGCAGCGGATGGCGCACTGATCAGCGTACTGCACGACATCAATCTGGCACTGCGTTTCTGTGACCATGCCCTGCTGCTACTGCCCAATGGCGTGACACTACATGGTCCGATCGATGAGGTGGTCAACAGCGAGACCCTCACTGAACTCTATGCCCACCCTGTCATAGAGATCGCCAACGATGAACAACGCTACTTCATGCCACGCTAGCCACTCGAGCAGTAGCTATACTCAGACCATTAACTGCCTCAGGAGAGTTCGATGCGCCGAAGTAGCCAGCGACTATTAATCGTCGTCGCCCTGATCCCATTCTTTGCACTACTCGGTAATCGTGACGAAGAGCCGCAGACACCAGCACCGATTGTCGCTGCCCCAGCCTCACAGACAACCGTTACCGCTGACATCTCATCACATCAAAGCAGCGTCGACTTCAAGCTCCCCTATCTACCAAGATCAGTCATTAACACCAAAGAGATTCCCAACCATGTGCTCAAGGCCGATGCGGCTGATAGCGAACCACTCCCCTACTATGAGATCGCACGTGATACGTTCATGTTCTACGGCAGCATTGCACTCACCGATGAAGATAACCGAGGCTGGAACGGTAACGCAGGATTTGTCATCACCAATGAGGGTGTAGTGGTTATCGACTCACTCGGCACACCCAAACTCGGCGAACGGATGATCGCCACCATCCGCAGCCTGACCGAGCAACCGATCCGCTACCTGATCATCACCCACAACCACCCCGACCACAGCTACGGTTCAGTCGCCTTCGCACGCCTCGAGGGGGTCACCATCATCGGTCACGAGGGAACGATCGACTATCTCGAATCCGACCTAATCGACCACTCGGTCAACTACCGCCGCGAACTTCTGCCGAAGGATATGGCCGGCTTCTCCCCCATCACCCCCGACATTCTGATTGGTGGCGAGACCTTCTCCTCAAAAACAATCGAACTGGGCGGTGAGCAGTTCAACATCTACAACGTAGATCGTCACCACTCATTCGGTGATCTGGTCGTCGAACAGGTCAACGAAAAGGTTATCTGGATATCCGATCTCGCCTTTAACCAGCGCACCACCTACATGGCCGACGGGTCGAGCGAAAAGTCGGTCAGAGGTCAGGTGTGGTTGTTGGAGAAGTTTGCCGACGCAAAGCTGATGGTCCCCGGCCACGGCAGCGCACAGACCGCCCCCTTCCCGATGGTCAGTAAAACCCTCGTCTACATGCAGCGCCTACGCACCCTGATGAGCAACGCCATCGAAAACGATATCGATATGCAGGAGGCGATAGAGAGCGCCGATTTCAAGGATTGGCAGGAGACACGGCTCTACGAAGAGAACCAGGGCTCCAATGCACACTTTGTATATAGGGAGATGGAAGAGGAGCTGTTTTAGGCGCTCGCCAATCAGGTACCGGAATCAATACTGACTCCGGTACCTTCGAGCCTATTTGTTGCCCCTCTCAGGAAAGAGCACCGCCCACGCCCCCTCAGAACCAGCTAACAGACTCAGCCCCTGATATACAGGCTTACCACAGGGAGCAGCACCAACCGCCTCAGCCACACTGAACGCAGCCGGAGAGAAGTAGACCACAACCTCACAGTGAAGCCGCCCCTCCGACTCATGGCGAACGAAGAGCGCCATCGCCTCAGGAGCACCACTCTTCTCAAACTCCGACAGGAACAGCGCCTCGAGCCGATCCAGCGCCGCTCCAACCAACATGGCATCGCCGAGACTCATTGAAAACCAGCTATCCATAACACCTACCTATCCAATCAGCCCACTATTTGGCATCGACCCAGAAATTGTATAACCTCGGAACCACGGCCTGAGAGACACAACAATAACAGAGCCATTCAAGCGAAAGCCCTCAAACAACAGGAAGAGGCACTGCAGGATGCATAATCACAACAACACCCTCAGTAATACAACACACACCCGCAGAAGTGAGAACTTTTGGCGGCATAACGCAATTATACGAGCCGGTCACATAACGCATTATATGTGCCACCCACATAATCTACTGTTATGCGTAAAATATCATGAACAAACTACTATTAATTACATCATTGGTATTTTCGTCACAGGCATATTCATTTCAATGCCCTAGAGATCATTCGCCGGAAAGTGCTTATCAAAAATCTAATGTTGCCTATGTGGCAAAATTAATGCAGTTGAGTTCTTTAAAGATATAAAAGATAGGAAACACGCTAAATATCTCTTGGTTAAATTTGATGTCGTCGAAGTATTAAAAGGCAAAAAGAGAAAAGTGGCGAAGTTTTGGATGTTGCTGGAATTGGAACTGGCTTTGTGAATTTTATACCTGGCGGGTATTACATAATTACTCACGAAGAAGAAAATCTGGTTGAAGGAAAGCAGTATGTAAATATTGTGTGATGTTCTAGGGGCGGCCTTCTATTTAGAAGATGAGATGTTCTCTAAGACATTGGAAATTTTTGAGTAATGGTGGTGAGTTCACGCATCACCAGTCGTTCCACCGATTCGTCACCGCTACGCGGCTCCTCTCGGCTGAACTTAATCGTTAGGCGTATACAAGAATGGATAAACCAGATAGTAAATACTTACTGCTGATTGGTATAAGCTTTTTATGTTCGGTCGTTTTTATGGGTGTTTGGGCTTTGGCTCATCCTCATATAAACGAAATATTATATCCTATTGGAAAAGCCACATTGGATGCCGGACTGAGCCGCGAGATTAATCCTACTTTATCGATAGTACTAACCACTATCGTAGATTTAGTTGAATATGTAGCAATGTCGCTTATTTCTGCTATTCCAAGCAGCCTGATTTTGTATTTTTCTAATGTTAATAATATTCGAATAGCATCAGTATTAATAGCGGTAATTGTTGTAGTTGTTTTAGTTTCTACACGCCTGTGGTTGCTATATGTGCCGCCAACCATTAATGCAGTTGTTGGAGTAGGAGTTCTTTCTATATTGATAGTATTGAGCAATATCTATGTATACAAAATTAGCAATAAAACATTGATGCGCCTAACCAGCGCATCAAATTGACGCTCGGAATAAGTGGGGTCAGATGAAACTTAGCTCTTGATACTCCATTCTTGTGTAGTGGCATAGTTAATTTAGCCACGTGACCAGAGGATAAGCAGCCACCTTACAAAGGATTTAAAAGGCCATATAAAGAGTGCAGCCCCTTACCTCATGACGCTACGAGTGATAGGCAAAGAGTTATTTCACTGACCTCAATTATCCGAACGAAGCGGCCAGAATCACACAAAGGAAGGGTTATATTTCATCTGACCCCACTTATTCCAATGCACACTTTGTCTATCGTGAGATGGAGGAGGAGCTTTTTAAAGCACCGCCCAAGACAATTTTATGTTTACCGTGCGACAGAGAACCTCAACAAACAGGCAACATCAGCTACTATGGCCGTAGCGAAACCCCTCCACGACTGACCTAAATGATGGATATAACACACGATTACCATGCGCACTGAGGTGATCCCCATCAAAATAGAGCGGCATTCCCTCAGCAATTGCTGAGCAGGTCTCCGTAGCGCAGAGCAACGGAAAAGGGTCCCATACAATCAGAAGGGAAATCTATCAGCAAGCACGCGCAGCGACTCCATGATCGGTTCACGATGTGATAACAGATAGTCCCGCTTAATCGAGAGCCTGCCCTCACAGACAGGATTAGCATTATTAAACCAGTCCGAGCATCGAAAAGCGGGAGACTTAAAGATCGGTTTTGGAGCATCAATGATGATGTGGACCGGTAGTCTTTCAAGCCATTTTATTATTTCGATCGCCTCCTGAAGCCCCTGTTCTCTGTAGGATGCAGCAGCATCACTCGAGACAGAACTCACAATTCGTTCTTCACTGAATGCGGCCCACTGGTCACCAAATCGATTGGTCCTCAATGAGGCCAGAAAAACAATATCTCCGGGTGCCACTGTTAACTCGATGACAGACAGAGCGCTCCTGATTTTATCGGCACACGCCTTATTTCGTGCCATAGTGGGACCGAGCAGGCCCGCCACGCCACACCCTCCCTGAGATAACTTAACGATCTTGATTCCAAACTCATCAGAGAGTTGTTGCAGTAGCGTTGAATAGGCCTCTACATGCGAATCGCCCAACACATAGATTTTATTCTCCACCAACACACCCTCTCGGTTACCACTCATTTCAGTGGGCCACGCATGGGGTACCAAATCCGCTTATCCGCAGTCACACTCATACTGAGCGTTGAGTGTGCATTGAACACAGAATATGAACCCGCGAAACTGGTAACAATCAATAACGTACCTACCAATACAATTCGTCCAGCCGGCTGAGTCTTTGGAGAGACACCTCTCCTAAGCGGCCTCTCTACTAGGTGATAAGAAGTGATAGCCAGAACGAATGTGGCAGCGATGGCAAACGCAATCTCAGAAAGCGATTCGAGGCCCGTTGTCCATCGCAAGAGCACATAAACAGGCCAGTGCCACAGATAGAGTGAATAGGAAGTCTTCCCTATATAGACAAGCACACGACTCTCAAGCAGTCGTTGAATCACCGGCCTCTCATCAAACGTGTTAACAACACCTGCAATGAGAAACAGTGCGCCACCTGCCGAGGCCAAGGCCCAGGGAATCGGAAACCGACTTTCATCGGTTAACGCAAAACCCGCCCCAACCAGTAGAACGCCAACAAGCAGGTAAAGACGCGCTTTCCCTTTAGATTCAGGCAGAAGACGTCCGTTTGAATGGCAACGATATAACATCGCACCAAAGGCCAACTCCCAGAACCTGCTCGGCAACCAATAGAAAGCCCTCTCCGGGCTTACGGCGGTTTGATACCACGAGTACCACAACGAGATAACCAGTAGTAGCGGCAATAGAGAGACAGCAACAACCCCTACAAGTGAACGATTATCTCTATAGCGCAACCATACAAAGAAGAGTAGCGGGAAGAAGAGGTAAAACTGCTCTTCAACGCCAAGGGACCAGGTATGCGTGAAGGCGTTAAACTCAACTCTGGGCGAGAAATATCCATCGTTCAACCACACAAGCGCGAGATTGCTCGCCCCAAAGAAGGCCGAATAGGCGGTGTATTTGCTCGTCTTACTTAACCACGACTCTGGTACAAAGAGAGTCGTGACAATAGAGACAACAAGCAGACACAGGACAAGTGCAGGAAAGATTCTAACAACACGACGAGCGTAGAATCGGGTAGAAAAACTCAGCAGGCTACGGGTTGATTCCTTCGCCAATGAGGCGCTGACAACATACCCTGAAATAACAAAAGAGATCAACACCTGCAAATCCACCCGGGAGCAGTGATGCATCAATATGAAACAGCATGACCGCCAGAACGGCAATCGCACGCAATCCATCGATCCCTTGTATGTAGGTGTAATCACCAAAACCAGGCTTATCAACACTCATACACTCTCAAAGCCTCGCCACACAGCTGCTAGTCATAAAACTCTCAACAATATACAAACCGACCAATAAGATTGGTCAATACACATCACACACAACAACTGAGATCGAATGAAAACAGGTATTTTCAGAATCGTACAGACACAGCAACCACTCAATCAAGCCAGCAGTCACTTTAACGCTACAAACTGCATCTCAGGGCACACATAGCAATATGACAGCCCCACAGATAACCATTTACTGCACCCTGCCAGACAAGGCTTGAATAATCACCGTATCAGCCTTCATTCTACGAAAAGAGAACTAACCACGACGCCTCAGAACCAGCCAGCAGACTCAACCCGGCATAGGCAGGCTTACCACAGGGAGCAGCACCAACCGCCTCAGCCACACTGAACGCAGCCGGAGAGAAGTAGACCATAACCTCACAATGGAGCCGCCCCTCCGACTCATGGCGAACGAAGAGCGCCACATCCTCCGCAGTGACACCCTTTTCCAGCTCAGCCAAAAATAGCGCCTCGAGCCGATCCAGCGCCGGTCCAACCAACATGGCATCGCCGAGACTCATTGAAAACCAGCTATCCATAACACCTACCTATCCAATCAGCCCACTATTTGGCATCGACCCAGAAATTGTATAACCTCGGAACCACGGCCTGAGAGACACAACAATAACAGAGCCATTCAAGCGAAAGCCCTCAAACAACAGGAAGAGGCACTGCAGGATGCATAATCACAACAACACCCTCAGTAATACAACACACACACCCGCAGAAGTGAGAACTTTTGGCGGCATAACGCAATTATACGAGCCGGTCACATAACGCATTATATGTGCCACCCACATAATCTACTGTTAGGCAAAATAAGATTAATTTACGCATCCGCATAGCTATCGCTTGTATCAGCATATTATCTGGCATGGCTATGTCTGTAATTAGTGCACTTGATAGTCTTTGGATGTCCTCAATAGTCTATTTCACACTTGGGTTATTTGTTGGGGTATCAGTATTGATTTTACAATGGACTATTTGGAGAATCCAATTGTAATTCTGATATCTGGAATAATCGGCATTCTTTCTATTCTTGCAATACTGTCAGAGCATAAGGGGTTTGATTCTGATGCAAATGCTGCTTACTCTGAAGCTTTTGATCATTTTCATGATATGAAAGCATGCCAACCCATGAATCATGAGCTAAGAGAACTAAGAAAAGAAGGGCTCCAAGCATGCGTAGTCAAGGTTGGTCAAATCAGGCAGACGCTATTCTTAAGATACAACAGGCGCGTCTCTCAAGTCCTCCCTTAAGTTTAATAGATGGAATACGAAGTCAAGTCAAAACAAACAGAAAGACTGGTGTGCCGAAACATTCAGAGCAGCTAGCCAACACTGCAAGGATGGCTTTATTACAATGAGTGAAGCTAGTAAAAACAAATTATTATCACTTCAGTAGTTGATGGTTATGCCTAACAAGTACACCCAGTTCGCCACTCCGTGGCTGGGACGCCGCACAGCGGCGCCCTGGTGTATGGCGTTATGTGTAATAAGGATTATCAATAATGGATATAAGTCGAGATTCCTGTCCCTATGAGCCTGGAGATGAAGTACGCTTTATTGGAGGAGAGAAATTAGGCTGGTATCAGGATACCAGATCAATTTGGCTTAAAAGTTAATGATGTAATCGTGATTCGCTCAATCAAAGAAAATATGTATATATACGACACTAAAGGCAATGGAGGCTGCCATTGGAAGCTATTCGAGAGATGTTAACAGCAAAAACACATAACAAATCATTCAAGTGCGCACGCAAAAGACGCGTGCTGGACGCTGCGCAGAAGACGCGCATCGCCCTTAATTCAAACGTTAGGTGCAGGGAGATATAGTGCTAATAAAATGAAAGACTATGAACGCATTTATAAAACTATCAATGCAATCATATTAAATGAAGGTGCCGATCCTACTGTCTCCTGTACATTCTTTTGCATTTTATGGCGCAAAGATACTGAAAGATCACTACAAGATAGATGCAAAAGCAGTCGCTGGTTCATGTTGTTACCATCTGGGCAATGATAACGCACTAACATTTGGTGAATTTTCAGGTGATGAATTGGTGAGTAATAGCAATGCATTCCATGGCTGGATTATCGCTGAAGGGTGGTTGGTTGACTTTATGGCACCAGTTTTTCCAGACATAATGAAAAAACAAAACCCTAATTTGTCATTACCATCAAAGATGATGCAAAAGCGTATAGAACAAATGTCGAGTGAAGTCATTAACCTGGGAGAGTCTGGCGAATTCTATTTTCTAATTGACCCTGAAATGATTAAAGACAGTCGGGGAGTCGCTATTTTTGCGGAAGCTTGTTTTGGGCATCCAAGCCCAAGCAAGCGGCAAAAACTTAACGCGACCGTTTATGCCTGCGGCGCCCCGACCGTCCTGCGTACGTTGCGTAATCACCTCTTCGCGGCTCTACACAACTCCCTCAGTGACTCTACGCCGACATAAAGCCGCTGCTGCATCTTCTTCGTCGTTCGCTCGCGCTCTCAACTACGAATAGGCAGACGGCGTCGACTATCGGGGACTAACCGCCCTCACTTCGCTCTCCATGGCGGTCAGCGAGTGTCATATCTTTCTTCAAGTCCTGCATTCGCGGATTTAGCATACATATGCTCTAAATGGTATAAAAGCCTCCAAAGAAAATGATCAAGGCCATCCCAATCAGTGATGACAAGGGCACTGAACGAATGGTTTCTCTATCTGGAAGGGCAATAAGTGCAGCATGGTAAATTGCACCTAACAAATAGCTCAAGTCATTCGCTCTCGCTCACTGGGACGCTCCGCCGCGATGCGGCTCCGCGCCCTTGCAAAGCGTTAGGGCAACACTAAAAAGGCTTGGAGGTAACAGTAGATTTTGAAATTTGTGTGAGTATCTTGTTTGGGTTGGAAGTGAGCGTTGAAGAAAAGTGAAAACTCTAGTGGAGGTGTTTATGGAAAATTCAATCGTTTTGTTTACATGCGTTTGGTGCGGGGTGGCGTTTCTGCGGGCCTAGTTGGGACACTTTCAACCCAAATGAGAGATTATCACTAATGAATGGTCTGCTAGATCCAGGAGGAACGAGAGGGGTGCAAATCCCTCTCCCGCACCATATTGAATAAAGGTTAAAGTTATGAGGCTTAAATGCCCTAACAAGCCAATCAACAAGGACAAACCTCCGCGGCACTTTAGCTGTGCTTATCGCTACGCTAGCACAGCTAAACCGCCACTACGTTTGCCTGTTATCGTGAACGTTAGGCCTATATAAGGAAAATAGATGTTTAAGAAGTTTATAAATGGAATGATTTTCGGGGCTGGGTTTGGAATAAGTGGGGTCAGATGAAACTTAGCTCTTGATACTCCATTCTTGTGTAGTGGCATAGTTAATTTAGCCACGTGACCAGAGGATAAGCAGCCACCTTACAAAGGATTTATAAAGGCCATATAAAGAGCACCGCCCTTACCTCATGACGCTACGAGTGATAGGCAGAGAGTTATTTCACTGACCTCAATTATCCGAACGAAGCGGCCAGAATCACACAAAGGAAGGGTTATATTTCATCTGAGGCTCCCCAGTTTAACGGATGAAATAATTAAGAGGCACACTTTGCCTCGTATTCTGAAGGACTTACATACCCCAAGTACGAGTGACGCCTGCGTCTGTTATAAAAGACTTCGATGTATTCAAACAGACTCTGCTTTGCTTCCTGTTTGGTTTTGTAATCTTCGTAATCTACCAGTTCGGTCTTAAGTGTACCGAAGAAACTTTCCGCCACCGCATTATCCAGGCATTCACCTTTACGGCTCATGCTGCAGCGTAATGAGCTCTCTTTCAACAGCCTCTGGTAGTCACCTGAAGTATAGGTTCTGCCCTGGTCTGAGTGCACAACTACAGACTCTACTCGGCCTCTTCGCCAGATAGCCATCGTGAGTGCGTCCTTCACCAGTAGAGTGTTATTATTGTTGCTCATAGCCCAGCCAATGACATGCCTTGAATAGAGATCAATGATGACGGCCAGATAAAGCCACCCTTGCCGCGTCGGTATGCCGGGGAGTCGCTATTTTTGCGAAAGTTTGTTTTGGGCATCCAAGCCCAAGCAAACAGCAAAAACTTAACGCGACCGTTTATGCCTACGGCCCCCGACCGTCCTGCGTACGTTGCGTAATCACCTCTTCGCGGCTCTACACAACTCCCTCAGTGACTCTACGCCGACATAAAGCCGCTGCTGCATCTTCTTCGTCGTCCGCTCGCGCTCTCAACTACGAATATGCAGACGGCGTCGACTATCGCGGACTAACCGCCTTCGCTTCGCTATCCATGGCGGTCAGCGAAGGTGGTGTCAGAGACCCAGGCTTTATCAGGTCTTTCCACATCAAACTCTCGCTTAAGCAGATCTGGCGCGGGCTGCATCGTGTTCTTTGAGTTAGTCGTTATGACAAACTTTCTAGCCATCTTAGATGCAATGTCATTTGCCCTCATCAGTCTGGCCACACGATTAACACCAACACGTTCGCCCATCTCTTGCAGATCTTTATGGATGCGAGGCGATCCATAGATCTGCCGACTTGCCTTGTGAAACAGCTTTATTTTAGCGGTGAGCTGGCGATCCTCAATGGAGCGCTTGCTTTCAGGTCGGTTGCACCATGAATAGTAGCCATTCACTGATACATCAAGCGCATGACAGAGCCGTATAATTCGATGCTTTGTGCTGAGCGATTGAATAAAGGCGTACTTCACTTGAGATCCCTCGCAAAGTACGCGGCGGCTTTTTTTAGGATTTCAAGCTCCTCTTTCAGCCGTTCATTCTCTTGGCGAAGGGTGGTGACTTCGCTTTGATCCTGCTTCTTTGGCCTTCCCGGACCTTCAAAGGCTTTGTTTCCTTTGTTGGATAACTGCTCTTTCCATTTGTAGAGTTGATTACGCCGAATACCAAGCTCCATAGCGATATCAGTGGCTGGTCTATCAGACTCATCCATCAGGCGAACCGCTTCTAATTTGAACTCTTTGGTGTAGGTCTTATATGGCTTGCGTTTTCTAGTCATTTGATACTCCTATGGCGACATTGTCGCTTATTAAAAGTACCCGTTAAACTGGGGAGGTTCATCGAGACTGTTTTCGAGAAACTTGATCTTTGACAGTAGGTCATGGGCGATTGAGGGGTGCAATTTCATATGCGTCCACTCCTCCTCGTTGAGCTTGCCGGGCTTGATCAAGATAGCATCCGGTATCCCGATCTTTCCCACGTCGTGGAGCATCGTCCCCCGCTCAATATGCTTGAGTGCCTTCTCATCGGTTATACCTGCGAGCCTTGCAAAGCGGACCGTCATTCTTGTTACCCGTTCAGTATGGTCCTTGGTCTCCTTGTGACGCAAATCCATGACCTGGACCCATCCCTGCATCGTCTGCTCATAACTCTCGACCACTTCATTCTTTGCCTTCGTCAAGGCATCGACAGCTCGATTAATCAAATAGAACAACATCGCGCCAGTCACCGCGATAAACGCCCACCCTTTGATGCTTTGTGCGGCTGTGATCGATTCAGCCGAGCCAAATATGTTACCAATCACCATGTCCGAGAAGTAGATCCATAACGAACCGACGATCACATAGATGGCTACGATTTTGGCTTGTGGTACCAGCTTCATCCTATTTGCTCTCATCAGTTATCAGCCAACACAGAGAATTCCGTCAACACCAGAAGCAAGAGTGCCACTACTCTCTTCGTATTCCCAATGTACCCGAGCATTGTAGTCACCGCAGCATTGATCGGACGAACATCTGAGCTCGGCAGGACTCAGAAATAAGCGGGGTAGTTTCATTCTGACTCCATTCAATTATTTGAGCGATTAGTAAAGAAATTGATGATAGCCAAACCACTGATTGTCAGCACAACCAAGAGTGAAACTGCATTCAAGACAGGCGTTGAACTAAATCGAATCCGTGAATACAAATCGATAGGCAAGGTAGGATCTGAACCGATCAGAAAGATCGTCGTGTTTATATTGGAAAAGCTTAATATAAAGGCAACCACAAAAGCCCCGATGATCGCTGGACGAAGAAAAGGGATTGTTACATACCATATCGCTTCTAGGCGTGTCGCTTTAAGACTCAGTGCTGCTTCTTCCAGCGTACGGTCAAATTTTTTTCAGGCGCGCTGAAACAAGCAACATGACATAGGTCGCGGCAAAGGAGAACTGCCCCAGAACAACCAGCCAGTAACTGGGTCTAAACAACTCAACATCCACACCCAACGCATTCTCAATATGATTTCCAGCAGCTGTCGCGGTCAACAATATAGAGACCCCCAATATAACACCGGGAATCACCAGGGGCGCCAGAGCCAGAAAGTACAGCAAGCCTTTTAATCGGAACTCCTCTTCTTCAAAGAGTAGCGCTGCAATCGTCCCAACAAGAGTGGATAGGACGGCGACGAAAAGCCTGTGCTGAGACTGGTATAAATACTTGTTATCAGCTCCTCATCAGCAAAAATCCCCTGCCTGTCATCAGACGATGAAATAAACCAGTCTAGTGTAAACCCGTTCCAGGGCAGTGAAATAAAGTTGGAATCATTAAATGCCAACACGGAGATGGCAAGCAGGGGCATAACTAAAAACGCAAAGAACAGAAAAACATAAGAACCATAGGCGATTCGGTAGAAAGGCGAGCTAGGAAGCGAACAAATCATGACCCCACCTTCTCTAGTTTTTGGCCAGATAATTTCAGGGCAATCCAGATAATACCGGAAGATAACATGAGCAGTAAGAATCCGAATGCAGCTCCTTCATTCCAGTTGAATGTTGTGAGGAAATTATTATATATCTGTTCTGTAAACCACAACGAACTCTTGCCACCTAACAAGTTAGGCGCAAGGTAATCACCAATAACCAACATAAACACAATGATTGAGCCAGTAACAATTCCCGGCATTGAATAGGGGATGATGATTCTTCGGGGAGTCGCTATTTTTGCGGAAGCATGTTTTGGGCATCCAAGCCCAAGCATGCGGCAAATACTTAACGCGACCGTTTATGCCTACGGCGCCCCGACCGTCTCTGCGTACGTTGCGTAATCACCTCTTCGCGGCTCTACACAACTCCCTCAGTGACTCTACGCCGACATAAAGCCGTTGCTGCATCTTCTCCGTCGTTCGCTCGCGCTCTCAACTACGAATAGGCAGACGGCGTCGACTATCGGGGACTAACCGCCTTCGCTTCGCTATCCATGGCGGTCAGCGTGTGAATATAGCCCATTTAGTCGCGCCTAGATCACAGGCTGCCTCAATCAGTGAGTCATCCAGAGTTTCTAGCGTGGACATAATCGGGATCACCATAAACAGCACGGACATATAAAGCAGACCTACCACCATACTGAAATCGGTATAGAGTAAATTCAGGGGGGTATTGATGACTCCTATCGTCATCAGTAGATGATTAATAACACCATGATCGCCAAGCAGTACCATCCAGCCATAAACCGTCACCAGCTCACCTACCCAAAGGGGAATAAGCAATAGCAACATCAAAAAACTGGCGCTTCGCTTCGACGCGACCTTCGTTAAATAGAACGCAACAGGAAAGGCGACAATGAAGGCCAACAGTGTGACCACGATCGAATAGGTCGCTGTTTTTACAAATGTCAGCCAATAGATTTTTTGAGTGAAGAATTCAATATAATTGTTCCGGGAGTCGCTATTTTGCGAAAGTTTGTTTTGGGCATCCAAGCCCAAGCAAACAGCAAAAACTTCACGCGACCGTTTATGCCTGCGGCGCCCGACGTCCTGCGTTCGTTGCGTAATCACCTCTTCGCGGCTCTACACAACTCCCTCAGTGACTCTACGCCGACATAAAGCCGTTGCTGCATCTTCTCCGTCGTTCGCTCGCGCTCTCAACTACGAATAGGCAGACGGCGTCGACTATCGGGGACTAACCGCCCTCACTTCGCTCTCCATGGCGGTCAGCGATTGAAAACCATGCCACCCATATCATCTTCTATCTGAAATGAACTGATAAGTAGTTCGGCATGAGGGATGACGATCATAAACAGAAGCCAGGTCAAAACTGGGACAATCAGCAAATAAAAGGTGAGATTATGGTTGTTATTATTGAGTTTCATCATGAGCCTACTAAAAACATTTCAGGTCATCATGGTGGATACCAACACTCAACCGGTGCCCCTCTTCTATATCATCAAACTGGGCATTTTGTGGTACCGATATCAAAAGCTCCTCACTACTGCCGTTAACTATCGTGGAAAGCTTGGTATTTGATCCATCAAAAAGAATGGTTTCAATCGTAACGTCAAATCGGACAAGATCACCAAGACCATTAGAGGGGCTGATAATCAATGCCTCGGGACGAATATAGAGCTCTTTAAGGTCAGAATCAGAAGCAGCTGAGCTATTAAGAGCCCATCCGCCCTTGGTCATCATTGAATCACCTGCGGTTGACTGCAGCTCAAAGCGATTCGTATCACCGACAAAACCTGCGACAAATGATGTTTGGGGATTTTTATATAAGTTACGTGGTGTATCGATCTGTTCAAACTGACCATCATGCATGACGGCGACTTTATCACTCATCACTAAAGCCTCCGATTGGTCATGGGTAATATAAACAAACGTTGTGCCTATCTCCTTCTGCAGTAGCTTCAGCTCGACCTTCATATGCTCCCTGAGTTTTCTGTCTAAAGCGCCAAGAGGTTCATCAAGTAGCAATATGGAAGGATTCATCACCAGGGATCGTGCAATAGCCACTCGCTGCCTTTCGCCGCCCGACAGGTCTGTGACTTTTTTATTTTCATAACCCTGCAGACCAACACGCTCTAACATCTCGTTAACTTTTAAATTGATCTCTGCTGTTTTTAGTTTTTGTCTTTTCAACCCAAAAGCGACATTTTCCTGACATTCATCATTGGGAAGAGCGCCAGATTTTGAAATACGATATTGACCGGGCGCTTTTCAGGGGGAACACCCTTCATGGATTGGCCGTGGATTATCACATCACCTTCCGACTCCTGTTGAAAGCCTGCAATAATGCGCAAAAGGGTCGTCTTGCCGCAACCGGATGAACCAAGAATAGAAAAGAAACCACCCTCTTCAACCGAAAAACCAACATCATTAACGGCTGTGAAATCATCAAAATGTTTTGACAGGCCTTTTACTTCTAATATGTTTCCCATTTACAAATCCATGACATTCAACAATAACCCAAAAATGAAGCACTTCATTTGGGATGACCATTCATGTTCAGCCTTTAGTTAGCAGTTTTAATCCTATCTAGCGCCTTTGATTCAATCCTGTCGAAACCCGCAGGAACTGGAGGATGCCATTTGATATTATCGATATCCGCTTCTGAGAAGTACCGTTCAAAATCGGCTTTAATGGAAGCCTCCAAATATTTAGCGGCATCCTTCGATGCCGTACCATACTTTTCACTATTAGTGATAAGCGCTGCATTCTCAGGCTTTGATACGAAGTTAATCCACTTATAAGCTGCACTAACATTCTTTGCCTTTGCCGGAATAGCGAAGGTATCAATCCAACCTAGGGCCCCACTTTCCGGGGAGTCGCTATTTTTGCGAAAGTTTGTTTTGGGCATCCAAGCCCAAGCAAACAGCAAAACTTCACGCGACCGTTTATGCCTGCGGCGCCCCGACGTCCTGCGTTCGTTGCGTAATCACCTCTTCGCGGCTCTACACAACTCCCTCAGTGACTCTACGCCGACATAAAGCCGCTGCTGCATCTTCTCCGTCGTTCGCTCGCGCTCTCAACTACGAATAGGCAGACGGCGTCGACTATCGGGGACTAACCGCCCTCACTTCGCTCTCCATGGCGGTCAGCGAATGAGGGTGGCCATATAGGCCACCCCTCATTTGTTGATCAACTTATAGAACATAGAGAGCGTTTGTTACTTCTCTCAGAGACTTCTAAATACGATTATTTCACCAGCGACGGAAGCAGGTCGGTATGGTGGCCAATCATCTTCCACTGACCATCCTCTTTGCGAAACACATTCGTCGCTCTGATCTTGACCTCCATCGGCTTCCCATCAGCGGTCAGGTTTTTGCCAATCTCGTAGTCGGTTACAACGGCTAGATTAGTTCCGATGGTGATACGCATATCACTTCGCTCTACCGTACCCCCCATCTTCATCGCCGCCTGCACTTCCCAGTCGGCCAAGACCGCTTTCCATCCGTGTCGTATGCCACCACCTGGCCCCATGTAGGTAACATCCTCACGATGTGACCAGACCGCCTTCATCGGCTCCAGCTCACCGACAAACAGCTGATTAAGTGCCGCATAGAAACCCTGCGCCGCCTCCCGCACGGCCTCTCGCTCGTTGTCAGCCGCATCGACTCGGCCCTCAGTTATCAGACCGCTCACAACCATGACCGCTACTGCCAGACCTACAATCTGCTTCTTCATCTCTTATAAATCCCTCTTAGGTTGAATTCAGCAACCAATAGGTAACCATTTAGAACATCTCATCGTTCTGCCTGGACCCTCAGCAAACTATTGAGTTCACCAACGATCAACTTTCACCTGCACGGATAAACCTCTCGTCTCAAGCGCATCAATAATCCTCTTCGTCCGTCCACATCTCCGGCTTGAAGTGCACTACCCGGTTACGCCCCTGCTCTTTCGCCTTATAGAGGGCGACATCGGCGTATTTAACCGCCTGCCAGAAGGTCTCGCTATCATCGGGGAAACTGGAGACACCGATTGAGATGGTCTTCTGCAGTACGTTACCCGGCAACTGCACCTTCAGCTCCTCTACGGCGGCACGAATCTTCTCTGCCACCTCATCTGCCTTCTCCCCTGCCGTCTCCTGCAGCAGGATCATGAACTCTTCACCGCCGTAACGAATCACTAGATCAGCCGCTCGCACGACCTTCTTCATCACCTTTGAAATCTCTTTAAGCACGGTATCACCGGCATCATGACCGTAGGTGTCGTTGACCTTCTTAAAGTAGTCGAGATCAAGCATTAGTATCGAGATATCGGAATCACGGCGAGCATTACTGGAGACCAGCGTCTCCACATACTCCTCGAGGAAGCGGCGGTTGTGCAGTCCGGTCATCGCATCGCGCATGGTCGACTCGCGCAACGTATCCATCAGGCGCTTAGCCTCGATAACCGGTGCCGCTTCACGCAGATAGACATTGATCATCGGCACCAGTTGCTGATAGTCGGCACCGGCCTCTTGATCGATCACCATCTGCACCACACTACCGACCGTGCCCGACTGAATGACGGGAATACAGATATGCTCCAGATTCTCGTTCCCCTCCCCAGGATGGAAGGCGTTACAGATCTGTGGTGAACCGATTGAGTCGATGGTGTGGCCGGTGCGGCGAGCACGACAGGTCTCGGAGCGGATCAGAATCTGGGGATCACACCAGCGACAATCCATGCTCTCATCGCTATCGACACTGACGGTGTACATGCGGTTTTTACTCGCCGCGACCTCATAGATCGAGAAGCGCTCCAGATAGAAGCTCTCCTGCAGCACCCGCACCAGCCGCTGGTAGACCTCGGCCTTACTCTCATCCTCTTCGATCGCCTGTTTAAACTGTGCGGCGGCCACCAGCCCATCGACCATCATGGTGGTATTGGTGAGCATATTTTCATTACCGGAGGGTTTGCAGCGAATCAGCTGTGCAACGTTCGATGACCGCCATGGATAGCGAAGCGAGGGCGGTTAGTCCGCGATAGTCGACGCCGTCTCGCATATTCGTAGTTGAGAGCGCGAGCGACGACGAAGAAGATGCAGCAGCGGCTTTATGTCGGCGTAGAGTCACTGAGGGAGTTGTGTAGAGCCGCGAAGAGGTGATTACGCAACGTACGCAGGACGTCGGGCGCCGCAGGCATAAACGGTCGCGTGAAGTATTTGCCGCTTGCTTGGGCTTGGATGCCCAAAACAAACTTTCGCAAAATAGCGACTCCCGGGTCTCGGATCTCGCCCAGACCCGCATCGAGAAAATCGCTCAATTGATTGAAGCGCTCTGCAATGTCCCCGATCTCATCGTTGGTCAGGCATTCAATGCGAGTCGTAAAATCACCTAGAAGCGCCGTATCTACGGCGTGCTGAACATCACTCGCGGTCTTCACCAGCGGACGGGTCATGCGGCGAAACAGCACAATCATCATCACCGCAAACAGCGCCACCGCCACCGACATCGCTGCAACCGTGAGCAATGCACTCTGTTTCAGATGGGCGATTGACATGGTAATGGTGACAGCACCGAGCACCGTGCCCTCCGCCACCTGATGACAGGCGAGACAGTTGGGTTCACCCTTGCCGGTGGCGACAAAAGGGATGGTACTGCGGAAGAGCGGTTCGCCCTCCACGTCTATGAGACCATAGAACGGTTTGCCTGATACGAGCACTCTAGATTCAATCTCATCCTGAGGACGCTCCTCGATTAGACCCTCACCAAACTGACTGGCCACCTCTGGTCCTCGGACCACGCGAGCACCGCTCAGTCCGTTAGCCGTTGAGATCCGGCTCAGTAGCTGTTTACGCTTATCAATCACACCGTTAACCATCATTTCGGTCAGACCGACGCGCACCATCTCAGCAGCCGTCTTGGCGTGCTCTTCGGCCGAGATAATCGAGAACTGGCGAAAGGAGAGCAGGCTCACGGCGATCAGCACTACCAGCATGATCAGCATCAAACCGCTCGAGAAGAGTGTTGTTTTGGTATTAAGCTTCATGTCGTCCCAGATATCGTCCCTAAAAAAGCCAACCGATAGTAAGGTATTTAATTCCCTATTCAAAGTGACGTCACGTGACATTTGCGCCACCTCTGCCACCCACTCAGCCTTGTGACATGACAGAGTTCAAGACTACGAATCACCCCCTATAATTTTGAGAACCCGTGCTATAGCAATCCTCCAACTGATCATTACAATGGGGCACGACAAGACGCACTATATAGGCGCAGCAGAAAGACCTTTACATGACCCCCACAGCAGAAACCAGAGACAGCGAGCCTCTCTTTGAGGCTCACGCATTAGAGTGCACACGCGATGACCGCGTGCTCTTCTCCGATCTCGATTTCACCCTGAAATCCGGACAGGCGATGCTGATCGAAGGGCCCAACGGCTCCGGCAAGACCACCCTGCTGCGTACCCTCTGCGGCCTGATCTCACCCTCCAATGGCGAAATCCACTGGTGCGGGGAGTCGATTCGATCGCTTGCCGAGGAGTACACCCGCGAGGTGACCTACATCGGTCACCATGCGGGCATTAAAGAGGATCTGACCGGAATCGAAAACCTGCGCATCAGCTGCGTACTGGATGGGTTCGAGATCAGCGAGAAGCAGGCGTGGGATACGCTGGAGAAGATGGGACTGGCGGGCCATGAGGATCTGCCCACCAAGGTGCTCTCTGCTGGTCAGAAAAGACGTGTTGCACTGGCACGTCTGCTAGTAACCGAGGCGAAGCTGTGGATTCTTGATGAGCCCTTCACTGCCCTCGACAAGGCGGCGGTCGCCTTCCTGCTCGATGTGATCCGCAAACATGTCGATGGCGGTGGCATCGTGATGCTCACCACTCACCAGGATGTGGAGATGATTTCCGACGACGTTAAGCGCCTGCTACTGAAAAAACGGGGGCGCAACTGATGTTTGAAGCGCTACTGTGGATCATCCGTCGCGACCTGACCCTGGCGATGCGTCGCCGCTCCGACATCTTCACCACCCTCTTCTTCTTTGTCATCGTCGTCAGCCTCTTCCCACTCGGTATCGGCCCGGAGATGGATACGCTACGACTGATTGCCCCCGGCATCGTCTGGGTCGCAGCGCTACTCGCCTCGATGCTGGCGCTGGAGCGACTCTTTGCCGCCGACCACGCCGACGGCACCCTGGAGCAGATGCTGCTCACCCCACAACCCGTCTTTATGCTGGTCTTTGGCAAGGTGATCGCCCACTGGCTGGTAACCGGACTGCCACTGGTGATCATGGCACCGGTACTGGGTCTGCAGTACGACCTCAGCGTCGACGCACTCGGCGTGCTGGTACTGACTCTGCTGCTCGGCACCCCGGCACTGAGCGCGATTGGTGCAATCGGCGCGGCACTCACTCTGGGGCTGCGCGGTGGCGGTGTACTGGTCTCGCTGCTGGTTCTCCCTCTTTATATACCGGTACTGATCTTCGGTGCCGGCGCGGTCGAGGCACACGCCTCAGGACTGGGCGGTGCAGGACACCTTTATATGCTGGGCGCCTTTGGCGTGGTGGCATTTTTCTTCTCACCACTGGCAACGGCTGCGGCCCTGCGAGTATCCATTGAGTGAACATGGTTGGCGATCGAGCCACGCACCGTTAGGATGCTGGGTTGACGATAAGGGACAGACTAAACAACGATGAGCACAAAACTTCTTAACTGGTTCAAATTCTCCTCGCCCACCACCTTCTACCCGCTGGCGGGTCGACTCGCCCCCTGGTTTACCGGGTTGGCCGTGATACTGCTTGCCGTCGGTCTCTACATGAGCTTCTTTATCGCACCCACCGACTACAAACAGGGTGAGGGTTATCGCATCATCTTTATTCACGTGCCCGCCGCCTGGATGTCGATGTTTATCTATCTGATCATGGCTGGCTGGGCGGCGATGGGACTGGTCTTCAACACCCGTCTCTCCGGCATGATGACCAGCGCTCTGGCACCCACTGGCGCCATGTTCACCTTCGTTGCCCTCTGGACCGGTGCCTTCTGGGGCAAGCCGATGTGGGGCGCCTGGTGGGTCTGGGATGCTCGACTCACCTCGGAGCTGATCCTGCTGTTCCTCTATATCGGCTTCATCGCCCTGCAGTCATCGATCGACGATGCCCGTCGCGCCGACAAGGCGGGGGCGATCCTGGTGCTGGTGGGGGTGATCAACATCCCGATCATCTACTTCTCGGTGAAGTGGTGGAACACCCTGCATCAGGGCGCATCGATCAATATGGAGGGCTCCTCAATGGGCTCTACCATGCTGATTACGATGCTGATCATGGCACTCGGTTGCTGGATGTACTCCATCGCCGTCGCACTCTACCGTGTGCGCAGCATCATCCTTGAGCGTGAGCGCAACACCACCTGGGTGCAGGAGCTGGAGGAGATCAAATCATGAACAGTGTGAGTGAATTCTTCGCCATGGGCGGTTACGCCCTCTACGTCTGGGGCTCCTTCGGGGTGACCGCAGTTTTAATGATTATTGAACCTTTACTGGTCAAGAAGCGTCGAACCGATGTGCTGAAGCGCGTCTCGCGCATCGCACGTCTCAACGCAGCCGAGGAGAAGGAGTCCGCATAGGGACTTCCCAATCACAACTATTTAGATCTGGTGGAAAACTGAATGAAAGCAAGACATAAACGATTGGGCCTGATTGTCGCTGGCCTGGGTGTACTGGCGGTCGCCGCCGTACTGGTTTTCAACGCGCTGGGCAATAACCTCTCCTACTTCTTCTCGCCTACTGAGGTGGCCAACGGCGAGGCGCCTAAAGATCATGTCTTCCGTCTTGGCGGTCTGGTCAAACCGGGCAGCGTGGTACGCGGTAAGAGCCTCACCGTCACCTTTGTCGTCACCGATAACGCCAAGGAGATGCCCGTCGCCTACACCGGCATCCTGCCCGATCTGTTCATGGAGGGTCAGGGCGTGATTACCCAGGGCCGTCTGGGTGCCGACGGCACCTTCGTTGCCGATGAGGTACTGGCCAAGCACGATGAGAACTATATGCCACCCGAGGTCGCTGAGGCATTGGAAAAGGCACATAACGAGGGCGTTGCTGGCGCCGCTGCAACGGAGGCCGCCAAGTGATCCCTGAGCTTGGGCACTACGCCCTGACCCTGGCCCTGGCCCTGGCAATAGTACAGTCGTTCGTACCTTTGGTCGGCAGTTTCCGTGGCAACAGCAGCTGGATGGCGGTAGCCCGCCCCTCCGCCTACGGCCAGTTCTTCTTCATGATGGTCGCCTTCCTCTGTCTCGCCTACAGCTTCATCATGAACGACTTCTCGGTCGGTTATGTGGCACACAACTCCAACACCGCGCTGCCAACCATCTACCGCATCTCGGCCGTATGGGGCGCGCATGAGGGTTCACTGCTGCTCTGGGCGCTGATGCTCAGTGGCTGGGGTGCAGCAGTCGCACTGTTTAGCCGTGGCCTACCGAGTGATGTAGTGGCCCGCGTACTGGGCGTGCTCGCCTTCGTCGCCATCGGCTTCCTGCTCTTCATGCTGCTCACCTCCAACCCCTTCGAGCGTCTGCTGCCAATCCCAGCCGATGGTCGCGACCTCAACCCGCTGCTGCAGGATTTCGGCCTGGTTATCCACCCACCGCTGCTCTACATGGGTTATGTCGGTTTTGCCGTCGCCTTCGCCTTTGCGATTGCCGCACTGCTCGGTGGACGTCTCGACGCCGCCTGGGCTCGCTGGTCACGCCCCTGGACCCTGATCGCCTGGGCCTTCCTTACCCTCGGTATCACGCTGGGTAGCTGGTGGGCCTACTACGAACTCGGCTGGGGTGGCTGGTGGTTCTGGGATCCGGTCGAAAACGCCTCCTTCATGCCGTGGCTGGTCGGTACTGCGCTGGTCCATTCACTGATCGTCTCGGAGAAGCGCGGTGCTTTTAAGAATTGGACCGTGCTGCTGGCGATCTTCGCCTTCTCGCTCAGTCTACTCGGCACCTTCCTGGTCCGTTCCGGTGTACTGACCTCGGTACACGCCTTCGCCACCGACCCGGCACGCGGCGTCTTCATTCTCATGTTCCTCGTCATTGTGGTCGGCAGCTCGCTGGTGCTCTACGCCGTGCGCGCGCCACAGGTTAAAAGCACCGGCAGCTTCAAGCTGGTCTCGCGTGAAGCGTTCATGCTGATCAACAACGTGCTGCTGCTGGTCACCGCTGGTGTCATCCTGCTTGGCACCCTCTACCCGCTGATCATCGATGCACTCGGCCTCGGCAAGCTCTCGGTGGGACCTCCCTACTTCAACAGCGTCTTCCTACCACTCACCGCACCGCTCGCCTTTATGATCGGTATCGGCCCGCTATCGCGCTGGAAACAGCAATCTGTACCCGTCCTTGTTCACCAGCTGCGCTGGCTACTCGCCACCGCCGTGCTGCTGGCAGTGGTTCTGGTCGCGGTCTTCTACAGCGATTACGCACCGTCGGTCATTCTGGGTGTCACGCTGGCTATCTGGATTGCTCTCACCTCTGCCAGGGAGATGCAGCACGCCACGCGCAACAAGCAGGGGCTATTCACGCGCCTCGCCTCGCTCTCACGCTCCCACTACGGCATGACCTTCGCCCACCTCGGCGTGGCGATTTTTGTCGTCGGCGTCACCCTCACCAGCACCTACAGCGTCGAGCGCGACGTGAAGATGATGGCTGGCGACAGCATCACCGAAAATGAGTACACCTTTACCTTTGTCGGCGTCAAAGAGTCTCAGGGCCCCAATTACATCGCCAACACCGGTGAGGTTCGGGTCAGTTACGACGGTGAAGAGGTCGCGGTACTGCGTCCCGAGAAGCGCGTCTACACCGTACAACGGATGCCGATGACCGAGGCGGCCATCGATCCGGGGCTGTTCCGCGATCTCTACGTTGCACTCGGTGAACCGCTCGACGATGGCGCCTGGGCGGTACGTGTCTACCACAAACCGTTTGTACGCTGGCTCTGGCTTGGTGGTCTCTTCATGGCCTTTGGTGGACTGCTCGCAGCAAGTGACCGCCGCTACCGCTCTAAGAAGAATAAAACTGTGGAGGCGAACTCCTGATGGCCCGTTTTCTGATCCCATTAGTTATCTTCATCATGATGGCGGTACTTTTCCTAGTTGGATTGGGCAAAGACCCAAGAGATATTCCCTCTGCGCTGAAAGACAAACCAATGCCTGCCTTTGATCTTCCTAGAGTTAAGCAGCCTAACTTGCGCTTATCTGATTCGGATCTTTCAAAAAGGTTTCACTTGTTAACTTCTGGGCCTCATGGTGCCCTGCCTGTAAACAAGAGCACCACTTCCTTGTTGAGTTATCCAATAAGAAAGTCCCCATTTTCAGCATCAACTACAAAGACAAACAGGTAGATGCTGTTAATTGGCTAAACCGTTTGGGTGATCCCTACATAGCCAGTGGCTTTGATGAAAAGGGCGATGTCGGAATAGATTGGGGAATCATCGCTGTACCAGAAACCTTTATCGTCGACAGCAAAGGAACTATTCGTTACAAACACACCGGCGCAGTCACCCCAGAAGTCTGGAAAGAGATCCTCCAACCGCTTATGTTGCAGCTGGAGAAGGAATCATGATCACACGACTAGCTATCTACGCTCTGTTAATTTCGCTCTCCCATTGCACGCAGCAATTAATAGTTATGAGTTCAACTCCCCGAGGAGGAACAGACCTTCAAGGAGCTGAGTTCGGAACTGCGCTGCCTGGTCTGCCAGAACCAGAATCTGGAAGACTCCAACGCCGAGCTGGCACAGGATCTGCGAGACAAGGTCTACAAGATGGTGCAGCGAGGTGACAGCAAGAGCCAGATCACCGACTACATGGTCGAGCGATATGGCGACTTTGTTCTCTACCGCCCACCGGTTAAACCAAGCACCTACATTCTCTGGTTCAGCCCACTGGTTTTGATCGCAGTTGGGCTTTTCATGCTGATCCGTTTCATTCGTCGTCGCACCGCTACAGCCGACGCCCCGCTCAGCAATGAAGAGCGTGAGCGACTCCAGGACATCCTTAAAGAGAAAGATTCATGATCACCTTCTGGTTACTTATCGCGGGCATGACCATAGCTGCCCTGCTGTTTGTCGTACCGCCACTGCTTGGACGTGGTACAGCCGATGCCGCGCAGCGTCGCGAACTCAACATCACCATCTACCACGAACGCCTCGCCGAACTTGAGGCGGCACAGGCGGCCGGGGATCTCGAACAGGAGACCTTCGATGCCGCCAATAGCGAGCTTGAACATGAGCTGCTCTACGACATCTCTGAAAAGTCAGAAGATGCCCCTGTTGAACAGGCAGCAGCAGGGAGCAGCCGCGTGACCGCCATTGCTGTCGCCCTGTTCACCCCGATTCTGGCGATCGCCTTCTACCTGCAGCTCGGTTCACACCGTCTGATCCCCTTCCTCAATGCACCTGAGACTCAGCAGGCTCAGGCCAGCGGCAACAACGGTGAAGCGATTGGCAACCTGGACGACATGATCGTCCGCCTCGAGAAACGCATGGAGGCGACGCCTGATGATATGCAGGGCTGGGTGATGCTGGGCCGCTCCTACATGGAGCTGGAGCGCTACGACGATGCGGTTAAGGCCTACGCACGCGCCGTTAGCATCAACGGTGAGATCGGTGCGGTACTGGTCGATTACGCCGAGGCGCTCGGTGTTGCCAATGGTGGTGACCTGCGCGGCAAGCCGACCGAGATCCTCAACAAGGCGGTCAAGCTCGATCCCGAAGTAGAGAAGGGCCTGTGGCTCGCCGGTGTGGCCGGTTATCAGGACGGCAACTTCGCGGTCGCCGTTGAACACTGGCGCAAGCTGACCACCATGATTGAACCCGGCACCGAGATGGGCAATATGATCGCCGAGTCACTGTCCAAGGCCGAGGCGGAACTCAATCCCGAACAGCACAGCCAGATGGCAGCGGCGCATCCTGCACCAGCAGCCGCTACTCCGGCAGCCACTGAGGGTGCCACCGTTTCGGTCAGCGTCACCCTCGACTCCACCCTGCAGGCACTGGCAGCCCCCGGCGATACACTCTTTGTCTACGCTCGTGCCGCTCAGGGGCCTCGTATGCCACTGGCCATTGTGCGCAAGCAGGCGAGCGATCTACCGATCACTGTAACGCTGAGCGATGCCCAGGCGATGATGGCGGAGATGAAGCTCTCATCATTCCCGCAGGTAGTGATCGGCGCACGCCTCTCCAAGTCGGGGCAAGCCATCGCGCAGAGCGGCGACCTGGAAGGAGTCAGCGATCCGCTAGACCCCAACGGTACCGACTCGATTGCAATCAGCATCGATCAGATCCGTCCCTGATTTCAGCCAACACCTCGCCGCTTAATGCCCTCTCCTGTATTAAGCGGCACCCCTCCTAACTTGACACCTGAAGCGGGCACGACGTAGAGTCTCGCCTGCTTCAGGTGCTCTTGGAAATATCTTTTCCAGAGTGAAACGGGAAACCGGTGCGTCGACTCAATCGACAATCCCGGTGCTGCCCCCGCAACGGTAAACGAGTAGAAGATCGGCACAATGCCACTGTAGTTCACTACGGGAAGGCGCCGATTCGGAGCAATCCACTCGTGAGCCCGGAGACCGGCCTGCTGCATGAGCTTCAGTGTTACGGAGGGTGACACGGGTGCGGACAGGTACTCGACCCTCTCCCTCCCAAATCCCCATCCACACGCTGATCAACTGTCACCAATTGCGCGGGCGTGCGCAGGGGAACTTGAATCATGAAGAGTCTTATCACCGGCCTGTTGGCCACACTCATACTGGCCAGCCAGCCCACTCTGGCTGAAAACCACACCATTCCAACCATCGTCATCACCGCCACGCGCACCGCGCAAAGCGTCGACGAGAGCCTTGCCACCGTTTCTGTTATCGACCGTGCGATGATCGATCAGAGTCAGGCCACCACCCTGCCCGAGCTGCTGCGTACCCTGCCGGGCGCAGAGCTGATCACCCTGGGTGGTTATGGCAAGGAGAGCAGCCTCTATCTGCGTGGCACCAACACCAACCACATGCTGGTATTGATTGACGGCATTCGTGTCGGCTCAGCCACACTCGGTACTGTCGCACTGGCCAACCTTCCACTGGCACAGGTCGAACGCATCGAAGTAGTGCGCGGACCCCGCTCCAGCCTCTACGGTTCGGAGGCGATCGGTGGCGTGATGCAGATCTTCACCCGTCGCGGTCGGGATGGCATCGACGGCAACTTTGAACTCGGCTACGGCAGCTTCGACACCCAGACCTTTAGTGGCGGAATCAGTGGCGGTGCCAACGGCAGCCACTTCAACCTGCAGGCGAGCCACCTGGTCAGCAACAATATCGATATCCAGAACGGTACCGATCCCGACAAGGATGGCTATGAGAATAACAGCGTCAGTACCACCCTCGGTCACCGCTTTGGCAACTGGGGTGAGATCGAGCTGCACTGGCTTCGCAGCGAGGGCGAGAACGAGTTTGACGCCTACCCCGGAGAGACCGAGTTCCTGGAACAGACGATTGGGGCGCGCCTCCAGTTCACACCGGTCGACTGGTGGAGCATCACGCTCAAGGCAGCCGAGGGGCGTGATGAGAACGATAACCTCGCGGCCAATATCGTCGTCACCCGCTTCAACACTCAGCGAATCAGCGCCGGCTGGCAGAACGATCTGATGCTAGGCGATGATCATCTGCTGACTCTCGGCATAGATTCGACCCATGAGGAGGTTGATAGCCTGACCGCCTATAGCGAGACCGAACGGGAAAACATTGGCGGTTTTGCCGAGTGGCAGTCTGCCTACGGTAACAACGATCTGGTGATCAGTCTGCGCCACGACGATAGCGATCGCAGCAGTGGCCACACCACCGGCAATATTGACTGGGGTTACGGCTTTGCTAACGGTGTACGACTGAGTGCCTCCTACGGCACTGCCTTCAAAATGCCAACCTTCAACGACCTCTTCTTCCCCGCCGATCCCTGGTCTGCTGGCAATCCCGATCTTGAGCCTGAACTATCCAAATCTTTTGAACTTGGACTCAAGGGGCGTCACGACTGGGGTAATTGGGGTCTACACGGCTACACCACCCGTATCGATAACATGATCGAGTGGGCCTGCACCTCGGGTTCGGCAATCTGTAACGACGCCGACTGGAGTAACGATTTCTGGCAGCCCTCCAATGTCAGCAGCGCACAGATCGATGGCATTGAAGCACTGTTCAATCTGCAGCGCAGTGACTGGAATCTAAACCTCACTCTCAATCTGCTCGACCCTCGCGATACCGACAGTGGCAATACACTACAACGACGCAGTCAGCAGTCGATGAGTCTTGCGTTCGACAAGCGATTCGGTCCAATCAGTGCCGGTCTTACAGTCGATGCTCACGGCGAGCGTTATAACGACCGCAGCAACAGCTACAAGCTCGACGCCTACACCCTCACCTCGATGCGCCTCGCCTATGAGCCGGTCAAACGTTGGCAACTTCGCTTGAAGATCGACAACCTCTTCGATGTCGATTACGAGCCTGCACTGCACTACAACAATCCCGGCCGCTCGGTGCTCGCCTCAGTTGCCTACGGTTTGAAATAACCGCAGGATAGACCGATGGGAAATCGACTTTCAAAAATTTACACACGTACCGGTGACAAGGGCGAAACCGGGCTCGGTGATGGTTCTCGCGTGGCCAAGGATAGCCTGCGCGTTGAGGCCTACGGCACCACCGATGAACTCAACAGCACCATCGGCCTAATGATCACCGAGGTGAGTGATGGGCCAATTCGTGAAGCGCTGCTCACCATTCAGCACGACCTCTTCGACCTTGGTGGTGAACTCTGCATACCGGGTCGCGAAAGCATCCAGCAGAGTCAGATCGATGCGCTCGAGGAGCTACTCGATCAACTCAACGAGGGCCTCGAACCACTCAAAGAGTTCATCCTGCCGGGCGGCTCTCGCGCAGCGGCCTACGCCCATCTGGCGCGTACCATCTGCAGGCGTTCGGAGCGTCGGGTTATTTCGCTGGCACGTGAAGAGGCCGTCAGCTCGGCGGCAATCAAATATCTCAATCGTCTCTCCGATCTGCTGTTTGTGTTGGCAAGGGTCGTGAATCGTGGTGAAGGGGTGGCAGATGTTTTGTGGCAACCCGACAGGGCACGTTAAACCTCTACAGCTGCCGCCTTAGACAGTCTGAAGTTCGAAGTAGAAGGTTGTACCTCGACCAACCTCGGTCTCAAAACCAATCGTCCCGCCCATCTGTGCGATGATCGACTTACTGATGGTCAGCCCCAGACCGGTACCCCCCATGCTACGGGTGCTCGATGCATCAGCCTGGGTAAACTTCTCAAAGATCTGATTGCGAAACTCGACTGGGATACCGCCACCATAATCGGTCACAGCGACCCGTACCTGCGGTCCATTATCGATCACGGCTATCTCCACCCGAGTGGCACCCGCAGAGAACTTGGCTGCGTTGGAGAGCAGATTGAAGAGCACCTGGCGAAGACGATCTGAATCGACATTGACGCGTGTTGTCGATGAGCTGGAGACAATCTGATACTCGACACCAAACTGTTGTGCATAGGCGTGACTCTCCGCCATCGCACTATCAACCAGCGGCATCAGCAGTTGCGGCTCGTTGTTGAACTCCATCTTGCCGGAGGTGATCTTCTCCATGTCGAGCAGATCGTTGATTAGGTGAATCAGACGATCACTGTTTTTGTGGGCGATATCGACCATTTCATACTGCTGTTTTGGTAAATCACCGGCAGCACCACCTACCAACAGACCCAGCGCACCCCGGATCGAGGTCAGCGGAGTACGCAACTCGTGGCTCACGGTAGAGATAAAATCGCTCTTCATCTGATCGATCCGGTTTCGTTCGGTGATATCGCGAATGATCGCTACAAAACGCGCCTGTTCTCCCTCGGGTGCGATGTACTGCAGCAACACCTCAACCGGGATGTCGACCCCCGCCTTACTGCGATGCACCGTCTCGAAACTGGTAAAGCTAAGCTCACCCGAAAGCATCGGTTCGAGCAATCGGCGGAACTGAACCTCATCAAGTAGCGGCATAACGTCAAACGGTTTCATGTTGAGTAACATCTCACGCGGGAATCCGACCTGTTCAACGGCGCCCTGATTGGCGTAGAAGATCTCGAGCCGCTCGGCGGAGAAGATCAACACACAGTCCATGGTCAGATCGAGCGTGTTTTTAAAGCGCGTCAGTTCGCGGGTGCGATTAACGACCAGCCCTTCCAGGTCACGATTCAATCCCTGTAGGTTCTCTTCGCTACTGCGCACCTGACGCTCCAGGTCACGAAAGGCACGTGCCAACATACCGATCTCATCACTACGTTCAATCGGCAGCGAACCGGTTTCACGTCCATGCATGAAGTCATCAATGCGCTGTGTGACCAGACCAATCGGTCTGACCAGAAGCCCAGAGAATGCGTAGGCGGCAGCGATGCCAATCACGATCAGCAGCAACGAGAAACCGATCGCATTGGCAAGCGCAGTGCTCTGCGAGGCGATCACATCGTCATAGGGTTGCGAGAGACCCACAGTCACAAAACGCTCTGGGTGATCTCGGAGCAGCGCAATCTTCACAAACACGCGAACACGATTATCACCCGTATCTTCGGGTAGCAGTGTTTCGATAGTGCGGTGACTGGTGGGTGAGAATAGATTGGTGAGCTGCGGGAAGTCACGCTGCACTCGCTCATCGTGACCCAGATCGAAACCAAACTCCTTGTCACGATTAGGGTGGACCAGATAGCTACCCAGGCTATTGGTGACGTAAAGCGATTGACCAATCCCCTGCTGCGCACGTTTAATCACATCGAGCTGGCGCCCAAAGTCCATATTGATCACGACCAGACCAAATAACTCACCACCATTATCGTAAACCGGTGTAGCAGCACGCAGCACCGGCATATAGGGCTCGGAGATACGTCCATGCTCACGGTTAAGATTGATCTCGGAGAGATAGATACTGCCTGCTGGCAATTTGATCGTCTCGCTCACATAGCGCCGATCATGCTTATTCTGCATCAGATCTCGCGGCACCACTCGCGTCTTCTCACCCACACGGTCGACGCGCACCAGCTCATTACCCGCCTTATCGATCAGGCGTACCTGAATGTAGGCACGTTTGGCTTGCAGCAGTCCTGAAAAGAGCTCGAGAGACGCTGTCGCCAGATCCAGTCTGCCGTAATCACCTGGTCAGGATCGGGCGCCTTATGTGCCTGAATAATGCCGTCGATAGATGAGAGATCGGAGATAAAGCGCACATCCTGCTGTACCGAGTCGACCAACTCGACCAGCTTCACACCATCTTGCTGCACCCCGAAGGAGAGCTGCTCAATCTTGTTTTTGATCAGAATTGCATTACTGCTGACGTAGAAGACCCACGCCACCATGCCCGCAGTGCAGAACACCAGCAACACAGACAGCAGCGAAATCTTACGAGTAATATTGAGCTTCAATGCCCCTCTCTCTCCTGCACCAGCATCCGGTTACCAGCATAGCGGAGGTTGTTGCTTATTATTATCTCGTCTCATAGTGGCCATCTTCAGCAGTAGCATCAAGTCAGTACAGTAAAAAGTGTGATCACTCTACTACTCTGCAGCTCTACGTTGACGCACCCGCTCCATAATTGCACAGATCTGCTCGGCTCCATCGACCAGTCGCGGACCGGCCCGCTGCAGCAGATCGGGAGCGACATGATAGAGATTCTCCTCCGCCACGGCGCGTAGCTGTGGCCAGCGCCGCCACTGATCGAGCCACTCTGGCCGAGATGCTGCCATACCACTGGCGATAATCACCTCTGGATTACGTGCCAGCACCGCTTCCAGTGCCACCTCTCCAGCATCAACACTCAGATCAGCGAAGATATTTCTCCCACCACAGAGCGTAATAATGTCACTGATGATCTGTTCGCCACCGATGGTCATCAGCGGCTGATGCCAGACCTGATAGAAACTCATTGTCGGCTCACTATCACGGGCCACATTTTTCAGCACAGCAATTCTGGCGGACAACAGCTCGGCTCGCTGGCGCGCCACTGTTCCAGTCCCGCCAATAGACCGAGTGTCGTAAGAGTCCCCGGTATAGACTCCAGCGCCCGCGGCCGATGGCGATAGAGTGGAAAGCCGAGCGACTCGACCCGTTCAAGCTGTACGGCAGGATTACCATCGGCCCAACCGATAACAAGATCGGGACGCAGGGCGAGAATGCGTTCGAGATCGAATGCCATATAGCTACCGACTCGTGGCAGTTTCACGGCCTCGGCCGGGTAGTCACTATATTCAACCGTCGCCACCACCTGCTTGCCTGCACCAGCGGCAAACAGCAGTTCAGTTAGATGGGGAGCCAGTGAGATGATGCGCTGTGCTGGCTGTTCTAACTCGATCTGCGCACCACTATCGTCAGTGACCACGACTGTGGCGGCGACAGAGAGCGACGACGTCAATAGCAGTAACGAGACGGTTATTAACCTAATAAAAAGATTCACTACACACAGTTCCAATCAGCTGTCGTGCGATAATAGCACCATGACTCAGACAGTAATGGTACAGGGCACTACCTCCGATGCGGGCAAGAGCATCCTGGTTGCAGGGCTCTGCCGCTGGTTTCACCGCAACGGCATCAATGTAGCTCCTTTTAAACCGCAAAACATGGCACTCAACAGTGCGGTTACAGCCACCGGGGGTGAGATCGGTCGCGCTCAGGCACTGCAGGCACAGGCCGCACGGCTCGAGCCACACACCGATATGAACTCGGTACTGCTCAAACCCAACAGCGACACCGGCGCTCAGGTCATCATCCATGGACATGCCATCGGCAACATGGAGGCGCTTGAATACCATCACTACAAAAAAACCGCTCGAAGCGCTGTGCTTGAATCGCACTATCGCCTGCAACAGCAGTATGAGTTGATCGTGGTCGAGGGGGCCGGTAGCCCCGCCGAGATCAATCTACGTGAGGGTGATATTGCCAACATGGGTTTTGCCGAGACGATCGACTGCCCGGTAATCCTGATCGCCGATATCGACCGTGGTGGCGTCTTCGCCCATATCGTCGGTACCCTGGCGCTGCTAAGCGATTCGGAGCGAGCGCGTGTTAAGGGAGTGGTGATCAACCGCTTCCGAGGTGATCTCTCACTACTCACCTCCGGGTTGGAGTGGCTGGAGCAGGAGACGGGCATTCCCGTACTGGGAGTACTCCCCTATCTGGATAACTTTCACCTGGCGGCCGAAGATGCCATCACCCACCATCAACAGTGTGATAGCGAGAAGCTCTTCAAGATCAGCGTGATCGCCTATCCGCATATCAGCAACCACACCGACCTCGATCCCCTGCAACTCAACCCCGGAGTCGATCTGCGCTTTGTACGCAGTGCCGATCAGCTTTCCGAGAGCGACCTGATTATCCTGCCGGGCAGCAAAAGCGTGCGTAGCGATCTCATCTGGCTACGCGACAACGGCTTCGAAGCGGCGCTGCATCGCCACCTGCGCTATGGCGGCAAGTTGATTGGTATCTGTGGCGGTTTTCAGATGCTCGGTACCACTATCCACGATCCAGAAGGGTTGGAGAGTGAAGCGGGTAGCAGCATCGGACTCGGACTCCTTGAGATGCAGACGACACTGCAGGCAGAGAAACAGCTCACTCGTATGTCAGGCAAGTTAACTCTTAACGGCACTCACATCGAAGGTTATGAGATCCACATGGGCTACAGCGAAGGCGAGGCGCTGTCACGTCCCGCTGTTTGCTTTAGCAATGGTGTGGATGGCGCTATCAGCGAGGATGATCAGCTACTCGGCACCTATCTGCACGGACTCTTCGATCAGGCCGATACCGCCGCCGCACTACTGGCATGGGCAGGCATGGAGGCAGCCGCTGGCATCGATCTCGCTCAGCAGAGTGAGCAGGCGCTGGAGCGACTCTGTGATGCGCTGGATGAACATCTCGACATGGCCAAACTGATCGAAGTAACCAATACCCCTGTATCAAGCACACACCCTGAATAGCACCCAGCAAGGGTGCTGCAATCTGCTACAAGGTTGCGATGACATGGCATAATCGCCACATCGTTACATCACAAAACTAGAGAGAACTGAGATGGAAAAACCAATTATCGTTGTCGGCCTCGGTGAGATGGCCAGTGTCTTTACCCGCGCGATCCTGCGTCTCGGCCACCCTGTCTTCCCCGTTACCCGCAACACCGATATGGAGGCTGAGGCACGAGCGCTCGCCGAACCCGCGATGGTACTGGTCGCCGTGGGTGAAAATGATCTGCACCCTGTATTGGAGAAGCTACCCGCCGCATGGCGCAACCATGTAGCGCTACTGCAGAACGAGCTACTACCCGATGACTGGAAGCGCCACGGGCTGGAAAACCCCACCGTGATCTCGGTCTGGTTCGAGAAGAAAAAGGGACAGGACTATAAGGTGCTCGTCCCCTCCCCCGCCTTTGGGCCCGCTGCCGCCCTACTTGAGAGCGCACTCGAAACACTGGAGATCCCCTGCTGGGAGGTCGCCGACGAGGAGGAGCTGCTGTTTGAACTGGTACGCAAAAACCTCTACATCGTCACCACCAATATCGCTGGACTGGTCGTAGGCGGCAACGTCGACTCACTCTGGAATGGACACAATGCACTGGCCCGTGAAGTCGCCAGCGAGGTGCTCGATATCCAGTTCTGCCTGATCGGTCAGGAGTTGGATCGTGACAAGCTGATTGAAGCGATGGTCGAAGCGATCCAGGGCGATCTGGAACACAAGTGCATGGGACGTAGTGCACCAGGACGCCTGGCACGCGCCATCTCTCTGGCCGATGAAGCAGGGCTCGCTGTGCCTAAGCTGCGTGAGATCGCTGCCAGTCAGTCGTAGCGACACAATCAGGCGTCGGGGTCGGAGTTGGTATCGACTCCGACCCCTATCGCTAAACGTAAGATGGGTAGAGCAGAGATGTAGCCCGGATGGAGCGAAGCACAATCCGGGGTTTGCAAGTTAAGTCAAACTCTCCCGGATTACGTTGCACTCCATCCGGGCTACGGATCATCGATCTGGGCCTGTTCACACTAACCGAATACCCAACGTTGGCCCTCAACAACAGTCAGGCAAGGCGCACAGAGCGCGGTTTGGTTGCTCCAAATAAGCGATGTGCAACGACGCATGACTGTTGTTGAGGCCAACCCTAGACAGGAGCATTGTGTACAGGCGTGCGTTGCACTTTCGCTCATGTACGTTAAGTACACTACGTGCAATGCGTCTTCTCCTGTACAAAATGGTCCATGTCGATGGATATTCGGTTAGTGTGAACAGGCCCTAACACGGCCAGAGCCAGGCAGCACCACGCACGCCACTCGAGTCACCGTGTTTCGCCTGCACCAGCTTCGTCTTCACGCAGTCTGAGAAGAGATACTCTCCCCACAGCTCCGGCACACGCTGACAGAGGTTAGGTAGATTGGAGAGACCACCACCGAGCACAATCACGTGGGGATCGATCACATTGATCACACTTGCCAACGCCTTTGCCAGCCGTCGCTCATACCGCCCCAGTGTTTCTCTCGCTACATCGCTACCCGCGTCAGCCTCGACTACAATCGACTCGGCCGTTAACGCTTCACCCGTAACAGACAGGTGGTCGCGCGCCAGCCCCGGTCCAGATAGCCAGGTCTCGATACAGCCCTGCTTGCCGCAGTAACAGTCGGGCCCAGGTAGCTCATCGGGCTGTGGCCACGGCAGTGGATTATGGCCCCACTCACCGGCAATGGCGGTGGGACCAGCAAGCAGCTGGCCGTTCACTACAATGCCACCTCCGGTACCGGTGCCGATGATCACACCAAACACCGTTGCGGCACCGATGGCCGCACCATCGCTCGCCTCCGAGAGGGCAAAACAGTCGGCATCGTTTGCAATACGAATTGGTCGCGTTAGTAGCTTTTCAAGATCACGATCGATCGGCTGGCCGTTGAGGCAGATCGAGTTGGAGTTTCGCAGTAGTCCGGTAGCTGGTGAGATAGCACCCGGTGTGGCTATACCCACTGAAACCGATTCACCCAGTTCAGACTCTACATCTAATACCAAACAGGAAATCGCCTGCAGTGTTCCCAGGTAGTCATTCTGTGGTGTGGCGACACGTCGGCGTACTACCATCTCACCCTGCTCATCAAGTGCGACCACTTCAATCTTGGTTCCTCCAAGATCGATACCTACACGCTTGCTCACCCCAAACTCCTGCAGTAACAGCTATTCATCATCACGACCGTAACCGAGTCAATTTAGTCCATCACCCGCGATGATCGTTTTACCGTCAGTGGCTGTAAAAACGATGCTGCGCACGGAACAGAAAAAGAGCTGTTTATCCATCTCCGCTAACCTTCGATTTCGATAGCGATTCGTTGACTCACGAAACACCACCTACCATGGTCGCCACCGCGGTGATCAACACCACCACCTCCACCAGCTCCACCAGCGCACCAAAGCCATCACCGGTCACACCCTGTAGTCGAGCCATGAGTCGGTTTCTGAGTAGAAAAACAACCACCACGGTCGCTAACAGTAGATAGAAAAATGAGAGCTGCCAGATCATCAGTGCCACCGAGATCAGCACCAGTAGTGCAGCCATCTCCTGTTTTGGCATTGCGTTAACCAGCGTCGATCCAAGTCCCTCACGTCGGACATAGGGAGTCGTCATCATCATTAGCGGTAGCGCCATTCGTGCCAGTAGCGGTGTCACGACCACAACCATCAGCGCGTGACTCTGCAACAGTGCCAGCAACGCCAGATATTTGAGTAGCAGTAACAGTATCAACGCCACCACTCCGATCGGGCCAGAGGCAGGATCCTTCATGATCTCCAAGGTGCGCTCGCGACTGTCGTGACCACCAACCCAAGCGTCGGCCATATCAGCCAGACCATCGAGATGCAGACCACCCGTTAATAACACCCACAGCGTTAACAACACCCCCGCCTGGAGTTCAGGTGTCAGTGCAGTCGGCAGTGAAGCAGCCAGCCACAACAGACCTCCCAGCAGCAGGCCGACCAGCGGATAGAAGAGCGTCGAGAAACCGAGTTCCTTTTCGCCAGGCTCAGCAATCTCTGGCGTTGGTAACCGGGTTAGAAACTGCTGTGCGAGCAGGTAGCAGCGAATCATAGCTGTCCAGCGTGAAAGATCAGCCGCGGAAAGGATTCGGCATCGAAGTGGTCGACCTGCACCCGACTGATGCCAGCACTCGGCACCTGCAGACGGAACATACGATCGAGCGGCATATCGAGCACATGACGTAGCACCATACGCATCATACCGGCGTGGCCAACGACCAGTAGGTGCTGCCCCGCATAGCTGTTTAGCAGCGACTCCCAGGCCGCGATCACCCGATCACGAAAATCGGCCAGCGTCTCGGCACCGGGCGGTGTGTTGTTGAGCGGATCACTCCAGAAACGGTTCAGGGTCTCACTATCCTCGGCCATCAACTCGGCGGCAGTACGTCCTTCCCACTCACCAAAGCCGATCTCCATCAAACGCGGGTCCAGCTTCATCGGGATTCCATGTCGCGATGCCAACTCAGCGGCGAACTCACTACAGCGGCTCAGGCTCGAACTGACAATACGATCCCACGGAGCATGGTCAGCCACCGCCTCACGCATCTGCCGCCACCCCTTCTCGCTAAGTGGATCATCGATCTGACCACGATAACGTCGTCCACCGACCGGCTCGCCATGACGCATTAGATCGATCGTGGTGGTAACCATTTCACTCATTCAATATTCCCTATAGCTCTTCCGAGACATCCGCCTCGGCAAAGGTGGCCATGTTGTTGTGCAGCGCCACCGCCATACGCAGCAGCGGTAGCGCAACGGCTGCGCCGGACCCCTCACCGAGACGCAGATCGAGATCGACTAGCGGCTTGGCACTGAGCGCCTCGACCATCAGGAGATGACCCGGCTCGGCCGAGGCGTGGGCGAACAGCAGCCAGGGACGAATCTCCGGGACAATATGTGTTGCGGCAAGTGCGGCACTGGTGGCGATAAAACCGTCGACCAGCACAGGCAACCCCACCTGCGCCGCTGCGACATAGGCACCGGCCAAAGCGGCAATCTCAAAACCACCCAGGCAACGCAACACCTCAAACGGTTGCTCGAGCAACGCAGTGTGTAACAGCAACGCCTGCTCAATCACCTGCGTCTTGTGCTGTACGCCATCGCTATCGAGTCCCGTACCAGGCCCCACCAGTCGTGCCGCTGGCTGTTTGAGCAGTGCAGCAGCTATCGCCGTAGCGGCGGTGGTATTGGCGATACCCATATCACCGCCAACAAAGAGCTCCGCCTTCGTCTCAACTGCGCGCGCCACGGCATCCCGTCCAGCAGAGAGTGCGGATGCCAACTGCTCGGTGCTCATCGCTGCACCGACAGCGAGATTACTACTACCTGCAGCGACACGTTGCGAGATGACACCCTCCAGCGGACCGGGATCGATCACCGCACCGACATCGACTACCTCGAGCCGTGCACCCAGCTCACGCGCCAGCACACTGATCGCCGCACCACCACGGGCGAAGTTACGAATCATCTCGGTAGTGACCGCCTGCGGAAAGGCGGAGACCCCTTCATCAGCGACACCGTGATCGGCGGCGAAGATAACAATCGAAATCTGTTCGAGGCTGGGTGCCTCACGCCCCTGTAGCGCGGCCAACTCGATTGCTACCGTCTCAAGCCGACCCAGGGAACCGGGTGGCTTGGTGAGCTGCTGCTGGCGTGCCTCTGCCGCGGCGCGCACCGTCTCATCCAGTTTGGCAACGGGCGCATTTAGCCACTCGACACTCATCTACTCCCCTTTTAAAATCATTGGTAGACCGGCGGCCACAAAGGTGACTCGCGCAGCGTGCTCAGCAACGCGCTGGTTGAGCCAGCCCGCCTCATCTCGGAAACGTCGTGCCAGCGGGTTGTCGGGGACAATGCCAAGACCCACCTCATTACTGACCAGCACCACCCGGCCCGGCAGGCTCGGCAGCAGTCTCAACAACTGCTCTCGTTCATCGTTCAGACGCGCCTCATCCGCTGCCATCAGGTTAGATAACCAGAGGGTCAGACAGTCGACAATCACGGTCCGATCGGCCGCCGCATTTTCCGCAAGAACTGCGGCCAGCGCCAGCGGCTCTTCAATACTCAGCCACGCTTCAGGACGACGTTCTCGATGGTGGGCAATGCGCTCTGCCATCTCCTCATCACCCGCCTCTGCGGTGGCGATGTAGATCACCTGCCGACCACCTTCACTGGCACGCTGCTCCGCCAGGGCGCTCTTTCCTGAACGAGCACCACCGAGAATCAGTTCAACCATTGACGCTCCCCCATCTAGATAGATGGCCAGCTGGGCACGGTAGTGCTGCCAGTCAAAGGCGGGGCCTGGATCACTCTTACGCTCAGGCGCGATATCGCTGTGGCCGGTGATGCGTTGCGGTGCAATCCCTGGATAGGCCTCGATAATTGCCGCTGTGACCATTGCCAGCTGTGCATACTGCGCCTCTGTATAGGGAACCTCATCGCTCCCCTCAAGCTCGATACCGATGGAGAAGTTATTACACGCCTCACGTCCTTCAAAACAGGAGAGACCGGCGTGCCAGGCACGACGGTTGAACGGCACATACTGAACCAGTTCACCATCACGCCGGATCAGCAGATGACTTGAGACTCGCAACCCTTCGATCTCTTTGAAGTAGGGATGGGCAGTGGGATCGAGCTGATTGCTAAAGAGCTGATCGATCCAGGGACCACCGTACTCATCCGGCGGTAGGCTAATGTTATGAATCACCAGCAGGTCGATCGCCTCATCCTCGGGGCGAGCATCACAATTGGGTGACGGGTGCTGACGAGCCACATCGAGTAGACCGCTTTGGGCATCAACGTGCATTTCAGGGAGCCTCTTCACTCGGCAACTCAAGAGCGAGTTCAATTGCGCGCTGGAGTCCCTGTGGGGACGCCTCAGCCTGTAGTGGACGGTGGAATTGACCATCGCGGTAGAGAAACAGTGCCGGCAGATGGAACACATCAAACTCGCGTGTCAGCGCCTGGCTGCGCTCAGCGTCCACCTCAAACAGTTGTAGATCAGGAAAGTCGGGGGGCTGGGTTTCAAACAGCCTTTTCCAGTGGCGGCAGGAGGCACAACCGACACCGGTGAAAAAGACAATACTTAATCCGGGTGTCGCTTCCAGAGTGTGGTGAAACTCGAACTCTTCGATCGATCTGATCTGCACGCCGACACCACACCCCAACCATCAGACGTTCTTGCAGAAACCGCGCAGTACCATATCGGTGAAGCTGACAATTCCGACCACCTTGCCCGCTTCGACGACCGGTGCACGCGACAGCTGAAAACGGTCAAAGAGACGCGCGCAGTAACGAATATCCATTGCGGGATCGACATTGATCACCGGCTTGGCCATCACCTCGTAGACATTGACCCGCTCCGGCGCCTTATCAACAGCCAACACCTTGCGCGCGATATCGGAGATCAGCAACATGCCGTACTCGTCGTCATCGTGACGCTTGTCGACAATCAGTGACTTGGTCTCAACGTGTTTCATCTCTGCCAGTGCATCACTCACCGTGGCCATGCCGTCGACCATGTCAAACTTGGCCTTCATCACATCACGAACCCGTACTACCTCTTTATGGCTCATATCTCTTCCTCCACAGCCTCTACTAGCTCTCTCATCTGGTGGGCAACGCCGACGGCGTCCTCTACATCAATCTGAAACGCAATCCCGGTACCGGGTCGAGCATCGAACTCGCCCTGTTTCTCGATCTCCTCGAGGATATGGCGACTCAGGTGCTCTTCAACCAGAAACATCACCATATCGCGCTGTGTCTCGAGCGAGAGGCCGAAGAAGGTCTTGGTCTGCTCAACACCCTCACCACGCGCCTGGTTGAGCACGGTAGCGCCCGTCGCACCCGCTGAGCGTGCCGCATCCAGCACGGCACTGGTCTTGTCGTCTTCAACCAGTGCTATTAACAGTTTGAAGTGCATCGCTACTCTCCTTTTTCTTTTAGTTTGCGAGCGTGGGCACGTTTGGTGCGCCATTCACCCAGTTGGGCATAACCCATCACAGTGATAATTGGGAACAGGCTGGCAAAGGCGATCAGGCCAAAGCCATCGAGCAGAACACTGCGCCCCGGTACGGTGCCTGCCAGTCCCAGCCCAAGCGCCGTCACCAGTGGAACGGTAACGGTTGAGGTGGTGACACCACCCGAGTCGTAGGCCAGCGGAATGATCATTTTCGGTGCCCGCATCGTCTGGAATATAACTACGATATAGCCGACGATGATGTAGTAGTGAAGCGGCGTGCCGGTAACAATACGGTATGTACCAAGCGCAATACCGATCGCCACACCGATCGCCACCGCAATGCGCAGCCCCCAGACGGTGATCGCACCACCAGAAACCGATTGCGCCTTGATCGCCACGGCGATCAGCGACGGTTCAGCGATAGTCGTAGAAAAACCGATCGCCGCGGCAAATAGATAGACCCACTTGTAGTCCGACCAGTGCATCACTCGACCCAGCTCCTCAACCCCCCCGTAGATGAAGGCGGGATCGGTCAGCTGCTGCGCCATCAATTTCCCAAGCGGGAACAGCGCCTGCTCCAGCCCCTGCAGGAAGAAGGCGAGACCGACAATGACGTAGGCAAAACCGATCAACACCTGTTTCATGTGTGGAATCGGTTTGCGGATTACCAGGAACTGGAAGCCGAAGATAATCGCAGCGATTGGAATCACATCGCGCACCGTCTGCAGCAGGACGGTCAGAAACTCTATCAGCCACTCGATCATGAGAAGAGCATCCCGTAGGCCATGACAAAGATCATCGGTGTTAGCGAGGCGAGCGCGATCAGACCGAAGCCGTCGATCATCGGGTTACGCCCCTTGATCGAAGATGCGAGGCCGACACCGAGCGCTGTCACCAGCGGCACCGTGATGGTCGAGGTGGTCACACCACCCGAGTCGTAGGCGATACCGATAATCTCTTTGGGTGCAAACATGGTCATGATCACCACGCCGCAGTAGCCGCCGATGATCAGATACTGGATTGGCCAGCCTTTTAGAATACGAAATACACCGAGCAGAATGGCCGCACCGACCGAGATCGCAACGGTCAGACGCAGACCATCGGCGTAGCTACTCTGTGCTTCAGGGGTATTCACAATCACACCACCCTCGGCGGCGATCTTGGCCGCCTCGGCCGCGACGGCAATCAGTGCTGGCTCTGCCACGGTGGTACCGAATCCGAGTGCGAAGGCGAAGATCAGCAGCCACATCACACTGCCCTTACGCGCAAAGGCGAAGGCCATGCTTTCACCAATGGGGAAGAGTCCCATCTCCAGGCCGTGTATAAAGAGGGTCAGGCCGATTACTACCATTGCGGTACCGGCAACGATACTGCCCATATTGGGGATCGGTTGCTGCAACACCACGATCTGGAAAAAAGCGATCACCACGATAATCGAGGCGAGATCGCGCAGGCTGCCGAGCATTGAAGCAAACAGTTTTTGTAGTTGCTGTTTCACGAAACCCTTTTACACTCGACATTGGCTCGCGGCAGTTGCCAAGGCAGTGTAGAGATTATTATTTTCGAGCCAACATTCTAATTAAATGGAAGCCAGGGTGTAAGCAGATGTCAGCTCACGGTGATCAACAGAGACTACAGGGAACAACACCGGAGACACAACCGGTAATTACAGCGCCGCATCAACTAAAACGTGCTGAGTTATTGGAGCGGCTGCAGGGTAACAAACATGGACTGAGTCAAGACGAAGTAAACAGTCGACTCAAGCGTTACGGCAACAACAGCCTGCCACAGGCCAAGCCTCCAGGCATTACCCACACCTTTATTCGTCAGTTTTTCAATCCACTGATCTATATCCTGCTGCTTGCGGCCTTCGTCTCGTTGCTGCTGCACGAGTACTCCGACGCTATATTTATTATTGCCGTACTGTTGATCAATGCCGTGATAGGCACCGTTCAGGAGTACTCAGCACAGCGAGCGGCGCTTGCGCTGCAGCAGCTGGTAACGACCCATGTGATGGTACTGCGCAGCGGTGAGAGCTATCAGATCAACTCCGAAGCGTTGGTGCCGGGCGATATCGTGCTACTCGAATCGGGCAGTCGCGTACCGGCCGACATGCGACTGCTCTCTGAGTACGACCTCGAAATCGATGAGTCACTGCTCACCGGTGAATCACTACCGGTCAGCAAGGAGGCTGGGCTAACGCTCGAGCACGACACACCACTGGCTGAGCGATGCAATATGGCCTTTGCCGGCACCATGGTGAGCCGGGGGCGGGGGCGCTGCCTGGTAACTGCCACAGCCACGGCAACCGAGATCGGTACACTCGCCAGCGCCATCAGTCGTCCGCCACAAAAACCACCCCTACTGCTGCGCATGGAACGCTTTACCTTCATGGTCGGCATCTTTGTTGCCATCGCGGTGCTGATCCTCGCCACCATCGGCTTTATCAGTGGCACTCCGCTGGAGGAGATCTTCCTGCTCTCCGTGGCGCTGGCCGTCTCTGCCATTCCTGAAGGACTACCGGTCGCACTCACCGTGGCACTGGCGATCGGCATGAACCGCATGGCAAAACGTAACGTGGTGGTACGACGTCTGATGGCGGTCGAATCACTCGGCTCCTGTACCTTTATCGCCTCCGACAAGACCGGCACCCTGACCGTCAACGAGCTGACCGCTCGCCGCATTCTGCTACCCGGCCAGCCCGCGTGGCATATCAGTGGCGAGGGAATGGTGCCGGTGGGTGCGATCACACCACCGACGGGTGTCGACGGCGACGGTTCTAAGCTGCTGATCGAGCAGCTCGCCATCGCCGTCACACTCGACAACGAGGGTTTCCTCGGCCTGCGCGAGGGTGAGTGGGACCACCACGGTGATGCGGTCGATGTCGCACTTCTAGTGATGGCCCACAAGGTGGACATTCATCAGGCTGATGCCCTCGCCACCTATGAGAAGATCGCTGAGATCCCGTTCGAGTCGGAGCACCGCTTCTCCGCTTCTCTCAATCTATTTGATGGACGACCGACCATCTCCACCAAGGGCGCACTCGAATCCCTGCTACCAATGTGTAGTCACATGGCAACTACTGAAGGTCGGCAGCCGATCGATCGTGACGCCCTTGAGGCACAGGCGATCACGCTGGCCGCAGAGGGCTACCGCATACTCTCCATCGCCTCTGGCGCGTGCGTGCCCATCAGTGACGAACCGTTTGCCGTCTCCCATCTACACGGGCTCACCCTGCTCGGCATGGTTGGCATGATCGACCCTCTCAGGCCCACCGCCGCCGCCGCCATCCGCAACTGTCGAAGCGCGGGTATCGAAGTCTCGATGGTTACGGGTGATCACCCGCTCACCGCCTATGCCATCGCCAGTGAACTGCAGCTGGCCAACTCACTCGACCAGGTCGTCACCGGTACGGCGCTGCGCGAGGCCGAACAGCAGAGCCACGCAGCGGTCGACCAACTGACCCGCGAGGCGCGAGTCTTTGCTCGAGTAGAGCCGCAGCAGAAGCTGGCGATCATCGAATCACTGACCCGCAACGGCCACTACGTCGCGGTGACCGGCGACGGCGCCAACGACGCCCCGGCACTGCGAGCCGCCCACGTCGGGGTGGCGATGGGTAAGAGTGGGACTGATGTGGCGCGCGAAACCGCCGACATCATCATTACCGATGACGACTTCAGTTCGATAGCCAACGGTATCGAAGAGGGGCGCATCGCCTACGCCAACGTGCGCAAGGTGATCTTCCTGCTGATCTCAACCGGCGCCGCGGAGCTGGTGTTGTTCGCCCTCTCGCTGATGGCGGGACTACCGATGCCGCTACTGGCGGTACAACTACTGTGGCTCAACCTGGTTACCAACGGTATTCAGGATGTCGCACTCGCCTTCGAACCCGGCGAGGGCAATGAACTCAAACAGCCGCCACGTGCACCCAAAGAGGCGATCTTTAATCGACTGATGCTTGAGCGAGTAATCATCTCTGCCGTGGTGATCGGTATCGTCGCCTTCCTCACCTTCCGCTGGCTACTACAGGCTGGATATAGCGTCGATGAGGCTCGCAACGGCACTCTGCTGCTGATGGTCCTATTTGAAAACGTGCACGTCTTTAACAGTCGCTCTGAGCACCTCTCCTGCTTCCGCCACAACCCACTGCGTAACAAGCTGCTGTTATTTGGCACTGCGGCTGCGCAGCTGATTCATATCGGCGCGATGTATACACCGGGGCTCAATGAGGTACTCGGTGTGAAGCCGGTGGCGATCGGCCATTGGCTGCAACTACTACTACTCGCAACCAGCGTTCTGTTGGCAATGGAGTTACACAAGTGCTACCTAAAGCTGCGCCACACCAACCATGTATAATCGGCTCTCAATAATTCACCAATAACAAGCTGGGAATGAAGATGGAAAGCGGTGAAGAGACGCAAACGCTGATCGAATTGCTCACCGCCTGGAGCGGCAAGATCGCGGACGCACTCTGGGGCAACGAACTCACCCTGATCGCCCTGCTCGGCACCGGCCTCTACTTAACCATCAGAATCGGCTTCATCCAGATTCGTGGCTTTCGCCATGCGATCAACCTGATCGGCGGTCGCTACAGCAGTCACAAAGATACCGGCGAGGTCTCCCACTTCCAGGCGCTCTCCGCAGCACTCTCCGCCACCGTCGGCACCGGTAATATCGCCGGTGTCGCCACCGCCATCTCGCTCGGCGGCCCCGGCGCACTCTTCTGGATGTGGATGACTGCCTTCTTCGGCATGGCGACCAAGTTCACCGAATGTACCCTGGCGCTGCAATTCCGCGAGGTTAGCCGCGATGGTGAGATCGCGGGTGGCCCGATGTACACCCTGTTGAACGGTCTGAAGATGAAGCGCACCGCCATCGTCTTTGCCGTTTTTGCACTGATCGCCTCGTTCGGTATCGGCAACATGGTGCAGGCCAACTCGGTCGTTGATGGCATACGCTACATCTATCCACCCGTAGGAGAGCTCTCCTGGCTAATCGGTATCGTCATGGCCGTCCTGGTAGGTCTGGTGATCATCGGCGGCATCAAACGTATCGCCAAGGTCGCCTCGGTACTAGTCCCCTTCATGGCAACGATCTACATCGCCGCCGCACTGATCGTACTGGCCAACAGCTACGAGGCGATCCCCGCCGCATTTGCCACCATCTTTGAAGCCGCACTCAACCCCTGGGTCGTCGGTGGTGCCGCCGTCGGCGAGGCGATCCGCTGGGGTGTCGCCCGCGGCCTCTTCTCCAACGAAGCAGGCCTCGGCTCCTCGCCGATGGCCCACGCCGCCGCTCGCACCAACGAACCGGTCCGCGAAGGTCTGGTCGCGATGATGGAGCCCTTCATCGACACCATCGTCATCTGCACCCTCACCGGCCTGGTGATCATCGTCACCGGCAGCTACATCGACCGCCCCGATGACCTGGTCGGCGCCGCCCTCACCGCCCACGCCTTCAGCCAGAGCCTCGGTAACGCCGGAGCACTGGTCGTCGGCATCGGTCTCTCGCTCTTCGCCTTCTCCACCATTATCGCCTGGTCCTACTACGGCGACCGCTCCGCCCGCTTCCTCTTCGGCGAAGCGGCAGTAATGCCCTATCGAGTCCTCTACACCATCGTCGTCGCCTTCGGTGCTCCCGTACCACTGCAACTGGTCTGGAACCTTGCAGACACCACCAATATCCTGATGGCACTACCCAACCTGATCGGGCTGATACTGTTGGCAGGGCTGGTAAAGAAGATGAAGAACGAGTACTTCTCCGCCGCAGGAGCGGACGCAGTAGCCATTAACCTCTAAAGTCAAAACACTAAGGAACGGTGACAAGATGCAGGGAAGCAGCAAACCCACACATTTGACCAGCAGGTCACTCAATCACTGTGTGAATTGTACGTGCAATTTTCAGTCACTTGGACTGACATCTACCCATAATATTTTCACTACACAGCCAGTCTCTTTGAGGATTAGATATTGCTAATCTGGTCTCAAAGATATCAACGAGATATCTACAACTGCACAAACTGCCATGAGTGGGTAGCGAAAGGCGATGCGTTTTGCCGGCATTGCGGACACCAATTCAGCACCAGTGACGTTGATACGATGATAAACCAATCAACATTCACGCGAAGATGGCATGCACCATTTCACAATCCGATTAATGAACTGCTCAAATGCCCCGCTGCAACGATCTCGCAGCCCTGAAATATCATTATTGTCGACACTGCGGTCACGAATTTACTGGTACCGACCGAGAACAAATGGCGGATCACAACTCCACAAACAAAGTCGAAACACACAAAATTAGCAACTCGTTTTTATTATCACCATAATCTTAGTAGCGATCCTATTTCACTCATTACTATGAGAATACAAGTTATTGGCAACATCCTTCAAACGGACCACGGGGGTCAGAGTACTTGAATCTCTGACATCTATGCTTTTCATATCTACGACATAAAATAGGTATACTGTCCCGGAACCCCGGGAACCCCCGTAGACTAAAGACGACAGGCTAAGGCAAGACAACGCTAGGGAACAGATGACAGGATGCAGGGAGGCGGCAAACATATAAAACCTGACTTCAAAGAACTATCAATACTGAAGACATTAGTAGGCGCATTCCTAATTCCGTGGTGGAATCATTACTTCTTTTTAAGCATCTAGCCATCCCTACTGCTGGAATACTATTAGTAATCGCGATCGCTCAAGCCATACCTGGACAACCAGAAGATGCAAAAGTGACTTTTACTATTCTAGCTATTGCAACTGCTTGCTTTTCAGTCCTTTTCGCAGTCACATGCCACCGCCTCATACTACTTGGCGAAAAGTCAAAACATCAAGCATTACCGGGGAGTCGCTATTTTTGCGAAAGTTTGTTTTGGGCATCCAAGCCCAAGCAAACAGCAAAACTTAACGCGACCATTTATGCCTACGGCGCCCCGACGTCCTGCGTACGTTGCGTAATCACCTCTTCGCGGCTCTACACAACTCCCTCAGTGACTCTACGCCGACATAAAGCCGCTGCTGCATCTTCTTCGTCGTCCGCTCGCGCTCTCAACTACGAATAGGCAGACGGCGTCGACTATCGGGGACTAACCGCCCTCACTTCGCTCTCCATGGCGGTCAGCGGAAGCCACGGCTTTTAAGCGCCTAATTCGTTTCCTTATCACCGTAGTAGTCCTAATAGTCACAGAGGGATTCATAAAACAGCATTCACTCACGCATTCAGCTGGTCATTAGACACATACCAATTTGACAGCTTAATAAACCCAATTGACGAAACCACAAGTGAAGTAACAACCTCTTTTAAGCTGCTCTATACGCTAGTTACACTCCCGCTCTATATGTTGTCGCCCGACTATCCCTACTACTCCCATCAATTGCGATTGACAGACCATTAAGCTTCTCGGAAGGATGGGGTCTAACCAAAGGCAATGGATGGAAAATGTTCGCAGTAGTATTCCTGTTTCCTTGGGCACTTTTTGTTGATCTCAATCATTCCGATACCGAACCTTGGCGATTGGGGCTGGCTATTACTACTCCCATTTATCGCAATAGTATTTGTCGTTGAAATTAGCGCTCTTTCACTGGCATTCCGTCAACTTACACAAGAACAAAAGCTAGTGCGGGGTAATTCGAGTAGTTAGTCTCAGACCACGGCTTTGATATTTCTCCCCTTCGATGCAGAGCGAGCCTCGCAGCGATTTCAGGGTTAAGCGGGCAGCATGTCTGAGCGAAGCGAGTTCTGCCCGCGCCTGAAATCACGAGAAGCGCAGGGAACCCGAAGGGCGATGTAGTGGGGCGTGTACGAGTCAAGGAGATAGGTAACACTTAAGTCCAAGGACATAGGTTACACTTTGACTGTCCAGTACGGCGTATCCCAGCCTTGCTTATCCCTCAGATCATAACTTCCGAGACGGATTGGGCCGAAATAAATTTCCCACTTCCCATCGTCTATCTCTTCGATGCCTACCTGCTCTCCTGTTAGCAGATGAGAGACATACACCTGTCCACCATGCGCAGCTATCACGCCACATGAGTGCACCTGCTTTATATCAAAATAGTCTGGGTATATCGGCTGTGGCAGACGACTTGGATATTCTCGTACTGAACGCACGTAGTGGCTTGAGGGCGTTGTTTGCCCTAAACCTTCATGTGGTCGTTGCTCGTTATACTCTCGCCTGAAGGCCTCGAACTGACGCTGCTGCGCGGCAAAGGATGCAGATGCAGGTCGTGTTGTGGCTCGTTTCATAGTGCGATGCATTCGCTCGTGACGGCCATTCTGCTGTGGCTTACCAGGCTCAATACGCTCCGGTACGATCCCTAGACGTATCCACCAGATCGATAGCTTAGACAAGCCTGCAGTGGCTCGACTGGCAAAGGGAACGCCATTATCTGAGCGAATTCGCTGCGGTAGACCATACTCTTTAAACAGCTTGATAAAGCAACTCCGTGCAATTTGGGTCTTCGTACCTTTTACACCCTGACATCCCAGTAGATAACGGCTGTGATGATCCATCACGGTGAGCGGATAACACCACTGTCCATTGCCTAATTTGAACTGCCCCTTGTAGTCGGTGCTCCAGAGTTCGTTGGGTGCCGTTACAGGATCAAAAGGCTGTGGATAAGGGCTGACTCTCGTACGCCTTTTACGGTGTTTTACCAGCCCTTCCGCATTGAGAATGTTGTAGATAGTGCTTTTGGAGGGTACTACCTGGTTGGGAAAACGCTGCTCCAATATCGCCCGAATCTTTTTGGCACCTAGCGGTACACGATATTTATTACGCAGCTCGATGATGGCTTTGCGGAGGGAGTAAGGCGTTGTGAGCGGGCTCCGGTGTGGGCGTCGACTCTGCTCTTTCAGCCCCTCAAGATTAGCTTGCCTGTACCGCTCCAGCCACTTATAACCTGTTTTTCGACTGATACCATAACGTCTGCATAGCTCACTATGACTGAAGTGGCCGCGAAGGTGATCTGCAATGAAGAGTAGCTTCTGATCCATAGGTTTCATCTCTTGCCAGGGCATGATCGACATCTCCTTTTCGTGGATGCCTTCAGCATAGGAAAAGTGTTACCTATGTACCTGGACTGATCTGTTACCTATGTATATAACCCGTACCCGGCCTTCTCTTTCGTTAGTTTCTCTTGGCCGTGCAAGAGAAAGTAACCTGCCGCGAGTCAGCCACCCGCATTCATAAATCACGTCGCGTCAGCGACACAAACAAAACCAATCCGCGTGGGCATAAAACCGATGCCCACCCTACCGCTCAATCAGCCAGCCTATTTGGAGGCTTACCTTTCGCGACCACACTGTGGCGGTATCTCATGCCTCGACATGGTGGGTATTACTCCGTTCAACCCACCTACGTCATTACGTCCTTTCCATTAGTGAAAAGACCAACGGGGCCAGACTCGATTGATCATGATTTGCATACCCACAAGCCTTTACTAACGTATAATCCCGTCCAACTCGCAATTAGAACAAGCCAATTAGACTCATCTCGGAAGGCAGATCATGGTATTTAAAAACCCAACCGCAACTGGACTTATTGTCGGATTGATGGTGATTCAATCACTATTCGCTGATCCTACTCCTCCGGCAACCCCGATCACCGTTGAATACGATGATACAAGTTATATTTTAACTACCAACTATTTTAGTTTTTCCGATAACCCTGAATTATTAGAAGCACAGCCTTGGTGGGAGGACCCAGACCTCGCTATAGGCCTCGCTGAAACAGTCCAATTTCAACTGGGAACCTCTGTAGACTCACAAGACACATCCCCTTCAGGGGAAGCCCTCGGGCCACTGTTTGCTTACAAAGATCATCTGAGCATTGCCTGGGATGGAAGCGGTGCCTGCAACGATTGTCACACCTCTGATGACCCAACCTATTACGCTATCGATATAACCAGTAGCGTAACTAGCATTGAAAACACCCATAAGGCATTCAAGCTTTTTTCATTAGCAGAAGACACGGTTATCCACGGTGCTCATAGTCGCCCACTATCCAGACAAGTTACTAAAAACAAGAGGGCGTTCTGGGTTGCTGGAGATTGGGGTGTCGACAACCACTACAACAGCAACGCCACCGCAAAACTGGCAGAAGTTGGTGTGGGCTACAATTATGGAACCACACAAATCAACGCCTCTCTGGGTAAAACCTGGGTCAGACAAGAGTTAGATTACAACGGAAGCGCTGATGGTGATGGTAAATATTTCATTCTGGAGAGCATTTATCACAATGCCAGTTCTGAGAACTTATTTGTAACCCTTGGCCTTTACCACCATCGATGGGACGCCGAAATAGAGCGCGGTTATCTCTTCGGTGCCACACCATACTTATCATCAGGCAACCCTGAAATATCCAGCTGGGGGGTTAGAGCAAGACTTGATTGGCAAGACCTATATTTGGCGAACAGTTTTCAGATCAGCCCATACATAGATCTCACGCACAGAGATGTAAGCACTGAGTCATACACAGAGACGGGTGGCGCATTACCAGCATCGTTTGATCGTCATGATGAAAACGTCACCGACATACGGTTGGGCTTCAACGCAAGCAAACCCATTGCCAATTCACAGATCGCTTTCGCGACTAGCCTTGAAGTTGCACACCGACTCAATTACGAGGATGCAAACATCTCTGGTCATGTACCAAACGCATATACATTCAATTTCACTGGCCAAGACTATGATAAATCGACATGGTACAAAGTTGGTATTGGCGTAGAGAACAGCTCAGACAACGGGAAGTTTTCAGTTATGTTGAATACCACGACGGAAGGCGCAATGCCTACCAGGTGGATTGCAGCATCCTGGCAGACAACGTTCTAAAGCATGCGCCAGCTCCGGATTACATTCCATTTCATCCGGGCTACGGACTAGACTTTCCGCGTGGCGCGTACGTGCCTACCCTACGGTTCTATGTTGGTTGGGTTGAACGCAGTGAAACCCAACAAATTATCCAAGCCCTAACCACATCTCCCATTGGGGGGTATCACTTTCACCCCAAGGGCACTTCCTCGCTTCGCTCAGGGCGCGCTAATCCCACCCTACATTCCGTTGCCTGTTGTCTGTTACCTGTTTCCCCACCCCAATGGCATAATAGCCACCAAAATCAAAACACTTGGAGAGACCATGACCACTATCACCACCGATTCAGGCCTGCAGTATGAAGAGATCACCATTGGCGAAGGCACCGAGGCGACTGGCCGCGGTCAGACCGCTGTTGTCCACTACACCGGCTGGCTTGAGGATGGCACCAAGTTCGACTCAAGTGTTGATCGTAACGATCCGTTCAGCTTCCCGATGGCCTGTGGTTATGTGATCAAGGGTTGGGACGAGGGTGTTGTCGGCATGAAGGTTGGCGGCAAGCGCAAGCTGACCGTCCCCTCCAACCTCGGTTACGGCGAGAACGGTGCCGGTGGTGTAATACCCCCCAACGCAACACTGATCTTTGAGGTTGAGCTACTCGAGGTCTCTGAGTAACAGCGATGGAGCAGGCGCTGATCGAGGAGATTCGGCGGAACGTCGCCACCGCACTGGAGGAGGATATCGGCAATGGTGATCTCACCGCCGCGCTGATACCCGTTAACGCCCTCTCCACGGCAACGGTGATCTGCCGTGAGGCTGCGGTGATTAGTGGTCGCCCCTGGTTCGATCAGGTGTTTCATCAGATCGATGCCACTATCACTGTCGAATGGTTGGTTTCGGAGGGTGAACAGGTCGCAGCCGACCAGCCGCTCTGCACTCTGCACGGCTCTTCGCGGAATCTGCTCACCGGTGAGCGTGCTGCGCTCAACATTCTGCAGACCCTCTCCGCTACCGCAACCGCCACCCGCCACTACGTTGATCTGATTGCTGGCAGTGGGGCGACCATTCTCGATACACGCAAGACGCTGCCGGGATTACGCCACGCGCAGAAGTACGCGGTGAGATGCGGTGGCGGACGGAATCACCGCATCGGTCTCTTCGACGCGATATTGATCAAGGAGAACCACATCGCCGCTGCCGGTTCGATCACCGCTGCGCTACTCACGGCACGTGCCAGTGTCGAAGAGGGCGTGATGATTGAGGTAGAGGTGGAGGTGGAGGTGGAGGTGGAGGTGGAGGATCTGGCACAGCTGGAAGAGGCGTTACTCTCCGGTTGCAAACGGATTCTGCTCGACAATATGCCCCCTGAGCTGCTGCGCCGTGCCGTTGAACTCAACTGCGGACGGGCCAAACTGGAGGCCTCCGGCGGGATTACCGATGAGACGATCGTCTCGATTGCCGCCACCGGCGTTGACTACATTTCGATCGGTTCCCTGACCAAGGATATTCGTGCCGTCGACCTTTCGATGCGGCTCGCCGAAGGTGTGTCATAAGGCACACTACAGGAAAATATTTTTCACTTATTTTGAATGTAAGTTACGCCACACTTCTTAAGAAGTTTCTTAAAGTATTCGCTAACAACCTGTCACAACACAACTTTAACCGTTATCCACAAAAGCTGTGGATAACTCTGTGGAGTAATTGGTAGATGAATGCGCTAGCCCGCACTACGACTGGTATTTCGTTAGATTGATGAAATCTGCATCACAATATTTTTCTTTATAAATAACAACGTTTTACAGCATTTAATAATATACCAACCTGTTGCATAGGAAATTAATTCACCGAATGTTGCAATTGCATTACCCCCTGTGTATAAGCGATTCTCCTTCGCGGGGCTATGTTGCTGAAAAACGGCTATACCAGCATGGATACCGGGTTTATCGCGAAAAACTGGTCGGAGAAAAAAGATTCCTAATCAAATGAACAATCAAGGTGGAAAAATCGGCTTTGTCAGCCTCGGCTGCCCCAAGGCGACGGTCGACTCAGAACGCATTCTGACGCGACTACGTGCCGAGGGTTATCAGCTCGCCCCCGACTACGATGAAGCGAACCTGGTGATTGTGAATACCTGCGGTTTTATCGATAGCGCCGTGCAGGAGTCACTCGACGCGATCAGCGAGGCGATGGATGAGAACGGCAAGGTGATCGTTACCGGCTGTCTCGGTGCCGATGAGGGACGAATCCGCGAGGTCCAGCCCGATGTGTTGGCCGTAACCGGCCCGCAGGCGTTCGAGGAGGTGATGGAGGCGGTCCACGGTCAGCTCCCCGAACACAACCCACATATTGATCTGCTCCCCCCTCAGGGGATCAAACTCACCCCTCGCCACTATGCCTATCTAAAGATCTCCGAGGGGTGTAACCAGTCGTGCAGCTTCTGCATCATCCCCTCAATGCGCGGAAAACTGGTCAGCCGTCCCATCAATGAGGTGCTCGACGAGGCAGAGCGCCTTGCTGGGGCCGGGGTGAAGGAGCTGCTGGTGGTCTCACAGGATAGCGGTGCCTACGGGGTAGACACCAAATACCAGACCAGTTTCTGGCAGGGACGGCCGGTGAAGAGCCGTCTCACTGAGATGGCGAAGATTCTCGGTGATATGGGGATGTGGATTCGCCTCCACTACCCCTATCCGCACATCGACGAGCTGCTGACGTTGATGGCCGATGGCACCATTCTTCCCTACCTCGATGCGCCGCTACAGCACGCCAGTCCGCCCATCCTCAAGGCGATGCGTCGCCCTGCGAACAGCGAGAATGCATTGCGCCGCATTGAGCAGTGGCGACGTGACTGCCCTGACCTGACCCTACGCAGCACCTTTATTGTCGGCTTTCCCGGCGAGACCGAAGAAGACTTTGAAACCCTGTTGGATTTCATCGAAGAGGCGGGTATCGATCGAGCCGGTGCCTTCACCTACTCCGCCGTTGAAGGGGCCACAGCTAACGAGCTACCGGGTGCGGTGCCCGAAGAGCTGAAGCTTGAGCGCCTGGAGCGGCTAATGGAACGTCAGGAGGAGATCAGTGCCGATCGTCTGGCGGCCAAGGTCGGTCGCAAGATGAGGGTGTTGGTCGATGATATCGAGGGTGATCTGGCGATTGCCCGTAGTGGTGGCGATGCGCCTGAGGTCGATGGGGTAGTGATCATCAACGATGGCGGCGAGCTGCCGGTGGGTGAGTTTGTCGAGGTGGAGATCGACGCCAGCGACGCCCACGATCTTTGGGCACACCGCATAGAGCGTTAAACCTATTCGATGCACTCGTCGACGGGATCAAATGATGTGATCAGGTCGAGGCGTAGGCGAATCGCATCACCCAGCGAACTCTCGGCAATCAGATACTCCGAGCCCTCACGGGTCTCCAGATCGAGCGGCATAACCGTATCAATGTGTGCCGTGCCCGTTACATCGCTCCAGCTCAAGCGCAACCGGCAGCGATGCATAATCGCCACCTCGAAGCGGCTGTAGAGCCCGCAGTCGATTGGTGTGTAGTCATCACTCACTCTACATCCCCCTCAAATAGCGGTCCGCTCACCACCACCTTTTCCGGCATCTCGCCATCGATCATCAAGCGCTTTTTCATTGCCGGGTTGAGATAGAGCGTTCCCGACTCATCGACCAGCAGTGCATAACGAATCCCCATGTTACGAGCGACGCGGTGCCAACCCTCAACTCCGGCAACCACCAGTGCCGTAGCGGCGGCATCGGCGACACTCCCCCTGTTATGAATAACAGTAGCAGAGGCGATGTGACGCACCGGCATACCATCGCGCGGATCGATGATGTGCGGATAGCGTTGACCTTTGTACTCGTGATAGCGCTCATAGTTACCGGAGGTAAAGATGCTCTCATCACCCTCCACCTCTAGTGCTGCAATCACTCCCTCTCCCTGCGGATGTTTGATACCGATGCGCCAGTTGCGTCCGCCCCGCTGGCCGATGGCACGTAGGTCGCCACCCGCATTGACGATAGCGTGTTCAACGCCCATCGAGCGCAGCCGCTGGATAGCGAGATCGACGGCATAACCCTTGGCAAAACCACCAAAATCGAGCTGCACCGCCGGATTACCACTACGCACCAGGCGGCCATCAATGAAGATCTGATCCATTGCAGGACGCTGCGCAATCAGTGCTGCGATCTCCTCGGCCGTGGGTGGTGGTCCGACCGGCAGCTCATCGCTGTGAAAACCCCACAGATCGATCAAGCCGCCAATTGCGGGATTGAAAAGTCCATCGCTCTGCAGATAGAGCTGCCGAGACTCCTCGATCACCGGTAGCAGTGACTCGAGCACCTCTATCGAACGCCCCTCGCTAAAGGCAACATTAAGATCAACCAGCGGCCCCGGTTTCCAGGCGTGCCACTCGTAGTGCATCTGCTGAAAGTCAGCGGCCACCGCATCGATCGCCTCACCGGCCTGCTTCTTATCAGGCCCCCAGACCGAGACATCAACCAGAGTACCGAAGATGTAGATCTGCTGGTGATGGAGCGCGTCGCGCGAGCAGGCCGATAACAGTAGTGCAGCAACAAGGGTAAATAGCAGCGATTGTCGTTTAAACCGATATTGAATCATTTCCATTCCGAGCTACTCAATATGTGGATTGGCGAGCACCTTAAAGACAACCGCCTGCTGATTACAGCGTTTATCGGCCAGCGAGAGCAGACCGGTGACGACACGACCAAGCAGCTGCCACGCCTCGGGGGCCTTATCCTGCCAGCTGTAACTACTGTTATTGCCGCCACTGGTCAGGGTGAGTGTGTAGATAGGTGCAACTGACTCGGCAACCTGCGGCGGCACAGCCGGTATCGGCTCACTGCGTAGCTGCTCGAGCAGAGGTTCCACCTCAGAAGCCGAAACGAGAATCTCTGACGAGGCGGTGGTACGCCACTCCGGACCCTCATCCTCAAGATAGTCCTCATCACCCTCTTCAATCAGCGAGTGCATATGGCAGGCGAGATGGTAGATCACCTGCCCATCACGCCCCTCAGGGCGCAGCTCGATCTCGGTCACTCCCTCATCCTGCTCATCAACGATCAGCGACAGGGTCGGTTTGCTCTCATCTGTTACAGCTTCCATTCCCTGATCTTAACTCAGAGACTCCCTCTTCATAGAGTGAATAGCCTGCAAACCGTACTTGCAGCGTGGTGAAGCAGCCAGGCCAATACGGTTACAATGGAGCGATAATCCTGCCCGATCGATATGGTGAAGAGAATGAAGAGACTCAGAATTTCGTCAAAGATTTTAGCCGCCCTACTATTAACGACTGCGGTCGCACGCGCTGATGTAGCTGTGCTGGTACACGGCTGGAACTCTAATGCCGAGACCTGGATGGTTAACGGCGTGGTTCCCGTGATGCGACAACACGGCTGGGAGGATGCCGGTGTCTATGCAGCCGCGCCCAGCGGCATGCAGCTCTACCCCACCAACACCGCCTCAGGCAACAAGCTCTACAGAACCAACCTGCCGGCCGAAGCACCGCTGCTGATACAGGCCAGCCTGCTCTTCAACGCGGTAGCGCAGATACGCCAGCAACATCCTGGCGAATCGCTGACACTGGTTGGCCACTCGGCCGGTGGTCTGGTGGCAAGACTGGTCACAGTGCGTGGCGACGCCCCAAAAATCGACCGCCTGGTCACCATTGCCACACCAAACCTTGGTACGCCCCGTGCGATTGAAGGGCTCGATATCGTCGATAGCAAACCCTTCTTCTGCCCAGGCCCTGGTATCGATTTTCTGAAATCGATGGTCGGTGGTAACGACTACGACTACCTCAAATACTCACGTGGCGCCCTGATCGACATGACCCCCGGTGCCCTGACCGTCTGGCTGAACCAGCAGCCCCACCCCCAGATCAGTTACCACACCATTATTCGCACAGATCCGAATGGTCAGGGTGACTCTCTTGTGCCCGCCTTCAGCCAGGATCTCAACCAGGTGTCCGCACTACGTGGTCGCGCCGAGCGTCACATCACCCTCGCAGGCCACAGCCTCAACCCTGCCGATGGAAACCTGCTCGCCAAGATACTTAAGTAAACCTCTCTTCACAGACATCAGACCACGCACTGCCTGAGCATCCCTCATGCAGGGCGTGGCAATCTGCTGACACCCGCCCGGCTGTTAAAACTCACACACCACGCGCCACCCTCCACCAACAACTAACGGTTATTCATATAGTTATCGTCAATATCACCCGCACTCAGAGAAGAACCCACTGCAACAACATAAAAACATAGTAATAAGTTAAGTTTCTAATAAAAGACGGTTCACAAACAAAATATTGGTACTACATTTGTGCTCGAGCAGACATTGAATTCAGGAGGGTTTTCACATGATCGAACTGACACTCATCGGACTCGCAGTTCTCGCACTCTTCGCCGGCACCCTACTCGACGATGACCTGGGTAGATTCTGACCACATAAAATTATCCGCGCACAAACAAAAAACCCCGACCATATGATCGGGGTTTTTATCGTTTAACTAATTGGTGCCGGAAATAGGAATCGAACCTACGACCCACGCGTTACGAGTGCGTTGCTCTACCAACTGAGCTATTCCGGCCTGATGCGGACGGGATTATATAAGAAAAGAGGTGGAGCGGGAAACTTCTCTGACGTTACTGCTGGACGCTGCTGGCGCGCAGTCTAACGATCACCTCAACACCTTCGATTTCGGTCCCGGCAGGGGCCTCAGGTAGCGCACTCACCTGGAAACCATCAGCGGGCACATCGGTCAGCTCACTGGTATCGACATTATAGAAGTGGTGGTGACGTGAGGTATTGGTATCGTAGAAGAGGCGGGTCGGATCGACAACCACTTCACGGATAAGCCCCTTACGAGCAAAGAGCCCCAGGGTGTTGTAGACGGTCGCTTTCGACACATGCTGCTCACTACCAGTGAGCATCGCCATCACCTGATCTGCCGAGAGGTGTTGCGGCTCGGAGAGCATCAATTGGGCGATTTCCAAACGCTGCTGAGTCGGTGAGATATCGTACTCACGCAACAGTTCACGAAAGTCGGTTTCGACCTGGACACTACTATTTTCTATCAACATTTCCATAGAGTCGAATATATGCCAGAAAAGGCGGCAAGTCTACATACCCTTATGATTTAACAGCCTTTTATGTCCTTAGAGGTAATCTAATGCGCACTACCTACCCCATAAGGGGCAAGCTCGAGGATCGGATCACGATTCAACACCAGATCTGCTGCCAAGCGGGCCGAGGCGTAACCGATCACCACACCATTTCGGAAGTGACCGGCATTAACGTAGAGCCCGCTTACCTCAGGGTGCTCACCTATATAGGGGATGCCACTTGGGGTTCCTGGACGCAGTCCAGCCCAGTGCTGCTCAATCTCCGCATCGGCCAACGCAGGAATTATCTTATGTGCTGCCTGACTCAGATCCTCCAACGCATGTTCGGTCGTCGCCTTCTCAAAGCCGACGTGCTCAAGCGTACTACCGATTAACACCCGCCCATCACGGCGCGGAATGATATATCGATCACCCTGCAACACAATCCGTTTGACCAACCCCTGAGGGGCTTTAAAGAGAATCATCTGTCCCTGCACCGGCTCAACATCGAAACTGACGCCCAGCCGTTCAAGGATACGTCCACTCCACGCTCCACCGGCAACGACCACTTGATCTGCCTCGAAACGGCCGTTAGAACAGCGCACACCGCATACCGCGCCGCCCTTAACCTCAATATCACGCACCTCGGTGTGGGTCTCGATACGAACCCCTGCCGCCTCAATGGTCGCTTTCAGTGATTTAACGATGCGAGGATTTCTGACCTGTGCCACATCGGGCATCCACAGCCCCTTCTCAAAATCACCACCCAGCGCGGGCTCAGTCGTCTCTACGCCCGCGTGATCAAGTGCTCGAAGGTCGTATTCATTGCTCTCTGCCCAGTGCAGAGCTGATTCATCCTCATCAACATCGAGCATTAACAGACCCGACTGGGTCCATTCGGGATCGATACCGCTAATCTCATTGAGTCGTTCAGATAGCGCCTGATAACGTGCCTGCCCCCACTTCGCCAGCTGCGTTACCGCATCGTCATAACGCCAGGGGTAGAGCGGTGAGATAATCCCGCCACCGGCCCAGGAGGACTCACGACCAATCTCTCCACGCTCTAACAAAGTAACGGAGGCACCCGACTCGGCCAGCTCAAAGGCCGTGAGCATACCAATCAGGCCGCCACCAACAACGAGGCAATCAGACACGAACCGTCTCCAAAAATTTGGGGATTAGAAACATCAGTGGACTCACGCGAAAATCAGTTAATCAAAACAGGTGGTCGGTGCGTAGAGGCCAGTGGGGAGCGTTGGATTAACTGTGAGTGTTAAGGACGTACAACCCGAATCAGCCGCTTGAGTGCCCTGCCCCGTTAGCGTTGCGGTGTAGCGAGTGGAGTCGTTACCTGAAACAGCTAACGTGTAGACCAGATCACCACCATCGGTTGTCACATTGCTATTGACTCCAATATTGGCAAGAGTTCCATAGGTTGTATTGTTCGCACGCCATTTCTCCTGCTCAAGCTGAACCTGAAGCAGGGCAGCTCGCCCCTCACCGCGCTTCGCCTCGCGGATATAGTCGGTATACATCGGGTAAGCAAAGGTCATCAAAATCGCGACAATTGCCACCACAATCATCAACTCAATCAGTGTAAAACCGCTATTTTTCTTCATGCCGCTCTCCCCTCATCCTAATCGTCGTTGTTATCTAACAGGCGGTCGTAATATAGCATCAAGCCCATCATCAGACCTCTATTGGAACGATATTGGATGAGCGGCACAAAACGAGTTACAAGCGGTAGGTCGTCTGGATACCATTGCGCCGACCAATCCCTATACTGACTACATGAGATTTTCAGGAAAATCCGAGATGAGCAAAAATAACAACCGCGGTTTCACCCTGATTGAGTTGATGATCACCCTGGTTGTCATCTCAATCATTGCCGCATTTGCCGTTCCCTCGCTGGGAGATTTCGTCACCAAACGCAAGCTGGTTGGTGCCGCTGAGGAGGTCTACAGCCAACTCCAACTAGCCCGATCACTGGCCATCAAACGCAATCAGACGATTTATGTGAACTTCGCGGAAGACGGCAGTTCCACCTGGAATTTTGGTATCGGTGATTACAGTGGCTGCACACCTGCCACCACCTCCCCCACCGGAACAACTCCCTGCGCCATCTACGAATTGCCCGGTGACGCTACTAGCACTCGTATTCTGCACAGAACCAGCAGCAGCAACTTTGACAACGTATCCATGGTCGTATCAGGTTTCGGTAGCGACGAGACTAACTTTGAACCACAGCGGGGAACCGCTGATAACGGCAATGTTTTGATGACCAATGACGCAGGCCAGTTGAAAGTCGTGGTGAGCACCATTGGTCGCATATTGATCTGCTCACCCGCCGGTTCAACCTACATCAGCGGCTACACGGAGTGTTCATAATCATGCTCAGATCAATAAAACACCAAGCCGGACTAACCGTTGTTGAGTTAATGGTCGGCGTTCTGGTCGGCATTATTATTCTCGCCGGCGTGCTCAACGTCTTTATCGCTACTGTCAGCAGCAGCAACGAGTCGCTTCAGAGCGCTCGCCTGAATCAGGAGCTGCGTGCCATCATGACCATCATGGTCGACGATATCCGTCGTGCGGGCTACTGGGGGTCAGCCAGCAACAGCACCAGCAACCCATTTGCCAACCCATCTGCAAACACCAGTTTACAGGTACGTAACACCGCTGCTTCGGGAAATATCGAAGCCACCTCAGGCCCCTGTATCGTCTTTGTCTATGACGCCACTTTTCGCGGTGGTACCGCAGGCACTGTAGACGCAAGTGAAGACTATTTTGGCTACCGCTGGGAGGGCACCTCCTCCGATGGGATCGACATGCGGAAAACGTCTGCCAGCGGTACCGTTGATGACTGCACTAACGGATCATGGGAGGCAATCACCTCACCCGACATCACCATCACCACTCTCACCTTCAGTACCGCCAACACCCAGTGTTTCAACACCTCAGTCTCCGATGGCATCGATGATGATGGCGACGCTGGCACCAGTGACGCCGCCGAGGAGAACTGCACCGCCACCCCATCTACGGGTGATGTAACCGTCAGCACACAACAGGTCGACATTACTCTGTCTGGTCAACTTACCAGCGACAGCTCTGTTAAACAGACGCTCAATGAAACGGTTAAGATCAGAAACAACCTGGTCCAGACCCATTAGCGGCTGAAGAGGAATATATGATGCCATTCACACCACACAATTTTCCGAAACAGCAACGCGGAGCGGCAACGCTGCTCATTTCGCTGGCGCTACTGATCTCCATCACTCTGATCTCGGTCTATACCGCTAGAACGACCATCATGGAGCAGAAGATCGCTGCCAATGACTTCCGCACCAAACAGGCCTTCGAGGCCGCCGATGCCGGCATGGAGTATGCGATTGCCTACATTCGTGGTCCGGGTGGTGTCGACAAGGATGCGAACGGCGCGCTCGACACCAACATTGTCGACTCCAACAGCGACGGCACCTACAACACCAACACCCTGACACTCTCTACCGGCGCCACCTATACCATCGCGCTCTCAGGCTCAACCGGCTCCGTTATCGTAACCTCCACGGGCACCAGCGATGATGGCACCGCCACACGTACCATCACCCAGACCATTGGTAGTGTTGACCCGTTACCCAATGAACCCCATACGCCGCTCACCACCCGTGGCGGCGCTTTTATTGGCGGTTCCGCCACGGTTATCAATCCAGAGGGTAAGGCGACCATCTGGTCGGGCGGTAATGTCGATCTGGGCTCCAACAACTCAACCGCCACCATGGTGGCAGACCCCACAGACGCTACCTATCCGGCCTGCATCGGTAGCCCTGAAGCACCCTGTGACGTGGAACGATCCTCTGACAAGGACAATGAGGGTTTCGATTTGGTAGAGAACGACGCCAACCTTTCGGCACTCTCATCCGATGACTACTTCCTCAACTTTTTTGGACTAGACAAAACAACCTACCGAAATACCCGCGTCGAAATTGAATCAACAGGGGCTACTGCAACCAACAACCACGATGCTGCCTCACCGGGCATTAACCTCGCCCAGGAGACGGTAGTCTGGGTCGATGGTGGCGGCCCCGGCAATAATGTCTCCATCGGAGGCGTAACCGTGGGTTGTGCCAGCAGCGTCAACGTCAATGCCAACTACGAAGACAGTGCCTGCGACAACAACAACGGTGATCCACCCTTCGATGCTGCACTTCCCACTATCACCATCATCGATGGTGACGCTTCTGCCACCGGTAGCACCACCCTGCTCGGCCTGGTCTACATCACGGGTGACTTCAACATCACCGGTAATGTCACGGTGGTTGGTGCCGTTATCGTAGAGGGTCAGACCCTCTCCAGCGGTGGCGGCAGTCTCGACATCATCTACAACTCACGCGTGCTCGGTAATGCAGGCGGTGAGGGTAATAGCGCCAGCCTGGCTGGCTCATGGCGTGACTTTTAAGTGAATACGCGCACAGGAGATAACCTCATGAACAACTATCGCAACATACATTCCAGTCGCGGCTTCACCTTGATCGAAGCGCTCGTCGCCCTGATCGTGCTCGCTGTGGGCCTGCTGAGTCTGGCGCAGTTCCACACCAACCTTGTCTCCTCCGGCGCACTCACCAAAACCCGCACCGAGGCGATCAACGTCGCTCAGGAGAAGCTCGAGGAGCTGCGAAACAACATTGAGGTGACTGATTACACCGGCCTGGTCTCCTCGACTTCAGGCACACAGGAGACGGTCAACGGCACCAACGCCATCTACACTGTTAGCTGGACCGTCGGCAACGTCCCCAACAGTCTGCAAGCGAAGGTGATCACCGTTTCAGCCAGCTGGACCGGCAGAGACGGCACCACTCAGACTATCTCTCTGGTCAGCAATATTGCCTGGAACAACCCGGTAACCAGTGTGGCGCTCGCCGGAGCCGGCGTTGCCAATCCACTAATTGAAACCCCCAAGGGATCGGCCGAGTTTGTTTACGATAGAACCTATACCGACGACCAGGGAAATCCTAGTCTCCCTCAGAGTGCGACCGATAATGATGACGGCACCCAAACCTATCAGGATGGTGACACCTACGAACTGATCGATGAGGCGACGGGCGATGTCATCCTTGAGCTCGACTGCGCCAATAACACCTGCGCTGGTTTTGTCACCATCAGCGGCACGGTTGTGATCGACGACGGTGACGTTACTGCAACCGACGTCAATGTCATGGCCTCCGACGTCGCCTTCTGTGCCCGCTCTATCGACGACACAACCGCAACCGACGTCGTCGTCTACCCAACGGGTGCGACTGGTAACAACATTGACTACACAGCCTTCACCTACACCTGCTATCTGGGTCACGGCTGGTACGGCAATATCGGTATCCTGCGCACCGACAACGCCAACTCCAATGAACGGGTCTGCCTCGGCGACCCGACGGTTGCCTCGAACGACACCTACTATCCGACCGTTAACAACAACCGCACCTATCGCGGCCTCTTCAACCTCTCGACCGATAATGGCACTCCTCCGATCTACTACTCCTTTGGTGCCGACGCAGGCACCACCATTACCGGCCACGACTTCTTCCTCGATACCATTACCGGTAATAACGTTACGGGTGCCGACTGCATTACACCGATGACCAATGACTACGAGGGCAACGCCGACGGCACCGGCACCGGCACCAACATCTTTGCCGGTGTTCCTGACAACTTCTACTGCCTCAACCCGCATATCACCACACCGACCGGACCTGGGAGTCGCTATTTTGCGAAAGTTTGTTTTGGGCATCCAAGCCCAAGCAAACAGCAAAACTTCACGCGACCGTTTATGCCTGCGGCGCCCGACCGTCCTGCGTACGTTGCGTAATCACCTCTTCGCGGCTCTACACAACTCCCTCAGTGACTCTACGCCGACATAAAGCCGTGCTGCATCTTCTCCGTCGTTCGCTCGCGCTCTCAACTACGAATAGGCAGACGGCGTCGACTATCGGGGACTAACCGCCCTCACTTCGCTCTCCATGGCGGTCAGCGTTTGATGCGGCCTCTAGCTGCGCCATTGATCCGACCAATTCGAACCTTACCGTTCACACCGTTACGGGTGAGATTGTTGCTACCACAGAGGCGGCGTTCAACAACATGACTGATAACACCTCTGTCGTCACCTCGGACGGCGAGACATGTGGCCTGGCTGTAAACGATACCTACGGTAGAGACGGTGTCTTTGCCACCTACGAATGTACCGCTAATGACTGGGGAGGCGGCTGGAGTGGAACCATCAGCGTCAACACCCCTGACACTGCCGCCTGTACGCCTGAAAACTACGACTACACGACAACCCTGTTGGAAGCAGACGCAACCAACAAGGACTTCGAATGTGTTGAGCAGATTTCTACCACTACCTTCGAAGTTTCCGGCATCGTCACTGGTCTGGGTGACACACCTGTAGCCGAGATTTCTGCGACCTCGGATGCAGAGTGCTCAATCAGATCGGGTGGCTTCTCCTGCCAGATGAGCTATCTATCCAACACCAGCGGCTGGACGGGATCGATCATGCTCTATCCAGCACTTGCCGGAGCAGAGTGCACCCCATCCTTCTACACGCAGGACACTGCGATCACGGAGGACCCGGGCACATTCAACTTCGAGTGCACCGTGGCTGAAACCGTAACCTTTGAGATCATCGGGACGATCTCGGGAATTGGCGACACCTCAACCGCTGAGCTCTACGGCTCACCCGATGCAATCTGCGATTTCAAGACTGGAGGTTATAAGTGTGATGTGAGTTACCTCTCTACCAGCGATGGATGGATCGGTGGAATTTCACTCTACAAGAGTGGATACCTCTGCGAACCAAGCTCGCACTATGCAGAGGCACCGTTAACATCTGATCCAGGCAGCTACAACTTCAGCTGCACCGAGGAGCTGATCCCGCAGCAGTTCACTATCTCGGGTAGTGTTGATGCAGGCAACATCGCATCAGTCACCATCAGTGATGGCGGAACCTGCAGCAATACCAACAGCACCTACAGCTGTACCACTGCCATCTTCTACGGTGACACCTGGTCCGGCTCGGTCTCGATGTCCACCAACAAGACGGTATGTGACAGCCCGGCGACATTTACCAATATCACCGGCGACACCACCTACAACTTCAATGGTGAAGTACAGGCGAGGAACTGCCCATAACCATTAACCCAGATAACCCGTAGATCGGGAGATGAAGGCCGCCACGCAATGTGGCGGCCTTTTTTATTTGAATGACAAAATACTCTGAATGCCTAATTCTCGTTATAACTCCGTGACAACCGTCACAACTCAGCTTGTAACAAAACCCATATCTCAGAATATTGAGCACCAGTTCACACCATACCGCTCGCTCAACTGCGTTAATAAATGCAAAGGGTACTTACGGAATCGGTACAAACTATGCGAACAATATCTACAAATCGGGACAACGGCTTCACCCTCCTTGAACTGCTCTTCACACTTGCCATTGGCGGCATCATCCTTGCGATGGCGGTCCCGAGTTTCAAAACCTTCGCGATGAACAATCGCCTCACCACCCAGAACCACGCCCTGGTGGCGTCTCTCACCCTGGCACGCAGTGAGGCAATCAAGCGCGGGCAGCGGGTAGTCGTATGCAAGTCGTCAGACGGTGCCAGCTGTTCCACGGCAAACACCATCAATTGGGAAAACGGCTGGATCGTCTTTGTCGACAGTGACAACGACAGCACTATCGATAGCGGCGAGACACTACGTGTCAGCGAGACACTGGAAGGGGGTAACACTCTGCGCAGCGACAGCAACTACAGCAATAGTGTCACCTATCTGGCCTCTGGACTCTCCACTCAGGCGGGCACACTGGTGCTCTGCGATGACCGTAATAGCGATGGAGACACCGCCGATTCCGCTGATTTTTCCAGCGGGCTGGCGGTCATCGTCAACACAACCGGACGGGCAAGAACCACCACTGCCAGCGGCTCCGGATTTACCAACTGCGTGACCGCTTCGTAACCCGATGGAGATCGACATGGAACGACGACAACAAAACGGCTTTGCGATGATGGAGGTACTGGTTACTGTGCTGGTCCTTTCAGTGGGTCTACTCGGAATTGCCGCTATGCAGACCACGGGCCTGAAATACAACCACAGCGCCTATCTCCGCACCCAGGCAACCCTGCTCGCTTACGACATCAGCGACCGCATGCGCTCGAATATGTCAGCGGTAACAGCCAACAGCTATGTCACCGCTTATAACGACAGCGGCACGGCAATCTCAAATTGCAGCAGCGCCAGTAGTGGTTGTAGCAGTGTGCAGATGGCGCAAAACGACCTATTCGAATGGAAAGGCACACTCAGCTCAGAACTCCCCTTTGGCCAGGGTCAGATCACCAGGGTATCGGGCAGCAATCAGTGGACCATCTCGGTGATGTGGGATGATGAACGCAATAACAGCGACAAGATTTTCACCACGGTGTTTCAGCCATGAACATCTCACTCTCACAACCTGGAAATGAGCGCGGCCTGACACTGGTCGAACTGATGGTGGCCCTGGCACTGAGCATGATTCTGCTTGCCGGTACGATCCAGATCTTTGTTAGCAGCAAACAGGTCTATCGTGTGCAGGATGCTTCCTCAGAAGTGCAGCAGAGCGGTCGCTTCGCCTCTATTTTCATCAATCGAGATATGCGCATGGCCGGATTCTTCGGCTGCGCTGGCATGGCGGGTGTCACCTTCACCAACAACGTTAACTACAGTCGTTATGTAGCCCGGTCTGGGCGAAGCGTACCGAGTGACATCGTCAACTTTGACGGCACAGGATCTTTGATCGGTTACGACAACGTCGGATCGATCACCTCCACTAGCAACAGTGCGTTATACAACCTTGGCCTACGAATCGGCACAGCCACCGGAGAGGTAATACTCGGCACCGATGTGATCAGCATGAGCGGCGCCGCCTCCTGCCCCGGTGGTGAGGTGGTCTCCCCCTACAACTCCGGCTCCAACATCAAGATCGCCGATGCCGACACCTGCGGCATCGATCAGTACGACATTGTGATCGTCACCAACTGCACCAACGCCGACATCTTCGGCGTTACCAACAATCCCAGCGGTAACGGCAACAGCAGTAATCTCGCCTATGGCGCCAATATCAACGGTCCGACCGGCGGCACCTCACACAAGATCGAACATGAGTATGGCGAAGGGGCGAAGGTGCTCGGCTACCGCTCAGTCACCTACTACATCGGCAACGGCTCCTCGGGCGGCCCAGCACTCTATCGCATCAGCTCGAACAACGGCTCCGGCATGGTTACCGAGGAGCTGGTTGAAGGGATCGAGAGTATCAATTTCGAATACGGGCAGGACAGTGATGACGATGGCTCGGCCAACTTCTTCGTTGCCGCTGGCGCAATCACCGACTGGGAGCAGGTGGTGGCCATTCGCCCTACGCTGGTCTCGCGCAGTAGTGATACCAACATCACCGAAACGGGTGACACTCGGCTGCGTCACAGCTTCCGCTCCACCATTACCGTACGCAACCGGCTCTAGCCGCATCAAAAGGGAACTCGTCATGCGAAGCCGAAAGCACCACCTCCAAACGAACAAACCACCTCATAAGCAGCGCGGTGCGGTGCTGATCATCAGCCTGATTCTGCTCATGATCATGACCCTGCTCGGGGTCAACGCGATGCAGTCCTCCACCATGGAGGAGCGAATGGCCGGCAACCTGCGTGACCAGACGCTCGCCTTCCAGGCAGCAGAGTCTGCAGTACGCGATGCCGAGACCTTTATAGAAGGATTGGCTAGCACCGCCAGTTTTAATGACAGTAACGGCCTCTATCAGGCAGACAGCACGCTGGTACCCGACCGCCTCGACAGCGACGACGACTCCACCAAGGATCACCTTGATGGTGACAGCACCGCCTGGAGTAGCAGCAAATCAGTAACAGCCAGCACCATCGCCGGTACAGCCACAGCGCCACGCTACTACATACAGCACCTGGGTACCGTCGATGGCGGTGGTTCCTCAGCCCTCAACATCAAGGGGTACGGTGCACTTAAGGCCGGATCCGATGTAGAGCTGTTTCGCATCACTGCTCGCGGCACGGGCGGCTCAGATAGCGCCCAGGTGATACTTCAGTCTCACTACGGCATGCGTTTCTAGTTAAGGGAATAGACGATGAATAGAGAAACCAATCCAACGACTAAACCGATACTCAGGAAACTGACGATCGCCCTTTTCAGCTGCCTCTCCGCCAGCGTTCAGGCAGCCCCCGGAACGCTCGACAACAGTCCGCTCTTTCTCGGCAACAGTATCCAGCCCAACATTCTTTTCATGATTGATGACTCGGGTAGTATGGGCTGGGCCGACCTGCTTAACGAGGGCACCCCCTACCCCGGCTCCGCCTATCTCACCGACCACACTTATTACCAGCCCCCCTCCGGCATCTACGGCAGCTGGTGGGATCGTGTCTTCCGTCGCCTCTCCTGTCGCGGCGTCAATCTGATGGCCTACGACCCTTCGGTTACCTACACCCCGTGGCATGGTGATGACAACAGTGGCAACGCCTATGTCGATCAGACACTGGCCAGCGCCCGCGACAACCCCTATTCAACCACCACCAGCAACATCAGCGATCACTACTACTGGGTCTGGAACGACGCCGATGGAGATGGCGAATATGACGGCCCCGCCAGCAGCGACATCGGTGCCGCTGCCAATAGCTCGACCGACGAGTGCGGCGATGTCGGCAGCAACTCCGGCGGCGTCGCTGTCAATTCGCTCTCAGCCGCACTGCAGACCAACTACGCCAACTGGTATAGCTTCTACCGCAAGCGTGAATATGTAATGAAGCGTGCACTGTCGCAGATCATCGATGAATCGACCTCGCGCATGGGCCTGATGACCATCAACAACGACTCCGATGTAGCCACCCCGGTAAAGGATATCGACGATGTCACCACCCCGGTCGATACCACCGCACAGAGTAATAAAACCGCACTGCTCGATAATCTTTTCGATGTCTCACCTTCAGGCGGCACACCACTACGTACTGGCCTGGAGCGAGCGGGTAAATATTTCGATGGCGACTACAGCGGCAGCTGGGCCTCGCCCATCCTCTCCGCCAGTAATGGTGGCACCTGCCAGCAGAACTTTACCGCCTTAATGTCCGATGGTTACTGGAACGGCAGCGATCCCAGCGTCGGTGACGCTGATAGTGATGATGACACCAGTTACGATGGCGGCTCACACGCCGACGGTGATACCAGCAGCACTATCTCCAATACACTTGCTGATGTCGCCATGGAGTATTACGAGAACGATCTCAGCACTATCGCCAATGAAGTGCCGACTACTATCGGTGTCGATGAGAACGCGACCCAACACATGGTCACCTACACGGTCGCCTTTGGACTCAACGGTCAACTTGATAGTGATCCTACTGACCGCACCACCGCCTTCAACTGGCCAACTCCGACAGCTGACGCGATTACAACCACCGATGACATGCGCCATGCGGCCTGGAACAGTCGCGGAAAGTTTCTCAATGCAAGCGATCCGCAGGGGCTGATAACCGCCTTTAACGATGCAATATCCGACATTGCCGATCGCACCGGTTCCGCAGCGGCGGTCACCTTCAATACCGGCTCGTTAGAGGCCGACAGCGTCATCTACCTCTCACTGTTCAACTCCTCAAAGTGGAGCAGCCAACTACTCGCCTATCCGCTCAACACGACTACCGGCGCTATCGGCTCTACAGCCAGCTGGGATGCTGCCAATCTGCTCGATAATCGAGATATCTCGGCCTCACCGCGCACTCTGCTCACTTTCAACAGTGACTCCGGTACCAATGATGGTGTCGCCTTTCAGTGGAGCAACCTGACCACCGCGCAGAAGAACGACCTAAAAACCAATAGTTCGGGCGGTAGCGACAGCGATACCATCGCCCAGGCACGACTCAACCATCTGCGCGGCGAGCGAAGCAATGAGGGTAGCGGATACAACTTCCGGGTACGCAACAGCCGACTCGGTGACATCATCCACTCTGCCCCCACCTATGTCGCCGAGCCGGATAGCGACTGGCCCGACACGGCTCCTTTCCCCGATACCAGCAGTGCGAAATATTCTGTTTTCCAGGCATCCAAGGCCTCACGTACCGGCGTCATCTACGCGGGCGGTAACGACGGTATGCTGCACGGCTTCAGTACTGAGGGCAGCAACACCGGTGAGGAGGTACTCGCCTACATCCCCAGCAACCTATTCTCCACAACGACGACCGCCGGACTCCACTACCTGACCGACCCCGACTATCTACACCGTTACTACGTTGATCTCACGCCCACTATCTCCGATGCTTATGTGAAGACCACCAGCACAGGTAGTGCTGATTGGGCCACTGTCTTAATCGGTGGTGAGCGTGCAGGTGGACGTGGGCTCTTTGCACTCGATGTCACCGACCCTAGCCAGTTCAGCGAATCCAATGCCAGTGATCTGGTGATGTGGGAGTTTGATGAGAACGACGATGCCGATCTCGGTTACACATTCAGCCAGCCTACTATCGCTCTGCTCAATAACGATCGATGGGCAGCGATCTTCGGCAACGGTTATAACGACAGCGGCGCAGGCGAGGCACAGCTCTTCATTCTATTCCTCGACGGCGGCCTGGATGGAACCTGGACTGACGGCTCCGGCAGTTCCGATCTCGATTACATCAAGATCTCCACCGATGTCGGCAGCAGTGGCAGTAAAAATGGATTAGCAACACCCGCTGTGATCGACACCGATGGCGACGGTACGGCTGACCGTGTCTATGCTGGCGATCTTGAGGGCAACATGTGGGCCTTCGATCTCTCAGCCAGTAACACCAACAGCTGGGATGTCGCCTACAAGCAGGGCAACACCCCTAAGCCGCTCTTCACCGCCAGGGATAGCAGCGGCAACACTCAGCCGATCACTGTCACACCGACTATTCTCAAAAACCCTTCTGTTGACGATACGACACAAAATAGCCCCAACGTGATGGTGCTATTCGGTACTGGCCAGTATCTGGTCGATACTGACAAAACCTCGAGCGGCACACAGAGCTTCTACGCCGTCTGGGATGAGGGAACCGATGAGCTGCTGCGCACCAATCTCCAAGAGCAGACACTACTGAGCGGTTTTCCAGCCGATGTACGCGTACCGAGTAACAACACCATCGCCTTTGATGGCAGTGGCAGCGCTCAACAGTTCGGCTGGTACCTCGATCTGCCCGATACCGGTGAGCGGGTGATCACCGACGCGGTGGCACGTGGTGACATCATCTATTTCAACACCACGGTACCGACCTCCGACCCCTGCTCTTATGGCGGTTATGGATGGCAGATGTCGATCAAGATCGACAATGGCGGACGCCCTGACAGCCCGGTATTCGACTACAACGACGATGGTTACATCGATAATAACGACACCGTTGACCAGGACCCGAATGAGGGCTCACTGACCGATGAGTCACCGGGTGGCGAAAAATTCACCAAGGGACTTCCTACCTCACCCTCCTTCCTCGGTGACCATCAATACACCGCCGGCACCGGAGGCAGTAACGATGGCGGTGCCCCCCCCGTCGAGGAACGTGACGTAGAGCACCTGGGAGGAGACCTCACCGGACGGCTCTCCTGGGAAGAGTTGAGCCTGTAGCGATGATATCGACTGAACATGGAGCAATAGCAATGCACAAGCTGAGAAACCTGGTATCAACCCTGTTGCTGGCGCTGCTCTGCACTGCAGCATCGGCCGACTCACGTCCCGAGCATATTCCAGAAAACTATCCTGCCTCCGGAACACTCCTCGAGATTGATCACTACACCGGTAGGTTGAATATCAGCGACCGCATCTTCCACACCAATAACGATACCGCCATCCACAGTCGTTATCGCGCCAATGAATCGATTATCGTTTTACAGGCGGGTAACAAGGTCGGTTTCGATTACATCACCGAACCCAGTGGCACCAAGCGCCTCACTACCGTGTGGCAACTGCCAGATGACCATACCCTGACCAATCCGGGTTTTCGTACCCCGATCAGAGTCCGTTAACAAATAATTTGGAGAGTCTGCGTGAGAAGAGCAGTAGGTTTTACACTTGTGGAATTGATGATCGTGATTGCGATCATCTCGATACTGGCGACCATCGCCTACCCGGCCTATACCGATTCGGTCAACAGGTCCCAACGTAGCGATGGCATGGCGGCACTTCTGGAGGTTTCACAGCAGCTAGAGCGCTGCTATACGGAGTTTAGTGCCTTTAACAACACTGGCTGCTCAGTCGTAAACGCTGGACCCGTGATCAGCTTCAACTCCGCTGAGGGTTACTACATCGTCTCAGCCACTGCTCTGGCAGCAACCAGCTTCACACTGCTAGCCACGGCACAGGCGGGCCAAACCGATGATACCGATTGTCTTAATCTCACCCTGACCCACACTGGAGTGAAAGGAGCCTCGGGGCCGAAGGGTGCAGAGTGTTGGTAACGATTCAGGTTAGTCGCGCAGCTCTTTAGGTAGCGAGAAAACCACCGCTTCCTCCAGGCCGCTGGTGTTGGTCACTGACTCTGCACCCTGTTCCTGCAGATAATCGATCACCGACTTAACCAGCAGTTCGGGTGCTGAAGCGCCGGCACTGACGCCAATTGAACTACACCCCTCAACCAGGTCGGATCGATCTCCTCAGCGCTATCGACCAGATGGGCCTGCACGCCGTGACGCTCGGCAATCTCACGCAGGCGGTTGGAGTTGGAGCTGTTGGGTGAACCGACCACCAGAATCAGGTCGCAGCTCTCAGCAAGACTTTTGATTGCATCCTGACGATTCTGGGTTGCATAACAGATATCGTCCTTTTTGGGGCGGACGATCTTAGGAAAGCGGCTCTGTAACGCCTCGACCACGGCCGCTGCATCATCCATCGACAGGGTCGTCTGGGTAACAAGGGCGAGTTTGTCGGGGTTGTGAACCTGTAGCTGTTCAACATCCTCTGGTCGCTCTACCAGGTAGATGCCACGGCCCTCGCTGCAGCCATATTGCCCCATCGTTCCCTCGACCTCGGGGTGACCGGCGTGACCGATCAGGATCACCTCATCACCCGCCTTGCAGTGGCGTGCTACCTCGAGATGAACCTTGGTCACCAGCGGGCAGGTAGCATCGAAGAGTTTGAAACCGCGCTGAACCGCCTCATCACGCACCGCCTGCGAGACACCGTGCGCGCTGAAGATCACCGTCGCACCATCGGGAACCTCACTCAGCTCCTCGACGAAGATCGCCCCCTTCTCCCGCAGGGATTCGACCACAAATCGATTGTGCACCACCTCGTGGCGTACAAAGATTGGCGCACCAAAGATCTCCAGTGCACGCTCAACTATCTCGATCGCACGCTCGACACCCGCACAAAAGCCGCGGGGATTGGCCAGTTCTACTTTCATTACTTCATACCCATCAATTCAATTTCAAGCCCGGCCAGGACTCTTAGACAACCTCGATAATCTCGACCTCAAAGATAAAGTCACGTCCAGCCAGCGGGTGGTTGAAATCGATCTTCACCATCTCATCCCCCACCTCCAGAATCGTGCCCGGCACCTCTTCGCCCGCCGGGGTGCTAAAAGCGATGATCAGTCCCGGCTCCAGTTCCATCTCGTCCTTAAACTTGTCACGCTCCATCTGATGGATACGCTCCGGATCTGGAAAGCCGAAGCCCTGCTGTGGAGAGATGGCGATCTTCGCTCGCTCACCCTCATGCAGTCCGGTAATCGCCAGTTCGAGTCCATCGATCATTGAGCCATCACCCATGGTAAAGACGTGCGGCTCACCCTCATCGGTGGCATCGACCAGGGTGCCATCTGTCAGACTCATGGTGAAGTTCAGGGTTACCCGACTCTCCGGGGTTACAACGGGGCTATTTTCACTCATCACGAAAAACCTCTTGAGGGCACTGCGCAGAAACAGACTCAGTTACGTCTGCTATCACGCAGGCTATCGAGCATCAGCAGCACCACACCGACAAAAATTGCAGAGTCGGCAACGTTAAAGGCAGGCCAGTGCCAATCGTTAATGTAGAAATCGAGGAAATCGATCACATGACCATAGAGTAGACGATCGATGATATTGCCAATCGCCCCCCCCACTACCAGTGCAAGTGCAAAGCGTAACAATCGCTCATCAGCACGACTGCGATGCATCCAGGTCAGCAGCACGGTAGTGATCACCACGCCCAGCACAACAAAGAACCAACGCTGCCAGCCACCCGCCGTACTGAGGAAGCTAAAGGCTGCCCCCTCGTTATAGACCAGGGTCAGATTAAAGAAAGGTGTTAACGAGAGGCTCTCATAGAGCTCAAAGCTGCGCTCTATCCACCACTTGCTCAACTGGTCGAGCAGGATAATGATCCCACTCAATGCTAGCCACCGCGCCATTAGGCAAAACGTCTCTGTTCACCCTCACCGGCGACATTCTCTACACAACGACCACACAGCTCGGGATGCTCACTATCGGCGCCAACATCCTCACGATGATGCCAGCAGCGCACACACTTCTCAGCACCACTCGGGGTCACTTCGATCCAGACCTCATCACCATTACTCAGCGTAGTGTGGACCGCATCACTCGGCGGCTCCTCAACGACCTGATTAACCGTTGCCTCAGAGGTAATCAAGACAAAGCGCAGCTCATCCTCAAGTCTGACCAGTCGGTCGTATATCTCACGACCACAGTAGAGGATCACCTCGGCATCAAGCGCTGAGCCGATACCACCGGCCACTCGCAATTGTTCAATCTGTTTGTTGACCGAGTCACGCACCTCAATCACCTCCGACCAGTAGTCGAGCCCCATCGCATCATCTGCGCACATCTCGGGGAACTCATACCAGGTCTCAAGCAGTACCGAATCACCATGCTCACCCGGAATCAACCGCCAGACCTCATCGGCGGTAAAGGTGGTGATCGGTGACAGCCAGCGCGCCATTGCCTCAATGATGTGGTACATCGCCGTCTGTGCCGAGCGACGTGCGACGCTATCGGGTTGGGTGGTGTATTGACGATCCTTGATGATATCGAGATAGAAACCACCCAGATCGCCAGAACAGAAGTTGTGCAGCTTCTGATAGATATGATGGAAGTCGTAGTCGTCGTAGGCCTGCACCAGCTCGGCCTGCAACGCCTCACTGCGTGCGACCGCCCAGCGATCGAGTGCCAACATCTGCCCAGGTGGCAACATATTCTCAGCCGGGTTAAAGCCGGTGAGATTGGCGAGCAGGAAGCGTGCGGTGTTACGGATACGACGATAGCCATCGGCGGTGCGCTTGAGGATCTCGTCAGAAACGGTCATCTCGTTACGATAGTCGGTCGCAGCCACCCACAGGCGCAGGATATCGGCACCGAGATTATTGACCACCTTCTGTGGTGCCACCACGTTGCCCTTCGACTTCGACATCTTCTTACCCTTGGCGTCGACGGTGAAACCGTGGGTCAGAACCGAACGGTAGGGTGCCTCGCCACGCATCGCCACCGAGGTAAGCAACGACGACTGGAACCAACCGCGGTGTTGATCGGAACCCTCCAGGTAGAGGTCAGCAGGTGACTCCAGCTCTTCGCGTGCATCGACGACGCTGTAATGTGTGACACCCGAATCGAACCAGACATCGAGCGTGTCACGCACCATATCGTAATCATCCGCCTCGCTACCGAGCAGCTCGGCCGGATCGAGATCGAACCAGGCATCGATACCCGACTGCTCTACGCGCTGCGCCACCTGTTCGATCAGCTCAACACTCTTCGGGTGAAGTGCTGCGGTCACCTTATGTACAAACAGCGTGATCGGCACGCCCCAGGTACGCTGACGCGAAACACACCAGTCGGGCCGTTTCTCTACCATCCCCTCGATACGCGCCTGTCCCCAGTCGGGCATCCAGTTGGTCTGACGAATCGCCGCCATCGCCTGATCACGCAGACCGTTCTGATCCATGCTGATAAACCACTGGGGGGTTGCACGGAAGATGATCGGTGTTTTGTGGCGCCAGCAGTGTGGATAGCTGTGACGCAGCGCCTCCACGTGGATCAGCTTGCCGTTAGTTTTGAGAACCTCGAGCACACTGTCGTTGGCCTTGAAGACGTACTGACCTTCAAACAGCGGCGTGCCCGGCAGAAAGACACCGTTTCCGCCGACCGGGTTATCGATCTTGAGGTTGTAACGCATACCAACCACGTAGTCGTCCTGGCCATGACCGGGTGCGGTATGCACCGCACCGGTACCCGCCTCGGTGGTAACGTGGTCGCCGAGGATGATCGGTACTTCACGCTCATAGAAGGGGTGAGCCAGCTTCAAACCCTCGAGCTCGGAGCCCATCGCAGTAGCAACGATGGAGTAGTCATTGATCTCATAACGCCCCATCGCATCCTTGAGCAGCGCCTCGGCCAACAGCAGACGCTCGGTACCGTGCTCACCCTCACACTGCACCACGACGTACTCGAGATCGGGGTTGACCGCCACGCCCTGGTTAGCTGGCAATGTCCATGGAGTGGTGGTCCAGATGACGGCTGAGATCGGACCTGAGCCGTGCGGCTCTCCGGTGCTGTTACAGCGGGCGAAGAGCGCCTCATCATCGAGCAGTTCAAAACGGACATCAATTGCCGGGGAGGTCTTATCCTCATACTCAACCTCTGCCTCGGCCAGCGCCGAACCACACTCGACACACCAGTGGACCGGCTTGGAGCCCTTGTGCAGATGGCCGTTTTTCACAATACCGGCGAGGGAGCGAATAATATCGGCCTCGGTCTTGTAGTCCATGGTCAGGTAGGGATTATCCCAATCACCAATCACTCCAAGACGTTTGAAATCCTCACGTTGACCATCAACCTGCTTGCGTGCGTAGGCGCGGCAGGCATCACGAAACTGTTTGGCATCGACCTTGGCGCCCGCCTTGCCGATCTTCTTCTCTACCTGCAGTTCAATCGGCAGGCCGTGACAATCCCAACCGGGAATATAGGGCGCATCGAAACCGCTCAGCCCCTTCGACTTGACGATGATGTCCTTGAGTATCTTGTTTACCGCGTGACCGATATGGATATCGCCATTGGCGTAGGGAGGACCATCGTGAAGGATGAATTTTGGACGCCTATCACCCACCTGACGCAGACGCGCATAGATATCGATATCCTGCAGACGTTTCAGCATCTCCGGTTCGCGCTTGGCAAGGTTGCCGCGCATCGGAAACTCGGTCTCAGGAAGGTTCAGCGTCTGCTTGTAGTCACTCATGTCAGGTCCGTGGGAATACTAATAAGGTAAGCGGCGCAATATACCACGCGCCGCTGTGTGGATCAGTCGCGGGAGGCGAAAAAGGTACGTGCCGAGTCGACATCGCGATCGATCTGCTGTTTGAGTGCATCGAACGACTCAAATCGCTGCTCAGGGCGGATTCGCTGCAGAAAATCTACGTTGATGTAGTGGCCGTAGATCTCGCTGGAGAAATCGAACAGATGGATCTCGAGTAGACTGCGGGTGCCGTTCACCGTCGGGCGAGTACCGACATTGGCGACACCATGAACTGGTTCCCCCTCAACCCCGAACACCTCTACGGCAAACACGCCATCGACAGGTGTCGCCTTACGGTGCAGATGGATATTGGCGGTCGGAAAACCGATGGTGCGTCCCAGCTTGTCACCGTGCGCGACACGCCCCGACATACGATAGGGGCGCCCAAGCAGCTTCTCGGCGGTGACCAGATCACCCACACCCAGTGCTTCACGGATGCGGGTGCTGCTGACCCGTTCTGCATCGATATTAAAGGTGTGCATACTGACCACCGGGAATCCGTGCCGCTCACCCGCCAGTCTCAGCATTTCAAAATCACCGCGCCGACCCTTGCCGAAGCGGAAGTCATCACCCACCACCAGATAGCGCACACCGAGCCCCTCGACCAGAATCTGCTCGATGAACTGCTCCGCCTCCATATTGGCCAGGCGCTGATCAAACGGTGTACAGAGCACCCGGTCAACCGAGAAACGGCGTAGCGCCAACAATTTCTCACGCAGGCGAGTCAGGCGCGCGGGGGCCTGATCGGGGCGGAAGAACTCCTGTGGCTGTGGGTCGAAGGTGATCAGCTGCGTCGGCAGTCCATACTCCTCGGCCTGCTCGGCGAGCTGTCCCAACACCGCCTGATGGCCGAGATGGACACCATCGAAATTGCCGATGGTGGCCACACAGCCACGGTGGCGTGTACGAAGATTGTGTATTCCTCTGATCAGTTCCATAAAGCGAATGGGTTCATCTGGTTAATTGAATTCGGTCGACCATTATATGCCAGCCATCTAGGTGCTGCTGCGCAGTATTGAGGGACGTACACCAGCCAGCCCCAGCGCCACAAAGTAGACAGACACACTTGCCACGATCAACAGCAGCAGCTGAAGCATGCGTTCAATACCCCCCCACGCTAACCACTGCTGTGGTGCAGCATTAACAAAAAGCAGCAGCCCCACCATTAGCGTCAGGGCAAAGGTCACCTGCATCAGCAATTGTCCCCAGCCCGGCTGGATATGCAGTACTCCTTCATTTTTTAGCGCACGAAATAGCAGCCCCGCATTGATAAAGGCGGAGGTGGCCGTGGCAAGCGCCAGACCTGCATGGGCACCGGGTGTATCGGTCAGGTAGAAAGCGAGCACAAAGAGCACGTTAAGCACCATATTGGCAGCCATCGCGATCACTCCGATACGCACCGGCGTACGAGTATCCTGTCTGGCAAAGAACCCTGGCGCCAACACCTTGATCAGAATGAAACCAGGAAGCCCTATTGCGTAGGCCATTAAACTTAGTGTCGCCATCTCTACATCGCTGACCAGGAATTGGTCGTACTGAAACAGCGTGGTGAGAATCGGCCCCGCCAACATAAAGAGTCCAACGGCTGCAGGCAGCCCGATCAACAATGCCAGTCGTAGCGCCCAGTCGAGGGTCCGGCCAAACGCCTCCGGCTCTTCACGAGCATGCTTCTGCGACAGACTCGGCAGGATCACCGTTGCCAGCGCAATACCAAACACCCCGAGGGGAAACTCCATCAACCGATCCGAATAGTAGAGCCAGGAGACAGAGCCAGTAACCAGAAAAGAGGCGATCAGGGTATCGAAGAGCAGATTGATCTGTGCCACGGAGGAGCCAAAGATCGCTGGCAACATCAGCTTAAGGATCTTCTGCACTCCCTCATCACGCCATCCCCAGCGCGGACGTGGTGACAGGCGCAGCTGCCTGAGGAACGGCAGCTGAAAAAAGAGCTGCGCCACTCCGGCAATGAAGACACCCCAGGCGAGCGCTACGATCGGCCGATCCATCAACGGGGCAAGCCAGATCGCAGCAGCGATCAGTGAAAGGTTAAGTAGAACCGGTGTAAACGCAGGGATTGCGAAGCGACCGTAGCTGTTGAGAATGCCACCTGCAAAGGCGGTCAGTGATATAAAAAGGATATAGGGGAAGGTGATGCGCAGCATATCGCTGGCCAGATCGTACTTCTGCTCATCACCGATGAATCCGGGCGCGAAGATCATCACCAGGACCGGCGCTGCAATCACACCGATGGTAGTGATCAGTAACAACACACCACCTAACGTGCCCGCAACCCGGTCACTCAGCCACTGTACCCGCTCATGATCGCCACTCTCTTTATATTCAGAGAGCACCGGAACAAAGGCTTGAGAGAAGGCCCCTTCTGCGAAGAGACGGCGTAGGAAGTTGGGAATCTTGAAGGCGATGAAGAAGGCATCGGTCCCCGCACCGGCACCGAAGTAGCGAGCGAAGACCATATCGCGGACAAAACCGAGCACCCGCGACAGCAGGGTCATCACACCAACGGTGGCAGTTGATCGCAGCAGACTCAATTAAGATTCCTTCCAGATGCTCTTACGGCGTAGTTTGGTGGCGCAGTATGCCGCCTTTCCAGGGTGATACCAATCGAGCCCGCAGAATTGACAAGCCCCAAAAAAAACTGCATAGTACCGCGTCTTGATTTCCATTGACCAAGTTTTTTTCAGGAGTAGTTAAGTTGGCCAACTCAGCACAAGCCAGAAAGCGCGCACGTCAGGCAGTAAAACGCCGCAACCACAATGTGGGCCTGCGTTCCAGAATGCGTACTGCCATCAAGGGCGTACTCGCCGCGATCGAAAACGGTGACAAGAGCGCAGCAGAGACCGCCTACAAGGCCGCAGTTCCTGTCATTGATGGTTCAGCCGGTAAAGGTCTGATCCACAAGAACAAGGCAGCTCGTCATAAGAGCCGCCTCAATACTGCAGTTCGCGCAATGTAATTGAGCAGACTGCAGCAATAAAAAAGCCGGCTTAGAGCCGGCTTTTTTATTGCTCAGATAAACGCGCCAATCAAGAGAGCACCAGATTATCGCGATGGATGAACTCTGGCTCATCGACATACCCAAGAATCTGCTCTATCCGATCACTCGGTTCTCGCTTAATCCGGTTAACCTCTTCGGCACTATAGTTGGCCAAACCTCGAGCGACACCGACACCCTCATTATCAACACACTCGACCAACTCACCGCGCATAAAGCGACCTTCGACGGCGGTAATACCAACCGGTAACAGACTTCGACCCTGCTCACGCAGCACCCTGACTGCTCCCGTATCAAGGACCACTCGGCCGCGAACCTGCAGCTGCCCAGCCAACCACTGTTTACGCGCCGCCATCAACTCCTGCGCAGGATGGAGCAGCGTACCAACCGACTCACCGGCCGCAACACGCAACAACACTCGCTCCTCACGCCCCGAGACGATCACTGTCGCAGCGCCGGAACGAGCTGCACGGGCAGCCGCCAGCACCTTGGTCTGCATTCCACCACGACCGAGCGAGCCGCCACTATCTCCAGCCATCGCCTCAAGCGCAGCATCGCCTGCAGCGCCCTCCTCTATCAGGGCGGCATCAGGGTTGCGACGTGGATCGCTATCGAACAGCCCCTGCTGATCGGTCAGAATCACCAGCAGATCGGCTTCGACCAGATTGGCAACCAATGCACCGAGAGTATCGTTATCGCCGAGACGTATCTCTTCAACCGCAACGGTATCGTTCTCATTCACGACCGGGATCACTCCCAGCCCGAGCAGTGTGCGGATAGTGCTGCGCGCATTGAGATAGCGATTACGATCAGAAAGGTCATCATGAGTGAGCAACACCTGCGCGGTATGCAGGCCATGGCGCTGGAACTCCGACTCATAGGTCTGTACCAGGCCCATCTGTCCGACGGCAGCAGCCGCTTGAAGTTCATGCACGGCGCGAGGACGCTCACTCAGACCGAGCCGACTCATCCCCTCGGCAACCGAACCAGAGGAGACCAGCACAACCTCACGTTCCGCCTGCCGCAATCTGGCAATCTGTTCGACCCAGCCAGCAATGGCGGCACGGTCGAGACCACGCCCCTCATCGGTCAGCAGCGCACTGCCGATCTTCACCACCCAGCGCTTGGAAGCCCCCAGTTCGACTCTGCCTTTCATCGTTCTCCAGACTCTCTATCGCTCCGAGAAATATTACTCGTCGCTCAGATCGTCCTCATCCTCCAGCTTCTCGTAAACCGGTGCACCCTGCTGCTCCTCTGCTTCACGCGCCAGCGCTTCAAGATGCTCCATGATGCGATAACTCAACTCCGCCGTGCCGTCACGATTGGCCGCCGAGATGGTAAAGACCGGTCCCTGCCAATTTAACTCATCGATAATCTTCTGACAGTAGGCCTCACGCTCCTCTGCCGGCACGGTATCAATCTTGTTCAATACCAGCCAACGCGGCAGCTCAGCCAGCTGCTCACTGAATTTCGCCAGCTCCTTGGTAATGCGATGAAAGTCGCCCATCGGGTCGTTGTACTCATCGAGCGGTGTCACATCAACAAGATGCAAAAGCAGGCGGTTGCGCGAAAGATGTTTGAGGAACTGGATGCCGAGCCCCGCACCCTCTGCTGCCCCCTCAATCAGACCAGGAATATCGGCCATCACAAAACTGCGATGCGCCTCGATACTCACCACACCAAGATTGGGGTAGAGGGTCGTAAAGGGATAGTCTGCGACCTTGGGACGCGCTGAGGAGAGCGCAGTAATCAAGGTCGATTTGCCAGCATTGGGCATGCCGAGCAGGCCGACATCAGCAAGCAGCTTCATCTCCAAATGGAGGGTACGACGCTCACCCGGTGAACCATTGGTCGACTGGCGCGGAGTGCGATTCACACTACTCTTGAAACGAGTATTGCCAAGACCGTGGAAACCGCCCTGGGCGACCAGCAGGCGCTGCCCCTCCTCAACCAGATCACCGATTACCTCATCGGTATCGAGATCGGTCACCATGGTGCCGATTGGAACCGGCACCTCGACATCCTCTCCCATCTTTCCGGTACAGCTCTTGCTCATACCGTTCTGACCACGTTCGGCGGTATAGGTACGCACATGACGAAAATCGATCAGCGTGTTGACCGACTCGGTGGCGACCAGATAGACACTGCCACCATTGCCGCCATCCCCCCCATCGGGGCCACCTTTGGGAATGTATTTCTCGCGACGAAAGCTAACGATACCGCCACCACCGTCCCCGGCGATCACCTTGATATTCGCTTCATCGACAAACTTCATCGCGCTTTCTCCAGTTCCTAATACGAAAAAAGCCCCGCCAATGACGGGGCTTTTTTACTTGAGCCTAGCCAGTTACCGTCAGTCGGCGACTACGCTTACAAACTGACGATTTTTTGGACCCTTGACCTCAAACACAACCTTGCCTGTCGCGGTAGCGAACAGGGTGTGGTCTCGACCACAACCAACGTTGGTGCCTGGGTGAACCTTGGTGCCACGCTGACGAATCAGGATGTTACCCGCCAGAACCTGCTCACCGCCGTAGCGCTTTACGCCAAGACGTTTCGACTCTGAATCGCGACCGTTACGAGTACTACCGCCTGCCTTTTTATGTGCCATGCCTCTATACCTCTATTAATTGCCGGTTACGCGGAGATACCGGTAATTTCGACTTCTGTGTAGTTCTGACGATGTCCCATCTGCTTACGATGGTGTTTACGACGACGGAACTTGATGATCTCAATCTTCTTACCACGACCATGCGCAGTAACGGTTGCGGTGACCTTGCCACCCTCAACAACGGGGGTACCGATCTTAATATCGTCACCATCGCTGATCATCAGCACCTGATCGAATTCTACAGAGCTTCCTTCTTCTACAGGTAGCGTCTCAACGCGCAGCTTGTCACCCTCGGCAACACGGTACTGCTTCCCGCCAGTCTTGATTACGGCATGCATCACTAAATCTCCAACCCAACACAGAGTCTTAAAACAAAGACGGACAATTTTAGCGATTGCGCCGGTTCAGGTCAATTCAATTATGGTCTTTGATTACGGCGCTGGACATGTGTCAGGCGGCAGTTAGAATATGCACTCGTTCAATCTGGCCTATATGCCACTCCAACAACCAGCAGAAGACTCACTATCAGCATGGATCTGAACGCCATACGCGCACTCATTGCCGACGACATGCAGGCTGTGGATTCTGTCATCCAGCAGCGCCTGACCTCTGACGTCGTGCTGATCAATCAGCTGGGAAATTATATCGTTAGCAACGGTGGCAAGCGCATGCGCCCGGTCATCACCCTGCTCTCTGCTGGAGCCTGCGGCTACAACAACGATCAGCGCCATATTCTGGTCTCCGCCATTATCGAATTCATCCATACCGCCACTTTGCTGCACGACGATGTGGTCGATGCCTCCGAGATGCGCCGTGGTCAGGAAACCGCCAACACCATCTGGGGCAATGAGGCAAGCGTACTGGTCGGCGACTTCCTCTACTCACGCGCCTTCGAGATGATGGTCGACGTGGGCGATATGCGCATAATGGAGATCCTCGCCAACACCACCAACACCATCGCCGAGGGCGAGGTGCTGCAGCTACTCAATATCAACGACGCCGACACCACCGAGGAGAGCTACCTCGAGGTCATCCACTGCAAGACCGCCAAGCTGTTTGAGGCTGCCTCTCGCCTCGGCGCCGTTCTCAGTGGCTTTGATCAAGAGAGCGAGGCCTCAATTGCCCGCTATGGCATGCACCTTGGCACCGCCTTTCAGCTCATCGATGACGTGCTCGACTACACCGCAACCACCGACGAAATGGGAAAAAATGTTGGCGATGATCTGGCTGAAGGCAAGCCAACCCTACCGCTGATCTATGCCATGCGACACGGCAATCCCGAACAGGCAAAAACCATTCGGGAAGCGATCGAAAAGGGTGGACTGGAGAACCTCGACGCTATCCTGGCCACAATTGAATCAACAGATGCCCTCACGTACACTTCGCGTGCCGCGCGAAAAGAGGCCGATCTTGCGATAGAAGCACTATCCGTTCTTCCCGACTCTCCATACAAGGAAGCGATGCGTGGACTGGCTGACTTCTCTGTCACGCGGTCCTACTAATTTCGGGGTGTAGCTCAGCCTGGTAGAGCACTGTCTTCGGGAGGCAGGGGCCGGAGGTTCGAATCCTCTCATCCCGACCATTAACACTTAACTAAGCACACCACCTTACCCACCGCACTTAATTCTCCTGCCTTCACCCCTAAATTGAAACATTCCTCTTTCTCAATCAATCACCGGGTTCGGCATACCCCAGACAAATGAATTAAAAGCAAACTTACTGTACATTTTCCGTAACTATAATAAATCGGTAATCGAAGGCACATCATGGATGATATTTGCGAAAACAATACCCTGCTGACGCACGACGACCTAACAACTATCGGTCGTCACGCTGAATCCATCACCTACTCGGCCAATCGGATCATCTTTGCAGAAGGAGACGAACCTGATGGCGTCTATTTCATTTGCGAAGGTCAGATCCTAATTCTCACAAACAAATTCACCAGCCAGGAACAGATCAGCAAACTCGAGAAAGGCAGCTACTTTGGCGAGATGGCAGTCCTCGACCAGGGACTTCGAGCGGCATCCGCAGTCGCAGACTCGGATTGCGAGCTACTCAAACTCGATCAGGACACCTTCATGGAGCTGATGAAAACGGGCAATAGAACTGCTTTAAAGATTAACGACATGCTCGCGGCGCGTTATGAAGAACTAATCCTGACAGAGGACATAATGTCCAAATCAGGCCTCAACAGTAACAAGCTTCACGTTAGCATTAAGGGAGACCCGTCATTAAGAGAGTCGGCTTTCTCACGTGATCGGTACGATAGCATTGCTGACAAGGCACTCTCTGAATTACTCCCTATACTCGAAGATTTGATTCTCAACCATTGCCCCTATCAATTCTTTCTCTCTCTCAGCAGCGAAGAGGTTCGAATCATGTCTGTTTTCGAGCCTTTTGGTGGTCAAATACACTCATGCAACAAGCTACTTGACAAGAATTATATAAAACGGCATTTCCCAAAAATCGATTACCTGGAAAAGACCGAATTAATCAGAGAACTCTACAAAACACTCTCTAAGAACCGAGCATTCGAATCCACATCTGGCCACTATAGAAAGATAATGAACAACTATTATAATAATTGGCAACCGGTCAGCAAGGATGAGATCAAGAGAACTCTTTCTAATATTCCTGCTTTGCGAACACTTCCCAATTTTTACATCAGAAACTTTTCAATCAGCATGGTTCATGATGCTATTCGCATGCAGTTCAATTGCGACGGCACACACATCGTTAGCAACGATGAACTTCTAAATTTCATGAAACAAAATGTGTGATTATCTAACTAGAAACAAACCTCAGAACAGTGATAGCATTAGCGCGCGCTTATATGCCAAGACGCCGAAATCAACCGAAATATTATTGTCGGCACCTAAATTGTTAGCGAATAATGCAAACCAAACTACATATGCGATCGGAGAAACTCACATTAAATAATATGAGGAAACAGTACGTGAAAAGATGGACCAATGGATTGACCGTAGCGACAATCTTTTTACTCGGAAACGGAGCGTGTACTGCCGCCGTGGATTTGCTGGACGATCCACAGGTGCAATTTCTTCAGGCCATTGAAGAGCGAAATAACGGTTCGCTTGAGAATGCAATTGAGCTTTTCAAGTCCATATTATCCGAGCACCCCTCACTGCATCGTGCCCGACTAGAACTGGCGGTTGCCTACTATCAGGCGCTTAACTTCGCAGAAGGTCGCAACCAGGCCATGACTGTCCTGAACAACCCAAACACACCCGCAAACGTGCGGCCAAAAATCAGGGCTTTTCTTGATGTACTGCAAGCCAACGCACAGGAGAACCGATGGTCACCCTTTATAACGCTCGGTTTTTTATACGACACAAATGTGAATGCAGGCCCCGATGACGACACTATTCCCACCGGGGGCGGCTCTATTGTCCTGATCCCCAGCGCCGTTGCGCGTGTAGACTATGGTTACAATCTCTCGACGGGCATCTCCCATCGCTATCTGGCACAAAGCCCAATCAGCATTGCTGACTCAGAGGTCAGTCTCGTCTGGTACTCGAAAGCCAACGTCTACCGGATGGATTACAACGCTGAAAATGACCGCGATCTTGATCTACTCTCATTCAGCACGGGGCCTACCCTAGTCGCTGCGAGAAAGTACCGTGCGGGCATAAACTTTAGCGCTGATCATATGCGCCTGGGTGAGGATAATGAGGCCTATCTCAACACCTACGGCGTAACCCCAAAGATCTCCTGGATCTTTTACGAACAGAGTGCCGAGCTGACCGCAGATATCAAACTGCAGAAATCTGATTATCTGCAAGATGCAAACGATGCGCGCGATGGTTACCGTTACATTGGAGGACTCTCACTGCGCAAGACACTACGACGCGAACGGATGGCCGTCGAGGGGCGCGTAGAATTCTTTGATCAGGAGACCGAAGAGGGGCGTTACGCCTATAAAGGTTCGCAGCTCATGCTGGGCGCCAGCTATCAACCTTCAAAGAGATCCAATCTCTACACCCGCCTACAGTTTGAAAAATCTGACTACGATGAGCTGGATGGCGCCTTTGGCGTAGTACGCGATGAGAAGAAGCAGCGCGCCATTATCGGTGCAAGCCATAGCTTCTCCAAGAGTAGTTCGCTCAGTGGTTGGACCATTGATGGCAGCTATGCATTCACCAATAATATTTCGAACATTGAGCTCTATGAATACCGTCGTAAACAGCTCGGTATTCGCGTAAGCCGCTCGTTTTAATCGATGAACAGCAAGGAAGGTTCACATGACTAACTCACTATTCAAAACTCTAATCATCACACTCGCCACAATAGCCAATACCACCGTCGTATACGCGGCTAGCACAGATGATGCGGGCTACATTGCAAGACAGCGAAATGATGTACGCATCAACGAAGACCCAGCTCATAAGGGCGACATCTTCTCTAGCCAGGACATGATCGTTACCGGCGAAAAAATCTTCTCAATGCTAAAATTTCGCGATAACAGCTCCATGTTTGTCAAAGCCAATAGCAAGGTCAGCATCAGTGAGTACCAGTACAACAAAAATGATCCCAAAGACTCAAAAGTCGTTGTGGAGCTTACCGAAGGAGGTTTACGTGCACTCAGTGGCGCCATCGGAAAAGCAAACCCACAGGCGGTCGAATTCCGCACACCGGTAGGCACAATTGGTATTCGCGGCACAGATTTCATTGTCAGCATTGTCGACGGACAACTCTTCATGGAGGTACTCGACGGTGCCATCATGGTCGAGAATACAGATGGCGAACCCGTGTTGTTGCAGGCGGGTCAGGTGTTAGTACTCGGTGCAGATGGAACTCTCGCCGCCCATGGCAATCAAGCCAAGAAAATAGGCAAAAAGAGCGGCGCATTTACCGAATTTACCAAGGTAAGCTTCTCTGGCGACCAGGAGAACTCACCCTACAGCTGGGGTCCTTGGACAGTAACCGATATCGCCAATCCAACCGACAGTGGTGATGGTTCAGACGGTAGCAGTTCTACCACCGCTCTGGATGAGACGACCATTCCTAACGAAACGGCCTCGGCGAAGTGAATTTCATCGAGCAAAACCCCGTTGTTCTGGAAGGGGCTATCATGAATTTTTACGGGGAAGCAGGACCAGAAACCACTCAAGGCGACCTACAGGCTCAGGTAGTTTGGCACACCGATACCGACATAGATCTTTACCTGATCACGCCCGGCTCTGGGGTTGTTAGCTACAACCAGCAAAGCATAAGTCTGAGTGGTCGTAGCGAAGCAATTCTGGATTGGGACAATTCAGAAGGCGAAATTGACTACGGCGAAGATACTCGTTTTGAGAATATCGCAGTAACTGGAGATGTGCCTGATGGCTTCTACCAGTTTTTCGCAGAGGATTGCTGCTCTGATTCAGGCAACACGACTGATGTCACACTAACGGTAACCGATGATGGCGGCACTTCAGGCTTGAGAGACACCTTTACGCTCACAGAAAACAGTCCCACCACCACCACAGACACAACCGATATTTTTGCCGTAGAGATGGTCGATGGCGAGGCCCAAAGCTACCACAGGGGTGAAATGCCTGCCGATCAATACAACTACATCGCACCATTCGATTCGGGTGGTTCACAGGAGGCCGAAGAGGAAATTAGTTTTTAATTTAATTCACACTCGTTAACAAATAACACAATGAACAATGGCTGCTCACGAAAAGCGGCCTTACCGCAAATAAAATACCGTGGTAATATCTTCATCAAATAATAATTACTATTAAACATGGACAACATGCAACTCACGGAAGAACAACACAACGAAATTCGTCAAGCAGTTCAGGATTTAAAAACCGCCATGGAAATCCGTGGTGGTCTCAATCTACGCGTCGCCCGGCGCGTAACCACGATCCTGCGCGTCGGAATGATCGGTTTCGGCATCTTTACACTCGTCCTTGTATTGATGATGTATGCCTTTACATCAAAAATGACCATCATGCTTGATGCTCTTAATACAATGACCTACCAATTCACCTCAATGTCTAGCGATATGCAGGTTATGCGTACTGTTATTACACAGATGGACCACTCGGTCTCCGCCATGCCGAATATCGTTACTCAGACCGGAGAGATGCGGCGTTCCGTCAGAGGGTTACGAGGTGAAATCACCACGATGAACAGCCAGGTGGATGGAATGCAAAACCGTTTGCATGGAATAACCACCCAGGTCGATCAAATGACCCATACCTTCCGCAGTCTCGATCCAGCCGTACAGGGACTTGGAACTGATCTGAACAGCATCTCTCGCCCGATGAAGTTCTTCAACAGCTTCACTCCCTTCCCATAGTGGCCACACGAGAAGATCGAACACCATTATGAGCAACCAACGAACCGAGGAAGAGAGCATCCAAAACAGTCAGACTGTTCGCATCATCACCGAATCGATGGGTTTGCTCCGCGCTGAGATGGAGACAATCGACAAGGTAGCGGTGAAAGTTGCGGCCAAAACAACCTTAATCTTTAGGAGCGTACTCGCCCTGCTTGGCATCATTACTATCTATCTGGTTTATCTTGTATATATCATGGCCACGCATATGGGCAGTATGAACTCACACCTCGAGACCATGTATGGTCAATTCGGCATAATGGCCGACAACATGCAAAAGATCACATCCTCCGTACAGAGCATCAACTACAACGTGCAGGGGATTCCTGCGATCTCCAGCCACATGACCAACATGAATAGCGACGTCGCTTCAATGCTCGCATCGGTGCACGACATTAATGTTAGTTTTAGTGGCATGAATAACGACGTGGCCAACATCCATATCGACACAGCCGAAATGTCACAACATTTCAACACAGTCAATAATGCGGTGAATCACATGCGATACAATGTAAACCAGATATCAAACCCTCTAACGCCATTCTGGTAAGAGCCATTCAATTCACCACAGACACCGAAATAGACCACCCACCATGAAGAGAGCCATCTTTAACGCGATCAACAACGATGAACTAGAGATGTACTACCAGCCAAAATTCAATCCTGTCACAGAAGAGGTGACCGGTCTTGAAGCATTTGTCAGGTGGAACCATCCGGACGGACATCAACTCCAGGCTGGCGAGTTTATCCACGTTATTGAAAAGGATTCTGAGCTAAGCCTAGCACTGGATAACTGGGTTCTGAACCATACACTCGCCCAAGCAACAGATTGGACCGACAAACAATATGGACTGGAGTTTATATCGATCAACCTCTCATCATGGATACAGACTGACGCACTAACATCGATCATAAACAACGCACTAACCAACACAGCCTATCCAAGCAACAAACTCTCATTTGAGTGTCCCTGGCGAATACTAGAGATGGACACGACACTTACCACCAAAACAATGCGCAAAATAAGAGAGTCAGGTGCCTGCATTATCACCGATGGCGCGCCACTTGATGCCAGCGCGTTAATAACGGCCCGTAATACGCCCATCAAACTCTCTAAAGTCTGCTACACAACACTACACAAACTCATCGACGAGAGCGGCGTCAAGGCCGTATCAACACAGATCAGGAATTGGAAAAAATCAGGGATAAAAATTGCTGCGGTAGGCGTTGAGAATGACAGCGAACATGAGCTAGCACGTCAAATTGATTGCCACCTCTCTCAGGGCAATCGCTTCAAAGCCCCACTGTCAGCAACAGACATCACCGCCCTACTTGTGATGATAATGGAAACCAAGATCGCATTTGGCATCTAAGCCGGTACTGCTTGCGGAAACCATGACTAGAAACCAGCGCTATTTATAGATCAAATCACGCACAAGACACTATTTTGTATAACCATTACTCTGCATAGAAATAATCACTTCAACGGAATAGACACCCTACTTTGAGGTATGCACAAACTCCGGAGACCAACAACCAGGGTTTGTTAAAAGAAGCTCGGTACATCGATCAAAATAGAGGCTATAGAGCTTTCTTTCCGGATACGCCTGTACCAAGCCCCAGAAGTAGAAGCGCGCCACATCCCATGAGCCTGACCTATAGTTTTCCAGTGCAAGCTCATATATCCCCAGCTCATTCTTAATCTGACTGTTAACCTGATCACTCTGGCACATAGATCTCTATTGCATTCTCTTTACCCTTCGCCTTAACGATATCGAGCGAGCGATATATAAAATTATCCTTGGTTAATTCAGCTGTACGCTCTCCAACAATAATGTCCACACCATAGTATTTGGTCAAACCTTCCAGACGCGAAGCGAGGTTTACCGAATCACCCAACACAGTATAGGCACGACGATACTCAGACCCCATATCACCAACACTCATGGCTCCTGTATTTATTCCAACGCCAATATCGAAGCGAGGCAGTCCATCTTTTTCGTTTTGATCTGCCATGATCTTTGCCTCAGAGATCATTCCATAGGCAGCCAACACCGAGTTTCTGGCATGTTCTTTATCATCAATTGGCGCACCCCAAAATGCCATAATCATATCGCCGACATACTTATCGATAGTTCCACGATTGTCGAAAATAATACGCGTCATGGGCGTAAAGAAGTGATTCAGGAATGTTCGCAAATCGTGTGCATGTAAACTCTCTGAAATGGTTGTAAAGCCACGGATATCTGCAAAAAGCACTGACAGCTCTTTCGTCTTACCATCCAATGAAAAGCCGTCATCTCCTCCCTCACTCATCTCATGAACAAGTTGCGGTGGAATATATTGACTGAATATCCCCTTAATTCTCCTCTCACGCCTGACACTTTTAAAATGACTATTAAAACCGTTAAATACAGCCAACATCAGAACCAAAAGGATCTGCGGCGCAAGATTAAGCACCAAATGCTCCGCGGACCATAACCAGAAGTTTGAAAATATCAGCAATACCAACACAACCATTGCCGTAACGATCTGCTTTCCAGCAGCAAAGAACGGTAAAGTAAGTGTGAGAAACAGCCCCGTCACAACAAGTACAACCAAATTTACCGCGTTGACCCAGGGCGGTTCACTATAGAGATTGTCATTGAGTATTCCGGAAATCATATTTGCGTGAATCTCAACACCTGGCATGTTCGCTTCAAGGGGCGAATTCCTAAGATCAAGTATGCCCTGCGCCGACGCCCCAATAAGAACTACGGCCTCTTCTAAATCTGCACTTGAGAATGAGCCCTCAAGTAGATGGTGAGCTGACAGATAGGGAAACGTATTTGTTCGACCATGGTTCGGGAGTCGCTATTTTGCGGAAGCATGTTTTGGGCATCAAGCCCAAGCAAGCGGCAAATACTTAACGCGACCGTTTATGCCTACGGCGCCCCGACCGTCCTGCGTACGTTGCGTAATCACCTCTTCGCGGCTCTACACAACTCCCTCAGTGACTCTACGCCGACATAAAGCCGCTGCTGCATCTTCTCCGTCGTTCGCTCACGCTCTCAACTACGAATAGGCAGACGGCGTCGACTATCGGGGACTAACCGCCCTCACTTCGCTCTCCATGGCGGTCAGCGAGGAATAATCATGCGCCCCTTACTATCAGCAGGTATTCGAATACCGCCAATTTCAATACTATCCACTGACAGAGACTCACCAATCTCTGATGAATTTATTTGATACTCATCAAGCATGAAACGGCGAACTGATTCGAGCGCCAGTGATGGATAGAGTTGTTTTTTGAAGATCGAGACAAGTGGTGCCCGTCGAATAATGCCGTCCGAATCCGGCGTAAGACCGAGTGAAAAGAACCCGCCTCCTGACGATGCAGCCTGTAGTAATCCTATGTTTGCCGAATATCCTCTCGGTGACATCAAAGCGCTCATACGCTCAACAGACAGATCTGTTACTATGGGCGATGGAAGAACTCCATTATGGTTACTTTCATCGTTATTAAATGCATAACCAAGAACAACTTCACCGTGAGACAGCGCTTCGGCAAGCACACGGTTATTATCGAAAAGATCTATCCGCTCTAGGAGCCTATCTCGGGTCTGCGGATCATCGAGATGACTTTTGTTGAGCTTATCGATGACAACAGTCGCACTATTTCGCTCAGCTTCAGCAAAAACCACATCAAAAGCTACAACAGCGGCTCCCAACTCGAAGCAGCGATCTACTATCTTAGCTATCACATCTCTCGGCCACGGCCACTGCCCTATTGATGCGAGGCTCTCTTCACTGATATCAACAATAACTACTGGCAGAGCTGGCTCAGAGCTCTGCAGCATCGATGAGAGACGAATGTCATAAATCATGAGTTCTAACCGCTCTAAAAGCGGTGTTATATAGGGTGCCCGATAAACGGTGCTGACTGCCATAGAGAGCGTCAGCATTAGGCTAAGGAGAATGGGGATTAAGTAGCGATTGTTTTTCATAATAGTGAAGAGCCGCTGAGTGCGCAGAGAAAAATCAGGCGCCGATCAGCCATAAACATCGAATTTCCTTGCAAATCGAAATCCCGAGAAGAATTGAATCCGCCTTTGATTTCACTACATAGCTTCTGAAAAAGTTTTTGATAACGCAGCTTCTTGATAATGCTACACAGTTACACCACCACACCTATGCACCGAGACACAACCACCCTGCATAACCTCGCCAATCGCCAAACTGCACACAGGCTAACCACAAGGGGACGAGATTGAGCATGACATCGCGCACTACCTACCAACTGGTGATCCTATCAGCTCATCACCCGAGAACTGCCAACCTGCATCCCGCAATCTATCCGCAGCGACAATCCCATACTTTGCATCGACCTGATCAAAGTTCTGATAGATATAATCAACCAGTTTCTCAGCATGCGCTGAGCGGAGATGTTTCGCACTCCAGGTGGTGATGTTATAGCTACGATAAAAGGGATAACGATGCCCAATTAGAGCGGCATCATCACTCGGTTTTACGCCATCAATCATCAACGCCTTAACCCCCCGCTTGCCACCATAGAGCGAGGCCATCCATAACGACTCATATCCCAGAGCATTTATCTGCCTACTGGTGATTTCAACCATATCTGCGATGGTGCTGATCTCGCGCGTCACAGGACTGAACATATCCTCATTATCCAGAATCAGCCTCCAGTGTCCCGGGCGGTTTTTACAGTGCAATCTGGCTATCGTCTTGATCGGCTGATTAAACGACGGCTTGATATTGCTCCACGAGCCAATACTACCACTGTAGATATCACGTGCTTGTTTGAGCGTGACATCTGCCACCGGATTGTCTGTATGCACAATCAACGCAACCGCCGCTATTCCAAGCGTGTGATAAGTAAGCCCTGGTAGGCGATCTATCTCACCGGCAGGACAGCAGAACCCACCTATATCGACCCTCTTGTCGAGAAGCGAACCCGCCGAGATACCACAGGTGCCATCCGCAACAGCAATGCGCAGAGCATGGCTTTTTGCATAACGCTCAATCAGCGGCGTTAATGCTGGGTAGAGATGTTGGTCTAGCGTGATGGCCAGATCGATATCCTTCGGCATCTTTTTATACTGTATCGGCTGCTGCTCCCACCCCACCGGCATCTTTTCAACATGCAAATGATCACTAAATTCCCGCGAACCCGCTTTGGCAACGACTGCTGAGCTCGCCAGTGAAAACAGCACCATTACAAACAGCACTATATTGGTGCGCCATTCCAATCTCATACTCCGCACTCCTGATTCATTAAGGGCATAAAACCGGCACCTAATTAGGTACCCTCTAATATATGGAACTCAGGCCGGTAGACCGTATCGAACTCAAAAGGTATGGCATATACCTCTCCATTCGATTCGATCACCACCGTAACGCGCCATCGCATCTTCTGCTTACTGCAGACCGATAGCGACGCCCCACCGCTAAAGCTCAACCCATCTACCGATACCAACGGGTACTGTATCGTACCCATATCAACGTCAACACCGGTAAAGACTACCGCGACGGAGTCTGCACTAAATCCCATCAGGTTAACTGTGATCTCCAACGGCTTAAGCTGGGGAATTCCCAGAGGTAGAATCGCTAGCTCAATGATCTCACCATTCGCCGCAACAGCCTTACACGGTGCTGCCCTCAGGTCACATCGATTATTAACACTGAACTCACCAATACCGCCATGAGAATGATAGCCAAGAACCATCAATACCAACATTGCGGAGGCACCATAAAAGAACCATCGCTGTCCCAGCATTTTCGGTAACACGATTTAACTCTCCTCCCTGAATACGTTATGCATGGTCATTACCTGCCACTGCTCACCACACTCACCTCTGCCACTTTGCCCAACAACACCTTCTGTTACTATTATCGCTACAGTAACGACTAGCGGAACCACAAAACAACTCCATGTTGCGACGCTTCTTCAACACCAAATACTTTCCAGTATCGGTAGGCCTCTTTATCACACTGCTCGCCTGCTGGATGCAGATTACGCGCGTAGAACCGTTCCACTCCCTGCAAAAACGCATGGAGCTGATCGGCTACGACCTGATACTGCGCAAGACGGTCCACAATCAAGTCGCACCTGACCAGCGCGTCATCATTGTCGATATCGATGAAAAGAGTCTGAAACGCATCGGCCGCTGGCCGTGGCCAAGGAACATGCTCGCCACCATGACCCAAAAGCTCTTTGAGCAGGGCACCGTCATTGTCGGATATGACCAGGTCTTCGCCGATGCCGAAGAAAATATCGCCCGGCAACTATATACAGCGCTCGAGTCACTCGACCTTGGTGACGCCAAGAGCCGTTCGTTGTTGACCGATGTTGAAAAGATCTTCAATCATGACGAACAACTCGCTGCGACTATCGGCCAGGGCGATAGCGTACTCGGCTTCATGTTCAACTACTCCGATGTCGAGTCAGCGCGTCCAGCGCCACCACCAGCCCCCTTCAAAATCTCAGTCGCGCCGAGCATGACCAGCATCATCGAGATGCCGAACTACATCACCAATATCGAATCACTGGAACAGAACGCCATCGGTCACGGATTTCTGACCACCTTCCCCGATGATGACGGCATCATTCGACGCACTCCGTTATTACTGCGTTATGGCGAGCAGATCTACCCTTCACTCGCACTAGAGGTGGTGCGTAGCTTTCTGTTGCTAGACGATTACTCTATTCACGTCGAAGAGATCGGTGATCGTTACGCCGTAGAGAGCATCCTACTCGGCGACAAGCGCATCCCAACCTCAGATACCGGACAGGTAGTCGTCCCCTTCCGAGGACCATCAGGAAGCTACCGCTACGTCTCGGCCAGCGACGTGATCGAGGGGCTAACACCACCCGGATTATTCGCCAATTCTATTGTTCTGGTCGGAACCACCGCACAAGGTCTTAACGATCTTGTTCCTACGCCCGTAGAGAGCGTTTTTCCTGGCGTTGAGATTCACGCCAATATTATCAGCGCCATACTCGACAACTCCTTTCTCAACGTACCCGCCTGGGCGGAGGGCGCCAATCTGGTCATCCTGTTGATCACCGGTCTGGTACTCGCACTACTACTGCCCTTTCTCAGCCCTGTGATGCTGCTGCTCAGCTCGGTTCTCGTAGCGTTGATCGACTTCAACCTGGTCAGCTGGCTCTGGAGCAGTCACGGATACATCCTAAACTTCGCCAGCCCGATCATCCTGACCCTGATGCTGGCGATACCCAACATGCTCTACGGCCTGCTCAACGAATCGCAGCGGCGCAAAGAGCTGAAATCGATTTTCGGTCAATACATACCTCCACAGCTGGTAGAGGAGATGAGCAAGAACAACGCCACCGACTTCGGTTTTGAGGGTGAGAGTCGTGTGATGACGGTACTGTTTGCCGATATTCGCAGCTTCACCACCATCTCCGAATCTCTCAGCCCATCAGAGCTAAAGCACCTGCTCAACCTCTTTTTCACCGATATGACCCGCATCATTTTCGAGAACAAGGGCACCATCGATAAGTATGTCGGCGATATGATCATGGCCTTCTGGGGGGCGCCAATCGACGATCCTAACCACCGTCACCACGCCATCCTCGCCGCACTGGAGATGCTTAAGGAGACTGAAAGGCTGAAGCAGAGCTTCAAGGAGCAGGGATTACCGGAAATCAATATCGGCATCGGCCTCAACACCGGCACCATGAGTGTCGGCGACATGGGCTCGACCTTTCGTCGCTCCTATACCGTGCTAGGCGATGCGGTCAATCTGGGGTCTCGCCTGGAGGGACAGACCAAGAGTTACGGCGTTGGTTTGATTGTTGGCGAGACAACCCACGCCGAGCAGACCGACATCCTATTTCGCCGCCTCGATCTGGTACAGGTGAAGGGCAAGACCGAACCGGTGCACATCTTCGAACCGATCTGTCTTCGTGATGAGGCGGATGAAGCACTATTCAAAGAGATTGAGATTAATGAACAGGCCATCACCCTCTTTCAGAGCGGCGAACTTAAGGAGTCTCTGGCGCTCTACCATAGCCTCGCAGGGAGCCACCCCGAGATCATGGTCTACCGCATCTATATTGGTCGTATTAATGAGATCCTGGAAAGCAACACGCCGCTCGATGATTGGAGCGGCGTGCACGTATTAACAACCAAGTAACTCCCTTTCGGGAGAGTGGAGCTTAGTCCGGTGTAGCGCTGATCTTGTGAATGGTCAGATCGGCACCCTCATACTCCTCCTCCTGAGAGAGGCGCAGACCAACAATCTTCTTCAGTCCGCCATAGACCACAAAGCCTCCTACCAGCGCGATCGAAAGACCGAGCACGGTTCCAGCCAACTGCGCCATGAAGGTCACTCCACCCATACCGCCCAACGCCTCAAGACCGAAGATACCGGCTGCGATACCACCCCAGGCACCACAGAGACCATGCAGCGGCCAGACACCCAGTACGTCATCGATCTTCCAGCGATTCTGGGTCAGGGTGAAGGTCCAGACAAACAGGCCACCAGCGATCAGACCGGTAATCAGCGCCCCCATAGGGTGCATCAGATCGGACCCGGCACAGACAGCAACCAGGCCAGCAAGCGGACCATTGTGGACAAAACCCGGGTCATTCTTTCCAAAGAAGAGTGCGGCGAGAATACCGCCAACCATTGCCATCAGCGAGTTAACCGCCACCAGACCAGAGATGCCCTCAACCGCCTGTGCTGACATCACGTTAAAGCCGAACCAACCGACAGTCAGGATCCATGCACCGAGTGCGAGAAAGGGAATACTGCTCGGCGGATGCGCATACATCTCACCATTTTTACCGTAACGACCCTGTCGGTGACCAAGCATCACTACCGCACCCAGCGCCAGCCAACCCCCCATGCCGTGAACAACCACCGAACCAGCAAAGTCATGGAACTGAGCGCCAAAGGTCGCCTCAATCCATGCCTGTACACCGTAGTTACCGTTCCAGGTGATGCCCTCGAAGAAGGGGTAGATCAACGCGACCAGAACGAAGGTCGCAGCCAGCTGCGGATTGAACTTGGCGCGCTCGGCGATACCACCAGAGATAATGGCTGGAATCGCCGCAGCAAAGGTGAGCAGGAAGAAGAACTTCACCAACTCATAACCATTTTTCTCTGAGAGCACCGGGGCTGCGTCGAAGAAGCTCATACCGTAGGCGACGCTATAACCAATAAAGAAGTAGGCGATGGTGGAGACGGCGAAATCAGCGATGATCTTCACCAGCGCATTGACCTGATTCTTACTGCGCACGGTTCCGACCTCAAGAAAGGCAAATCCGGCATGCATCGCCAGCACCATAATCGCGCCTAACAGTACAAAAAGAACATCACTTCCAGCTTGCAGACCGCTCATACTTCTAAATCCCCTTCATTACAGTGTGGTGTTGACTTAATGAGGTGCAGAGAATGCATAAACCATGCCCAACAATGGAGCACTTAATAATCAACGAGTTAGACACGAATTAGCAAAACCCTCCTGCAGACTCGCACCACATCTGTGCGCGCACCAACAAAAACGCACAGCAAACGAGCACAAAAAAGGGGCGTGCTATAAAAAAAGAACCGGTGCAGTGCACCGGTCAAATGGATCTCAGGAGACAAATTAAAGAAGCTACGGTTAAAGAGTAGTCCTGCTCGCACACTCCAACCGAGACCTGTTCGATAGTTCTGGTGGAACCAGTTCACAGTTCCTAATAAGCGACTCATTAACCCATCGGTTTTTATCAACTTTTCCCTACGAAACAGGCAATTAAAAACCTTACCATTTGTCCCGTAGGGGGGTTATGATTGAATCATTATAAATACTACATATATCGGGGATTCTGTTTTGCGAATAGCGCTACTAGAGGACGATGTAGAGCTGGCCAACATGATGCAGCTGTGGCTGGAGGCCGAGGGGCACGAGTGTAGTAGCTTCGAGACCGGACAGAACTATACGCGCGCACTTGGGCGCGAAAGTTATGACCTGCTCATTATCGACTGGATGCTTCCGGACACGAGCGGTGATGAGGTGCTCGGCTGGGTGCGTGAACATATCGACTGGCCGATCCCGGTCCTCTTTGTCACGCAACGCGACAGTAAAGAAGATATCGTCAAGGCACTGGAGATCGGTGCCGACGACTACATGATAAAACCGGTCAATCGCATGGAGATGATGGCCCGCGTTAATGCACTAGGTCGTCGTGCACAGGTCAATCAGGAGAAGAAAGGCACTCTCGAAGCCGACCCTTATATGATCGATTTCGGTTCACGTCGCATCGCCGTTGCCGGTAAATCGGTCGAAATGACGCAAAAAGAGTTCGATCTCGCCAGCTTCCTGTTCCGCAATGTCGGTCGTGTTATCTCACGTGGTCACATTCTCGAGAGCGTCTGGGGTCAGTCGGCGCAGATCACCACCCGCACCGTCGACACTCACATCAGCCGTATTCGCAACAAGCTCCACCTCTCCCCCGAGAACGGCTGGAAGCTGACCGCGATCTACCAGCACGGCTACCGCCTCGAACGTATCGAATAAACCCACCACCTGTCAGGTTTCGCTGCGGTGGAGAAGCCGCACGGATTCCGGCAGACTCTGCGCTCTTTCTGAGCCGAACTGAGCACCACATCGATGGAAAATGTTCTATTCCAAATGGCCGCACTAATCCTCTGCGGCGTCGCCTGGCGTGTGGTACGGCCACTCGACCTCGATGCCGACAGTGCCCGCCGCACCCTCACCGGCCTGGTCTATGTACTGCTACTCCCAGCATTAGTCATTCGTGTTCTATGGCAGGCGCCACTCGGCATCGAGGCAGTACAGATCGCGATTATTGCCGCAGCCACCGTCGTTGTCGGCCTGCTCCTCTCCTGGAGTATCTGCCGTCTCTGCTCAACGCCTAAGCCGGTTGCTGGCGCTCTACTGCTTGCCGCCGCCTTTCCTAACGCCACCTATATGGGCCTCCCGGTACTCACCGAAACCCTCGGTGAATGGGCCAGCCGTATCGCTATCCAGTACGATCTTTTCGCCTGCACACCACTACTACTCACCGTCGGCATCCTGATCGCACGCCGCCACGGCGAGAACACCAGCAACGAGTCGATGTTACGTACGCTGCTTACGGTTCCTCCACTCTGGGCTGCAGCGGCAGCCGTGACGCTAAACCTCGGCAGCGTCCCCTTCCCCGCCTGGCTGGAACATCTGCTTAATACCATGGGCATGGCGGTCATTCCGCTGATGCTGATCGCACTCGGTATGGGACTGCGCTGGGATACCTGGCGTCCGGCGATGTTACCGAAGTTGATTCCAATACTGCTGATCCAGCTACTGATACAACCGCTGCTGGCACTATGGCTTGCCGATCTGCAGGGCCTGCAGGGTGAGGTCAAAATGGCCATCGTTCTTGAAGCGGCGATGCCAAGCATGGTGCTCGGCATCGTGCTTGCTGATCGCTACAAGCTCGACACCGGGCTCTACGCAGCTGCGGTGACACTCTCCACCGCCGTCAGCCTGGTCACCCTACCGCTATGGTTCAGCTGGCTCGCCTAACGACGATTCGGCCAACAACATAAATACAACAACGACAATAATGAGAAAAATAACGTGATTCCAGAACAGATCCTAAACAGCTCACTGCCCGAGCTACTCCGTTCCACCACCACCCGCCTTGCCAATGAGCAGGCCATCATCAACGGCGAAAACCAGATCAGCTTCTCTGAGTTCGAGCAGCGCAGCAATAACGTCGCCGCCTGGCTACAATCACAGGGGGTAAGCAATGGTGAACGCATCGCCCTCTACTGCCCCAACTCCATCGAATTCGCCCTCGCCTACTTCGGCATCATCAAAGCGGGCGCAACCGTCGTACCACTCAATCTGCTGCTCAATCCACAGGAGCTCGCCTTTATCCTCAACAATGCCGATGTGGGCCGCATGATCTACCACGTTGCAATGAGCGATCAGGTGAGCGCGATTAATGAACACTACAGCGGCATTGAACAGGCCGTACTGATCGGCGCAGATAGCGAACAGACCATCAACTGGAACAATCTTGTTGATCACCCAGAACCGTTATCTGAGATCAGTTTCAATCCCGCAGACGACGTTGCGGTCATCCTCTACACCTCAGGCACCACGGGCCAGCCGAAGGGAGCAATGCTGACCCATCGCAATCTCGCCGCCGACACCTGGGGGGTAAAGCAGTTTCTACAGCTCAAATCGGGGCGTGATCGACTACTGGTGGTATTACCGATGTTCCACGCCTTCGCCGCCACCGTCGGCATGCTCACCCCACTACTGCACGGACTCAGCTTCATCCCCGTACCCCGCTTTGAGCACGAACTGATCGCCAATGCGATTGCCGATAACGGCGCGACGATCTTCCTCGGCGTGCCGAGTATGTACAACGTGCTGCTGCGCCTCTCTGACGAGGCGGCTGGAAAACTCGATTCGCTACGCTACTGTGTCTCCGGCGGTGCCGCGATGCCGGTCGAAATCATGCGTCAGTTTGAGGAGAAGTTTGGCAAGCTGATCTACGAAGGCGATGGCCCGACCGAGTGCTCGCCGGTCACCTGCGTTAACCCTATCGGTGGTGTACGAAAAATCGCCTCGGTTGGCCTACCGATCCCCGGCGTAGAGATGAAAATTCTCGATGACGATGGCAACGAACCGGCCAAGGGCGAGGTGGGCGAGATCTGCGTACGTGGACCGACCATCATGAAGGGCTACTGGCGTCTTGAGGCAGAGACCTACGAGAGCTTCTTTGAGGATTGGTTCCGTACCGGTGACCTCGGTACAGAGGATGAGGATGGCTACTTCTTTATCGTCGACCGCAAAAAAGACATGATCATCGTCAACGGCATGAACGTCTACCCACGCATGGTCGAGGAGGTACTCTACCGCTATGAGCCGATCCGTGAGGCGGCCGTAGTTGGCGAGGCCAATGAGCTTCACGGTGAGGTTGCGGTCGCTTATGTCTCTCTCAATGAAAGCGTCGGAGAGATCAGCTCGGCCGACGTGCGCAGTTTCTGCCGTGAGCAGCTTGGCAACCATCAGGTGCCACGCAAGGTCTTCTTCCTTGATGAACTACCCAAAAATGCCGCCGGTAAGATTTTGAAACGCGAACTGCGGAACCAGGGAGAGCTGGAGCGGGGCATTGATAGCCGTTGTGAATCGGACTAATCGCCGATGCGTACCAGCTCGATCAGTTTATTATTCTGATCAAAGCGCAATTCAAAGGTACCGCTAATACCCTTGTGAGTGACAAAGGGACGTAGCGAGCTGGCGGGGAACTGCACCCGCCGGCCGTCAAAGCTGCGTGTTATGACGTTCCGCGCACTACCGTTGTAGTAGAGCAGATACTTCTCCGCCGAAATCTCGATGCGAAAGCGCATGGATCTGTACGCCATTCGAAATCGCCCCTTCTGTATTACGCCTCGCGAACGATGGTGGTATAGCTGATGCGGGGAAAGACCTTCTGTAGCCCAATGCACTTGGCAGTATTGATCAGGATTGGGCCGGTCAGGCTGGCGCGAACGCTGGGAGCACCCACCTTCGGTTGTGGCAGCAACTCACCCATTGACTCATCTCCGCGGTAGACCAGCAGCATCACCGACAGATCATTCAACTCTCCAAGCTGTAACAGCTCGCTCTCTTCATCGCTCAAGGTGAACTCGAACGCCACATTGAACAGCTCAGGATCTGTCACAGCAAAGCTGATGTCGGCATCATCGATCGACTGCAACCAGAAGAGGTTGGGCGACTCACTCTCTTCATTATGAAACAGTTTAAACTTGTGCAGTCCCTCGAAACCGACCATACCGTTAGGCATCTCGATGACCGTATCAGAACTAATCTCCTGAACGCCGAAGCGGGTGCTATTGATCTCCATGGATATCCTCGCGCAGATTGTTGTTATGCTCGGCGCTAGTATATGGCCTATATATGATTGAGGCTAACGTAACTGGCATTTTAATAGGAGCTATAGATGCAGGGCGTCATTCTCGACCGCGACTCACTCGATAACAGCGATCTCGACTTCAGCCAACTCAACGAATCACTGCACGTGTGGCACAGCTTCGATACTGCTAACGACACACCAACCCGTAGACGTCCGGGAGTCGCTATTTTTGCGAAAGTTTGTTTTGGGCATCCAAGCCCAAGCAAACAGCAAAAACTTAACGCGACCGTTTATGCCTGCGGCGCCCCGACCGTCCTGCGTACGTTGCGTAATCACCTCTTCGCGGCTCTACACAACTCCCTCAGTGACTCTACGCCGACATAAAGCCGCTGCTGCATCTTCTCCGTCGTTCGCTCGCGCTCTCAACTACGAATAGGCAGACGGCGTCGACTATCGGGGACTAACCGCCCTCACTTCGCTCTCCATGGCGGTCAGCGATTGAAGGCGCAGAAGTGGTCGTGACGAATAAGGTCATACTCGATCAAAGCATCATCGAAGCGGCCGACTCACTACGTCTGATTGCGATTGCGGCAACCGGCACCAACAACGTCGATCTGGAGGCCGCCCGAGAGAAAGAGGTAGCCGTCTGCAACGTTACCGGTTACGCCACACCTTCGGTCGTCGAACACGTCTTCGCCCTGATTCTCTCGCTCAGCCGACATCTCAACCACTATCGTAGCGACCTACAGGCGGGTGCCTGGCAGCAGAGCCCCCACTTCACCCTGCTCAACCACCCGGTTGGCGAGTTAAGCGGAAAGAGACTCGGCATCGTCGGTTATGGTGAACTGGGACAGGCGGTGGCACGTTGCGCCGAGGCATTTGGCATGCGGGTGCTACTCGCCGCGCGTCCCGGCGGGGATGAGCGTCCCGACCGAATCCCACTTGAACAACTACTGCCACAGATCGACATCCTCACCCTCCACTGCCCTCTCAGCCCAGAGACGACTGGCCTGATCGATAACAAGGCCCTATCACTGATGAAACCGAGTGCGCTCCTAATCAACGCCGCACGCGGCGGCATAGTTGATGAGGCGGCGCTACTCAATGCACTGCAGTCGGGTCGACTCGCCGGTGCCGGTATCGACACCCTCGCCATTGAGCCACCGGATGACGAAAGTCCGCTGCTGAGCGTCAACCTACCCAATCTAATTGTCACGCCACATATCGCCTGGGCGAGCCGTGAGGCAAGGCAACGGTTGATTGATCAGGTGGGATTAAACATTGAGGCATTTATTAAAGGTGAGAAGAGAAATCGAATTGTTTAGACCGCTGCATTGATATCACGTCAGCGATGGAGTCTTTCGCACAAAAAAGGGGCCAAACGGCCCCTTTTCAGTTCACAATCGATTAACAGCTGAATCAGCTCTCACCCTTGTCCGTAACCTGTCCCGTCTTGTGCAATGGCACGACGACCTCACCACTCCCCTGCTGTGGCTCATCGGTATAACGCGGACGCATATCCATCGAGCGTCCCGCTGCCTTCGCCAGCTCCTGCTCACGCAGGGAGATCAGCAGTAGTGCCTCACGCATATCGTTGATCGTCTGCTCGCTCAACGGGTGTGCCATGCCAGGCGGGGTGGCTGTCTCTTTGATAACACGGGTCACGATTCCCTTAACTGATTTAAGGATCTGCTCTTCTTTGCTTAACTCTTGCTCACTCATGAGGTACCTGCAGTGCGGTATCGGCGTTCTGAAGATCACACCTAGAATCCGCAATAATTGATGACTGGAATAGTCAAGGATGCTACACAGAAACGGTTAACACCGCCAGTTCACCCACCCCAAGTGGCGTTAAACATCCCGCCAAATAGCGCAGTTTTTTGCACGCTCATACTGCGCTCTATACAATGGCCGCCATTGATAGCCAGCACAACCAAGGAACCAACAATGCCCTATTTCGTATTCAAGGTATTCCCCTCCAAGCAGCTCGAATACATCGAGAAGTACGACGGTTACCGCGAGGCACGTGGAGAGGTTCGCACCCTGCGTGAGGCACTCGGCGATAATCCCGAGCATCAGATTAAAATGATCTTCGCCAAGAACCAGATCGAGGCGGAACACCTACTCAAAGAGGAGCGCGAGGCACCTCCAATCGGCGACGATTAATTACCCTCTACACCGCCCGCCTCTCCATAGGAGGCGGGTTGGCATACCTCAACAGCTCCACCCATCAAGAAACCGCCTCACCGTCCGATAATATAAGTGAGCTTGAAACAGCTCACAGGAGCAGTAGACTCTGAATTTAAGTAATGTGGGGTTGAGATTGATGAAAAGCGGTGAGCTCAACGGAGAACAGCTCGACTACTGGGTCGCCAAGGCACTCGGCATCGAAACCGTTCGTGCCGACGACGGCACACTGCGCTACACCCCCCACCCCTCACTCCCCAACCAACGCTGGCGCCCCAGCAGCTTCTGGTCACAGGGCGGCCCAATCATCGAAAAACACAAGATCGAACTCAACTGGGAATGGGAGGGCAATGACGCCTGGACGGCAACCATGCCTCCCGAGACGAATGTTGATGGAGAAACCGCACTTGAGGCAGCAATGCGGGCGATTGTTGAAAACAGGCTGGGTTCAAACGTCGGATAACCCTGGGTCTCAAATACCTGAATCCCCCTCCTACCATAGGATCAGATTCGTCAGACAGACAGGTTCAACACCTTCCAGGACAAAGTAAACACTGCCCCATCATTTGGCGTTATAGACAAACACCATCACATCCACCCAGGCAGCAAGACATTTCAGAGAAGAGCTACGCACTACAATGGAAGTAAACCTAATAGATCCTGGCCTACTTAGCAGGGGCGGACACCATTTCGAATGGTGCCTATCAATAGCCAGGCACCTCTCTGAGCAGTCTCACAGCACAATGCTCTATGTGCATATAGATATTGACGATGAAGCAATCCAAGCCCTCAGCAAGCACTGCCTTGTGGTTCCCCTTTTTTCAGAAGATCCCTACAAGGCCACAAACAATAAAGACGACACCCTTTCAGAACTGACAAAGTATCTTGAACCCGTTGAAATATTGCAGCGAGAGCTAACCGAAACTTCGCCTGCCGACCTAAACATTTGGCCAACACTGTTTGGCTACCAGCTCTCGGCATTTGAGGCTTTAAAATCTAAAGGCCGTATCGCAACCTGCATCCACTTCCCACCTAACATGCGGGCAGGGGTACTCTCAGTTGGAATTTGGCGCCATGGCGCCCATCTTGTAAAAAAACATGATCTGGATATCTCATTTGGTGTCACGGTCCCTGAGCTAATCCCTCCCTACACAAAGCTGTTAAGTGCACAGATAAATGAGCTACCCCTACTGGTCAGCGGTCGTACCGCAGAACATCCGAAAACAGAATTAAAGAGCATCGGCTTCTTTGGCCAACAAAAACCCGGCAAGGGAAGCAAGTTAATCCCAGAACTAGTCCAACGCCTACATCGTTCAGGATATAACTTAACCATTCAAGACTCTGGCAACCACATGAAGGTGACGGAGGCCCCCGGACTGAAACAGCTCTCCTATGTTGAGTCACTGGCTGATGAGATCAACAAGGTCGACCTGGTCATCGCCCCTTACAATCCCGAGCACTACAGGGCAATGGGATCAGGTGTTGTCTGGGATGCAGTTGCCTCAGGCGTACCCATTGTTGCTCCTGCCGGAACGTCACCGGGAAACTTTATTTCTCGACATCGAGCCGGTGTACTCTTTGATGAATTTACCGCTCAGAGTGTATTAGAGGCCGTAGACACTGCACACAAGCGTTACGATGAAATTGCGGACCACGCATTTCACGCATGTCAAAACTGGGAGACTTCACACGGCATTGAAAAATTCGTAACTGCGCTGATAGGTACGGGATAATAGATTGGTGGTTGACGTGCTTGGCTAAACACCGAGAACACCACCTTTAACAGACGCACGAGATCAGCTGCAGGGACCGGTTTGCTATAAAGATAACCCTGAACGCAGTCACACTGCTCACGTACAAGAAACGCTTGCTGAGCCTCTGTCTCCACACCCTCGGCCAGCACCTCTAATTGCATGCTATGTCCCAGCGCGATAATCGCTCGAGAAATCGCCTCATCATTGGGATCATCAGGAATATCTCGCACAAACGAACGATCAATCTTCAGCTTCTGGATAGGTAACCGTTTGAGATAGCTAAGGGATGAGTAGCCGGTTCCAAAATCATCGACGGCGAGTGCTATGCCCATCTCACGAAGAGACTCAAGCATCTCAATAGCCCGGTCGGGATTCTGTATCAGAAACCCTTCTGTAATCTCTACCTCGAGGTAGTTAGGTCACACCCGTCTCTTTCAGAACATCTGAAATCATCTCAACAAGATGCCCCTGATTTATCTGGCCTCCAGATATATTAACGCTCATTCGTACCGAAGTTATTCCAGCATCGATCCACTCACGACACTGGCGACAGGCTGCGGCGAACACCCATCGATCAAGCGCCACCATCAGGCCACTCTCCTCAGCTGCGCCGAGAAAACAGCCGGCTCTGCATACCCTCTCGGGGTGATTCCAGCGTATCAACGCCTCCATTCCAACAATAGAGCCATCTTTCAGCGAACACTGAGGCTGGTAGTAGAGTTCAAATTCATTTCGCTCAAGCGCCCTTCGCAGGTCGCTCTCTATCGACAACTGCCGCATGGCCTTTGCTGTGAATTCTGCAGAGTAAAACTGGTATTTATTCTTACCCTGCTCCTTGGCACTATACATGGCCGTATCCGCATTACGAATCAACTCATCTCCTGTAACACCATCATCGGGATAGATACTGACGCCCACACTTGCAGTCACCGTATAGTGTTGATCCCCCGCCATAATTGGCAGTTCAATAGCCTTGAGGATTTTCTCTGATACCCGACTTGCATCCTCCTGATGATGAAGCTGTTCAAGAAGGATCATGAACTCAACCCCCAGTCTGGCTACGGTATCCTCAGCCCTTACCTGCTGCTGCAAACGCGTACCCACCTCCTTTAGTATCTCATCACCCATTGCGTGACCCATAGTGTCATTGATCGTCTTGAATCTATCCAGACCAATAAACAGCACAGCTACCTGTTGACGATCACGCTCAGCGCGTTGCAAAGCATGTACTAGTCGATCACCCAGTAGCAATCGATTTGGCAGACTTGTTAATGGGTCGTGATGAGCTAGGAAATCGAGTTTTTCCTGTGATTTTTAATCGTAGAAATGTCGGAAAAAACACCAGCGTAGTGGGTAATTCGACCTGAATCATCGCGTACAGACGTGATGGTGAGCCACTCAGGGTAGATCTCGCCATTTTTCGCCGATTAACAATTTCCCCTGCCAGTGATCTGTTTCACGCAGCTGCCGCCACATCAGATCAAAGAAGCCCTTTGATTGGAGGCCAGAATTTAGAAGATGGGGGCTCTGACCTACGGCATCTGCTTCCGAATAACCGGTTATTCTACTAAAGGCGGGATTAGCCGACACGATCTTTCCTTCGGTATTGGTAACCAGCACCCCTCATTTGAGCTTTGCAGAATAGTCGCAGACAACCTCAGTTTGGCCTCGTGTCGTCGAACCACGCTCACGGTGAACAGACTAATCAAAACAGAGGTAAACAGTCCTCCTGCGCTCATCACTACGATCGCCCACTCATTGGTGGTCCGACTCTTGTTTACCTGACTCTGCAACTCAGATGTCTCAGTCTGGATGCCTTTCACCAGAAAGTGAATCTCTTCCGTGAGCCGCTCAGAAATCAGCCTATTCTCGAGCTGCACCTCTTCAATCTCCTGCGACAGCTTAAGCATTCCGCCTGAACCCTGAACAGACTACCCTGGCCATCACCAAATGCAGAGAGCTGCTGTTCGATACTCTCCACGTTATCAGCGAGAATGGGATTTCGTTTCGCCAGTGCTCCACCTCCGAAAGAGATGGCGGCTGCCTTAAAGAGCGCACGCGAACGTTTGAAACGCTCTTCAATACCCAGCAGGGCCTCCATGCCCTCAACCTCCGCCACCGTTGCGAGCAGCGCAAAGATCAAGTTTCCCTCCGCCTTGATATCCATCGCGCTCTTCATATCTAGAACCATCGTCTCTACAAAGTGCGCGATAGAGCCCTGAATACCGAGTTCTGCCTCGCCATACTCCTGCGCCAGTTCATCCTGCATTGCACGGATCAACGGCACAAGCTGTGCAACGACTTTCTCTGCGGCCTGCTGACGCTCACTACCTGCAGGGATTCAATCAGCTTATCGATAGCTATTCGATCCTGAGTCTGGAACAGATCCTCCGCGATCACATCCAGGTGCCGCACGACTCTTATGATGTTCGCCTGCGTCTTATCATTATCAACATCCAGACCGACGAGAGTCGATTGCAGCTCTATCAGTACACTTAATATTCCGATATTTTGTTAAAGAGCTCTCTCATCTCCCGATTAATCTGTCGCGTCATACGCTTCCCGAGTAGTCGGTTAAGGGAGGTGACGCCATAGATCACTGGACTGATCGTATCCGACAGCTCACTGTGTACCTGAACAATACTCTCGTCACCCGCTCACGCTGAGCAGAAGCTGCAGACGTTGAGCAATCAACATCTTGAGGCGTGCCAAATTATCAGAACCGGGGAGTCGCTATTTTTGCGGAAGCTTGTTTTGGGCATCCCAAACCCAAGCAAGCGGCAAATACTAACGCGACCGTTTATGCCTACGGCGCCCCGACCGTCCTGCGTACGCTGCGTAATCACCTCTTCGCGGCTCTACACACTCCCTCAGTGACTCTACGCCGACATAAAGCCGCTGCTGCATCTTCTCGTCGTCCGCTCGCGCTCTCAACTACGAATAGGCAGACGGCGTCGACTATCGGGGACTAACCGCCCTCACTTCGCTCTCCATGGCGGTCAGCGAGCGTCGAACGTCCTGACGTAGCTGACCAGTTACCAGGTGGCTAGCATGCTGCTCAAGATAGAGAACTGAATTATCGATCTCACGCAGAAGGGCATCCAGGCGTTCACTGCGTTGTTGCAAAATCGATATATCAACTGACAATACCAATCCCGATGCAGAGGCAACCAGAATGGCACTCCGCTCCGACAGGCTCAACGCCACACTTGTCATAGGGATCAACTCACCGGTGGTTCGATCAACCGCCTTACCTAGCTGATCAGAGAGATAGAGCGCTGAAGCCAACGCCATAACAAAGATTAGAGCGAGACCGGAAAAAGCCAGATAGAGCTTGGCACTAAAGCCCAGTTTCTTCCCTCTCGTATAGATCGAAACGACATTAATTGCTCACTTAGTCATCACTGCAAAATCCCATTTCGCTTTAGAATTTCCTCGGCGTTGTTCCGATCAATGGTCTGGGTTGGCAGGGTGATGATCTTGGGCACCCGGTTGCCTTGCAGAAAATTAAGCGCCTGTCGAACACCCTCATCCGCTGACCGCCATGGATAGCGAAGCGAAGGCGGTTAGTCCGCGATAGTCGACGCCGTCTGCCTATTCGTAGTTGAGAGCGCGAGCGGACGACGAAGAAGATGCAGCAGCGGCTTTATGTTGGCGTAGAGTCACTGAGGGAGTGTGTAGAGCCGCGAAGAGGTGATTACGCAACGTACGCAGGACGGTCGGGGCGCCGTAGGCATAAATGGTCGCGTTAAGTTTTGCTGTTTGCTTGGGCTTGGATGCCCAAAACAAACTTTCGCAAAAATAGCGACTCCCCGATCCGGGGTTTTATAAGAAAGGTAGCCGTCAGTATGCCTTCATGTACCCACTTAATCCCTTCGGCAGGGATGCCGTCGATTCCCAAAAAGGCGGACTCTTTCTCTCGCTCCAGATCAGCCGCAGCCAGATAGGCACCATAGGCCATGGGGTCGTTGTGCGCATAGACAAGATCGATCTTCTCGTAACGCTCCAGCGCCTGAACCATAATGTCGTATCCCAGATCCTGCTTCCAATCACCATCCTGAGGGTGGATTGATAATTGTGATACCTGGCTCCTTACCAGCAATATCGATAAAGCCGTTATGGCGATCATGAGCCGGCGTGGAGGCCATGCCGCCCCATATCTCGACCACACTGCCTTTGGCCTTTCCTGGCCCTCCCAGATGATTGACAGCGTAGCGTCCTGCCGCCGTCAATCTCGCGATTATCACCACCGATGAACTGCACATAACGATCATTTGCCAGGTCGCGATCCAGGACGAATACCGGGATACCCGCTTCAAACGCCCGACTCACAATCGGTGTCAGACCTTCGGCGACCTTAGGCGAGATAAGAATCGCATCCACCTGCTGCTCGATGAAGCCCGCCACATCAGCAGCCTGCTTCTCAACACTATCCTGACCGTCTGTGACGATTAACTTCACATCTGGATGAAGTGCGGCCTCAGCGCGTAACTCCTGATTAAACAACAGTCGCCAGGGTTCGGTAGTGGTCGCCTGAGAAAATCCGATGGTTAATGTTTTATTACTTCCCGCCAGGGTGGTTTGGGTTCTGTTATTTCTGCTGATAAACCCATCGAACTGCGGTAGATCGCAAGCTGTTTATCGCGCCCCAACTCATCGGTGATCACCTCCCATTTCCTCGCCGCACTATCGAGTGCCTCTTTTACTGTCAACTCTCCCTTCAGTGCCTTAGCCACCTCCGCCTCAAGGGAGTCACCGTAGCGAAACGCACCGGGTATACGCAGATCTAGTGACACCGCGGGTGAATCAAGGCTGGTGCGAAGCACATCAAGGTATTCGAGGCAGAGTTCTGCGAAAGGCCCTGGTCAGGCGTCGATATCGAAAAAGTGACTCAGTCGGTATGGGTTGATACCGGAGCCGCTGGTAACAACATCACGCGCACTATTCTCAGGACTGGCGTACCACATGATATAGTCCCAGGCCGCCTCCTGCTTTTGACTATTTTCGGCACACTCGCCACCCAACCGCCAAAGGCGAGAAACGGCGCCTTGTTGGGGATGTCGTGCTGTTCCCATGCCCAGCGGTTGTCGTGCCAGACATCTCGACTCCCAGGTAGAACAAAATAGCCCACCTTTCCCACAACTTTAGAAGCGCTGGGACTCTCGGCGAGCTGTGCAGTATCCCCAGTCCAGAATCATGGCGGTCTTTCCCGCAAGAAAAGCGTCTCGCGCCTCAACAATGCCAAAATTGATGGCTTCTGGCGGTGAAAACTTAAGAACATCCACATAATCCTGTACCGCACGTTGCCAGCCGGGATTATTTACCTGCGCCCGCATCGTTTCGGTATCGAAGAACTGGCGTCCCTCAGTTTTCTGATCATTAAGGTATGCGGAGGCACGGCTGAACACTGTCCAGACCTGCTGACCACCATAGGCAAAGGCCTCGGCGGTTCCGAACATGCTGTTACCATCTGCATCGTGGTAACCAGTAAAGAACTCGGCAATATCCCGATACTGCTCCCAGCTATCAGGCGGCGCCAGTGGATAGCCATACCGACTACTGAATGTCTTCTGATTCGCGCTATTTTCAAACAGGTCCTTGCGGTAGTAACCGTTGAACATGTCACCGTCGACCGTCACGGCGATCCACTTGCCGTCCCATCTCATTAGGCGATCACGATAGACCGGGTGGATATCGTCAAAACTCTCATCCTCTCCCAACTTGGCGGGAAGCTCTTGCAGATAGGGGAAGAAGTCTCCAGCCCAGGCAGAGGCGTAGAGCAGCACATCGTACTTCGGTTCCTTGGCGGTGATGGAGTCTATATAGCGACTATAGAGATCGACGAAGGGGCTCTGGATAACCCGGACCTTACCACCCGTCCGCTCCTCCCAACTTTTGCATGAGCCAAAGCTGGGCTTCCGATCGCGGTAGCATCTTGAACACCAACGACAATCTCTACACCATCGAATCGTTTTAGATCCTGAGAATAGGTGACGATTGGAACGAGCAACGAAAGAAACATCAGCAAGCGAAACATCTAGCCTCCTTTGTCAGCAAACAGCGACGACACCATGTAATACAGACAAGAGTAATCTGCATAACGAACAAAGGCAGTCCTTCACGCCATAACTGTAAAAAATGACAAACCCTAAATATGTAGGTTTATATATGCACAGGCGATTGAATTAGTCCGATTACAAAGTGACTAAACGGGGAACGATTTAAACGATAGTACTGCAAAGATTTGCCACATTGAAGCCATATGCGCGTGCGCACTGCCAGAGCTATGCAAATAGCCCACTTTTGAGGGAATGAATCGACTAGTAGGGGTAAGACTAACTAACCGTCAGCTAGCATATCGACGTATCCCTTCATATTTTTCCTTAACGCCGTTCGCTGTTGATCCCACGCCTTCTGCCACGGTAGTCCTCGTTTCATCAGACCGGCACAGAGCGTGACCAGCCCCTCAATATCAAGGATATCGACAAACTCGGGTGCTGGGCCTTCGGGGTGTTTGCAGTCATCACCGCCTTCAAAACCCTGATTGTGATAGTTACCCAGCGGAATCGACATACCTACGGTGGGAATACCCCAGGCTGTCGTGGCGCTTGCTTCACAGGCACCGCCATCCATCAGCTTGCGTTGGTGTCTTTTCGGCAACAGTTTCTCGGCCAGATCGGAAAGTACCTTCAGTTCACTGCTGGAGAAGACAGTACGTCGATCCCCAAGACGCACCACCGGCCCCTTGCCGATCTCGGCACCGGGCAGGGTGCGCGATGCCTCGAGGCTAACCGCCAACAACGGCCTTGCAGGGCCCTTCAGCCAGCCGAGCTCGAGATGATTAACGGCACCGACAAACCCAACCTCCTCAGCACGGGTGAGCAGACCGATAAAGGGAGGGCTCTTTTTCGTGCGTGACTTGAAGAGCCTCTTCGCCGTTTCGAGAATGGAGAAGACCCCGACCAGGTCGTCAGCCGCACGGGTATAGATACGGCTTCCTCGCTTCCAGAAAGGCGCACGGAAGGCGAGACCTCCATAGAGTGACTTGACCTTGGTGCCTCGAATCAGTGGCTCCTCGAGTTGCACTTCGGCGCGTTCCAGCACTCGTCCAGATTTATGCAGCTTCGCCTTCTGCAGCTTGCCAAAGCGCTGTTCACCGTAACCATCGCAGACCCACACCCTGGCGTTGTTAAGATGTTTGATCGGTGAGCCGCCATACCACTTCACCGCGACACGTTCGGCCGACAGTCGGCGTGTGACATGGAATCCCGGGTGGTCCATGTGGGCGATAAAGAGTCGTAGCGGCTCACTGCTCTGCTCCTGCACCAGCGCTAGATAGGCCGCCTTGTTCTCAACACCGACAATGATGTTGCCGTGACGATCTTCAAAGTGAGGTATCCGATCGGCATTCAGCTGCTCAAACACATGCTGCTTGACCACCATTTCGCGAAACGGTGCCGCCGGTTGAGAGAGCAACGCCTTTAAACGTTCAAACTCAACCTTGTCCATCACGCGCTCCTTTCACCCAAGCCAACCACTGCTGCTGCAGTTCACCGTTCACTGCCGATACAACCGAACGGGTACCTCGCTTCTCATCGGCAAACATCGACTCGCCTTCGAAGGTAGTTGCAGCACCTCCCGCCTCAGCAAGAATCAGACTGCCGGCTGCGTAGTCCCACAGCTTCTGTCCGCCATGCAGGTAGAGTTGATAGCGCCCAGCGGCCAGCCAGCACCAGTCGAGTGCACCCGAGCCGAAATTTCGCTGTGAACGAAAAGGGTGTTCAGCACCGATACGTGCCGCCAGATCACTATCGAGTCGTTTCAGATCAATCTCGGCAATCGAAGTTTTAATCTCACCACCCTTCGGTGCCAGCAGCGGTTCACCATTGAGCCTGGCCCCCTCACCGCGCACGGCGGTGAAACAGTCGTCGCGCACCGGGTCGTAGATCAACGCCAACACACTCCCCTCGTTATCAAGCAACGCCAACGAGACACAGTAATAACCGATACCGCTGGCATAATTACTGGTGCCGTCGAGCGGATCGAGACACCAGAGCCCTTCACCGGGCGCATCGAGCAGCGCCTGCTGCGCCTCGGTCGACATCTCCTCACCGAGCAATCCATACTGCGGCCACGCCTCGGCCAGTTCCCGCTCAAGTCGCTGCTGCATGGCGATATCGGCCTCAGTCACTACCGAGCCGTCGGACTTAAGCTCATGGCCAATCTGCTCAAATCGCGGCAGCAGCTCCTCACGTGCCGCGGTGATGACAATCTGCTGTAGCTTCTTTAGATCGATTGAGCCTTCCATCACAGACGATGCTCCAGCAACGCCAGCACCGCCCAGGCGTCGGGCAGATCGTGCCCCTCCGCCTTGAGCCGCTCCATCAGTTCACGACCGTGCTGCTGCAGCACCACCTGCTGATCCTGATCAAACATGGTCAGCACCGCCTTCACCACCTCAACCGGCTCCGAGAGCAGCGTCGGCAGCAGTTCATCCTCACCAATGGGTGACTCGGGCTGTAGCAGATCTGCAACCAGCGGATACTCCAGTAGCTTGAGGTGGAGCGCACGCGCCGCCTCTGCATCCTCAAGCTCTTTCATCGCCAGACGGTCATCACCGGCGGCACCTCGCACAGCACGCATTACCACCTCGTAGAGTTTCTGCAATCCGTTACGTTCATTACTATGATCACCTGGCAGCGCAATGCTCTGTTCGTAGAGTCGTTCGATATCACCCCGCAGCTTCAGCACCACATCACTCTCGGCATTGGGCGGCAGCGATACCGCCTGCTCCAACGCACTCTGCAACTCCTCAACAAATCGGTCGGCATCCGCCGCATCGGCCTGACGAGCCGCCAGTATCTCGGCCGGATCAGGATTTCTGACCGACTCAGGGAAGAGTAGATTACCGTCTCGACGCTGTAGATGGCGTTCGCGACTTCCGGGTAACTCACTAAATTTCACTTCAATACTCCTGCTAAATTTCGTTTACAGATGCTGTTACGAGCAGTCTTTATGCATACGAACTCACAAGCTTAGCTGCGCCGCATCAACCATGCGTGGTGGATTTTCTGATTGCGTTTGAAATCCTCGGGAATGGTGGCTCGGGTAATCTCCTCAATCTTGAGGTCAGCCAGCGCTTCCTTGTCGAGTTTGAAATCGCGACGGTTGTTGGAGAAGAGCACTACACCATCGGGTTCGAGCAGTCCTACTGCACGCTTAATCAGAGCCACATGGTCGCGCTGCACATCGAACACCCCCTCCATCCGTTTCGAATTGGAGAAGGTGGGCGGATCGATGAAGATCAGGCCGTATTCACCTTGCGCATCCTCTAACCACTCACTGCAATCAGCACGCACATAGGCGTGTGGTCCCTCGGCAAAGCCGTTCAGCGCCATGTTCTGCTTGGCCCACTCCAGATAGGTCGTGGAGAGATCGATGGTGGTCGTTGAACGAGCACCGCCCTGTGCTGCATAGACAGTGACCGAACCGGTATAGGCAAAGAGATTGAGAAAACGTTTATCCCTGGCCAGCTCACGCACCTTTTCACGTGTAATGCGATGATCGAGAAAGAGGCCGGTATCAAGATAATCGGTGAGATTCACGCGGAACTGCGCACCACACTCTTCGACCACAATGTAGTTCTTCTTCTCATCGCGACGGCCATACTGAGAACCGCCCTTGGCACGCTCACGCACCTTCAACACCACCCGCTCGGGCGGCAGCTCCATCACCTCGTAGAGCACCTGCATCACCTCGAACAGACGCTGTTCAGCCTTCTGCTTGTCGATCGTCTTTGGTGGCGCGTACTCCTGCACATGTAGCCACTGCGAACCGTCACCCGCCTCCTGGTAGAGATCGACTGCTACGGCGTACTCAGGTAGATCAGCATCGTAGAGACGGTAACAGCTCACGCTGTTTTTACGCGCCCAGCGTGATAGGTGTTTGAGATTCTTGCGCAGCCGGTTGGCAAACATCTCACCACCCTGCACCTGCTTACCCGGTTTCAAAAAGCCGTAGCAGTGAAGCTGGCACTCGATGGTGCCGTTCAGTAGAGGATAGCTGCGTGTGGGCTTCAGGGAGATGGAGTGCTGCAACATATCGTCTGCCACCAGCAACGCCCCCTTCCAGCCGTTATAGGCCTCACCCAGATGAGTACCGATCTCTCTGTAGAGCCCGATCAGCTTCTGCTTGTCACCGATACGCTCACCGTAGGGGGGGTTGGCGATCACCAGACCCGAGCTCGCTCCCTCGGGTGGTTTGCTATAGATAAAACGCTGAGCGCTAACACTGATGTGATCACGCAGACCTGCGCGGGCGATGTTGCCCTTGGCCGCCTTTACCGCACGCACATCGGTATCGCTACCCTGGATTGGTGACAACTTCTCCAAACCCGCTACACGACGCTCTTCGGCCTCACCAAGCAGGCGCTGCCAGAGGGTATCGTCGTGGTGTAACCAACCGAGAAAACCGAAATGGTCGCGCTGCAACCCAGGGGCGATATCAGCCGCCATCAGTGCCGCCTCAACCAGGAAGGTACCGGAGCCACACATCGGATCAACCAGCGCTCCTCCCTTCTCGGCGACCGCTGGCCACCCCGCCAGTGAGAGGATGGCTCCCGCCAGATTCTCCTTCAGCGGGGCACGCGAACCCTGCTCCCGGTAGCCACGGCGGTGCAGACTCTCACCAGAGAGATCGAGGCTGATGGTCGCCAGATCATTGTGAATATGGAGATGAATACGCAGATCAGGACGATCAGTATCGACATCGGGACGCACGCCATGTTTGTCGCGCATCACATCGACCACCGCATCCTTCACCTTCAACGCACCAAAGCGACTGTCGTTAATCCACTGTGCACTGCCGGTAAAGTCGACCGCCAGGGTACCCTCAGCACCGAGGTGTTCATGCCAGGCAATCGAGCGTGTCCCCTCGTAGAGCGCATCGGCATTTGGTGCTGGGAACTCAGCCAGGGTCATCAACAGACGGTTGGCAAAGCGGGACCAGAGCGCCACACGATAGGCTATCTCCAGATCGCCTTTGAAGATCGCCCCGGCCCGACGTTGCTCGACATCAATCGCACCCAGTTGGCGCAACTCATCAGAAAGTAGTTTTTCGACACCGCGCGGGGCGGTGGCATAAAAGGAGTGTTGGGTCATAATGGCGCTCTTTGGTGGAACCGCTATTCTACACTAGCCGATCAGTGCTCGAATAAGCGCGCGCTCAGTACGGATTACACCCATGAGAGAGATCGAGTGAACACCACAACAGCCGCCACCATCGCACTGACCGCAACCTGCGGTGAGTGTGAGGTGCGTGCAGCCGCACTGGCACAACAGCTCAATCTCCCTCTTGTCGACAACGATGAGCTGCACAGCTATGAGCTGATACTGTTTGTCACACCCGAGCGTCTTGAGTTGGGTGAGACTATCCACAAGGCTCCCAAACCGATCTATGTCGATTTTCTCGGCGGCAGCGTTGGTCATCGTCACCGCTTTGGCGGCGGTCGTGGCCAACCAATCGCCAAGGCGGTTGGTCTCAAGGGTGGTGCCAATCCATGCGTAATCGATGCCACTGCCGGTTTGGGGCGCGACGCCTTTCTACTCGCCTCACTCGGCTGCCACGTCACGCTTATCGAACGCTCGCCCATCGTGGCTGCACTGCTGCGCGACGGGCTAGAACGTGCCGCCGATGATGCCAGCGTGAGTGAGGTAATCGAACGTATGAATTTGGTTGAAGGGGACGCCGCCGAGGTGATTCGCTCACTCGATGAAGATAACATTCCCGATGTCATCTACCTCGATCCAATGTTTCCCTGTCGCGACAAATCGGCGCTGGTAAAAAAAGAGATGCGCCTCTTCCATCACCTGATCGGTCCCGATCAGGACAGCAGCGCACTACTCGAAGCTGCCCTCGGAAAGGCGAAGCGTCGCGTGGTGGTCAAACGTCCCAAAAGTGCAGCACCGCTTGATGGACCAAAACCGAGCGCCGAGATCAGCAGCAAGACGATGCGTTACGATCTCTACGTGACACTGACCAACAAACTATCGGCCACTCAGTAGATGCACTACGTTCTGATCATTCTCATCCTGCTCACCATTCTGGTCGGCCCTAACTTCTGGGTTCGTTATGTCGTGAGACGCCATAGTTATCAGCGTGAGGATATTCCCGGCAGTGGCGGTGAACTGGCACGCCATCTGCTCGACCGCTACAAATTGTAGTGATGTCGGCGTTGAGGAGACCGATAAGGGGGACCACTACGACCCAATCAGTCGTACAGTGAGACTGTCAAAAGATAATTTTTCGGGACGCTCTTTGACAGCGGTCGCCATCGCCGCCCATGAGGTAGGCCACGCCATCCAGCACGGCAGCGGCTACCGCCTGCTGATGCTACGCAACCGACTGGTCACCATTGCAGCAGGTGCCGAACAGGTTGGTGCTGCGGCGATCTTCATCGCACCCATCATCGCTGCCGTCACCCGTACCCCCGCCTCGGGCGGCCTGATCCTGATCTTTGCAATCAGCGGTCTGGCAGTCAGCACCCTGGTCCACCTGATCACCCTGCCGGTCGAGCTCGATGACAGCTTCAAAAAGGCGCTGCCAATTCTGCAGGCGGGAGAGTATCTCAATCCGGAAGATCTGCCAGCAGCACGCCAGATCCTGCGCGCCGCCGCCTTCACCTACGTGGCCGGTTCACTGATGGGTCTGATAAACTTCTGGCGCTGGCTGGCGATCCTGCGCCGCAGAATCTAGCTGGAGTTACGCTTCATCGGCGCGAATTTTGATCTCCGCATCACGCTTCATGTTGCCGATCACCTCAGTCAGGTCGATCTTGTTGGGATTCTCACTGCTCTGATTAGCGAGCACCCGGAACAGTTCATCCTGCTCCAGCGTATACCCCTCGCCCGCATCGTTCTGCACATAGGCGGCCCACGGCACATACTTGGTGTGTGGAAAAATCTGCCCCTCACTTGGTGAGACGTCGATGTGGATACCGGAGATAAAGACCACCCACTTACCACGATAGGCAGGCTCATTGACGATGCTGCGGAAGGTGCGATCAAACTCCACCTGCACGTTCACCTGAGCTGCAGAGAGTGGTGGAAACTTGCTGCAGAGAATCGTCGGCATCGACTTGATCAGGTTACGGTTGATGCGACGACTCGCATCGATATTGCTACCCATATCGCGGTGGAAAGTGAAGAGATCGGGAAAGAGATTACGGCCGATCGCTTTACGGTAGGTGGGCCACATCTTGCCGACCCGTTTCACATACTCCCCCGAGGCACGATAGACCCGCGCGGTACTCAGCTGCCCCACTGGTGCCTCAAGCCCCCGCTCCATATCGATTAAGCGCTCGAAATTGAGTAACAGCCCCTCCTCACGCTCATCACTAACCAGTTGGTTGTCGATCACCACCAGATGCTCACCATCGATGAAGTCGAGCTTGATCTGTGCACAGGCAAAATCGTATTCGCGCTTATACCAGTCGATCACATTGCAGATCGCCCCACAGTCGGTCGAGCACTCGTGCTCTTCGGTCTGCAAGCGACGGTAAATGCCAAATTCACCCGTCTCCGGCTCATAGCCGACGTGGCTCGCCTGGATAATCACCAGATCCTCACCATGGTGCGCATGCGGCCCGTGGCGATCGGTCGCCACAATGCCGCCAACACGACCGTGGTTGAAGGGGAAGGTGCCAAAGTGCTTGGCGATCATGATGATCGGATAACCCTGATTCTCATCCGAGCAGAACGCCCGCGAGGGCATCATCTTATCCGGCTCCATCCCCAGCGAGAGACAGAAGTTATAGAGCCGCGGCATGAAGACGCTATAACGCATTGCGTAGTCATCCACACGGAAACTATTACGAAGTTCGACGGACATCCCCACCCCTATTAATTTTTTGCCTAAGACTACCATAGGGTGGATATGAATTGAGCTGACACCGTCTGTCTGAGGTATCGCTAACGCAACGTGGTTTAGATGCGGGCTCCCACGCCCGCGTGGCGGTACATTACTTTGTGATGCGACAAAAACGGACTAAGAGCACCGCTCCTACACATCCATGCGCCTGCGATATTTGTACATCCCTGCACATCAACGCCCCCACTACATCACCCTGCAGATACCCTGCGCGTAGTGCGGGACGCACGAGTGCCGCAGAGCACATGGACGCGCTAGAGCTGTCTCCTCACGATTTCAGGCATGGATAGAAACTCGCTTCGCTCAAACAGCTGTCCACTCAATCCTGAAATCGCTCCGATGCTCAGCAATGTAAAAGAACTAAAGCACCTAACTCTCCACAACTGGAGTTGTTACACTCGATGGAACAAAGCTCAATCAAACTGCTGAAATTCGGTTGCAAAGGAATGCATCATGTTTATACCGTACCACGCTGAAGTAGCTGTTGAGAGATTCCCAACATCAAACCTAATCATTATGGGATTCACAGCAAGAACCTATTTGCTTGTTCTGACAGGCTTAACCCAAGCCGAATTTTTCTTTCTCGATGGTATTAATTCCAGCCTGATTAGCCATGGCTTTATGCATGGCTCACTATCACACCTCATTGGCAACATGTTCTACCTCTGGTTATTCGGCAATGCCATATGCTCCAGAGTTAATAACCCAAGCTATCCAGCTATCTATATTCTCCTAATTATTGTCGCCGGCCTCACACACCTAATTTACGATGGAGATCCAGCAATAGGCGCAAGCGGTGCCGTCAATGGAGTTATGGGCATGTACTTATTTCTATACCCGGCCTCTAAGATCAAATGCGTATGGACCTTCCGTATGCATTTGGAAAGACATTCTCTGTTTCCGCATTCTGGCTAATTGGATTCTGGTTGTTGAAAGACATCTACGGTGCACTATTCAGTACAGCACCAATTGCATATAGCGCACATCTTGGGGATTTTTGGAGGGCTATTCATTGGGTGGCTACTACTCAAGAACAGGTGGATCGACACATATAATGATGAACCAGATCTCTGCCGGATACTTGATAGACACAATATTCTAAATTGACAACCTAAACAGAATAATCAAGCTCTGTATATCAACGCTGACAACCACCTGCTTTAATCTGTTGGACGTAACAAAGAAATATCTAGCTACACGATCCACATCACAAAAGCCCGCCATATAGGCGGGCTTCTTGTTACAACCGGCTAACAACTAACCGTTGTACTTCGCAAACACCAGCGTCGAGTTGGTACCACCGAAACCGAAGCTGTTCGACATCACGATATCGAGCTTCGCATCGTCGATGCGCTCCTGAACAATCGGCATTCCCTCTGCCGCCGGGTCGAGTTCGGTGATGTTGGCCGAGGCGCTGATGAAGCCCTCTTTCTGCATCAGCAGCGAGTAGATCGCCTCGTTGACGCCTGCCGCGCCGAGGGCGTGACCGGTGAGTGACTTGGTGGAGGAGACGTAGGGCATATCGTCGCCGAAGACGTTCTTCATCGCCTCCAACTCCTTGATATCACCGACTGGTGTGCTGGTGCCGTGGGCGTTGATATAGTCGACCTTGCCGTCGACCGTCTCCATCGCCTGCTGCATGCAGCGCACCGCGCCTTCGCCTGATGGTGCAACCATGTCGTGACCGTCTGAGGTAGCACCGTAACCGACCAGCTCAGCGTAGATTTTCGCGCCGCGCGCCTTGGCGTGTTCCAGCTCTTCGAGTACCACCGTGCCGCCGCCACCAGCGATAACAAAGCCGTCGCGGGTGGCGGCGTAAGGGCGTGAAGCGGTGGTGGGTGCATCGTTGTACTTGGAGGACATCGCACCCATGCCGTCAAAGAGTACCGACATGGTCCAGTCAAGCTCCTCGCCGCCACCGGCGAACATCATATCCTGCTTACCGAGCAGGATCTGCTCGTAGGCGTTACCGATGCAGTGCGCCGAGGTGGCACAGGCGGAGCTGATGGAGTAGTTGACGCCCTTGATCTTGAAAGCAGTACTGAGACAGGCTGAGGTGGTGCTGCCCATGGTACGGGTCACCATGTAGGGGCCAACACGTTTGACGCTCTTCTCACGGGCGGTATCACACGCCTGCACGATATTGGCGTTGGAGCCGCCACCGGAGCCCATGATCAGGCCAACCTTGGGATTGGAGACCTCTTCGGCGCTGAGGCCAGCATCTTCGATCGCCTGCTGCATGGCGATGTAGTTGTAGGCGGCCGCACTGCCCATGAAACGCATCAGCTTGCGGTCGATCATCTCGGACGGTTCAAGTTTGACCGGACCGTGGACCCGCGAACGGAAGCCCATTTCGTCGTACTGCTCGGAGAATTCGATACCGGAGCGACCCTCGCGCAGCGCGTCGGTCACCTCCTCGGCGTTGTTACCGATGCTGGAGACGATGCCCAGCCCAGTTACTACTACTCGTCTCACGCAAATGTCCTCTGTTTAGAAGTTTTCGGTCGAGGTGAAGAGGCCGACCCGTAGGTCCTTGGCAGTATAGATCTCGCGGCCATCGATCTCCATGGTGGCATCGGCGATGCCCATATAGAGTTTGCGCATAATGACGCGCTTGAGATCGATCTTATAGGTGACCAGCTTGCCTTCTGGGACAACCTGTCCAGTGAACTTCACCTCGCCAGCACCGAGAGCACGACCACGGCCTGGACCGCCCTTCCAGCCGAGGAAGAAGCCGACCAGCTGCCACATGGCATCAAGACCGAGACAACCCGGCATGACCGGATCTCCCTGGAAGTGGCAGTCGAAGAACCAGAGATCGGGGGTGATATCGAGTTCCGCAACAATCTGGCCCTTGCCGTATTCTCCACCCTCATCACTGATGTGGCTGATGCGATCAAACATCAACATCGGTGGCAGCGGCAGCTGCGCATTACCGGGGCCAAACAGCTCACCGCGACCACACTGCAGTAGCTCTTCGCGGCTGAATGAATTTTTTGCTTCGGCTTTCAGTTCACTATTGGACATTTGCGTATTCGCCGTCCTTACGCGGCGATTGGAGTCGGTTACGACTCGCCTCAGTTGGCAGAACGCATAGCCTACCACAAGCGACTCCGGCAGCCGAAGCGATCTTTGGACGTTTATCAGACATTTAGACAGGGTCTAGCCGCTCACTTCGCTCCATATATCGAGCCATTTCTGCCGCCATGTGCAGCCCTAACCATCCTGAAGTAGAGTTTGATTCGAAGTCTGATAACCAAGAGCGCCAATTGAGCCACAGTAAAGAGACCGTGCCATTGACCATCACCACCCTCTGCGCAGAGGCGACGTTACCACTGCGACACCAGCTACTGCGCCCTCACCAGGGCATTGAGCAGTGCCGCTATCCAGGCGATGAGGAAGCGCAGACACGCCACTTTGGCGCTCGTTATGGTGAACAGGAGGCGGGCATTGTCTCGATCTATCACGTTCCCTGCCCCAATTTTTCAGGGCAGCAGGGATGGCAGCTCCGCGCCCTGACGACTCTACCCGAGCTGAGGCAACGCGGTATCGGTCGCTCACTGCTTGAAACGGCAGTGACATATGCCCAAGCGCAGGGGGCAGACCTGGTCTGGTGCAACGCCCGCATTGCGGCACTCGATTTCTACCAGCACAACGGCTTTATAACCATGGGTGAGCCGATTGAGATTACCGATATTGGGCCTCACTACTTGATGGTTCGGCAGATCGAACCTTCGCAGTGATACTGCGATAATCGTCACCATGCACCCACCCATTCAACCCAGTTTCCGTCCCGTCACCCCAGATGATTTCGCTGCCGTCTGCGAGCTGGTAGGGAGTCCTGATGAGCTCTACATGGTGCAACCCGGTGCGAAATTCCCCTGGACAGTGAGACAGGTGGCGCGGCTCGTCGATCAACGCCGCACCCTGACGGTGATGGAGCATAACGACAGGGTGATCGGCTTCGCTGACCTCTACGGCATCGAACCGGGTAGCCACGCCTTTATCGGCAACCTGGTGGTTGCTGCGCTCTATCGCAACAAGGGTCTTGGACGGTTACTGATCGCCGAGATGTTGAAGGCTATCTACGGTGAGCTGGCACTACCTGAGGCGCGTATTGCGGTTTTTGAGTCGAACCGCGCCGCTCACCGTCTCTATCAGAAACTTGGCTTTAAGCAGTACGGCACCGAACTGCGTAACCGTGAGGGCCAGCAGTTGACGCTAATCAATCTGCGAAGAGTGGCCGACTAAGATCCAACAAGCGATGCAGCCCGGATGGAGCGCAGCGTAATCCGGGGTGCTTGAACTCCCGGATTTCACTCTGCTCCATCCGGGCTACGGCGTGGATCATTTCTTAAGGTTAGCAAAGGCGGCAGCCATGGCACCCATCGGGGCGGACTCGCGACTCTTCGGCTGTTTGTGCGGACGGTTTCCACGTGGCTGATTGGGGCGGGATTGACGCTGCTCACCACCGCGAGACTCGGGTTTACCTTTGCCTTTTTTCACATCGCTATCGAAACGGCGTGAGAGCGCAATACGTTTGCGCTTCAGGTCGACCTCGACCACCTTCACCTTGACCACATCGCCCGCCTTGACCACCTCGCGCGGATCCTTAACGAACTTGTCGGAGAGCACCGAGATGTGGACCAGACCATCCTGATGAACACCGATGTCGACAAAGGCACCAAAGTTGGTGACGTTGGTGACGACACCCTCGAGGATCATGCCCGGTTCCAGGTCGCTCAGCTTCTCGACCCCGTCACGGAAAGCGGCGGTCTTGAACTCGGGGCGTGGGTCACGGCCCGGCTTCTCCAGTTCGCTAATGATGTCGCGTACTGTCGGCTCACCGAACTTCTCATCGGTGAAGTCATTGGCGGCCAGTGAGCGCAGGAAGCGGCTATCACCGATCAGCTCACCTACGCCCTTGCCGGTCGAGGTGATAATGCGTTCGACCAGCGGGTAGGCCTCGGGGTGTACGGCAGAGGCGTCGAGTGGATTCTCACCATTCATCACCTTGAGAAAACCGGCTGACTGTTCGAATGCCTTAGCACCAAGGCGTGAGACCTTGAGCAGCGCCTTACGATCGGTAAAGGCACCGTGCTCGTCACGGTAGCTGACGATATTGGCGGCGAGGCTCTGACCGAGTCCAGCCACCTGCGCCAGTAGCGGTGCCGAGGCGGTATTCACATCGACGCCGACGGCGTTTACACAATCCTCCACCACTGAATCGAGCATGCGTGCCAGACGGCTCTGGCTCACATCGTGCTGATACTGACCAACACCGATCGCCTTCGGCTCAACCTTCACCAGCTCGGCGAGTGGATCCTGCAGGCGACGGGCGATAGAGACCGCACCGCGCAGCGAGACATCGAGATCGGGGAACTCACGCGATGCGAACTCAGAGGCGGAGTAGACCGAGGCACCCGCCTCGCTGACCATAATCTTGCTCAGTCTCAACTCGGGGTGGCGCTTCATCAGATCAGCCGCCAGCTTGTCGGTCTCACGTGATGCGGTGCCGTTGCCGATGCTGACCAGCTCGGCTTTGTGCTTGGCGGCGAGTTTGGCGAGGATATCGATCGATTGATCCCACTGGTTTTTGGGTACATGTGGATAGATGGTGGCGCTATCGACCAGCTTGCCGGTGGCATCGACCACGACCACCTTGACGCCGGTACGCAACCCCGGATCGAGGCCGATGGTGGCGCGCGGCCCGGCAGGCGCCGCAAGCAGTAGATCACGCAGATTTTCACCGAAGACGCGGATCGCCTCCTCCTCGGCCTGCTCTTTGAGCTGCATCATCAGCTCCAGCTCGATGTGCAGCGAAACCTTCACCCGCCACGCCCAGCGCACCGTCTCGGTGAGCCAGCCATCACCCGCCCGCCCCTCATCGGTAATGTCGTATTTACGTGCAATCATGCCGTCGCAGATGCCGAAGCTGCGGCCCGGCTCGAGGTCATCCTGACCCTCGATCTTCAGCTGCAGACGCAGTACCGACTCGTTACGACCACGGAACAGCGCCAGTGCACGGTGTGAGGGGATCTTCTGTAGCTGCTCCTCATACTCGAAATAGTCGGCAAACTTGGCGCCCGCCTCCTCCTGCCCATCGGCAACACGCGACTCGAGCTTGCCCTGCGCCCAGACGTAGTCACGCAGCTCTCCGATCAGATCAGCGTTCTCAGCAATGCGCTCCATCACGATCTGGCGCGCACCATCGAGAGCCGCCGCCACGTCGGCGATCCCCTTCTCCTCATCGACATACTCAGCGGCCACAACCTGTGGATCGAGGCTGGCATCTGCCATCAGCGCGTCGGCCAGCGGCTCAAGACCCGCCTCTCGGGCGATCTGTGCCTTGGTACGGCGTTTTGGCTTGTAGGGTAGGTAGAGATCTTCAAGACGGGTCTTGGTCTCGGCGGCGAGAATCGCCTCTTTCAGCTCGGGGGTGAGCTTCTCCTGCTCATCAATACTCTTCAGCACCACCGCACGCCGATCCTCGAGTTCACGTAGATAGACCAGCCGCTCTTCGAGCCGACGCAGCTGGATGTCATCGAGCCCTCCGGTCGCCTCCTTGCGATAACGAGCAATAAAGGGAACAGTCGATCCCTCGTCGAGCAGGGCGATGGCGGCATCGACCTGTGACTGTTTAACGGCAAGCTCTTCGGCGATGTTCTGGGCAATATTCATCTGTATGGGTCTGCTTCAAGGTATCGAGAGGCGGCATTCTATGGAATGCAGCGGGGGATGGGTAGATTGACAATCGGGCGCAGAAGCGCTGGGCTCAAAGCTATTTGAGTCTGACTTTGAAAGCCGAAACAGGCGCCCTAGCGACGTCCAGAGAAGATAAAAATCGCCAGACCGATAGCGTTGATGATGCCCAGCTCAATCAACAACGTCTGCTGATCGAGCTGATCGAAGACGTAGATGGTTTTACCAAAAGCGGAGACCAGCTCTTCGAAGGCGAAGCCCCAACGCACACCGTCGATAATTGTATAGGGTGGATAGAGTAGTGCGGCTGCACTTCCCAGCAGACAGACGGCCAGACCGAGTTTGCGACTCACAATGCGCTCCTTGCTTCCGGTTATATATTGAGTAGCTACTCGTTGATCATTATGCCGGCGACAGGCGGCAGTAGCAGATTAGTCGAGGAGCCGTGGTCGTAACCGTAGAACTCCTTTATGTAGTCGTTGAGCAGCGAATCCTGATAGATCGGATAGTCGGCTTCGATCGACTCAATCACTTCGCGTGCAACTTCACACGCCTGATCCGCTCCAAGGGTCGTTTTGAACAGACGCCCATCGTTACGAAACCCGACATTCATCATACGTTGCTTGATCTCACCCCAGAGTTCTGAGCACTGCTGATAGGGGTAGTTCTCGTAATCGAGATTAATAACAATTGCGTAGTGCATATCACTCCAACCATTTGCCGGCAGCTCAATGTCCGCCTGTTTAATTATTATTTCTGCTGATTGAAAGTATCAAATCGGTCCGACCGATTCCACATAACGAAAAAACCGGCCTATTCAGCGCCGTAGAGTGCGATCTCCCCGACCGTGTAGTCTCCACCACGATTAATCAGTGCAACGCCTGCAAAATCACCCTTGTAACTTCTATCACTAACTGTGATCACCGTCACACTATCGAGCAGCAACTCCATCTCGCTCTCAGCACTCCTGCGCCAAACAATTCTGTGAGCGTTGCCATCATCTAGCCGTGACTCAAGCTCAACACGCTCAATCACCGATCGACCATCACCACTCAGGTAGTGCAGTTCGAGGCGCTGCGGGTCTGATGGTGAATAGATAAGACGGTACCCACTGTTACGCGCCTCATCACGGTAGAGCAGCACCTGGAACGGGCGCAGACCCTCATCCACGCTGAGACTCATCTCCAGCATGAAAGCGTTGCTAATTTGCACGGGGATATAGATTTCAGCCCGATCTACCGTCGTTTGCTCGGCCTTTTTCTTCTTTTTCTTTCCAGAGTCGAACAGCGCACCGACGATCGCCGATGCCAGCTCATCCTCAGTACTGCGCTTCTTCTTTTTCTTCGGCGATGTGAAGTGACTACGCAACCCGGAGCCATACTCGGCGTCAAACCCCCCCGAAACCACCTGCCAGCCTGAGCCGCGCTCCGAGCCCCAGTCACGGAAATCGTCGTAGAGCAGCTCCTCTCGCCATGGCCTGTGATAGCGATCTGCCAACTCTTGTAGATCACGCAGAAAACGGCGATCTGCGGCACGCTGGCGTGCACCCTCTTCGATCAGTGAGTTGAGCTCATCAAGTAGCTGATTGAGCCCCTCACTCTGCGAGGCGTAACGGCCGTAACGGTTATCTTCAGCATTGACCGTCAGTGGAGCTGCCAACAGACCGCTCACCAGAAGTGCGATCAAGGATTTTTTCATTCCACTATTACTCAGACCACGCCACATACTGCTCTCCCTAAGACTGTGGATTTAATAAACATATCTTAGCCGATCAGGCTGAAAGATTATCCTTCGTTACAACTTTTTTTGTTGCCGGAAAATCAGACGGTAACCCAGCAGTAGCAGCAGAATCATCCCATAGATCATCGGCTCACGAAGATCGGCCTTTACCAACCAGAGAAAGTGGATCACGGCCAGCATCGACGCTGGGTAGATGAGACTGTGCAGCTGCTTCCAGCGTTTGCCAAGGCGACGCATCATCGCATTGGTGGAGGTAACCGCAAGTGGCAACAGTAACAGGTAGGTAGCCAGACCAACGGTGATGTAGGGGCGTTTAATGACATCGGCAATGATTTCTGACCAGGCGAAGAACTGATCGAGTACCACGTAGTTAGCCATGTGCAGGGTCGCGTAGAAGAAACAGAACAGACCCAAAATACGCCGCAGCCGCATCAACCACGACCAGCCGAAGAGTTTTACAAGCGGAGTCACTGCGAGGGTAATCAGTAAAAAACGTAACGCCCAGTCACCCGTGCGGTGACTCAGCGCCTCAATCGGGTTGGCACCCAATCCTCCCTGCCAACCACTCCAGGCAATCATCGCCAGCGGCAGCAGACAGAGAAGAAACAGCAGCGGTTTGATCACGACACTTTTCATCACACCGATCTTAACGCTGAACCTGTTGTTTGCGGTGAATAGAGTTTCAGACATCAACATCATTCACCCGCTAAAAGAACTTACGCAGATCCATACCTCGATAGAGCGAGGCGACATCATCGGCGTAACCATTGAAGGGCAGGGTCTTCTGTTTGAGTAGACTACCGATGCGTCGCTCACGATTCTGACTCCAGCGTGGATGATCCACATCCGGATTCACGTTTGCGTAGAAGCCGTATTCGCGCGGACCAGCCACATTCCAGCTGGTTTTTGGCTCTCTCTCAAGCAGACGAATCTTGACGATCGACTTGATGCTTTTGAAACCGTACTTCCACGGCACCACCAGACGAATCGGTGCACCACACTGATTCGGCAGCACCTTGCCGTAGAGCCCGACACCGAGGATGGTCAGCGGATGGACCGCCTCATCGATACGCAGCCCCTCCACATAGGGCCAGTCAAGCACCGGGATATCCTGCCCCGGCATCTGCTCTGGATCGTACAGGGTGGTGAACTCGACGTACTTGGCATTAGAGGTCGGCTTGAAGCGTTTGAGCACATCGCCCAACGGGATACCGACCCACGGCACCACCATCGACCACGCCTCGACACAACGCAGGCGATAGATACGCTCCTCCAGGGCATGAGGTTTCATCAGATCCTCCAGCGCAATGCGCCCCGGCTTCTCCACGGCACCCTCAATCTCTATCGACCAGGGATCGGTGCGCAGACTCCCTGAGTTGTTTGCAGGATCGGTTTTTCTGGTACCGAACTCGTAGAAGTTGTTGTAGGAGGAGATGTCATCAAAGCTGTTTGAAGGTTCGCTGGTTGAGAAGGCGCTGCTTTTCAGCGCACCCAACGATCGTAATGCGCCGGCACTCGCGGGTGGAGCCTGACTGACGGCCACCGCCTCATTGCTATCACAACCGACCACCGCTGCCGCCCCCAGTGCGAGCAGACTCTTTGAGGAGAGCTCGAGGAATCGACGCCGATCCCGATAGAGCGCCTCATCGGTGATCTCCGAGGGTTTGATCCTGGCGGGTCGTTTTATCAGCATCTCAATTCCTTCTCTACGTCGTTAACAGGCAGACAGAATGATCAGAAAACCTGATCCTCATCATAGTAGACCTGCGAAGGGGGAAATCTATTTCCCAGACGGGAAAAAATATTAGATGCAGCCCGGATGAAATGGTGTGAATTCCGAGGGTTTGCAGTTTTGAATAGCACTCCTACCACGATTGGCAGGAGCGGTGTTCCAGAACGGAATGGTCTGCGCTTAGTCAGACCTGAAACTTGGAGATCACCTGTTGCAGCTCGGCAGCCAGTCGCGACAGCTCCGAGCTGTTGGAGTTGGTCTGCTGGGCACCCGCAGCGGTCTTCTCAGAGATTTCGCTGATGCTGACCACATTGCGGTTGATCTCGTCAGCGACTGCACTCTGCTGCTCGGAGGCGCTGGCGATCTGGGTGTTCATGTCGTTGATAATCGCCACCGACTGAGTGATCGATTCGAGCGAGGTACCCGCCTCAGCAGCCTGGGTCACACTCTCCTGGGTTCGCGCCTGCCCCTGCTCCATCGTCACCACCGCATTGCGGGCCGCATCCTGCAGCTTAAGGATCATCGCCTCGATCTCACCCGCCGAGGTCTGGGTACGGCTCGCCAGGGTGCGCACCTCATCGGCAACCACCGCAAACCCACGTCCCTGTTCACCGGCACGCGCCGCCTCGATCGCCGCATTGAGTGCCAGCAGGTTGGTCTGCTCGGCTATGCCCTTGATCACATCGAGCACCGTACCAATGTTCTCACTGTCCTGTTTCAGTCCGTGAATCACACCAGCAACGTTCTCCACCTCGGCGGCAAGATCGTTAATCGAGTCGATGGTCTTGCTCACCACCTGCTTGCCGTTCGACGCCTCTTGATTGGCCTTGCTGGCGGCATCGGCCGCTGCCTCGGCGTTGCGCGCCACCTCCTGAACGGTGGCGTTCATCTCATTCATTGCAGCAGCAACCTGCTCGGTCTCCTGCTGCTGCTGGATGACACCGTTGTGGGTCTCGTCGGTAACACCGGTCATCGTCTCGGCCGCCGTTGAGACCTGATCGGTGGCGCTCTTTACCTGACCGACCAGCTCACTAAAACTCTCTGCCATGCGATCAAAACCATCGCCAATAACACGTGTCTCATCACGGGTCTGCAGGTGAGCTCGTGCAGTCAGGTCACCATCGGCAAGCTGTCCGGTCATCTTCTCGAGGGTATGGATAGTATTGAGCGTAGAGTAGTAGACCCCGGCAAAGAGGAAATTGGAGATAACCAGCACCAGTACCAGCACTGCCAGGTCGATAATGATTTCCATCTCATTATCGGCAACACGTGACTCAATCAGTGCAACCAATTCCGGAAGCAGTGCATCATAGAGCTTGAAGCTGGTACCGATCGCGCTGCTACCGGCCTTGAAGACACCCGACGAGTCGATCTCGATCTTGTCGCTGTCGAGCATCTTGTCTCTCAGCACCGCAATAAAGCTCTCGGCATCGGCAACCGCAGCGCGTCCCTGGACACCCAGCTGCTGTTCAATAGTCCGATTGTTTTTAAACACGGCATCGACCGCCGCAGACATTGCCTTGGTCGTATCGATGATCTTGCCATTCAGGGTCGAAAGACGCGCCCATGAGTCTGGGGTAAAGGTGCCCTTAGCCGCCACGCCTGAACCGAATCCGCGCCCCTGCCCCATGATCTCGGTCAGCTTCGGTATCGCGTTAACTATCAGGTTGATCGAGTAGTAGCTGTCGAGCTTCGGATCGACCGTCATATTACTCAGATCGGAGATGTGTTCCATATGCCGAATCAGGCCGCCAATCAGCTCGGTATGCTCCTGAAAGATCGGTTTCGCCTGGCCTTCAAAACTGCGCTGTTTCAGATCGTTCCAACGACTGATCAACTTCTCGGGCGAATACTCAGGGTACTTCTCAACGCCCAACTCACCGCCCAGTTTTCTGTCCACAGCGGCAAGGTTGGCAAAGGCGCCATCGATCAACTGTCGTGCTTCAAGGATCTTTGGGCGAAACGCCTCATTACCGTTGAGAAAGCCGTTAGTCATGCCGCGATGTCGTGGGATATGTTCAAGCAGTGGGCGCATTGCACTGACATATTCGATACCGACCAGCTCGCGTTCGAGAAAGAGCCGCTCATCGTTCAGCGTTGAGATATAGAGATAGCTGAGCACTAGAATCGGTGCCATCAGCACTGCACCGATCAACGCAAACTTAAAGGGATAACGCAGACGGTTCATCAGCGCGATTGCGGGCTTGAACAGGAACTGGAGCATCTCAATCATTTTTCTACTCTCTATAATTTTATTTTTGTCTGCCGACTCGGCTCCTGCCGGTCCCATTCATAAAACTATCGGCAACGTTCTCAGCAACTTAACCGATTTCTGAGCAATCAACCACCTAGCAGAGGGGTGCGTCTTTGCAGCCACAGCGCTAGAATCGCGACACGCAGACAACATGAGTATAGACCTCGATGCAAGACTCAGCGTTAAGCCAAGTTATTGAGTTAATTGAAAAAGAGCCACAGAACGGGCAGTCCCTACTGCTCTATGCACTGGTGATGAGCCTCTCGACAGCCAATGGTCACTACCTGTTTCTGCTCAATAAACTCGCCGATATGAGCCCGGAGAACCGTCAGCTCGCCTACGGTTTGATGGAGTTGATGGTTGAAGGCGGTAACCAAACGGCCGATTGGGGCGAGGCAGTGTCACGCATGAGCCGCGCAATACGCGGTTAGGAGTAGAAGAGATGAACACAGAATCGACCACCCTCTGCGTGATCTACAAGAGCCTGAAAAAGCCGGATGCCTACATCTACACCCAGGAGAAGGATGATTTTAGCCACATTCCCGAAGAGCTTCTCAAGACGCTCGGCCAACTGGAATTCGTTATGGAGCTGGGGCTGACCCCAGAGCGAAAACTGGCACGCGAGGATGTGAACAAGGTGATCCACAACCTCTCGGTGCAGGGTTTCCATCTGCAGTTACCACCACCAAAACCGGAGCTGATGTAAGCGCAGCTCAGAAGAAGTATCCGAGCTGCAGGTAGAGCTGTCGCCCCGCCGAGAGGTAGTAGGGGGTGGTCGGCACTGTAACCCCACCAAACTCACTACCTCGCTCCCCCCAGGGCAGGCTCACACCGCCCAGCAGCTGCAGGTTCTCTCCCCAGTCGTAGTTGAAACCCATCTGCAGCGCACCGCTCTCATCGTTGAGATTCAGCAGCACAATCGGTGCGAACTGCAGCAGCGGCGTCACTTCAACATTGAGTCCGGCGGCGATGTAATCCTGCGCCAGCGTATAGAGTTCACCGCGTGCGATACGTGCAGAGAGTTCACTGTCTGGCAGGAGATAGTCGGAACGTGAATTTTCACCCACTCCGCTATGGAAATATTCGAGATAGCCGTAAGTATTGTGGTTGAACCAGACCCATGAGTAGTCGAGGTTGGTCACCAGCGTGGTGAGCCACTCACCCTCACTGTTACGACTCAGGTCGAGATCGAAACGCCACACCGCCTCACCGACCGGTTGCGCCAGACCGATGCCGAGGCGCGGCTCGCCATAGTGCCAGGCAAGCTGCAGATCGAACTCACTCTCCATGGCGTGAAAGCGAACGCCAACGGTCGATTGATCGGACTCAACCTCACCTGTGACTGGATCACGTCGTGGTAGCACGACCGCCTGCAGATCGTTTCCACTCTCAAACAGGTACTGCGTATAGAGCAGATCATCACCACTTTTATAATCTTTGTTGATCGCCAACGGCGCGAAGGGATTGATGAAGTCGAGCGCCTGGAAGGCAAGACCATTGCCCCAGCTCACCGCCTGTCGCCCCGCTCTAATGACCCACTGGTTGCTTGAGTAGCCCAGTGTAAGTCGATCGATACGATGCACCGACTCAATCCGATCCTCATCGACGATACGACGGGTCAGACCAAACAGTCGCCGCTTATCGTTGGGGAGACCACTGCTATTAGCGATCCATCCTGCAGCAGCCAGGGCCTGACGAGTTGCGACGCCATCACCGCCGAGCGCCAACAGCTCATAGTGAATAGCGCCTTCCCAGCCAGCGCTTCGCCCCTCTGCCTTGAGGCGCAGATCGAGCGCCTGATCGAAGGCGGGATTGTCACCATAGACAGCAGCGATATCATCCGTTTGGTAATCGGTCAGGGTCGGTAGCAGCTGGATATGGCCGCCAACAACGGCTGGCGTCTCGAACGAGACCAGAATCAGTAGCGCCGCGAGCAGACGAACGATCATGCCCGGCTGCTATTCTGCTGGTCCGATTCGATCTGGCCGTCGCGGAGTGCGATAAGACGTTTCGAGTAGTTCATCACCAGTTTGTCGTGGGTAGAGAAGAGAAAGGTTATACCGTGCTCCTCATTCATATGGCGCAGCAGCTGCATCAGATTCTCTGCCGTATGTGAATCGAGGTTGGCGGTCGGCTCATCGGCCAGCACCAGGGTCGGTTCGGAGACGATGGCACGCGCCACTGCTACCCGCTGCTGCTGTCCACCGGAGAGCTCCGCCGGTAGGCGCTTCTCCATTCCGGAGAGCCCCACCTCATCGAGCATGGCACGGGCGCGTTCACCCCGCTCCGCCGCCTCCACGCCCTGCAGTTGCATGACAAACTCGACGTTCTCCTGCGCATTGAGTACGGGGATCAGATTGTAGGCCTGGAATACAAAACCGAGTCGGGGAGTCGCTATTTTTGCGAAAGTTTGTTTTGGGCATCCAAGCCCAAGCAAACAGCAAAACTTAACGCGACCATTTATGCCTACGGCGCCCCGACGTCCTGCGTTCGTTGCGTAATCACCTATTCGCGGCTCTACACAACTCCCTCAGTGACTCTACGCCGACATAAAGCCGCTGCTGCATCTTCTTCGTCGTCCGCTCGCGCTCTCAACTACGAATAGGCAGACGGCGTCGACTATCGCGGACTAACCGCCTTCGCTTCGCTATCCATGGCGGTCAGCGATGGTTGAGGCGCAGATCGGCCAGCTCACCCTTGCTCATGGTATCGAGCCGCTGACCGCTGAGGTAGACCTCCCCACTGCTCGGCGTATCGAGTCCACCGATAACATTAAGCAGCGTACTCTTGCCAGAACCAGAGGGCCCTGAGAGACAGGCGAAATCGTGTTGCGGTATCTCCAACGAGAGATCGTCGAGGGCATGCACCTCGACATCACCCTGCCGATATCGTTTGGTCAGACTCCGACAACTAACCGTTACATCATTCACCATTAACTCCTGTTGATCGCTTCAATCGGCACCGTGCGTGCCGCGTGCCATGCGGGATAGAGGCTGGCAAGAATCCCAAGCACCACCACCAGCAGGTTGGCGGTCACTACATCCGAGATCCGCACCGACGGGTAGAGCACCGGCGCATAACCGATCATCTCCATCCCCTCGGCAAAGGCGGAGAGATCGATCCCATCGCCCACCCAGACGATATAGAGTCCAGCCAGCCCGTTACCAAGCAGCAAACCGATGCTAAGCAGTAGTAGCGACTCGATCAGCACCTGCAGCAGGATCAAACCGGGACGCATACCGAGCGCCTGCAGTAGACCAATCTCACGGGTCCGCTCAAATACCGCCATCAATAGTGTGTTGACCAAACCAAACGACATCGCCAGAAAGACCACCACAAACCAGATCACCAGAATGGCATCGATCATGCCCGCCATCAGCTTCATCATCGGCTGCAGCTCCTGCCAATCAAGCGCTTCAAGATCAGGCGATACACTGCGCAGCTGTGACAGCAAAGGTTCCAGCCCCTCATGCGAGTCACTGCGTAGTGCAATCTCGGAGATCTGATTATCGATCCGCAGCATCTTCTGCGCTGTCTTCAGACCAACAAAGAGATAGGCGGTCTCGCTCTGCTGCATCTCCGCATCGAAGATGCCCACTACCCGGAAACCACGATCGGCAAGCTCACCATCCGCCCCCTGACTCATTACCACGACTCGTTTACCGAGTCGGGTCTCCAGTCGGTCGGCCAACTTACGACCAAGCAGCAGACCACGGTCCTCCACACCCTCTAGATAGCGACCCTCGCGCACTCCGCTACCGATAAATGAGAGTTCACGCTCCTTACCTGGATCAATGCCCACCAGAGTGATGCCCGCCGACTCTCGCTCACTGGAGATTACTGCCGGTAGTGCAATACGTGGACTCCACTGCTCAACCTCGGGCCCATCCAGAAGTTTGAGCAGTTCGCCCGAGGGGGGAGCGATGCCGTGTTCAATAACCGGATCGTCGCGATAGGCCGCATGATGGAGTTGGATATGGCCGGTAAGATTATTGATCGCCGCATGTAGCTGTGCCTCCATCGAACCGCGCGCCAGCGCTGCCAGCGCCACCATCGCGAAAACCCCGAGCGTAATCGCGGTGATCAGAATCAGTGAACGACGGTGTTGGCGCCAGATGTTGCGCCACGCAAGCCTGAGTATTGTCACGGCGTACGCCCCCTGGGCTGCATGAGTTGATCGCAGCGCTCACCCTGGACAAACAGGATCGCCAGACCCAGCGCCTCTATGTTGACGCTATAGGTCTCAGCCACACCACTGAACCCTCTTTCAAATACAACCGAGTAACCACGGCGCTCCATCTCGGCGATGAAACGTTCAGGCGTATCGAGACCCTGCATCCGTTCGACCTTACGGGAGAGTATCTCAATCGGCGCACATTCGCCGTGGCGCGCCATCAAATACCAATCCGCTTCAACAGCGATTGGCAGCAGTAAGATCAGTAGCAGGCTATACCGCATTCATCGCCTCCACCGGTTGCAGTTTGCGTATACGCATTGCTGGGTAGAGCGCGGCAAGCAGGGTAAATATCAAGATACCGGCGGGACCGAGCAGTAGCGCCAGTAGTGAGATTTGTGGATAGATCTCACCAGGAATATTAAATTCGGCACCGATCTCCTCCATGCCAGGATAGCTAAAGCCGTTGAGATCGTAGTAGAGCGCAATCGAGCCACCCAGCAGCAGGCCCAACAGCAGTCCCACCACCACCAGCAGCAGTGATTCGAGCATCACCAGGCTACCGAGACGTAGCGGTGTCATACCCAACGAGAGCAGAATGCCAAATTCGCGGGTGCGTTCCAGCACCGCCATCAGGAAGGTATTTAAAATGCTGAAGGTAACCACCAGAATCAGCACCGCATAGATGAACCACCCCTCCATCATATCGGCCTGAATGATCTGCCGTAGGCCCGGTATTATCGATTCCCAGTCGAGCGCAACCAGCCGCTCGTCGCTTCCGACAAACTGCTGCAGTTGCTGTTTATATGCCTGAGTCTCTGTATCACTCGGTGCTCGCACCACGATGGCGTGTGCAGCATCCGGCATAACAAACACTTCCTGAAAGGTTGCCAGCGGGATCTGCAGCAGGGCGCGATCAAACTCCTGTGAACCACTCTCGAAGATACCGACCACCTCTAACACCGTGGCAGCAACTGAACCATCACGCGCCGAACCGAGTAGTGTCAGCTCCCCCCCTATCTGTACCTTGAGGTTTCTCGCCAGTGCCGCGCCGATCACCGCCTCGTAACCGTGCGCATTGATATAACGTCCCTGCTTGATCAGGCCCGGTAGCGTCGAGACCATCACCTCATGGTGTGACTCCACACCGACCACCTGCGCACCAAAGCTGCGCTGCTCAGAGGCGATCAGTGCAAACCCCATCGCTCGCACCGCCACACTATCCCAACCCGTTTCGCTTCGGATCCTCGTAGCGATCTCTGTGGCGTTGGTGATATCGGTGCGTAGTCGCGGTCTGTCCTGATAACCCTCGCGTTGTAGCTGCACATGTCCGGTGTAGAGACGCAGGGTGTTTTCAATCATCGCATCGTAGGCGCCGAGCTGAATGGTGATACTGAAGATCAGCAGCGTCGCTGCAAAGGCGATCGCAGCAATCGTCAACCAGGTACGTCGTGTGTGACGCCAGATGTTGCGCCATGCGAGACGAAACAGCATCAGAAACGTGGATTTCGCAGGCTAGAGAGGGTGAAGGTGCCGGGTGGAATGGAAATGCCATAGCTGGCATCGAGCACACGCACCTCGGTCCACTCGTCGGGGTGCGCCTCTTTCTGCATCCGTTCTACAGCTGCAATCACCTTACCTCCTATCTCACGGATGTCACTGGTCACCATACGTTTTACAACCGCATTGTCCTGGTCATAAAAGGTGTGCTCGAGCATTACATTGTCATCACGAATGCGTAACAGTTCCTTACCCCATACCACGGGAGCATCCTCGTGCGGGATCGATTCGATCGTGTAGACCGTATGCCCCTCAATCTCGGTCGATTCGACAATCTTGTGCTCATACTGCTCAATGATCTCATCGGCACGTACGATATCGTTATTAGAGAAGTCGGAGCCCATCCAGCTCTGATTCATCATGCTCGAGGGGATCTTGATCACGCGATTGATCTTTGGCGCAAAACTCCACATCCGGTTATCGATCAGCAACGTGGCATTACCACGATCCTTGGCGGGTTCAACAACGCGCATCAACGACTGATCGAGACCCTGAGTCCAGACCTGCATACGCATGGTGCGCTCCCAGTCGGAACGGTGAATGGTCATCTCAAACTCGCTATAAGATGAGAGGTCACGCCAATGCTCAATTGCGCGACGCACTATCTCATCAGCGGTAATTGCCGCTGCTTGCAACTGGAAGGAGATAAAAAATGCGGTAATCGTAATCAGAATTTTCAATGACCCACCCCTCTGACCTATCAGGACAGTTTATGACAATCTGCGACAGCTTGGTATGACAACAGATCACTATTTTTATTTAATTCAATATCTGTCACACACATGACACGCCATGTCATTAGTTATGATTATTTTTCACATTAGTATTATCACTGTTTCAATATTTATTATTTTAGAAACAGTCTGAAATACACTATAAATATCGTCTTTTAAGCGCGTGACTCAATTCGACAAAAGCCTTAGTCTCAACTATATGACGGGGTGGATGCGGCGTTAATTTAATTTAACAAATCAGACCAATTTAATCGGTCAATTTCGGCTGCACCCTTCGAATTAAGAGACTGTTACCTGGAGCGATCGGACCGATATCGGCGTCAAGGTTCTTACCTCTTTGCCGACATTTGATCTAGAGGCAACTACACCTCTCACCGCTCCACATCAGAACGGCCCACAGTTCTCACAATTTCCAATAATATTAAGCAGTGCCAACTGGACAATCTGTCAAAGGGAAACAACAAGATGAATAACATGAGCATGAAGAACAAGTTTGCCCTCGTCTGTTCCATTCTGGCTCTCGCCGTCATTGTCCAGGGCATCATTATTTTCACCGGCAGCAACTCGATCATCAATGAATCGAAGCAGATCGCCAACAACGAAATCCCAATCCTGAACAAGGCACATCAGCTCAAACTGAGCGTGGTACAGGTACAGCAGTGGCTCACCGATATCAGTGCTACGCGTGCTCTAGACGGATTGAATGATGGTTTTGACGAGGCCGAAGCAAACGCTGCGCTGTTCAAACAGCTGCTCTCTGAGCTCAAAGAGCTCGACACCGAAAACCGTGCCTATACGAACAGATGCTGCCTGCCTTTGAGTCTTATCACGCAGTCGGAAAGAAGATGGCACAGGCCTATATTGATGATGGACCTGCTGGCGGCAACAAGATGATGGAGAAGTTTGACGCAGTAGCCGCCAATATCGGTGAGATGGTTGATCCGTTCCTTGAAGCCACACAGGATCGTGCCAATGCGCTACTGCTCTCTGAGCAGGAGAGCCTAAAAAATGCCCAGCTTATGCTCGGTCTGGGCGCCGCTGTATTCCTGTTCCTGGTCGGTTTTGCCTACTTCATGATGTTTAAGGCGCTCTCATTCCTGCGACTGCTAATCGACAACATGAAACCGGGGAGTCGCTATTTTTGCGGAAGCTTGTTTTGGGCATCCAAGCCCAAGCAAGCGGCAAATACTTAACGCGACCGTTTATGCCTACGGCGCCCCGACCGTCCTGCGTTCGTTGCGTAATCACCTCTTCGCGGCTCTACACAACTCCCTCAGTGACTCTACGCCGACATAAAGCCGCTGCTGCATCTTCTTCGTCGTTCGCTCGCGCTCTCAACTACGAATAGGCAGACGGCGTCGACTATCGCGGACTAACCGCCTTCGCTTCGCTATCCATGGCGGTCAGCGCAGGTCTCTTCAGGCGATCTGACCGGTGACGTTAATCACTGGTGCAGCAGCGATGATGAACTAGGCGCACTCTGCAACAGCGTTCGAGAGATGAAGGAGAAGCTTCAGGAGCTGATCTCCAACGTCACCACTGCCTCACATGAGGTCAACAACTCCGCCCATGAACTCTCAAACTTCTCTGCCCAGACAACCGATGCGATTGTACGACAGCAGAATGAGATCAACCTTGTCGCCACTGCCGTCACCGAAATGTCTGCCAGCGCCCATGAGGTTGCCAACAACGCCAGTCTGGCGGCCAACTCCGCGCAAGAGGCCGATCAACAGGCAGGCACCGGCAAACAGGTGGTCAACCAGACTGTCAGCTCTATTAACACTCTGGCGGAGAATGTCGGCCAGGTCGCCCAGGTTATTCAGAATCTGGAGCACGACAGTGTGGAGATCGGTGGCATCCTGGAGGTTATTCGCGGCATCGCAGAACAGACAAATCTACTTGCACTCAACGCCGCAATTGAGGCCGCCCGCGCAGGTGAGCAGGGCCGCGGTTTTGCCGTGGTTGCCGATGAGGTCCGCACCCTCGCCTCGCGTACCCAGCAGTCGACTCAGGAGATTCAGGGCATGATCGAGAAGCTACAGAGCGGTACGCGTAACGCCGTAGTCGCTATGGAGCAGGGTCAGACACAGACTGCAGAGAGTGTGGAGCACGCCAGTAGTGCCGGCACTACCCTCGCCAGCATCACCGGTGCGATCAGTCAGATTAACGATATGAACACCCAGATAGCCGCTGCCTCCAATGAGCAGAGCACTGTGGCCGAGGATATCTCACGCAACATCAACGATATCAGCGTCGTTGCCGAACAGACGGCCGCAGGTGCACAGAAGACCGCACAGGAGAGTGAACACCTCTCCTCCCTGGCGCTGCAGCTCGAGGGAATCGTCGCTCAGTTCAAGGTATAGAGAAAAACAGCTATTCACCCTGATGGTCAGGGTGGATCAGTTACTCCGCCAACAGTGGCATAAAGAAATCACGCGATAGCTTGATCGCCTCTGCCAGAGTCAGCACGCTGCGGGTCTCAACTGTATCTCCCTGCCACTCGGCAGCCACCTTCGCAGAACATAGATAGATCATATCGAGGCAGATCGTCTTCGCCGCGCAACCATCGGTCGCCTGCCACTGAATACCCACATGCAGATCAGGGCACTGCCCCATTGCATCGACCTGTTCACCATCCTGATTAATGATCACGATCGAATCGGTGGCGCGGCAGCGTGAGCGGATCATGGTGGGCTGTTTGAACATCATCCCGATTGCCAGCGCATCGACTGCACACATGGCCCGGAGCTCGAGCGTTCCGAGCATCACCATATGTTCACGTGGCTCGCGGATCATTGGATAGGCACCGATCACCACGCCATCACTGTTTGTCACGACCAGATCCTGTTTTACCAGCTCGGCGATCGCAGCGCTGGCATCATCGATACCGGATTTCTCACACATCGCCTCGATCGCGAGGGGGCGGTTACTGTCGGCAAGCCCCTTGAGAATGGCGATATGGAGCTGCCGAAAAGATGGTGTCAGCGCAGCCTGATTTGCAGCGAGTGGAAGCAACTCATTGAGCCGAGCCAGCGTAATCTCTGCAGCGTCATAAACAGGTTTAGCACCACTTTCAGTCATTTATCTAAATCTCCATACACATAGCGTTGCGCAATTGAGCCAATAGCCATTTCAGGTACTCAGACGAACTACAGATATTTAATCAGATCAACAGAGGCTGTTAGATTGAGCAGGGGCCATCGTAGACCGACATAATCGAGCGCAGCTCTTCGGCTACGGCGTGCCGTTCGCTACCATCCAGATGGTCAGTTCCTTCAACGGCTTCACCGGCATCAAGCTGCTCAATAATCAGCGTCACCTCACGGCAACCGCGCTGACAGAGCTGCTCCACGCAGTGGTCTATCTTCTCTCTACTCATACCGGTAATCATAACAATCTCGCCAAATTTTTCATGCGCACTACTACCGATTCACAGTGTTTTGACAATGTTTTGCAGACGTTTGACCGAAACACTCTGCACCGTCTTTAGCTCCTGGGCAAAGATAGAGACGCGCAGCTCCTCTATCAGCCAACGAAACTCGAGCAGCTCCCGACTCTGGCGTTTTCCTTCCCCACTGCGCTCCGCCCAGACACGCCATAATGACTCAATCTCAAGCCGATGCTGGCGATCACGTGCTAGTTGCCCCGCGACCTTATCGAGCCGCCGGCTGACCGCCTTCAGATAACGTGGCAGGTGGGACAACCACTCCGCTGGTGTTTTAAGCACAAACCCCGGGTAGACCAGATGCCCGAGCTGTGCACTGACATCAGTAATCGCCTCCAGCAGGGTCGGGGGAATCGAGCCCTTGATCTGCTTGGAGATGGCATGGTGTTCTGCAAGGGTTTCAGCCACCACTTGGCTGAGACGGTTAGCCGTTTCAATCAACCGCCCGCGCCCCCGCTCACAGACTGCATGGAAGGCGGCTTCAGTTCGTGGCAGCGGCTGATCGAGAAAGGCGTGGTCGATGGCGGCCATCACCAGGTCCAGCTTGAGTGCATTGCAGTTGCCGATGCGAGTGTAGTGGAGACAACTCTTCTCAATACCGGGAAGATTCTTTTGCAGATACTTGATCTCTTTGCCAACCTGCAACGCAATCAGTCGTCGCAGCCCACCGTGCATCGCCTGCTCTGCCTGCCATGCATCGTCGAAGAGCTCTATCGCAACACTCTCACCCTGATCGACCAATGCCGGATAGCCCTGCAATTTGAGACCGTGCTGGGTAACGTTATAGACCTCGGGTAAATCGCCGAAGTCCCACTCGGTAATCCCCTCGCGCTCAATTGTCTTCTCCGTCAGGCCACTAAAGCTCTCTTTGGCTCGTCCGCCGAGATCTGCCTGGAGCAGTTCAAGATCGCGTCCCTCGCCCACCACCTTCCCCTTGGCATCGACGATACGGTAGTTCATGCGCAGGTGATCGGTCAGCTGCTCGCTCTGCCAGGCACTCTCATCAACCGCAACACCGGTTATTCGCAGTAGCTGCCGCGAGAGTTGTTCAAACAGTGAACCCTCACCAAAGCTGATCACCTGCATCAAGGCGTCGGCAAAATTTGGTGCGGGTACGAAGTTTCGACGCAACGACTTGGGTAGTGACTTGATCAGCGCAATCAACTTCTCGCGCAGCAGTCCCGGCACCAGCCACTCGAACTGCAGCGCCTCAATCTGATTCAGCGCGGCCAGCGGCAGCTGTAGCGTCACACCGTCGTCACGACTGCCCGGCTCAAAGTGGTACTCATATTTCAGCTTGAGCGCCCCCACCTTGGCGGAGGGTGGGAACTGCGCCTGAGTCACTCCAGCGGCATCGTGCTGCATCAGCTCTTCACGAGTCAGGAAGAGTAGCTTCTCATCCTTGGCCTCTACACCACGCCGCCATTTTTCAAAGGTTGCACCGCTATAGATACCCGTCGGAATCTTCTGCTCGTAAAACTCAACCAGCACCTGCTCATCGACCAATACATCGCGACGGCGTGAGCGGTGTTCCAGCGACTCGATCTCCTCAAGCAGTTTTCGATTGTGTTTGAAGAAGGGGGCTCTGCAGTTGAACTCACCCTCCACCAGCGCACTGCGGATAAAGATCTCGCGAGCCTCATCGGGTTTGATCGGCCCGAAGTTGACCCGGCGTTTGGGATTGATCGTTACCCCGTAGAGCGTAACTCGTTCACTAGCGGCTACCTGCCCCGCCCGCTTCTCCCAGTGCGGCTCGCTGTAGCTGCGCTTGACCAGATGATCTGCCAGACGCTCAATCCACTCCGGCTTGATCGCCGCTATGGTATGGGCGTAGAGCTTACTGGTCTCAATCAGCGCGCCCGCCATCAACCACTTCGGTGGTTTTTTGAACTGGGCTGAACCGGGGAAGACATGGAAGCGACTGTTACGCGCCCCCAGGTAGCTCTGTTTCTCATCGCGGAAACCGATATTACCGAGCAGACCACTCAATAGTGCACGGTGGATCGCATCGTACTCAGCAGGTGTACTGTTCTCCTTCGCCCCCATCACCTTGACCAGAGTGTGCAGCTGTTGCCACACCTCACGCCACTCACGCATGCGCATATAGGAGAGATAACGATCGCGGCAGAGCTTTCGCAGCTTACTCTGCGTCAGGTGGTGGCGCTGCTCCTCATAAAACTGCCAGAGCTTGAGATAGGTAAGAAAGTCAGACTGCTCATCGTTAAACTCATTATGACGCTGGTCCGCCTTATCACGCGCCCCGTGTGGCCGTTCTCGTGGATCTTGAATCGAGAGTGCGGCGGCAATCACCAACACCTCTGCCAGCGCCCCCTCCTGCTCCGCCGCAAGCAGCATACGACCAATACGCGGATCGACGGGTAGTTTGGCAATTTTCTGTCCCAGCTTGCTCATACGTCGTCGGTTATCGACCGCGCCCAGCTCATGCAGCAGCTTGTAACCATCGTTGATAAAACGACTATCGGGCGGCTCAACAAAGGGGAAGTCCTCGATATCGCCCAAGCCCAGCGCCTGCATCTGCAGGATCACCGCAGCGAGGTTGGTACGTTTCACCTCCGGGTCGGTGAACTCAGCAAAGTTATTGAAATCCTCCTCGGCGTAGAGACGGATCGCAATACCGGGACCAAGTCGCCCGCAGCGTCCGGAGCGCTGGTTGGCCGAGGCCTGTGAGACCTTCTCAATCGGTAGCCGCTGCACCTTGCTGCGGTAGCTGTAGCGCGACAGACGCACGTAGCCGGGATCGATCACATAGCGGATACCCGGCACGGTCAACGAGGTCTCGGCAACATTGGTCGCCAGCACAATGCGACGACCGCGATGGCTCTGAAAGACACGGTTCTGCTCGCTGGCAGAGAGACGCGCGTAGAGCGGCAGGATCTCAGTGTGGGGTGGATGGTGTTTGCGCAGCGCCTCGGCCGTCTCGCGAATATCGCGCTCACCGGGTAGGAAGATCAAAATATCCCCCTCACCCTCGCGCGATAACTCATCAACCGCGTCGAGTATCGCCTGTAGCTGATCACGATCACGCGAATCATCATCCTCAGACTGCAGCGGGCGGTAGCGCAGCTCAACCGGGTAGGTGCGCCCGGAAACCTCGATGATCGGGGCATCACTGAAGTGGCTGGCAAAACGTTCGGTATCGATCGTCGCCGATGTGATGATCAGTTTCAGATCGGGACGTTTCGGTAGCAGCTGTTTGAAGAAACCGAGCAGAAAATCGATATTAAGGCTGCGCTCATGCGCCTCATCGATGATCAGCGTGTCGTACTGGTTGAGATATCGGTCGCGTTGAATCTCGGCCAGCAGAATGCCGTCGGTCATCAGTTTGATATAGCTCTCGGGACGGGTGCGATCGGAGAAGCGCACCTTGTATCCCACCGTATTACCCAACTCACTCTTTAGCTCTTCAGCGATACGAGAGGCAACGCTGCGCGCTGCAATACGCCTCGGCTGGGTGTGACCAATCAATCCGGCCACGCCACGCCCCGCCTCAAGCGCAATCTTTGGCAGTTGGGTCGTCTTTCCTGAACCGGTCTCTCCGGCGACGATCACCACCTGGTTCTCGCGGATAGCGGTAGTAATCTCATCACGCCGTCCACTGACGGGTAGCTCTTCCGGGTAGTCGGGCGTAGGGACATTTGCAGCGCGTTGCTGATACTTCGCCACCGCGCGCTCAACATCGTGCTCAAGCTTGGCCACTGCCTCACTGCCACAGCTGCCCTGTCGCGCCTTGCGCTGCAGATCGCGCAGGCGACGTTGCAGGCGGTGACGATCCATCGCAAGGATCGACGCTAACTGTTTGTTGAGGCCTTTAAGTCGTTGTTGCACGGCAGAAGTGACTGAAAAACTGGGGGTCGCATAGTGTACGGCACCCCCTGCCCTGGCGAAAGGAAGCACACGGAGTTTGGTGCTATTATCAAAGAATAACGATAATTCAATGAACTGATAACAATACGACTATGAAACTGAATCACACACTGATTGCTCTCATCACGCTTGCACTCTGCACACCGGCACTCGCCTATCGCGACGCCGACCTGGAAAGCGTCGAGGCTGGAAAGGATTGTCCCAACTGCAATCTTAAAGGCGCCGATATGGAGCGACTTGATCTCTCTGGACTCAACCTGCGTGGTGCCAATATGCGCAAGGCACTACTCAAGAATGCAGTACTCGATGGCGCCGACCTACGTGGAGCCAACCTCGACAGCGCCGATCTCAGTAATGTCACGCTCGATGGCGCCAACCTGGTCGATGCCAGCATGCGCAAATCCACGCTGTTTGATGCCTCACTCAAGAAGGCCAATCTAAGTCGAGCGGTACTACGCGATGCCATGGCCGATAACAGCGATTTTAGTAACGCCAACCTTCAGCAGGTCGACATGCGCCGTGCGCGACTACGCCGAGCCATCATGACCGGCGCCAACCTCAGCGGAGCAAATGCTGGCAGCACCGACCTGCGTGAAGTGAAATTTAACAATGCCAATCTGCTAAATGCACGACTCAACGACGCAAAGCTAAAAGAGGCAAATTTCATTGGTAGCAACATCGGCGGCGCACAGTTCAAGCGGGCCAGAAATCTCAATCTTTTCGGTGCTATCGATAAACGCAGCCAGACGGCAATATCAGCCAAAGTGGCGCCTGTTCAACCACAGGCCCCACAGCCACTCGCACCGCCTCCCACCCAGTAACACCTGCACCACTTCCGCAACCATCCTTGGCCACTCTCGCCACAAGCGAGGGTGGCAACAGATGCGTCACGCCTAAACCGCTATATAATCGATCAGATTCAGAATTAAACACGGAACAATACTATGTTTACAGGCATCGTCCAGGGCACTGCAGAGGTGGTCGAGATCATCGAGAAATCACAGTTTCGCACCCATGTAGTAACGCTCCCAGAACCACTATTTGATGGACTCGAAGCGGGGGCATCGGTCGCCCACAACGGCTGCTGTCTTACCGTCACCCAGATCGACGGAAATCGCATCACCTTCGACCTGATGCAAGAGACCCTCAAGGTAACCAACCTTGGTGATGTAACGGTTGGCAGTCGGGTCAACGTGGAGCGCGCCGCAAAGTTCGGCGATGAGATCGGCGGTCACGCCATGTCGGGCCATATCCTCTGCGTTGCCGAGGTGAGTCGAATCATCGAGAGCGAGAACAACTGCCAGATCTGGTTCAAGATCCCCGTACAGTGGACCAAGTATGTATTTACCAAGGGCTACATCGGCATCGATGGCATCAGCCTTACCATCGGTGATGTTGAGGGAGAGGAGTTCAACGTCAATCTGATCCCCGAAACGCTCGAGCGCACCAACATCGGAACTCGCCAGATCGGCGACCGTATCAATATAGAGATCGATCCGCAGACCCAGGCGATCGTCGATACTGTGGAACGAGTGATGGCAGAGAACAACAGCTGATTTTGGACTGTTGCAAGCTTCAACCGTTATCTCAGTAAAGCCTGCAATACAGCCTGCTAATTCACATAAAAACACTCACAGGGAGTCACGCACCAATCTAATAGTACCAACGCTATTCTTTAGAATTTGCATATTTACCCCGTGCAGAAAAACCACACCCCATGCCCTAGTATCATCAACTGCAGATGTCGATGCACTCCAGTACCCTGCAGAAGCAGTTTGCGGAAAGTACATCTCATTAATAGTTGGTGAATGACACCCAACTCTACGATTGTTGCCAGCTCCTTGATATTTGGTAAGCGCCAATCCGTGTAGCCTGCAAAGCCTCCCCTCCATTGGCGGTCACTGCTGCACCAAGTGCAGTCTGCCAATCTGTTGTTAAAAGCGCACCTTTATCACAAGCTGTCGAGGTGGTCGACACCCCTCACTACACTGCTTCCACATCAACCCCGTCACACTATCCGCAACTGTGCCATTCCCATTTTCGGTAAAACGGCTATCCGGTGTCGTCAACGCAAGATTGGCTGGGCAGGCTGCGTAGACACCAGATACCGAAAGGCCAGTAGAACAGCTACTGTGTTCATGATTTTCATAATATTCCCTCTATTCATTTCCATTCATTACGAGTATACGGAGCACTAAACACCTCCACTCACCAGCCGTATATGAAGCTGCATCGACTTACCAAATGCGGAATCACCTGTCCCGTTAAAATTGAGCAGCCACGCTTTTGTCGTTTCATCGTTATAGGCGTAGGTGGATACGGTCCAGACCCACGGTACTACTGCATCTGAATTCGGGAACCAGTCTGCGTCGATACTGGGCATTACCGACTTGCTGTAATCGAAAATCGAGCGCAACTCCTCCCGTTCAGGCAGGCGCCAATCAGTAAAACCACAGAGTGCTGCCGCATTGACATCGGCCACATACTTCTCGGTATCGCAACGGCTATCATCAAGGCAATTATCACCAGCATCCGCCGTACCGACCTCACCACCATTTGAAGCGGCATCCGTGCTATACCAGCTATAGCTCCACTCCATATCATGAAGATCGGGTGTGTCGTTATTTGTCTTAACCTCCCAAATCAGGCCCGTGACGTTATCCTCAATACAGGACCATTTGGTTCCGGTCACCTCACTTCCTGAGTCACTCCAGACACCATTCTGAATTGCAAGTGCTGAACCATCAGACCCCAGCTTGGTAAAGGAGAAGCCGGCTCGACCATCACTGTCATCGTTATGCGTGACATCACGGCCATATTCAGCATCCTGTTCTGGGAAGAGATCGGTCCCATCCATCGCATCATTACAGGCGAGTCCATTGGTGGTTGCATTTGCACACTCTGTGATCCCCGTATCATTCATCGAATAGGTTTTATCAGCTATAGCTCCATTGCTCGAGCTACTTCCATTACACCCTACAAGCAGCGGTAACGTGAAGAATATAAGCAGCAAAATGGGAGTTAATTGTTGTCGATTCATAGTTGATTCCTTTCAGAAAGAGACAAGAGCAACAACCCAGTCGATCGTTGACCGAACAGGTGTAGATTCGAGAATTGATAGGCTTTGATGGCATGCAGAACGAAACGGATGCTGGTCTTTCGGCATCGCCGGCAATCGATATGGTCTGCTCTATCCCTGAACATCACTGCTCCTATAACCGAATAATTCATCGGCGCTTAAAGAAGCTACTTATGGTTCACATTTTTTCAATTGATTCTGCCTAAAGTGTGCCGGCCGTCACAATCGGTTACTCAATAAAGGTCCATCGGCTTTCTCACCCTCTCCGCCAGGCGTGGAACCGCGCCACCCAATTGAGCAGTGCCTCAGGCTTGTGCGCTTTTCCAGTTACCCGCGACATATTTATTTGCCTCGGCGAGCGTTGGATAGATGTGAATGGTACCGAGGATCTTATTGAGCCCGAGGCCGTGTTTCAGCGGTGAGAAGAGCGCATTGACCGAGGCGTACCACGCCTGATGGCGCGCTTGAAGGTGGCGAGGCTGGCTGGGGGTTAGGCACCATAATCGCATCAACATCGAGATCGATCCGCAGACCCAGGCGATCGTCGATACCGTTGAGCGTGTGATGTCGGAGCACAGATAGTTTCGGATGATGGCGGAGTCTGCATTAACTCCGCCCCATTGGTACATGCAGGTCACCTTTCTGATATGAGTCTTTTCGTTATTCCTGGCTTGCGGCTGTTCAGTCCTCTTGTCCCGGAAACTGATTACGCCACACAACTTCTCCAACTGAGAATCCCTGAAGATTCAGAGAGGAGAGAAAGTTCGCGTATTCATCCAGAGATTCATAGGGGCCGTGGATCCCCTTCATCTCACTCCAATGTGGACCCGCTCCGAAGTCCATAACGTGCAATTTTCCCTCAACAGTAAAACCAGTGGCCCAGTGATGAATCTTACCTGTACCGTTCCTCACGAAAATCCACCGAGCTTTGTAACTCGGGTCAATTCGGTTAAGGGCATCGAGAGCGAGATTTGCAGAATCGACACAATAGCCCGCCTTATCGTCATAGGTTGCTGACGGGTTGCGCGCCAGTAGCCCTTTAGGACCTTGTGTGCGAATCCTTTTCTGAACAGACCCAAGTCTACTTCTATCGAAGCTAAAGTTACTGTTGAGCCACTTCCCCACATCCTCATAAGATGACCATCTACTAACGGCTTCTTCATAGGAGCTGGCGTAAGCAGTCGACGGACCTATCCAGAACAAAATAAGTGAAGCTGCAAAAACTGCCCGAAGGCAAGTCGATTTAGCCATTTGGTTCATAGCGTTTACTCCTTGATATTCTTATTTTTTTAGCAACACCAGTATGATGCCAATTAACGTGATATCACAATATCAATTATTGACATCAGGTCTTAGCGATTTATCAAACAACCCATTGATACAAAGCGATATATACCAGAACTAGAACTGACTCCGGTATATCTCAACCTCTCCGCCAGGTGTGGAACCGCTCCACCCAGTTCAGCAACGCCTCGGGCTTGTGCGCCCGCTTCCAGTTACCCGCGACATATTTATTTGCCTCGGCGAGCGTTGGGTAGATGTGGATGGTACCGAGGATCTTATTGAGGCCGAGGCCGTGCTTCATCGCCATCACGAACTCGGCAATGAGATCACCGGCGTGTGAGCCGACGATGGTGACACCGAGGATCTTGTCCTTGCCGGGAACTCTCAGCACCTTCACCACACCGTGCGCCTCACTGTCAGCGATGGGCGATCAAGATCATCGATACCGTAGGTTGTGACCTCATAGTCGATGCCCTTCTCTTTTCCCTCCAGTTCGTTAAGACCAACACGGGCCACCTCGGGGTCACAGTAGGTCGCCCAGGGGATCACCGAGTAGTCGACACGGAACCGTTTACGGTGAAAGCGATGACAGCGTACCTCTCTGTGGGCGCGGTTCGGTGAACTGACGTAGGGCCGTGACATCACCGCAGACGTAGATATTCGGGAAGTTGGTGCGTAGAAAAGGATCAGCTTCAACGGTACCGCGCGGTGGAGAGCGGACACCGAGGCGTCAACCGCCATTGGCCTGTGCCCCAGGCGATGTGGTAGTGATCGTAGGGGACCGCTCTCGCCTGCGCAGACCACTAACGCTCCTTCCGTTCTCATCCGTTTTGGCACTGTGCGCCGTCAGCAGCTCAACACCCTCTGCGGAAAAGCGCTCGGCGACCATCGCGAGTTCTCATCACTCGCGGCGGATACGCAGGTCGTGCCTAGTCGTCACCTTGAGCAAACGGTGAAACGCCTTGAGCTCGAACCGTGGGACCACGCACCACTAAGCGTTTCGGTTGTTCGCGTAGCTCCCAGATGGTATCATGGATACCGCTCCCTCGCTCCGGGAGCTGTGTACCAGCGGCCGTGCGCCGTGGCATCAACACTGGTGCGGGTGGTGACACGCCCTCGACCTCGACCTCATAGGAGAAACTTCTCACCACTGATGCACTCCACGCTATTGTATAGCGTTCCACCGGTCGTCGCTCACCTCAGTTTCGTCACCGCTGCACCGCTCCATAACGGCATTCAAAACGACCTCCGCCTGAAACCGAACTCTTAGCACGTGCGAGCACTAGCGACATCTTGGCTGAACGAATCAGCGCCTTACTGGTATCAGCCGGTTTAAGACAGTCTCCCCCATCTGTGACGGTCAATCATGTGGACTTCGCCTGCCGGCTGCTGCGATATAGGCGAGACCGCCTGCCGAGCCCACCTCCACCAGGTTGTAGTCGAAGCTGCTCGGTTTTTTATAGGGTTTCATCACCTCTCTTGCCTTGATCCACTCGACCAACTCTTCTGCGCTAGCGTGAATATGCGGTGAACGATCAGCGCCCTCGGCAGAATGCCGGATAGCAACAGTCCAGTGACGTTCAATCAAGGCGACCGCCTCACGCGACTGACTGACGAAGAAAGACTTCAGTCCTGCAGCCACCAACAATTATCAAGGTGAGCGAATGCTCGGAATCACGATTCGCCAAGGGTAAAGAATAGCAGCAGCCATCCTTGAGCAGCCCCCTGCGGATCGGGAGATTCGAAATGAGCACTACGATCACGCGACCTACATGAGACGATAGTGCCGGGCAACATGCCGACCTGACTAACGAGAAAGTACTTCCAGGTCTTAATCGGTGTCAGCCCCATCAACAGATTGATCATAAAGAAGGGGAATATCGGAATCAGTCGCAGGGTAAAGAGATAGAGCACGCCATCCTTTTCGACACCCGCATTGATCGGGCCAAGCTTGTCGGCAAAGCGACTCTGCACCGCATCACGCAGTAAAAAACGGGCTACTAGAAAGGCAAGTGTTGCGCCGATGGTACTGGCAAAGGAGACCACCACTGTGCCGACTGCCAGGCCAAATACGGCTGCACCCGCTAGTGTCATAATTGTCGCACCCGGCAGCGAAAGCGCCGTGGCTGCAATATAGATCGCCATGTAGATGGCGATAAAGGTAAATGGATTTTCGTGGTAGCGCTCTAGCAGCTCACCACGTTGTGACTGCAGATACTCCAGGGTGAGAAAGCGCCCCAGATCGAAGGTAAAAAAGACGCCGATCATCAGCGCGATGGCGACCAGCAACAGCAGTCGCATCAGGTTATTATTTTTCATCGGCCCAAGCCTTGTTCGGATTCGATACAGACTTAAAGTTAGCAGCTATTGAAACGCCCCGCTCAACCGAGCAGTGAAAACAGCTCCAACAGCAATCGAATCACGCCACTCATCACCAGCGCCACACTCACCGAGAGACCCACCGAGTAGAACGCCTCACGTGGCCTGAGTGTCTTCAACATCACCGCAAAGGTCGAAACGCAGGGCACATAGAAGGTGAGGAAGATCAGGAAGGTGGTGATCTGAACCCAATCCATCACCGTACCGATTTCAAAGGTGCCGAGTGCCTGATAGATCATCAGCAGTGAGAGCTCCTTGCGCAACACGCCGAAGAGAATCGGCACACCCAGCACCAACGGAAGGCCGAGCCACCAGCTGGTCACAGGCATCAGGAGCTTATTGATCACTGCATCGGCCCCGACAAAACTGAGCAGTGCGAGTACCACGCTACCGCCCACCAACAGAGGGGTGACGATGGTGAGAATGTCACTGGTACGCAGCCAGGTGGTCTGCAACACACCACGCAGTTTAGGTAGCGCATAGGGAGGAATCTCCTGCACCTGCCCAGGGATCGGGTCAGGATGGGAGCGGGTCAAAATGCGCCCCATCAACGCAATCACCACCACGGTGATGGCAAAGATCATAAAGACACCCAGGCCACCTAGATATTTGCCGGCCAGCGCCAGAATGATCGCCGAGCGTGCTGAGCAGGGGACAAAGGTGATCAGCACTGCAGAGACAAATCGTTCGTGGCCCTTGGTTGAATGCGCTGCTGCGGAGATTGCTGGAACGTTACAGCCAAGACCGAGCAGGAAGGGCACCGCCACACCACCATGTAGACCAATCTGGTGAAAACCACGGTCGACCACAAAGGCGATACGCTGCATCACCCCCGACTCCTCCAGTACCACCAGCAAAACCACCAATGGAATCATGTAGGGGACGACGATGCCGACCAGACCGATCAGCCCATCGACCACAGCCTTTCCTACCACACCTGTTAGTGCCGTCGGCTGCCAGACAGAGACCGCATCGATCAGTTTTGCGGCCGTCATGGAGTCGAGCCAGGCACTCACCTCAAAGACGATAAAGAGCACTGCCGCGAAGACCAGCAGGCTACCGACCAGACCCCAACGCGGATGTAGAAAGAGCTCATCGAGCCACAGTTTCCAGCGACTCCCCTCATGCGCTCCACCCAGCCGGGTCACCCCCTCGAACATTACCGCAGCACGGTGGTGCCGGTCGGCATGCAGCTCATCCTCCAGTGAGCGGGGCAGCGTTGCCTCCGCCTCACCACGCAGACGGGTCAGATCTGCACTCAACTCTGAAAAGTGCTCCTTGATCTCGGCAGTGAAGTAACGATCACCGGCCACCAGCTGCATCAATAGAAAGGCGTGTGGCACGTTAAAGGCGTGATGAACCCCCGGGTGCTGCAGCAGATCGCTCAATGGTTTAGCCGCATCGCAGATATGTTTGCTGGCCGGCTGTGGCTGCGGGCAGACGCCCTGACGCACTGCATGCACCGCCGTTTTAAAGACATCAGCAATACCGTGACCCATCAGCGCCACCGTAGGCACCACCGGTACACCCAGCTCCTCGCTGAGCGCGTTGATGTTGATATGAATCCCCTTCTCGCGCGCCTCATCCATCATGTTGAGCGCAATCACCATTGGCCGTCCCAGTGAACTCAGTTCGAGACTAAGTTCGAGGTTACGGTCGAGCGCAGTGGCATCGACCACCTGGATGAGTACATCGGGGGCGGCAAAGGGAGCCGGTGGTTGATCGGACTCATGGCGAGAGACGGCGGGACGTTCATCTCCCCAGAGCAGGTATTTGAGTGAGACCTGGTCATCGTCTGAGAGGTTGTGCAGCGACTGGATACTCGGCAGATCGACCAGCATCGCCTCATCCATGCCTATCTGCACGCTACAGGCGCGGTAGCTGCGCTCGGTACCGGCCAGTTCACCGGTGTAGATCTCGGTACTGGATACCACCTTAAAGAGGGTGCTCTTGCCGCTATTGGGCTGGCCGATCAGCGCAATACGCAGACGTTTGTCGCCACGAAACAGGGGGGACTGAAGGGGAACCGAGACTTCACTTTTAGTGCTAATCACTGCATTAAACCTAATATTCAGAGTCTCGTGCGACGCTATCCTTCATGTTGCACGATCACTCGCCGGGACGCGTCTCCCGCACCCCTCTCTCTTACCTGAACAGCGCCTACTCTCAGCACGCTGCCACGTCGCCAGCCTGTCACTCTATATTTTTGCGAGGAATCGGTCGAGTTCGTTAGCAAAGGCGCGACGTTCACTCTGCCCCAGCGCGGCCGGGCCACCGGTGACCATACCGGTACTGCGCATCTCCTCCATGAAGTCGCGCATGTTGAGCCGCTGACGAATATTCTCAGTGGTATAGAACTCACCACGCGGGTTGAGTGCGTGACCACCGTTATCGATCACCTCAGAGGCGAGTGGGATGTCGGCGGTGATCACCAGATCACCCTGCTGTAGCTGCTGCACGATGTAGTTATCGGCGACATCAAACCCGGCAGCCACTCGTACCGACTTGATCACCTTCGAAGGGGGTGTGCGTAGCGGCTGATTGGCCACCAATGTCGTGGGTACCTTCAGCCGCTCAGCAGCGCGAAAAAGAATCTCCTTGATAACGCCCGGACAGGCATCGGCATCGACCCAGATGTGCATTATTGCGCAGTCTCGACTGGACCACGCTTGATCATCTCTCGCAGCCCCTCAACCGTCTTATTCACTGAGGGTGAACCGCTCTGCCATCCCTCACCGCTGGAGAGGAAGTTCTGCCGCTCTTCATAATAGGCGTCACTGAGACTCGCCAGTGCATTGATAAACGAGGCGTCGCCCTCCTCACGGCAATAGTCATTGAGCCACTCGAAGGCATCACTCATGGTGTTCGTGCCGAGGATGTTATAGGTACCGGGAACGATCAGATTAAAGGCGGAGAGATAACCGAGGATGTAGTTGTTGTAATAGTCGACCTCATCTCCCCCATCGATGGTAGCGGAGATATAGTCACTACAGCTCTTCGAGCCGAGGCCGAAGGCGGCAAAGCGCTGATTCATATCCTTTGCCGATAACGCCGTGCAGCTCAGTAGCAGGGCCAGTGCGATTACAACTCTCATCTAAAACCTTTTCTTTGCTTGAGGCTATTTGCTTAAGTATCGGCAATGTACCAGCGCACTTCAATCGCGTGTCAGCGTACCGTTAAAAACTGGGTATGAAATCCGCCTGAACATCTGGTCTAACCGCCCACTACTTCATTGAGCGCTATAGACCTCACCATCTGGATGAAACGCATACCAGGCGAACCAGTAGGCAGTTAACGAAGGTAGCTCCACTCCGGCACTGTCAAACACACCGCCACTGCGGAGTTCAACATTAAAACGAACCTCTAACTCCTGACCAGCAAAGATATCGACCAGCGGCTCCCTGCCCAGCGCCAGCTCCTTGATCGGGTAGGCCTTGAACTGACCGTCGATCTCCACCCCAATCACGATCTCCTTGGGGTGATAGCGACCATCAAATTTGGCCACCGGAAAGTAGATACTCTCTGACTCGCCGTAGTTTCCATAGGGGCTGCGGCTATAGTCACGACTGAAACCGGTATCAAATGAGAGCACCAGCGAATCACCGCCGCGTTGCCACTCCTCCCAGCTGGTGTGACTGATCGCCAGCTGTCTGAGCTTATGCCCCTTCATCGGCCCACTAATGGAGAGTTTTAGAATCTGCGACCAGAGCGACTCGGTCTCACGATCATAGAGCAATACATCACTGTTATAGAGCAGCCCTGAGACACCAAAACTGCGTGACTTGCCATCAAGTTTCGCCTCAAAGGCCATGCCGGTGCCGCAGAGTGGGCAGAAGGTGACGACGACTGCCTCGTCCTTAAAGTGATCATTGACGATTTCATGGTAGTTCAGGATGCGAATCGGATAGGCCTTGCGCACGCCATTGCGATCAATCCCAAGGACTCGATCACTCCCCTTGAGAAAGGTCGCCTCAGCCGCAGCAACGAACCTGGGTTTGTCGATCGCAGGAATGCCATCACGCGGTGGTCCGCCATGGTAGATCTCTTCGCTTGGGATCAGTGATGCTTCGAGATCGAAGCCGTTATCGGGCAGTGCGGCGTTGATCGCACGCATCAGTAGCGGGAAAAATGCGATCACCAGCAGCGAATAGATCAGCCAACGCGCATAGCGATGTTTAATCAACGTTAGATTGAGTTGCATGAGACTACCCTCCTCTAACAGACCCTCATTAGATCCTCTCTCGCCGGTGCGGTTCCCAGAAATCGAGCTCCGGACCCTCTGGAACGATACCGCTCGGATTGATTGAGTGATGACTTCGGTAGTAGTGACTCTTGATGTGGTCGAAATTGACCGTCTCAGCGATACCCGGCAGCTGATAGAGCTCTCGGGTATAGGCCCACAGATTAGGATAGTCGATCAGCCTCTGACGGTTGCACTTGAAGTGGCCAACGTAGACGGCATCGAAACGCACCAGAGTGGTAAAGAGTCGCCAGTCGGCCTCGGTAATTAGCTCACCGAGCAGGTAGCGCCGCTCGCCCAAACACTGTTCTAACTGATCAAGCGCAGAGAACAGGTTATCGAAGGCACGTTTATAGGCCAACTGACTGCTGGCAAAACCCACCTTATAGACACCGTTATTTACATGATCGTAAATCGCACGGTTAATGGTATCTATCTCAGTTCGCAGCAATTCCGGGTAGTAGTCATAGTCATTTGCGCCGATGGCTTCGAAGGCGCTATTGAACATGCGAATAATCTCTGAAGATTCGTTATTTACGATGGTATTGCGTTGTTTATCCCATAACACCGGCACTGTGACGATACCGTTATAGATCGGTGCCGCCAGGGTATAGAGCTCACTTAGAAAGCGGGCACCGTAGACCCCATCATCCGTAGCCCCCGGATAGGGTTCGAACGACCAGCCCGCATCTCCCATCAGCGGATTGACCACCGAGAGGGAGATCATCGACTCCAATCCCTTTAATTTTCTGAATATCAGCGCCCGGTGTGCCCAGGGGCATGCATGAGAGATATAGAGGTGGTAACGCCCTGCCTCGGCCTTAAAACCGCCCACGCCACTCTGGCCTACCGAACCATCAGGGGTTATCCAGTTACGAAACTGAGAGTCGAAGCGTTTGAATTCACCCGTCTCGCGCTCCGTCTCCGCCTCCAGCCAGTTGGCAGAGACATCACCATCGACACAGAGGCTCATGAGTTTCTCACCAGTACCGGCTCTCTACGTGTCATCCTATCCATCCTCAACTCTCCTCAGCCGTTCTTGAAGATCATCAACACCTCTCCCGCCACAGCACTACTCCTCAACAACATGACCCGTGACATCTGATCGGCAACTGGGCTTGGAAGGTGGCTGCCATCAGCAGGAAGGGCTGAGCGAATATGCTGCGTTTGATGAGACCGACATACCCACTCATGGCGACCACCTCCAGTTGCAGTGGATAGATATCACCTACTAGAGAGCATAGGCCGAATAAATAGATAGAAGTGTACAAAATCCCGATCAGAATGATCGGGCTGAGCGATAGTTAAAGAGAATAGAGACAGATAGTAAGGGACTGGACGCAGAAAGCGACCAGCCCCTGATCACTCAGTCGGCAAACTCGAGACGCTCCTCAAATTTCGCCAGCGCCTTGAGCGCACACGCCTCATCCTTCTCACCACCTGGGGCACCACTCACGCCAACGGCACCCAAACGACTGCCGGCTGCCGAGATCTGCACACCACCGCGCATAACGATAATTCCGTCGATATGGTTGAGTTCTGGACGTATATCCTCCCTAAGTGCACGAAAGTCCCCCGAACTGATGCCCGACATCACAACCATGTTCGCCTTCTCCTCTGCGATCTGCAGGGTAAAACGGGCCGCCAGATCGTCACGCAGTGCTGCCTGTACCGTGCCGTGGCGGTCGACCACCACCGCACTCACCTGATAGCCCATCTCACGACAGGCGATAATCGACTCAGTGGCAATATCACGTGCCAGCTCCATACCGATCGTCTTTACGGTCAATACATCTCCGGCATTTACAACAGTTGCACCACTTAGTAACAAAAGTGCCGATAGTGATCTACGAACAGTTTCTCTCATCTCTTTCTCCTGTCAATCAAAACCAAACAAAAACGACACAGAAAACCCACCACCACAACTAATGTCAGCACAATCATCAACATTACAACCACTAATATTCACAATAGCACGGCATAGCAACCAGCATTCACCACAACAAAGAACCTTAAGCCACCTCACAACCTTCCAACGCCCTAACTCTCTAATATCTCCATACAAGTGGTTCCGGGAGTCGCTATTTTTGCGAAAGTTTGTTTTGGGCATCCAAGCCCAAGCAAACAGCAAAAACTTAACGCGACCGTTTATGCCTTCGGCGCCCGACCGTCCTGCGTACGTTGCGTAATCACCTCTTCGCGGCTCTACACAACTCCCTCAGTGACTCTACGCCGACATAAAGCCGCTGCTGCATCTTCTTCGTCGTCCGCTCGCGCTCTCAACTACGAATAGGCAGACGGCGTCGACTATCGGGGACTAACCGCCCTCACTTCGCTCTCCATGGCGGTCAGCGATCGAGCCCTTTAATTAATGGAATATGAGCATATAGAAGCCTTTAAACTCCATTAATCAGCTCAAACAATCCTTTTAATAGGGTGTAAGCAGTGATAACTGTAGGCGATACACCTACAGAAGATAGATCAATTCAAGACTTTCCAAACTCAAATCAGCAGCTATATTTACCATCCCTTACAGAGAAACCGACAACAGGAGTCGGAAATGAAAGATAACTATAACAACACCACAGCCAATAATGCCGTCGCAGGCCTGATCGAACTTAGAGGTCTCTACACCCATTCAAAGCTGACTATAGAGGGCAGCTGCGCCAGTGCCATCTACGAAATGAGTGATGTGATGGAGGATGTACAGGAGGCACTAGCGGCCAAGATGAACGACCTCTAGTCGTCACTGAGCCTGATAGTCCCCTTCTCCAATACGATCTTACGCTGGCGATAGAGCGCGCCGACAGCCATCTTGAACGCCTTCTTGCTGACACCAAACAGCTTGTTGATCGTTTCAGGTGGGCTCTTGTCACTGACCGCCAGCATGCCGCCCTCCGCCTTGAGCATCGTAAGGATGCGCTCAGAGAGATCGTCAACCCGCTTATAACCAACCTTCTGCAGTGAGAGATTGATCTTGCCATCATCTCTAACCTGCTTGATATAACCTTTCACGCGCAGGCCGTAGCGTAGCTTCTGGTAGATCTCATCGGCGAAAATCACGCCCCAATGTGCGCTATTGATTATCGCCTTAAACCCTAAATCGGTCTGTTCACAGAGCAGCAGATCGACCTCTTCACCCACCTTGTAGTCAGCCGGTGTGTTATCGAGGTAGCGATCGAGCCGTGTTGAGGCGACGATGCGGTGGCTACGACTATCGAGATAGGCGTAGACAACATAACTGCGTCCCTCTTCCAGCGGCCTGTGTTGCTCGCTGTAGGGCACCAGAAGATCTTTCTGCAATCCCCAGTCAAGAAAGGCCCCCGGACCTGCAATCGAGACACACTTCACCAGGCCAAACCCACCGACCTCAACCGGTGGCTTCTGCGTTGTCGCTACCAGGGTGTCGTCAGAGTCGTAGTAGATAAAGGCATCCACCTCATCACCCACTCCGGCATCTTTCGGACAGTAACGCGTCGGCAGCAGGATCTCACCCAGCTCACCTGCCGAGAGATAGAGCCCATAGGGTGCCTTCTCAGCCACCTTGAGACGATTTGTCTTGCCAATCTCAGCCACGCAGAACCTCATTCATAAACGGTTAAATTCAGCTGCGATGATGCGTTGCTACTGCGGTGAAAGCAACCGCGTAGAGATATGGCTGCAACACACTCCAACCGCTGAGTTTGAATCTGCAACTGATGCCGGTTTATTATCGAGCCAGGCCTGTTGCGACGGCCATTAAATAGATCAGACAATAATAAAAGGCCATCACCATGGAACAAGAGATCGCCACCTATATTCTTAAGTTAAAAAAAGCAGCTGAGTCGACTCGTCAGGCCGAGGACCGCCCCCTCTACGAGCGCCATCTCGCCTGCGCCGCAGTGCTGCTTGCACTGGTCATCAGTGATGCGGAACAGACTCGAGTCAGCAGTGAGGTCGAGGCTCACGAACGCTTATGGGGAACCAGCTGGCTGGCTGACGATGTCTGCAGTGGTCCCAGAGAGGCGTGGCAACAGGTAAAAGCAGCACTGACAAGCTACACCACTTAACAGTAGGATCCACTCAGGAAAGTAACATCCAAAATACAATCAAAAATCAAGACTAAACTACGCTGTAAACAACCGACAGATCAAATAAGATTCAATCAGTCAGAGCAGTTTCTCAAGGAGAGAGAACCGTGAAAAACAGAACCCTACTTTTTCTACTCGCTACAATCCTCATCAACCCACACAACGTTGTCGCAGCCTCAAAAGGCAGCCTGGCACAGTGCCAATCTGTTCAGGATCAAATTAACTACTACACCAATCTGCGTCGGGCAGGCGGCTCTGCAAGAACCATGGAGAGCTGGAAACGATCACGCCAAAAACAGAAGGACCGTTTCACAAAACACAACTGCAAACAGTGGAGAAACAAACTCAAGTAAAGGAATTAAATAGCCACAGCAAGGAGAACTGAGATGGCCGAATACCCCTACTGGAATGAAGATGAACTAATTGCCAGCGACGACCACCCCACCCTTCTCGCTATCGGCGACTCGTGGTGCTGGTACCCGATCAACAATCTGCTCAATCCGATCAACAACCTGCTCAACCTGCACTCCACCGACTACCACGCCATTTCGTCCGCGCCAACGGCGCCAGCACAAAAGATCTCACCAAACCCGATCTACTGGAAACTCTCAGTCAGGATCTCAGCAGGGCGGGTGGTTATGGCGAAACCATCAAAGCGGCCATTATCTCAGGCAGCGGAAATGATATTGCCGGCGAAAAGAGAATGAAGCAGTTACTGAATCCCGACTGCAGCAACGCGACAACTACCGAGAAGTGCATCAATCAGCTGGGGGGTCGCTATTTTGCGAAAGTTTGTTTTGGGCATCCAAGCCCAAGCAAACAGCAAAAACTTAACGCGACCGTTTATGCCTTCGGCGCCCCGACGTTCCTGCGTACGTTGCGTAATCACCTCTTCGCGGCTCTACACAACTCCCTCAGTGACTCTACGCCGACATAAAGCCGCTGCTGCATCTTCTTCGTCGTCCGCTCGCGCTCTCAACTACGAATATGCAGACGGCGTCGACTATCGCGGACTAACCGCCTTCGCTTCGCTATCCATGGCGGTCAGCGCCGGACTTAATACAACAATGCAGAAGATTCGAGACAACTATGCGACCTTAATTGAATTGGCCCATTCCAAACTACCCACTGCCACGATCTTCATTCACAGCTACGACCACCCAATCCCTGACAGCAAGGCATTACGGCAACCCATGCGCACGTGCAAGGTACCCGTAGATCTGCAACGACCGCTGGCAACAGAGCTCTTCGACCGACTGGCTGATTTAATGAACGCCATCGCCTCAACCTCAGACAAGATCGAGTTTGTCGACTGTCGCAACACACTCACAGATAACGACTGGCTCAATGAACTCCATCCAACCCCACTCGGTTTCGACAAACTGGCTGGACCTTGGGAGATTGCACTCAGAAAACGGGGATTTCTCTCACCCCGTTAACTAATGCGTCAGATAATAGACAAGCAATCAGCCCTATCTCATAGACGGCTCAGATCTTGACTATCAGATCTATTTCTGACCGACCAGCATCTAAAAATCAGGTCGGAGTTGGAGAGCGACTCCAACCTCTGTTTAGTTACAAATCGTGATCAAGATTGAAGCACACGCAAAATAACAAATTTCTCGTTCGACTCGATATTTTGCACGCGGCCAAACAGCCGCTTTAGCGTGGTGTGATAGCCGAGATGACGATTACCGATTACCCACAGCTCACCGCCTCTGCGCAGTACTCGCTTTGACTCCCTGAACATACTCATGGCGATCTGATCACCGACCGCCTGCTGCTGGTGGAAAGGGGGATTGCAAAGAATCAAATCAACCGATTCCACTGCAAACTCTTCCAATCCATCACCCACGGAAAATTGGGCCGATCTTGAATCACCAAAGGCAGTTTCAAAATTCTGCTGCGCAGAGGCGACCGCCATAAACGACTCATCGACAAAGTGGATCGATGCCTGTGGATTTTTCTCTGCAGCGATCAGTCCGACCACACCGTTACCACAACCGAGATCGACGATCTCTTTCGCTTCTGGCATCTGCGGCAAATGCTGCAGAAAAAAGCGGGTGCCAATATCGAGTGAGTCGCGTGAGAAGACGTTGGCGTGATTACATATCCGATAGTCACTCCCCTCCAGGGTGTAGCAGTGTGGATAGGGGTTCTCAGGCATCTTTAACGAACCATCAGGCTGGGCAATGATCAGCTTCGCCTTCTTCTTGGCCAGCGATGTGGTGGTTGGTCCTACCAAACGCTCGATCAGCTTCCAGACCGAGCTGGGTAACAACTTGACCATACCGGCGAAGATCAGCTGACTCGTAGGTGTCAGGTGGGGTGCCAGCTCAATCAGCTGATGCTCCAGCAGTGCCAACGTCTTTGGCACCTTGATCAACACCAGATCGAACTCACCCTGCAGTTCATCGAGTGCACTCAACAACGTTACGGCACTGTCTGCTAGACCATTTTCCTGCAGATTCATTCGAGTTGCTGCCTGCGATAGCCATGAATCACTGATCGCCGTCGGAGCATATTCAGCTAGCGTTACCGCCAGCGCACCAAAGCTGTCATTAACGATGGCGACACGAGATCCCGCAACCGGCAATTGCTGCTCATTAAGATGGTTGAGAAGATACTCATCGGCCGCATCCCAGGCGCGTAAAAGTTCGCGTCTGCGCTTCGGTAGTCGTTTCAGTACGACACTAGCCTGTGGGAAATTTGCCTGCTCTTCTATCAAACCTCTACTCCTTGGCATGGCTTTTTTCACGCAGCAACTCAACAAATGCCTCGCTTACTGCACTGTTGAGATTGGAGCGGGTACGCGCGATCCACAACGTTCGTTTGATGCGCAGCCCCTGGATCTTGATGTGGTAGAGCGTCCCGGCTGCGAGTGCATCCTTAACCGCAAAGCGCGGCAGAAAGCTGACGTGTTTGCCGTGCTCAAGAATCTCGACAATGGTATCGGTCGAACCGACCTCCATCGCAATCGAGAGCCTTTCTATGCCGATATCGGCCAGCGCCTTATCGAGCAGAATACGCATCGACGATTTCGCCTCACGCAGCACACAGTCGAGCTCTGATAGATCGGTGACTGGCAACAGATCACCCTCCCAGAGCGGGTGGCTCGACCACAGACCAGCAACAACTCATCGTCGAGCCACTTCTGTACCAGTACATCGGGATGGTCGGGCGCCTGCTCAAGCAGTGCCAGATCGGCCATGCCTGTCGCCAGACGGGTCTGAATACGTCGCGTGTACCCCATACGACTCTCAATCCGATACTCGGGGTGGGCCTCCGCAAAGGCGATCAGCAACGTGGGTAGCAGATGTTCACCGATGGAGAAGTTGACCTCGAGGCGTAGCCGGTTCTGACCAGCCTGCAGAAATTCCAGATCGTCGAGCAGCGTGGTCTGATGATCGAGCACCAGACGGGCGTAGGAGTAGACCCGCTTTCCCGCCGGCGTCAGCTCCAGCCGCCGCCCTTCGCGCTGCATTAACTTAATCCCGTAACAGGTATCGAGCGCACGCAGTCGCTTAGTCACGGCGGGCTGACCGACATGCAGCGACTGCGCCGCCTCCTCCACGCCACCGCGCTCTACAACCGCTCTCAAGGTAGCCAGCCCCTTCAGGTCCGGAAGGCTTCTATATTCCATTTAGGAATATTAGAGTATTTCTATTCATTTGAATAGCATCGAGACACTAGGCATTATTCGCCACCATCAATCTATTTCTGGCACGCAACCAGCCATAGTTTGGCACTTGGTTTGACCTTTGTTTTCCTGTGGGGAATATTTTGGTTCAGACCGAAACCCAACGACAAATGTCTTTTCACGAGAGGCCTTCCCCTCGTGTGGAGCCGTTTTTTGTTCTGCTGTTGCGTGCTGTTTGACCGTTTTATCAAAGAGTTAGGAGTTATCCCGTAATGAATGCCCTTGCCGATGAAGAGCAGACCAAGGCCCGCCCGACCAAGACCAATCTCAAGCAGTGGATCGCTGCCGCGATCTTCGCTCTGATCGCAATCGGCCTCGCCCAGGTGGTTCCTACCATCGAGATCGCCTGGGTCTGTGCGGTACTGATGCTGACTATCTACCTGTTCGCCTTTGAAGTAGTCGGTGTCGATGTCGCCGCCGCCTCGGTGATGGTGCTGCTTGGTCTCACCTCGCTGCTCGCCCCACTCATGGGGCTGCAGCAGGGGCTGGTCGATACCAACAACCTCTTCAACGGCTTCGCCTCTAACGCAGTGATGTCGATCATCGCGGTGATGATCATCGGTGCCGGGCTCGACAAGACCGGCATCATGAGCAAGGTCGCCGGCTTCATCCTCAAGGTCGGTGGCACCACCGAGGGGCGCATCATCCCGATCATCTCCAGCACCGTCGGCTTCATCTCCTCGTTCATGCAGAACGTCGGTGCTGCTGCACTGTTCCTGCCGGTCGTCTCGCGCATCTCGGCCCGCTCTGGCCTGCCGATGTCACGTCTGCTGATGCCGATGGGCTTCACTGCCATTCTCGGCGGCACTGTCACCATGGTCGGCTCAAGCCCACTGATTCTGCTCAATGACCTGATACTCACCTCCAACCAGGCGCTGCCCGATGCGCAGCAGATGGAGACCTTCGGCCTCTTCTCGGTCACCCCGATCGGTCTGGCACTGGTCGCCACCGGTATCATCTACTTCGTCATTGCCGGTCGCTTCGTGCTGCCAACCAGTAAAGGTGATGAGGATGTCACCTCGGGCCAACAGACGATGGACTACTTTGACCAGCTCTATGGGGTTGAGTACGGCGTCTACGAAGTACTGGTGCCCGCCGACAGCCGCCTGATCGGCATGAGCCTTGATGAGATCGAGGGAACCTGCAAGGTTCGCATCGTCGCAATAGAGAAGGGAGATGGCCTTCGCTTCGGCGCGCAGAGCGTCGACCGCTCCACCGGCATCGATGCCGGTACCGTGCTTGGCGTGCTCGGTGACAACACCAATCTCGAAAATTTCGTCGAGAAGTCCAAGGTCGATGTAAAGCCCGAGCTCGACATTTTTGCCGATGCCCTGGTGCCGAATAAATCGGGTATCGCCGAGGTAGTTATCCCGCCCGGTTCGAACCTGATCGGCAAGAGCGCGCGCGATGTCTGGATGCGCAAGAGCTACGGCCTTTCGCTGATGGCAATCCACCGCGGCGGTGAGACGATCACCCGAGAGGGTGGCGGCGTACGTGATACCCCGTTCCAGGCCGGTGATGCCCTGGTGGTACACACCACCTGGGCCGATCTCGCCCACCTCGAGAACGATCGTAACTTCGTTGTTGTCACCACCGAGTATCCGCACGAGGAGGTTCGCCCCCACAAGCTCGGCTTCGCCGGTCTCTTCTTCGGCATCGCCCTCTGCCTGGTTCTCTTCACCGACCTGCGCCTCTCGGTTGCACTGCTGACCGGTGCGATCGGCATGGTACTGACCAAGGTATTGAGCATTGAAGAGGCCTATGAGGCAGTCAGCTGGAAGACCGTCTTTCTACTTGCATCTCTAATCCCGCTCGGCCTCGCGGTTGAAACCACCGGCACCGCCAAGTGGATTGCTGAGCAGGTACTCGCCGTTGTCGGTGATCAACCGATCTGGGTCATCCAGGCCGCTGTTGCCGTACTCGCCACCTTCTTCACCCTGGTGATGTCAAATGTCGGCGCGACCGTGCTGCTGGTACCACTGGCGGTTAACATCGCACTCGGTGTCGGTGCCAACCCAGCGGTGTTTGCACTCACCGTTGCTATCGCAACCTCCAACTCCTTCCTGATCCCGACCCACCAGGTCAACGCCCTGATCATGGGCCCTGGCGGTTATCGCGTGCCTGACTTCATGAAGGCGGGCGGCATTATGACCGTGCTGTTCCTGATCGTGATGATGATCATGATGAACATCATCTTCTAAGTGGGCAGAGTCAATCATCTTCAAAAAGCCCGGCTCTGCCGGGCTTTTGTTGACTACTCCCTGTTACGACTTAACCCTCATCAATCGAGTGCTCCAGAAAAGCGGTCAACAACTCACTCTCTTCCTCGCCAGTCTCTAGCAATAGGAAACCGCAACGGTACTCATTCTGCGAACGGCGCTGTTTGTGCACCATGCGACAGCGGTAGTTGAATGTCTTCGTCTCGCCCTGATACGTGAGTGTGAAACGGAGCTCGATCTCGACCGGGAAGCGCGCTCGCCCACTAACTGGATCGAGAGCCTCAAGGTGGTCGATAGCGGCCTGATCGCACAGCAGTGCAAGCCCCTGTTGCGATAGCTCGATCAAATCGACACGTCTGCACATACCCGAGGCGTTGATCGCCTCGGCGCTCAGTGAGAGCGCGATTCGCTGATATCGTCGCCTGTTCTCCATTACCTATCCACAATCCACAAAAACATATCTATCTTCTCTAAACCTACACTCGGAGAGGATGGGAAACTGTGACCGGAGCAGAGTTTTCCGTACTCTGGCACTTAGATTGCGCCAATATGCTCCTGTTCGTGTAGGCCTGCAGCTTCTCCAGCAGTATAGGCAAGACCGAGGCGTTTGCCGTCAGCCCAGTGACCATGGTGAAGGCGGTGTTATTAGAAACAGGTATACTGTTCCGGCCTTACACAAGGCAGAAACCTTCGACCATCTGACCCTCCAGCGAGAAACCGTGGGCCGCACCGTCGACCATGTCGGTGAGATTGAAGAGATGACCACAGATGAGCGGTCACACTCATTCTATTTATAGAACTTCTACCAACGCAAAGAACCTAGTATCCTGAGCGCCATAAAGAGATGGAGTGGAAAAATGATGAACACTTTCGTGAAACCGTTTGCCGGCCTGTTACTTTGCCTCAGCCTGGGTTTCTCAGCCACAGCTCTGGCTGCAAAAGAGGCTACGGCGAACATGCCTACTGTGCAGCAGACCGACATTAAGATTGGAACGGGCGAGGTCGTCACCCGATTCTCCACACCGAGTGTGCACTACACCGGCAAGCTGATGGATGGCACCAAGTTCGACTCCTCGCTCGACCGCGACAAACCCTTCCAGTTCACCGTGGGTGCCGGAAAGGTGATCCCCGGCTGGGAGATGGGTGTAATCGGCATGAAGGTGGGCGGCATACGTGAACTGGTGATCCCATCGCAGCTGGCCTATGGCAAACGCGGTGCCGGTGACGTGATTCCTCCCGATGCCACCCTGAAGTTCGAGATTGAACTGCTCGCTGTCGAGCCAGCGAAATTTGCCAGTATCGACAACAGCGAACTCAAAACAATGCTGGCACGTGGTGCCAAGCTGGTGGATATCCGCCGTCCAGATGAATGGAAACAGACCGGCGTGGTCGAAGGCAGTATTTTGATGACAGCCTTTGATAGCAGAGGACGCATCATGAAGGGCTTCCCGGATAGCTTCTTTGAGCAGTTCTCAGCCGAAGATGAGGTCGTGCTGATCTGCCGCACCGGCAATCGTACATCAGTACTCTCCAACCTGCTCAGCACCCAGGCTGGCTTCACCAATATCTTCAATGTGGAGCATGGGATTACGCACTGGATCAAGGAGAGAGGCCCGGTTGTAAAAGCCAAACTGTGACTACCGGAAATCCAGTAAAGTTGGGTTGTGAACTTTCGGAATCGAAGGAAGTCCAGTCGCTTATTAAAAGCACCCGTTAAACTGGGGATGTTCATACTGACCCTTTAGGTTCGGTAATTATTGGCTTGTCTTTTCTAAGTAAAACAAGAGAAAAAGAATCAATAACATATGTATACCCGGCAAGACATATATGATGTATACCGCACCAACTTCAAAGCCTAGAGTAATAATAAATTTATCACTAAGCACCAAGGACACAACTGGAATTACAGCCAGCAACTTCGAAGCACCTAAATAACTAGCCCTCAAATAAAACAACAAAGTAAAGACCGACACCACAACAACAGAAACGAATATTGATACATAAAGATACGTATCACCAAAATTCATCGCTAAAACCCTGTTTAATATAACCACCCCAACCACAGAGCCAAGAAACCACAATACAAACTTCTTTCTCGTCATATCAGAAGCAATCATAATAGTGTCAAACATCATAAATTTAATGAACGGGCAACAATGATGTTGCCTTACATATAGCTGTTGCAGCTAACGAGAGACTCCCATACTTATTAACTAAGGATTTTTCAATATTGCTTGATGCAGCTGCAGCGGCATCACCCAAGAAAAACACCTTCAATAGGGTTAACTGCCTAATCGATCCTATGATAGGAACATCAGTAGTCCCATAATCCCTCAAAGGAACTGAAGTATTAAATGTGACTGAACCACCATTTCTTGGATACCAAATCCTCTTCACCTCTTCACCTTCACAACCCTCATCAATTTCTCTACATAAAATACGCAATCCGCACCCTGAAGAGACATTCAGCCAAAAGGTGCCGGAGTGATTAAATCTTAACCAACTCCCTTTTTGGCCTTCCTCGCGACATTTGCCCAAGCTTAAAACCATACTTTTCTTCTATTTCCACCTTAAACCTATCATCACCAATAGGCTGGCAATACTCACCCGCTTTTCTTCGGGGAGTCGCTATTTTTGCGAAAGTTTGTTTTGGGCATCCAAGCCCAAGCAAACAGCAAAAACTTAACGCGACCATTTATGCCTACGGCGCCCCGACCGTCCTGCGTTCGTTGCCTAATCACCTCTTCGCGGCTCTACACAACTCCCTCAGTGACTCTACGCCGACATAAAGCCGCTGCTGCATCTTCTTCGTCGTTCGCTCGCGCTCTCAACTACGAATATGCAGACGGCGTCGACTATCGCGGACTAACCGCCTTCGCTTCGCTATCCATGGCGGTCAGCGATGGCATGAACATCATGTTCAGAAAGTTGACACTTAAATAACTCACGATAGACAAAACATCGCGACTCCTTGTCTTTGTCAAGTCTTAAGTATTCAGCATGAGGCACGAGCGCACTATCTCTACCCCAGGCATTTACCATATAGCTCGACCATTTATAATCCTCTGGCTTTGCCACCATGTTTTGCCACAACTGGATTTAACTCAATATAACGCATGCACGTGAGCAAATAACGCTCACTTTGAACCAAACTTGATTTATGCCTACCTTCCCAAATTGTGCCACTACGCCTGTAAGTTCGATTAAAGTAATAGGCATACCGACTGCCCACGACACTCATCGCTTTTGATATCGACTCTTCTGTATCGGGAGTAACAAGAAAGTGTATATGGTTAGTCATCAGGCAATAGGCATGCACTGATACTCCATAGCGCTTCGCACATGTTTTCCAAAGGCTTAAGTAATACTGGTAGTTCTCTGCGTCAACAAAACAGGCTTCTCGATTATTGCCCCTCTGGACAATATGGCAAGGCAAGCCTGATAGATACATCCGTTCTCTTCTTGGCATTCGCAGCTCCTTTCTTCGACCTAATAAATAGGGCTATTAGGAGATTAACGGATAATTGGTTATTTTTAATCCCTCCGGCACCTTTATTTTCGAGAGGAAACCAGCCAAGGTGGTCAATCTTGCTGGAATACGCAGTTGCAGGCGCTGCACCCGATTGCCCACCGTGCTGCTAACAACTGACCACCGAAACCGGCGAAGGCTGACCGGGTGCTGCTATTGACCGGTCTGGTCAAAACAATCTTGCACCAAAGATCTGCGCTCTGCTGATCATGTGATTGGGCATCTATTTCGCAGAATCCTCAAAGACCTTCCCTTTCATGCAATACATGTGAAGCAGTGATAAATTACCAAACACCAATCCTATTTCATTTGTGCTTCTTTCATCATCCAAGCCCGGCAAGAGCGGTTTGATGAGTTCATTGCAGACCTCCGAAAGCCTTGTTGCATCTTTAGTGCATTCGGCCTTGCTTGAGTAAATGTTGCCATTTAACTGAATGCTTTCGCATAAAATCAATACGTTATTACTAGACATATCTCTCAAATAATTATTTATATAGCCAGCATCACCTGCCAATAAGAGCTTTGGCTCAAATACAATTAATGCAAGTGCAGCAACGAATTTTATATTATTCATTACAATCGCTTTCATGATAATCCTTACACTGCATCAGGCATTTCTGAAGTTTTCCGCGGTTATAGTATGTTAGCCCAATATCAGTACCTATTGCAGCAACAGCGCAGTTTCCTACTGCTTGCCTGCTTTTGAATGAGCAATCTGTGTGGTATCCAATAAGTGTATCCAGTCGGTCTTGCGTATCCCAATCAAATATCATGTTGCAGTCAACAATGCATGCCATGTAGTTGCTCATCAGGCCAAACAAATCAAAGTAGTTAATTGGGTTTGCGTTTGAGTACAGATACGTATTTAACCCTCCCTCTAATCCTATAGGATCTGACTGGATGTACCTACCTGTATTGGGATCATAGTCCCTAAAGTAATTGTAATGCCTCCCCGTCTCCGCATCATAATACTGCCCCGGGAACCTAAGGCTGTAGACAAAGTGTTGCCCATCCCCATCCGGATCACTATTTGCGATGGTAGTGCCAAATGGGTCACTAACCCACTGCCAGACAATACCACCTGATGCATCGGTGATAACCCTCGGCGCACCGAGATGGTCGGTATGTACTGGGTAGATGTTTCCGCTCTGCAAAGTAGCGACCGGCATGCTTCCGAGCCAAACCGTCTCCTGAATCGGATTCCCTGGTTATCATACTCACCAAGCAGTGCTCCCGATTCGTTGTAAGCGAAGAGTGTTGTTGAGCTACCGCCAGGGTTTTCGGCGGCGAGTTGACGATAGTACTCCGCCTCGGCAATGGCTGCACTCTCGAGTTCTCGTTCGGCAAGCGCACCGTCGCTGAGCTGAGAAGACAGAGCATCCAGCGTCGACGCCTCACTTCGTTTGGTAACTGCGGTCGCTAGATCGGCATCTGCCAGTAGCCGGTTATCTGCTGCCTCTGTGCGTAGCGTTACAGCCATCGCTCGTGCGTCTGCCGCCTCTGCAAGCTGCGTAGCCGCCAGCGTTTCAAGCCTCTCCGCCTCCGCAATCAGTCCAACACCCTCGGCGCGGATGACATCAGCCTGCGCGATAAAAGGATCGGCCTTCGCCTGCCATTTGTCCCGCTGGACTCCTAGGTGTGCGATCTTGCTCAGAAGGCGCTGATTCTCCTTGTTAAGATGATCGATCTCACGCGCTGACCGCCATGGATAGCGAAGCGAAGGCGGTTAGTCCCGATAGTCGACGCCGTCTGCATATTCGTAGTTGAGGCGCGAGCGAACGACGAAGAAGATGCAGCAGCGGCTTTATGTCGGCGTAGAGTCACTGAGGGAGTTGTGTAGAGCCGCGAAGAGGTGATTACGCAACGTACGCAGGACGGTCGGGGCGCCGAAGGCATAAACGGTCGCGTTAAGTATTTGCCGCTTGCTTGGGCTTGGATGCCCAAAACATTCTTCCGCAAAAATAGCGACTCCCGATAGCCACTTGTCGTTGGACTGCTGCTCCGATTTGGTGACTGGATTGGGATTGATGAGTAGTTCGATCTGGGTAATCCGCTGCTCATTATCGGCAATCATCGCTTGATGTGCATCGATTCTGCCCTGGAGTGTGGCGACCTTATCGAGATAGCTGCCTGCCTCAGCAGCGACTAGTGCCTCGGCATCACTATAGAGCTGCTGGGCATCGAGGCGCAGTTGTGCCGCCTGCGTTTCCAATAGAGGTGCCTGTTGCTCCTTATCGGCAGCCTGCTGATCAAATGCCGTCGCTTCGACCTCCTGCCGGGGAGTCGCTATTTTTGCGAAAGTTTGTTTTGGGCATCCAAGCCCAAGCAAACAGCAAAAACTTAACGCGACCGTTTATGCCTTCGGCGCCCCGACCGTCCTGCGTACGTTGCGTAATCACCTCTTCGCGGCTCTACACAACTCCCTCAGTGACTCTACGCCGACATAAAGCCGCTGCTGCATCTTCTTCGTCGTCCGCTCGCGCTCTCAACTACGAATAGGCAGACGGCGTCGACTATCGGGGACTAACCGCCCTCACTTCGCTCTCCATGGCGGTCAGCGCTGGTCAGCTGTAGCTCTGAGCGCTACGGCCCACGCATCGCGCTGGTCAGCCTCACTACGCAGGGCGCTGGCCGCTTGTGTGGTGGCCATCACCTCTCCCTCCAGTCTTTGCGCCTCTTCGGCATGGCTAGCTGCGAGCGCTTCGGCCTGTTCTGCCAGTGCCAGATAGTCGGGGCCACCACTGGGCTTCACCTTTGCGATGCGTTGGCCCAGGGCATTGTAGTGATAGGTAGCGACATTGCCTCCATCAACGTCAACCAGACGGCTGCGTGCGTCGTAGCGGTAGGTATGCTCTCCATCAGCAAGAGTATTGCCGTTGGCGTCGTGCTGATAGTTGCTGGTTGATGCACCAGGAAAGGCGGGAAAAGGTGCCGGAGGGATTAAATCTTTTAATCCCTCCGGCACCTTTATTAAGGCGGGCGGCATTATGACCGTGCTGTTCCTGGTCGTGATGATGATCATGATGAATCTGGTCTTTTAATCCACCAGGGATAGATAACTAATGAATTAGTTCATCTCGACAAAAAGCCCGGATAGTTCCGGGCTTTTTATGTGTCACCTATCAGAAAAGATCATTCGGCAGCACGCTGATCGATATAAGCAACCAACTTTTCACGATCTCCTTGCAGAAGCTCGAGCAACAGGAAACCACACCGATAGTCATTCTGTGAGCGTCGCTGTTTGTGAACCAGCCTGAGACTACAGCTATAACGCTGGATACTCCCTGATAGTCGAGTTCATAATTGAGCTGAATCTGCACAGGAAAGCGGGGCGTCCGGTCTTTGGATCAAGCTCCTCAAGATGTTCGATACCCGCCTGATCACACCGCAACGCAACCCCTGCAGCGACAGTTCAACCAACTCAATCGAGATCGCACTCCCCATGCTATTGGTTGCCTGCGCCGTCAGAAGAGCGCAATTCGCTGGTAACGTCGTCTATTTTTCTCCATCTACCCACCCACACACTGCCTACTGACAAGAGCCCTCACCCAACAAGCTATCCCAGATAGCAATTTAAAACTGTGACTCAATCAATGCTTCTAATAACCACAAATCACCTGATGCAGATCAATCATTTTGTGAATAGGACCGCAACTTCTCCAGCAGTATAGGCAACAAGATGACGCATGCGGTCAATGCAACAATCATGACAGAGGCAATGCGGATGCCAAAGTAGATGGTCGACACAAAGTTGGCAAGCATCAGAATTTAAGAGCATACGGGAATGAATATAAAGAAACCCCACGTTACTCAATAAGCATGCTCGGATTATTGGGAGAATCTTACACTGGACTCAAGTGTCAGCTGATTACATCGTGTTTTAGCGGTACAACTCGGCGCCTCTGCTAGAAAAATATATCACTCGATACTCGCAAGAGCTGTTCTCTGACCACCTTTTTCTGACACCCCACCTTCAGACACGCTAATAATATCGTCTGGCCACAATTTGGACATCATTCGCAAGTCATCCTGAAACCTAGCTCTTAGATTAAATATCAACTCATCATCCAGAAAAGTATATTTATCATCCTCAGCATGGGCCAGATTATTTTCATAAATACGAGCACACTCCAACTCCCAGCCAGCTGGCTTATCTGCTATCAACAGAGCCATATCTTCGACCTCACTAACAGCACGAAAGGATGGTGTCATTGTTCTTACTGGAGGAGCAATGACTGGTATACGCTTTATCTTTTCTCCCAATAACTCACAAATAATCTGACACGCGTTATTACGATAATCGTTATGGGTCCAAACCTTAACATCTACCGATGGCAACAAAGATTTCACACGCCCAATAACATCCACCCAGCTCGAATACACTTGTTTTTAGTGCTATCAACAGGCTCTCCTTTGCCTTTACCGCACTTTTTGATTGTATTTTAGCGCCGTCGCATAAGCCCCTGGATAGATCTGATCAAAACCACGAATAGATACAAATATCTTCAGGTCGAATTCAGACGAAAGATGCCTTATAAGTTCCATCCTACGGCTAACATTACTATATGGATTGACTGACAGCGCATCAATCAAGGACCCCAACACATGCTCTTCCGACAAAACCATCTTTTCGAATAATTCATCATCTGAAAACAAGATTCTTTTTACTCGTCTCCTTGTTATAGAGTCAGGAAGAAGACTGCGCTTTATTGCCTTAAATCCGCGACACTCCTTCATTAACCTAAACAAGCCCGGGGAGTCGCTATTTTTGCGAAAGTTTGTTTTGGGCATCCAAGCCCAAGCAAACAGCAAAAACTTCACGCGACCGTTTATGCCTGCGGCGCCCCGACGTCCTGCGTTCGTTGCGTAATCACCTCTTCGCGGCTCTACACAACTCCCTCAGTGACTCTACGCCGACATAAAGCCGTGCTGCATCTTCTCCGTCGTTCGCTCGCGCTCTCAACTACGAATAGGCAGACGGCGTCGACTATCGGGGACTAACCGCCCTCACTTCGCTCTCCATGGCGGTCAGCGGAGGCTGAATAACATCTCTAGGATATATCCAATGACTGACTTGTTTAAATCTGACTGAATTAGATTTAATGTGTCCTGCAAATGAGTAGTTGCGGTTTTATGCGCACCAACATGCATACGCAACTCACGTTTATCATCATCCATCACAAACAGTCCTAAAACTCCTTAATCGAACAGGCGACCAAGCTCTAAACCCCACCTATGACGACAGACAAAACACCCACCAATAGAACTCACAGACAGCCACCCACACTCTACATATACTAACTGTTGCCATCACCATAAGGCTGTAGCTTCTCAAGCAGTATAGGCAACACAGTCACGTTTGCTGTCAGTGCAGTAACCATGGCAAAGGCGGTGAGGATACCAAAGTAGATGGTCGGTACGAAGCTGGAGAGGACTAGAATCGAGAAGCCGACGGTAATGGTGACGGTGGTGAAGTACATCGCCCGACCGATCGAGTTGTGGGAGCGGAACAGCGCCTCCTTGTAGTCCCAATCCTTCTGTAACTCTTCGCCATAGCGGTGCACGTAGTGAATGGTGTCATCGACGCCGATACCGACGCTAATCGCGGCGATGGTGATGGTCATAATATCGAGCGGTACGCCTAGCCAACCCATCAATCCCAGCACCACCGAAGCGGCGAATAGATTGGGAATGATAGCTATTAATGCAATCCGTATTGAGCGGAATAGCACCGCAAACATCACCATAATGGCGAGAAAAACGGCACCGAGGGTCAGCACCTGTGATTTAAACAGGCTCTGCAACATATTGTTGAATAGCACCATCATACCGCTAAGACGCACCTGTTCGTCAGCTAAGCCAAAGTGCGTGGTTAGATCACGGTGGATCTTATCGAGTAGTGCCTGACGCACCATTGCCACATCTGACTCATAAACACGCACTGCAAAGCGGAGTTGATTGCCATCCTCTGAGATGTAGGGTGAAACCATGCTCGCCTTCACATCCTCCGGGAGTCGCTTATAAAGAATCGACATAAAGTAGTCGTCGAGCGGTCGCCCCTGATTGAGTTGTTTTAGCACTGACATGCTGGTTGAGAGCGAGAGCACCTTGCCGGTCTCATTGATGCCGTCGAGATAGGCGTGGATTGCCTCGATCTCATCGAGTGCATAGCTGTTGAACCAGTAGCTGGTGGCGGTGATGCCCGCCTCGCCCTGGGGTATGTATTGATCTTCCGGATCGAGCTCCTCCTCTTCAAAGAAATCGGAAGGGGCCTCAATCACCACATCGAGCGGCGTGGTCCCACCCAGCTTCTGATCGACTAGATACATGCCCTGGAATATCTCGGTCTCCTGTTTGAAGTAGTCGATAAAACGGTTATCAACCGTTAGCCGAGTAATACCGACCGCACTCACAATCGCACCCACCAATGTCACCAACAATACGGTGGTGCTGTGATTCTCAATCACATGGGCGGTGAAGTCGGTGATGTGGGCGGTGATGTCGTGGCGTTTACGCCGTTCACCGGGTCGCATCAACATCAGCACAGCCGGGAAGAGGGTAAAGGCGAGCAGGAAGGCGACACCGAGACCTATCACCATGATCCAGCCAAAGTCGATCACGGGGCGAATCCCGCTCACCACCAGCGAACCGAAGGCGACCATGGTGGTGATAACGGTATAGAACGATGGCAGCACCTTGCTGTAGACCGTCTCACGGACCAGATAGCGCTGCTCGGCATCGGGGTGGAGCATCTGCAGTTCGCGATAACGAACCACCAGGTGGATGGTGAGTGAGAGTGAGAAGATCAGCAGCAGGGTAATGAAGTTCGAGGAGACGATCGTGATGCGCCACTCGTAGAGCCCTAGTAATCCGACGGTAATCACGCAGGCAACCAGCGCAGTGGTGATCGGCAGGAATACCCAACGTGGCTGGCGAAACGCTATGGTTAATAACATTGCCAGAATCACAATCACACCGACTCCGAAGACCCGTAGGTCATGACGCACAAACTCCATCATGTCGGCGACGATCATTGGCAGACCGCCAAGATGCAGCTCGGCACGATTGCGATGTTGATCGAGTATCTCGCGAATCTGCGCGATATCGACCTCCTCCTGCACCATCAACTCACTGCTGTAGCGTTTAAATTGATCGGTCAGCTGAGTCAGTTGCTCTGATTGGTGCTGAGAGAGTGGCTGCTCCAGCTCACGTTCACGCAGCGCATCACGTTCACTGCGCAGGCGCAGGTAGGTCTCATCGCGTTTGAAGTTGACCTGTAGAGCGGTGGTATCGCCCTCCTCCCCAACCAGTCGATTGCGATAGAGCGGACTCTGCTGCAATTCAACCGCAGCGAGCTGTCGATCAACACCTTCACTATCGAGTGTTGGCGTCTGCCGCTGTAACTCTTGAAGTCCAATCGGTGGACTCTCCAGCAGTGGTACATCGAGAATTGAGAGCACCGACTCAACACGCTCTATCTTCAGCAGCGCGTCACGCAGGCGACGAAGATCATCGAGCGTCTGCGCCTCAAACAGCCCACCCTTGGGTGAGTAGGTAATGATCAGATAGTCATCTGAGCCATAACGAGCTCGGATCGCTCGGTAGTAGTGAAGATCCTCATCCTGCTCCAGCACCAGAGAGTCAGCAGAGATATCGAGCTTGAAGTCGGGTATAAAAGAGGCGAAGAGCAACGTTGCCAGCAACACCATTAGCAGTGTCAGTTTTGGACGATCGAGCACTAGACGATCGTACAGATTCTGCAACGTATCTTTCATCGACACCACCCAAACAGCACGAAAGCACCCCCTACTGATTGAACGCTTCCACTGACGACACGTTGCATCTTCCCTCCCCCATCTGTGGGCTATGAGTATAGAATGGACAGATAATAAAAGTCGCCTAATGTTGCTTCAGGAGCCCCACCTAATGGATCTCAAGAATCTGGCAATCCCCACTGCCGTTATGCGCGCCGGGATGAGTATTGGCGAATTCCTTCGTGAGTGTGTAAAGAGCGATGTACCCGGTCTCCCCTTCGCCAATGAACAGGGTGAGATTGTCGGTCGAATTTCGATACGTCACTGTTTCAAAGAGTGCTGCATTCCCCATTTTATGATCGACACCGCCCACCTGCTGGGCGATGAGATTGAAGCGGTCAATATCCCGCATATCGACGCCCGACGACTACTCGACGAGCCTGTTGAGCGCTATCTGCTCAGCGACTTCCCCCATGCCACCCCAACTCACCACTTATCAAAGGGCTCGCCTTTATGGAGCAGCTCAACAGCGCCTACATCTTCCTCATCGAGGATGGCAACTACCGCGGCATCGTGACCCACATGGCGATTTCAAAACGGATTATTGAGTCCACTGGCCATCTGGAGCTGTAGAGAATGGAAGCGATGATTGCCGAGACGGCACATCCACAGTTCATGTGGTTGGCAGGAGCCATTCTGCTCGCCACCTATCTGATGATCTTCAGTGAGGTCTGCCACCGTAGCAACGTCGCCATTATCGGCGCAGTCGTGATGGTCGGTTGTGGCACCATGTTCGGCTTCTACAGTCAGGAGCAGGCGATGCAGGCGCTCGACGGTAACACCCTGTTACTGCTCGCTGGCATGATGATGGTGGTGGTGGTGATGCTGCGCTCTACCGGTGGATTTGAGTATCTCGCCATCAAGATCGCCAAACTCTCTGGTGGAGATCCCCGACGCCTGTTGATCTACCTCACCCTGGCGGTGAGTGTGATCTCGATGATTCTCGACAACGTCACCACGGTACTGATCTTCGCCCCGCTGACGGTCCTGATCACCCGCATACTCACTATCAATCCAATGCCCTACCTGATGGCCGAGGCGATGCTCTCCAACATCGGAGGCGCTGCAACACTGGTCGGCGATCCACCCAACCTGATGATTGGTAGTGCAGGCAACATCCCCTTTGTCGAGTTCTTTATCCACATGGCACCGATGGTGGCGGTAATCTGGATTGCAACCACACTGCTGCTGCTCATCCTGTTTCGTAAACAGCTCAGCAGCGAAAACCCTATGACGCTGCTCGATCTTGACGAGACACGCGCCATCACCGATCCGGCAGGACTCAAACGCGGCCTGTTTGCACTGGCTGTCGTCATCGTTCTCTTTTTTGTCCACCACCGCATCCACCTCTACCCCAGCTACGTCGCCTTTGTCGGTGTGTCGATTGCGATGTTGCTCAATCGCCCTGCACCCGAGCCACTATTCGGCAAGGTCGAATGGTCGGTGCTGATCTTCTTTGCCGGGCTATTCATTCTGGTCGGTGGGGTTGAGGCCTCGGGGCTACTTGATCTGATCGGCCATCAACTCGCCGCAGCCGCACAAGACCCTGAGCAACTGCTAATAGCCTGCCTGCTGCTAATGTGGGTCTCGGCACTGATCTCAGCCATGGTCGACAACATCCCCTTCACGGTGGCGATGATCCCGATCATCACCGGCCTGGAGTCGAGTGGCGTCAACATCACCCCGCTCTGGTGGGCATTGGCAATCGGCGTCGGTCTGGGTGGCAACGGTTCTCACATTGGCGCTACAGCCAATATCATCTGTATCAGCGAATCGGAACGGTGTGGCATTCCCGAGGCACGTATAACGCCGATCGCATGGTTGAAGATCGGTATACCGGCAATGCTCAGTGGACTGATGATCTCCTCCGCCGCCCACCTGCTTTTCTTCAGCTACTTCGCATAATCACAACCAGTGTGAGTCCATCGTCAGAAGAGCTCTCTTGGCGTACTATGCTCACGATCAGTGAATGGACATATTGAGTATTTGAAGTGAAATCCGAAATAAACGGCAACCCGACAGACCTACAAAGCACGCAGCAGAAACGTCCTAACAAAACAGCCAATCAAACGATTTTCATTTTAATAGCAGCTCTGCTATTTGCGCTTAGCTTCACCTACAAACCACTCTACACCGACAACCAGAACACTAAGTTCCTGATTGCTGCCGGGCAGACCAATCATGGCCAACTAAGTCAGGACTGGCTCGCAAACAGTATCGATCCACTTCCCATCTTCACCGCAATCATCAGAGCCTTCTATGAGTTGAATACGATAGAACTCAGCTATGCAGCATTTTTATTACTGCTACTACTCTACTTCCTTTCACTCAACGCCATCGCCGAAAAACTATTCTCAATTCAAACCGGCAGCCGAGCGTCATTCATATTTATCCTGCTATTTTTCTCCTTACACTACGCGATACCAAGCGTTGCCACAGGAGGCATGGCTTACCAATATCTTCTGGGCAACTACTTTCAGCCCTGTGTTTTTGGTATTTTTGTTTTTCTTTCGATCAATAGCTTTCTTCGCAAACAGACCCTTTTCAGCTCGCTGTGGCTTAGTGTAGCGGCACTGTTACACCCTGGCGCGTATATCTTCCCCTCACTACTACTGACAGCCAGCTATGGCTTCATCATCTACCGCGAACAACGATCCCTGCTTCGCGCACTCACGCTGACCGCCATGGAGAGCGAAGTGAGGGCGGTTAGTCCCGATAGTCGACGCCGTCTGCCTATTCGTAGTTGAGAGCGCGAGCGAACGACGGAGAAGATGCAGCAGCGGCTTTATGTCGGCGTAGAGTCACTGAGGGAATTGTGTAGAGCCGCGAAGAGGTGATTACGCAACGTACGCAGGACGGTCGGGGCGCCGCAGGCATAAACGGTCGCGTTAGTTTTTGCTGTTTGCTTGGGCTTGATGCCCAAAACAAACTTTCGCAAAAATAGCGACTCCCCGGCGCCTGCCATTATCTTTAGCGCTCTGCTGGCACCGCTACTTATCTACTACTTCGGTGCGCTTGGCCCAACCAGCCCAGAAGCGTGGCAACAGTCGATCGACATCCTTTCCAGAGAGCGCATCCCCCACCACACACAGGTCTCTCACTGGCTTAGTCTCTCTACTGCAATTCAACTGGGTATATGCATCAGCGCACTCTGGCTACTTGGAAGAAAATCCAGACTCTTTCTACCACTCACCGTTCTGTTTTCATTTATTACCTTAGCCATCATCGCCCTCTATCTCTTTGAGTTGCCAGCCATCTCTTTTGCAACACCGTGGCGTATCTCGGTCCTTTTGATACCGCTATCCAGCACCGTTGTTGCTGGCTGGATTGGGAATCACCTTGCAAGATGGTTAGATCCCGGGGGGTCGCTATTTTTGCGGAAGCTTGTTTTGGGCATCCAAGCCCAAGCAAGCGGCAAATACTAACGCGACCGTTTATGCCTACGGCGCCCCGACCGTCCTGCGTACGTTGCGTAATCACCTCTTCGCGGCTCTACACAACTCCTCACTGACTCTACGCCGACATAAAGCCGCTGCTGCATCTTCTTCGTCGTTCGCTCGCGCTCTCAACTACGAATAGGCAGACGGCGTCGACTATCGGGGACTAACCGCCTTCGCTTCGCTATCCATGGCGGTCAGCGATCGACTCCCGAACAGAGCGCTATATCTGATAGGTGCACTACTCATCATCCCCGCAATCATGTCAGGGATTAATAGCACTAAGGGAAAATTTAAACGTTACGCCAATAACGGAACGGAGCAACTCATTCAGACCGCAATCGCTCTGGCGGGTCAGGACAATCTGATTCTACTTCCGGTACGTGATCAGAGGCTCTATGCTTTCAGACTCGATACAGGCATACCGATTCTGGTGAACTGGAAATCACACCCCTACAAAGACACGGAGGTCATAGAGTGGCATAAACGTGTCGGTCTAGCAGATGATTTTTATTATTCAGATACAGCTACAGAGAGGAGAGATGCACTCACTCAGCTCATTGCAGAGTATGGGGTGACACACGTAATAACGACTCAGAAAATGGACGACCAGATGGCATCGCTATTCGCGCAAAAACCGGTCTACCAGGATGAACGTTATCGCCTCTATGAGGCCAGGATTGGAATAGCCAAGCCCATACTCCGTAAACCAGACCAACAGATCGGTGAGATGACTATTGGTACTGGTCGCTACGGAGGTTAATCAAGGGTTCTAAACGTGCTCAGCCTCTTTACGCAGCTTCTCTGCCTGCGCCACTAGCGTATCTGCCGTGTGCTCCATCGCCTCAAGCACGGCGGTACTGATCGCCGACTCCACCAGCAGAGCCAACTCGTCAAAGTGACGACCACCCACATGCTGGCGTCCGCTATCGCTGAGCTTCTCTTTAAAGACGTCGACCACATGCTGTGCATGGATCAGATGTTTGCGTGTCATGTCTGTATCTCCAGATAATTATTAACTATGTTCCATCGTCTCTGGCTTGAGGATAGAAGGCGCTATTCATCCGCCTCTGTAATCTCTCTGGCGCTGCCAACGATCAGGTGATCGGGATCAGAGACAACCTTGGGGTCTTTGTTTGGATAGTCGAGTCGATTGAGGATGTGGCGCAGCGCATTGATTCGCGCCCGTTTCTTGCAATCGGACTTGATCACCGTCCAGGGGGCATCAGCGGTATCGGTATAGAAGAACATCGCCTCCTTCGCCTCGGTGTACTCATCCCATTTATCAAGCGAGGCGAGATCAATCGGGCTCAACTTCCACTGCTTGAGGGGATCGTTGCGACGCTGCTGGAAGCGGCGGAACTGCTCTTCACGGCTGACCGAGAACCAGAGCTTGAAGAAGGTAATATCACTGCGTACCAGCATCCGTTCTAATTCGGCTGCCTGACGCATAAACTCAAGATACTCTTTCTGGCTACAGAAGTTCATCACCTTCTCAACACCGGCACGGTTGTACCAGGAGCGGTCGAAGAGCACGATCTCACCCTCAGTGGGGAGGTGTTTGATATATCTCTGGAAGTACCACTGCCCCTTCTCTTGCTCGTTCGGTTTCTCCAGCGCGATAACGTGGGCGCCACGTGGATTGAGGTGCTCCATAATGCGTTTGATGGTGCCGCCCTTACCGGCCGCATCACGCCCTTCAAAGAGGATCACGATTCGCTGCCCGGTGTCCTTGACCCAGCTCTGCATCTTCAGCAGTTCGATCTGCAGCTCCGCCTTGAGCTTCTCATACTCACGTCGCCCCATCTTCTCATCGTAGGGGTAGTTACCATGCTTGAAGATATCGGTCTTGGTCAGCGGTTTGTTCTTCGTCTTACCCTTGGTACGCTTTGTGGCCGGAGCACTCTTTTTGCCCTCATCACCCTCAGCCGCTCCAGTCTCCAATCTTTGAACATTGTCAGTCGACATAATCGCTTCCTATCACTTCGGTAAATTCAAGTCTCTAAGACTATTCGCCTCGACGCCATCAAGCAAGCACAACCATCGCCGAAGCCACTGTTTTTTATATGTATTCTCTGAATTGAACAGGCATATTCGTCATAATTCAGAGTCCACATCTAATAATATCGACACATCTCTCAATCAATGTAGCCCCAATCACAATAATCCACCGCTGACCGCCATGGAGAGCGAAGTGAGGGCGGTTAGTCCCCGATAGTCGACGCCGTCTGCCTATTCGTAGTTGAGAGCGCGAGCGAACGACGGAGAAGATGCAGCACGGCTTTATGTCGGCGTAGAGTCACTGAGGGAGTTGTGTAGAGCCGCGAAGAGGTGATTACGCAACGAACGCAGGACGTCGGGCGCCGCAGGCATAAACGGTCGCGTGAAGTTTTTGCTGTTTGCTTGGGCTTGGATGCCCAAAACAAACTTTCGCAAAAATAGCGACTCCCGGACAACCGTCACTCAGCATTCACCACCAATCAACGAGTTACGCTTAATCTAGTGACAGTCCACCTCACTTTTAGCTATCAAAACAGATAAAAGAAAAATACCAATCAGAATAAGCGCCCGGCAATCGAGATGCCAAATCCAAACCTGTCGTCACTCATCAGCGGAACAGTCGTTACGTGGACCATCTACGTCCCCATATCGTCAGAGCATGGCGCAGCCGTCGGTATTCCTCCACTTGATCCTCACAAAAACGACAAGAGCCTCTCTATTCACACACCATTCTTACGCAGATCCAACCATCGATTGTGTACCCGCATCATGAAATTAGAGAGATCGCATGACCTTCTGATAATGACATCGGGAGCGCAGTGATTGGTGAGTTACAAAAAAGCGTGAGGACGACATTGTCTGTGGCTCTAATCCCGGGGCTATTTAATATGAGACAACAATTCGCAACTCGATATGGAGCGCCTTAGTCACGCCTCATTTATTAGGCCGAAAAAAGGGGAGCGTTTGCTCCCCTTATCTATTCTGGTCCGTAGCAGACTAATAAAAGCTCTGCATGCCGGTCCATTATTTCGCTTTCTTTAGTGCCTTCTTCAATTTTTTGAGTTTCTTCTCCTGCTTGGAGACCTTACCCTTACGTGCCTTAATCTCTTTTTTCAGACCTTTCACTTTCTTTGAAGCCATATCGAACTACCTCCTTTGAAAACATCTAAAGTGATGTTGGAATAAACGACTATCACACAAGCTCTCTGCAACAGCAATCAGACCCTGCAGAAACGGACATCCTCTGACCGCGCAGTAAACGTAGACCACTAATGCGACTTATGTTGAGACAACTGCTATTGCATATGAGATGAGAAAGCATCGCGTATATGACCGCGCAACTGCTGGTCATCCCATGGCTTAGCGAGGAAGCGGTAGATCCACCCCCTATTGACTGCTTCGGTCACCGTATCAAGATCGGTATAACCACTCAGTATCATGCGAACGGCATCGGGATAGAGCTCTTTAACAATATTCAATAACTCAACGCCATTCATCTTTGGCATACGTTGATCCGAGACAATCACATCCACCTCATTTTGGGCCAGCAGCTCAAAGGCCTCGTCCGCACTCTCTGCTGCGAGAATGTGATAACCCTCATCCCTGAGCGTACGTTTCAGCGCTCTCAGGATATTCGGCTCATCATCAACCAATAGAAGCGTAGGCGTACGCGCTCCTTCGTCATTGGGTATATCGATCACGTTACCGTTCTGCAACATCTCTTGTGCCTGGGCACTCTCAACCGATCGACTAAAGTAGTAGCCCTGAATATCGTAACAACCATTTCTACGTAATATCGAAAGTTGTGACTCGGTCTCCACCCCTTCTGCAATCACATTCAATCCCAGCCCCTGAGACATGGCGATGATGGTACGTACGATCGCTGCACTCTCTGTCTCATGAACCAGCTCGGCGACAAACGACTGATCGATCTTGAGCCGACCGAAGGGGAAGTGTTTCAACTGACTGAGGCTTGAATAACCGGTACCAAGATCGTCCAGAGCGATCATAACCCCCATGTCACGTACCTTTTCCAGCAACTTTCTCACCCCTTCAGGATCATCCATCAGCGCACTCTCTGTCACCTCAATCTCTAGTTGTTCTGCTGGCAGTTGATGCCTTTTTAGAGCCGCCGCAATGGTGTGATTAAACTCCAGACTCCGCAGTTGATGCATTGAAACGTTGATCGACATCACCACGGGCGGCAGCCCCATCTCCCGCCACGCCACAGCCTGGGCACAGGCCGTTTGTAACACCCAGTCGCCAATCGGGATAATCAGCCCGGTATCCTCTGCCAACGGAATAAACCGATTAGGAGGAATCAGACCATGCTTGGGGTTCTCCCATCTCAGCAGCGCTTCAAAACCGGTGATTTTTCCACTGACCAGATTCACCTGTGGTTGGTAGTGGAGTAACAACTCATCGTTTTCAATTGCACGACGCAGCTCACTCTCAAGTGTCACACGCTCCATCACTCGCGTATTGAGCTCCTCGGTAAAGAACTGGAAGTTATTACGCTCCAGCTCCTTGGCACGATACATCGCCGCATCGGCATTCTTTAGCAGAGTCTCACTATTACTTCCGTCACGAGGAAAGATGCTAATACCGGCACTGACGGTAATATGCAGATTGATATCTTTGTAATCGATTGACTGCGCTACATCTACCAGTAATCGATTCGCTATCGGTGGAATATCATCAACACTCCCCACATCAGCAAAGACCATCACAAATTCATCCCCACCATATCGGGCTACCGTGTCGCCTTCGCGAGCAAAGGTTTTCAGCCGGTCACCAAATATCTTCAGCATGTGATCACCGACCGAGTGACCCAGACTGTCATTGATCACCTTGAACTGATCAATATCGATAAACAGCACCGCTGCCATGCTCGGGGAGTCGCTATTTTTGCGGAAGCATGTTTTGGGCATCCAAGCCCAAGCAAGCGGCAAATACTTAACGCGACCGTTTATGCCTACGGCGCCCCGACCGTCCTGCGTACGTTGCGTAATCACCTCTTCGCGGCTCTACACAACTCCTCAGTGACTCTACGCCGACATAAAGCCGCTGCTGCATCTTCTTCGTCGTTCGCTCGCGCTCTCAACTACGAATAGGCAGACGGCGTCGACTATCGGGGACTAACCGCCTTCGCTTCGCTATCCATGGCGGTCAGCGGTTGATAGCGATGCGCATAGGCGATCGCCTGACTGAGACGATCCTGCATCAGGTTACGGTTGGGCAATCCGGTCAGGTCATCATGGTTGGCCTGGTATTCAAGCTGATTCTCATAACGTTTGTATTCGCTAACATCATTGATAATGCCAACATAGTGCGTCACCCGACCATTCTCATCCTGAACCGGTGCAACATGGAGATCATTCCAAAACAGCGATCCATCCTTACGATAGTTTCGCAGCAGTGCGCTGCCGGTACGGTGTTCGGCAACGGCCTGGCGGATCTTCTCCAACTCCGGCTGCTCCTGCTCCATTCCCTGAAGGAAATTTGGATTTTTCCCAATAACCTCCTCTGCACGATAGCCCGTGATCAGTTCGAAGGCTGGATTGACGTAGGTAATACGGTTATTTGGGCGTATTGCATCGGTAATCAACACGCCATTGAGTGTTGCCTCAACGGCCCGATTACGCAGCAACAACCCCTCTTCACCCATCCGCCGCTCGGTTACATCGGTACCAGAACTCAGAGTGCCTATCGCCTTTCCCTCTACGTCTCTCTGCAGTACGGTATTGGACCACTCGATTAATCGCCGTTCACCCGAGCTGTTGATAATCCAGTTCTCATGGGTAATCACACCCATCTGATGTTGCCCCGACAGCAGCGGTGTAAACACCTCACCCCAGAGCCGCTCCTGTTCAGTTACCGAGATGCAGAGATCAAACCAGTTACGCCCAACCACCTCATCTTCGTTATAACCGACAATTTCCAACCCCTTGCGGTTAATCATCATCACGTTTCCGTCGTGATCAAGCGCCAACATCATCACACCGGCAATATCGAGATAACTCTGCGCTATATCACGCTGCGCTTCAGCCTCCTCAGTAGCGTGTTTAAGGTCGGTAATATCATCAAAGGTGGTAATCACCTGGCAGGGCTTCTTCTCGTCAGGCTCAAACTCTGGAACGCTGTTAACCAGTATCCATCGGTGTCCACTCTCGATTGGGTTGTACACCCCCATTACTACATCCTTGACCACACGCCCTGAATGCAGAGCCACCATTGAAGGGTGTGTCTCAACGGGAGTCGCTATTTTTGCGAAAGTTTGTTTTGGGCATCCAAGCCCAAGCAAACAGCAAAAACTTCACGCGACCGTTTATGCCAGCGGCGCCTCGACCGTCCTGCGTACGTTGCGTAATCACCTCTTCGCGGCTCTACACAACTCCCTCAGTGACTCTACGCCGACATAAAGCCGCTGCTGCATCTTTCTCCGTCGTTCGCTCGCGCTCTCAACTACGAATATACAGACGGCGTCGACTATCGGGGACTAACCGCCCTCACTTCGCTCTCCATGGCGGTCAGCGACGGGAATTCAGACCCATCGATGTGAATCGCCTGCCACCGCGAATCGTTCGAGTGGCGCCCGTTCAACTCCGTCCTTTCAAGACCAAGAATTCTCTCAGCCGCCGGATTATTAGCGGTGATATTTCCTTCTACATTCTGGTAGACCACTCCCTGCGCCATATTTTCAAACAGATAACGAAAGTGCTCATCACTCTCCTGAGTAGCGCGAAACTGGCGCTGCCAAGAGTAGACATATATGGCAATAAATAGGGTTGTAAACACCCCTCCCACTAGCAGCACCCAGGCGGCATAGCCTAACTGCGGTTCAAAGTAGCCAGATGCTGGCGCCGTGACTATTCGCCACTCACCTCCGGCCACTTTGATCGTCTCCGCCTTTACGAATCGAGCATCGGAAGATGCCATCGCCCTGATCGATTGACTGGCGATGCGGGATTGATGTCGATAGATTTGTTGTAATTCCCCATCCTGTGATCGCTCATCAATCCAGATATCGATCCCACGCGGCTTCAGGATCGATATCGCCTCCTCCACCATATCGTTAATGTGAAAAACTCCCAGCGCAAACCCGAGCAACCTATTACGCCGCCCTACAACAGAAGCTGGTGGCTCTACACCTTCATAGACAGGCACATAGAGAAGGAAAGCTGCGGCACCGTTCACTTCTTGTACAAGTTTAAGTGGATCGGAAGTTGACGACTGGCCACTATCACGTGCCTGCTCAAGCGCAACACGTCGGCCCATCTCTGAGGCAAGATCAAAACCCAATGCACTCTCGTTTCCATCCGTCGGTTCGATATAGAAAACGAGGAAATAGATATCACGCTCTGCAGCACCAACCAGCACCCCCTCCTCACTGATCTCACTGATTTGAAAGCCTGGGTAGAGTTCGCTCGCAGATCTCTCAAATGCTGTCCGCTGATCATGGGTTACGCGGGGTATCCATTCGAGAGCCTGAAAATCACCATGTGACGTCAGCAACTGGCGAACATAGGTGCTGTAATCGGCCTTGGAGACCTTGGGGTTGGTTTTAACAAAGGCTGAAAGGGCGCGTACGATCTGCTCATGACGCGCCAACTCATTACTGATCGCATCAATTCGCTCGCCAGCCGCAGTTTCAAATTCAACGGAGAGAGAGATCTCCTCGACCTGCCGCTCATAAAGGTAAACACCAATAAAGGCCGAGATCGCCACCAGTGCGGTTGCAATAACAACAGTCTCAGGGGGAATACGCCGTAACAGGTGATCAATCGCCGCTATTAGCGGCGTCTCTCGCATCTTTGTTCTCATGCCTCTGAATATAGACAAGAAAACAGAGAGTTTCTTTCGGGGAGTCGCTATTTTTGCGAAAGTTTGTTTTGGGCATCAAGCCCAAGCAAACAGCAAAAACTTAACGCGACCGTTTATGCCTTCGGCGCCCCGACCGTCCTGCGTACGTTGCGTAATCACCTCTTCGCGGCTCTACACAACTCCCTCAGTGACTCTACGCCGACATAAAGCCGCTGCTGCATCTTCTTCGTCGTTCGCTCGCGCTCTCAACTACGAATATGCAGACGGCGTCGACTATCGCGGACTAACCGCCTTCGCTTCGCTATCCATGGCGGTCAGCGTTTGACTCAAACCAGCGCCAGCATCTGGTTAGTTGTTGTTATCCAGCCCATTTAAACCTGATGCCATTGACTTACAGCTACCGCCTACAGACGGCGTCAGAAAACCACCTACAAACCAGGCATCACCCGGTTAGAGACTGACAATACAACAAGATAACGTGAATATGAGATATGGAGACAAACATCCCTGAGAGCAGGTAATGGGAGTGCTACAGCGCATGCAGTGAACACCGGACATTCACCAAAGATCAACTCAAATGCTTAACGAAACATGTTGCCCATATAGTCCGCCGGGTTGGAGAAGGAGTTCACGCCACGATCGATGTTGTAACCCATTCGGTTCATCGACGGCCCCATACTCGCAACAGAAGGCGCCATAATCGAGACATTACGGGCAAGTGAATCAAGGTCATCTGACATCAGCACATACATGTCCGACATATGGGTATCCACCTCGGCGATCTCCTGCTCCATCTCGGTCATCTTCACCGCCATGGTGTTCATGCCGCCTTTCATTTCACCCATATCACCCGACATGCTGCCCATGTCGGTCTGCATCGCCTGCATAGATGACATCATGGCGTTCATCGACTCCTGCATATTCAGCATCGCATTCATCATCACGTACATAATGGTGCACATCACCGCCCCACCGATCCATGAGCCACCGACAATAACACCGGGAGTCGCTATTTTTGCGAAAGTTTGTTTTGGGCATCCAAGCCCAAGCAAACAGCAAAAACTTCACGCGACCGTTTATGCCTGCGGCGCCCGACCGTCCTGCGTACGTTGCGTAATCACCTCTTCGCGGCTCTACACAACTCCCTCAGTGACTCTACGCCGACATAAAGCCGCTGCTGCATCTTCTCCGTCGTTCGCTCGCGCTCTCAACTACGAATATACAGACGGCGTCGACTATCGGGGACTAACCGCCCTCACTTCGCTCTCCATGGCGGTCAGCGAACGTTCCAAGATTTGAGCTCTTCTCAACCACCGTTTCTTCTCCTATCACAAACTAAGTCGATAACCGCGAAATCGAAATATCTCCGCACACACCAGTCTCTTCTACAGCGCATACGGAGACATCATTGATAATCACATAAAGCCAGCTACTTATCTTGTTTAATAATTGTTCCAGCCTTCAGGTGCTTGACATGATATTTACCTTCATACGCCTGAAGTTTAAACAATGAATTTCTCGCCATGAGTATTCCCATCTTCGGGTCTTGATGGATATAGATAATATCTCCAGAATTCGCCGTAACATTTGTCTCGGCCCAGTTCTCCGCTTTAGAAAGAATCTGATGTTCACCAGGATCAACAGTGAAGTAGATATATTGATTCCCCTTGTATAACCCATCTCTGATTCGGGCTGCTGATCATCGACAAAGACATTAAATCGTATCAATCCGCCCAGACTCGATGGCCGGACAACATAGACAATCGCTTTCCCTTCCTCTGGCAATTTTGGCAACTGATAGTCAACCACATCGCTTCTCATCTCCTGAGCAGTCGGTAACGATGCACAACCGACTAAAAACATTGTCACAAGCAGAATGACACTCCTTACAGCACTACGCATAATTCTCTCCTTGGTATTTTCTTCAAAACAGCAGCCACACCGACACGCCGGAGGTGATACCCTGAGTTCGTTAGACTGATAAAAATGGAGCAGTTCTTTAAGGCGGACGGCAGATCCATGCCAATAACTCTCCATTGCGGAGAGAATAATAGTGCATTTACTTGATTGAGTTAAAACGTATGAGCATAGCTGAGAGGATATGGCGGTATAGCTGAGTTGTTCACAACCAATCTCAGCCACTCGTCTTACCAATTCTCATCCGGTAACGATTCGCCAAGCTTGTGATAACTTTTCGCGCACTGTTGTGGTACGGATGGTTTCAACCAGCTCCCTCACCTTGAACTGGTGGTGCTGCTCGTAGGCGACGCCGAGCTGCGGCATATCGGCGAGACCGACTTCACGCGCATGCTCGACAAACCCTCTGTTCTTCCAGAAGAAGGCGCCGGGCATAGTGGTGGGAATCACCAGTACATAGAAAAGCGCGCGACCGATGGTTGAGCTGACCAGCGCCATTACTGCCAGCAGTGCGAAGGCCCAGCCGTCGATCAATCCCATCAGCGCCATGCCGACCGCAACGATCAGTGAGACCGCCAGCAGGCCGTTGCGCAGCCAGTAGGCGTAACCGAAGGTGGTCGACTGCTCGTAGAAGGAGGCGGCACCTTCACTCTCATGCCCCTTCAGATCCCTGGCGTGGTAGAGCAGTCCCACGCCCTCCAGCGCCAGACCAACACCGGCGATCATCGCCAGCAGACGGCCCAGCTCCGGCGTCATCTGAGCGGTAAGCAGTGCGATTACCGCCAGTAGCAGTGCACCGAGACTCAGTGCACTACCGGCAAAGGTAGCGGCGGTCTGCCAGTGGTCCCAGAAGGGGCGCGCCGGAATGCGGTAGAGCTTGTACATGAAGTAACCGCCAATAGCGGCACCCGCCAGACCCAGCACCGCGAATACATCCTGGATCACCACCGGGAAGTTGTGACCGAAGAGTTCATCGGAGAGGGCGAAGAGGGCGAAGAGGGCGAAGAGGGTGAAACCGGCCAGGCCGACAAAGAAGAGGGTGACCCCCGCTATCTCACGACTCACCGGCGACATGCGCAGGTTGTAGAAACCGCGATAGAAGCGGTGCGGTTTGCCCAGATGCATATTGAGCTTGAACAGACCGACCGCCATCATCACAAACATCACCGACAGCGCTGGCACAAAGGCGGAGCTGGCGGCGAAGTTAGCGATCGCCTCCTGACCGAACCAGCTGCCGAGTACCAGCATGGCAAAGGCACCCATTACCGTCTGCACACTCAGGGTGAAGGCAATATGGGCATTCTCATGCGAACCGAGCAGCCTCTTCAGGTTCCACTCACGCTTGAAGCCGTGCTTCGGATCGAGTGCCGGACGGAACCTGCCCTCGCTATCGTCACGGTGGTACTTGAGCGGGGTACTGTCGACGCGCTGCATGTCGCGTTGGGTGGTGCGCGTCTGCTGGAAGCGGATGTTGGGGTTGGTGATGTCGGTGCGCGGGAAGCCGGGGATCTCCGCCTTCGCCTGGGTTCGCCCCTCGGGCACGTTCTCGATCACACCGAAGTCGAGCGCCTTGCCGAGACAAGCGGAGGCGCAGGCGGGTTTGAGTCCTACCTCAAGACGGTCGACACACATATTACATTTAGTCACCTGCCCCTTCACCGGATCGAGCTGCGGCGCGTTGTACGGACAGACCCAGGTGCAGTAGCCGCAGCCGAAACAGATATCGGGGTCTTGCAGCACCGCACCATACTCGGCGAACTTGGTATAGGCGCGGGTCGGACAACCTTTCAGACAGACCGGATTGTCGCAGTGGTTGCACGCCATCGAGATGTTGAGGCGCTGATAGGCGGGATAGCTACCCCCCTCGACAAAACCGACCGAGCGGAAGGCGATGTGCGCCGGGTTGTCGTTCTTCTCACTGCAGGCCGCCTCACAGGCGTGGCAGGCGATACAGTTGTCGGCGTTGAAGTAGAAGCCGTGCTGTTTGTAGCGGTTGGGATTATCGCCAATCTCAGGATTTTCGTTGATCTTGAGACTGACACCGTAGCGTGGGTCTTCCTCAGTCACGGTCTCTATCGACCTTCCGTAGCGGTTATGTGTCTGACTACTCGGATCATTGAGCAGCGCATAGGTCGGCTCATTGGCACGCGCTTTGAAGATCGGCGCTTCACCTTCGATGCTCTGCTCTACTGCTGAATCTGTCACTTTAACTAACATCGCAACACCTCAAAATTTTCTCATTTCCATGCTCAGACGCGCGGCACCGAGTTGATCGGCAATCGTCTCGATGCGAATCGCCGACTGCTTGTAGGCGGGCTGACGCGAGTGCGGATCGAGCAGCCCCAGGGTGAGGCGGTTGGCACAGTCGTGGAAGTGGAACGGAAGGAAGACCATGTTCTTCGGTACACGGTGGGTCGGCTGCGCCATCACCACCGCATCGGAGCGGCGCGAGACGAGACGCACATAATCACCGCGCTCAACCCCCAGTTCCGCTGCCAGATCGGGATTGATCTCGATGAACGGAATGGGACTGTATTTGTTGTTGTTACCGATCTTGCCGGTCTTGGTACGGCCGTGCCAGTGCTCGATCAGACGACCGGTATTGAGCCAGACGGGGAACTTCTCATCCGGCACCTCGTTGTTATCGATAAAGGGGAGCGGTATCAGCTTCGCCTTGCCGTCGGGATAGCTGAAAGCGCCATCCTCGGTGTAGAGGCGCTTGCCACCCTTCGGCGGTGCCTCACCCCTCTCCAACTGCTGCTCGGTGTAGGGCCACTGAACACCACGACTCTGCTCCAGCAGTTCGTGGTTCATGCCGGAGATATCACAGAGACGCCCCTTCGAGAGTGAACCCATCTCGAGAAACACATCGGGGGCGCGTTCCGGAAAGCTCACCCTACCCTCCTTGTTGAAACGCTCCGCCATACGATTGAAGACCCACAGGTCGGGCTTCGCCTCACCCGGCGGGGTGCTGATCGGTGTAACCAGATTGATGCGCCGCTCGGTGTTGGTCATCACCCCCTCCTTCTCCGCCCAAGTACCGGCAGGCAGATAGACATGGGCGTAGTGGGCACTCTCGGTATCTTCGTAGCAGTCCTGCACAACACAGAACTCGAGTTTCTCCATCGCCTTGCGCACCCGCGCACTGTTGGGCAGTGAGGTAAGCGGATTGGTGGCGATCAGCCAGAGCCCCTTGATCTGACCCGACTCAATGGCGTGGTAGATATCGGTCTGGAACATGCCTCGCTGCTTGGGGAAGAATTCGGGATCAACGTTCCACGCCCTGGCGATCTCCGCACGGTGTTCGGGATTCTCCAGCACACGGTAGTTAGGTAGACCGGAACAGGAGGACCACTCGCGGGTACCCATCGCGTTGCACTGGCCGGTGATCGAGAGGCTGGTGCCACCCGGTTTGCCAATGTTGCCGGTGAGCAGCGCCAGGTTGTTGATACCGACCACGCCGTCGGAACCGTGGGTCGACTGATTAATACCCATGGTCCAGATCTGCATCGCCGCACCGGCGTTGCCGAAGAGACGTGCCACCTGGCGAATCGAATCCTCGTCGATACCGCAGATCTTCGAGGCGGTCACCGGGTCGTACTTTTCGACCTCCGACTTCAGCGCATCAAAGCCGTTGGTATTGGCGGCGATATAGCGCTCATCGATCATCTGCTCCTTGATCAGCACATGCATCAGCGCGTTCTGCAGCACCACGTCGGTACCGGGCGTGATCGGCAGATGGATATGGGCATTCTGTGCCAGCATGGTGACACGCGGATCGACCACTACCAGCGGGAAGCCGCGCCGCTCCTGCGCCTCCTTCATACGCCAGTAGATGATCGGATGTTGCTCGGGCAGATTGGAGCCCCAGGCGATCAGGCAGTCGGTGTGCTCAAAATCGTCGTAGCAGCCAGGTGGGCCGTCGGAGCCGAAGGAGCGCTTGTAGCCCGAGACGGCCGATGCCATGTATTGCCGTCGTAGTTGTTGGTACCGATCAGGCCGCGGGTCAGCTTGCCGAGGGTGTAGAACTCCTCGGTCAGCATCTGCCCGGTGGAGATCACCGCCACGGAGTCGCGGCCATACTTCTGCTGGATAGAGACGATCTCGTCGTGCACCTTGTCGAGCGCCGCATCCCAGTTGGTCTCGGCCCACGGCTGGTGCCAGTGCTCGCGCATCTTCGGCGTCAGGCCTCGTCCGGCGGAGTCGAACAGTTCGTGCTCAAAGATCCCCTTCAGGCAGAGTTTGCCCTGGTTCACATTGGCATCGGCAACGCCGCGCGAGGCGACTGCCCTGCCGTTACTGTCGAGACCCACCTCAATGGAACAACCGGTGGAGCAGTAACCGCAGGTGGCGTACTTCCACTCCTGCACATCCTTATTGGCGATCGTGATCGGGTTCTTCTTCTGACGACCAAAAAGCATCTATCTCACCTCAGTTCGTTGGAAACAGGTAGTACGCAGACACTACCCGCGTAGCGTTTAGCAGTTTTTATTGGCAACCGTGTTGAGCGAGATCACACCCGCCTCAACCTTCACCTCATAGGTCGGCACACACCCTTCATCGGGCGCGACAACCGCACCGCAATCGATATCAACGTTCCAGTTGTGCAGCGGACAGGTCACTTTTTTACCGTGCACAATCCCCTCGGAGAGCGGCCCGCCCTTGTGTGGGCACTTGTTGCGCAGGGCGAACAGCTCATCATCTGAGGTGCGGAAGATCGCGATCTCTTCATCACCACTCGCCACAACCCGTGAACCCAAACGGGGAATATCATCAAGCTTTCCAATCTCAACCCAGTTCGACATTATTTAATCCTCTATCAATTTCGCTCTGCACTATCTGCAGAGCACATCGTCACGTATCGATTCGGCAATTGATGCCGCCTCACCGATCAGTTCAGCAGGAACATTCAGCGCCTGCAGCGCGGCACCGAGGTTCTCGATCACCGCATCGAAGTGACTATCGTTAAGACCCAGTTTCTTAACCAGCGGAGCATGCGCCTCGCGCATTCCCCGCCCGGAGTAGTTCGGCAAGCCACCGAAGGCGAAGCTAAGAAACTTCTTCTGGTGGCCACGCTGCCTGGCCATATCGGTATTTTCAAAGAAGTAGTTGATGCGCTCATCGGCCATCACGTTGTTGTAAAAGAGATCGACAGCGGCATCGATCACCTTTTCACCACCCAAACGTTCGTAGAGAGTGCTCATATCGGTTCTCCGCTGATTGATCTGAAATCAGCCGTTAGCAACGACCTTCTCCTCATCTTCGTTAAAGGTTTTCATCGGTACGAATTCGAGACGATGCTCAGGCTTGGTATGCTCGGCCCAGGGGTCCTTCTGCGAGATCTCCTGCGAGATCAGGAAGCGGGCACTGAGTGCCTTACGATTCTCAACATCATCGACGAGGCGCTCCTTCACATAGTTGAGACCGACACGCTCGATCCACGGCGCAGTACGCTCCAGATAGCGCGCCTCTTCGCGATAGAGCTGCATGAAGGCCGCGGCATACTCGAGCACCTCACCATCGGTCTCGACACGGGCCAGCAGATCGGTGACACGTACCTTGATACCGCCGTTACCGCCGATATGTAGCTCATAACCCGAGTCGACTGCCACCACGCCAAAGTCTTTGATAGTCGCTTCGGCGCAATTACGCGGACAGCCGGAGACGGCCATCTTGAACTTGTGCGGGGTCCAGGAACCCCAGCTCAGCTTCTCCAGATCAATACCCATCGCGACTGAGTCCTGAGTACCGAAGCGACAAAACTGTGAACCGATACAGGTCTTAACCGTTCGCAGCGCCTTGCCGTAGGCGTGGCCAGAGACCATGCCGGCATCATTCAGGTCTGACCAGATCGCCGGTAGTTGATTCTTCTTCAGACCAACCAGATCGATACGCTGACCGCCAGTCACCTTGACCATCGGCACCTCATACTTATCGGCCGCATCGGCGATGGCACGCAGCTCATCGGGGGTGGTGACACCGCCCCACATACGCGGCACGACGGTGTAGGTACGATCCTTCTGGATGTTGCCGTGGGCACGCTCGTTGATGAAGCGCGACTGCGGATCATCGACCGCCTTGGTCGGCCAGGAGGAGATCAGGTAGTAATTAAGCGCTGGACGACAGGTGGGACAACCATTCGGATTGCGCCACTCCAGCTTCTGATAGACCGCCTCCATTGAGGTCAGCTCACTATCGACAATCGCTGCACGCACCTGATCGTGGCTGTGATCGGTACAGCCACACATCGGTTTGACCTTCGGATGGGAGAGATCGCTACCAACGGTTGCGGCGAGAATCTGTTCGACCAGACCACTACAGCCGCCACAGGAGGCCGAGGCCTTGGTATGCGCCTTCACCTCATCAAGGGTAAAGAGTCCTTCGGTGGTGATAGCGTGCACGATGTCGCCCTTGGTGACACCGTTACAACCGCACACCTCGGTGTCATCCGACATATTCATCACGGTATTACCGGCACCGTGGCCCGAATCACCGAGGTGGCCCTGACCGAACATCAGAGTATCGCGGAAGGCGCTGACATCGGCCTCCTCACGCATCAACTGGAAGTACCACGGACCGTCCATGGTCGAGCCGTAGAGCACCGCACCCTGGATGCGGTTGTCCTTCAGCACCACCTTTTTATAGATGCCCTTTGAGGGGTCGCGGTAGACAATCTGCTCACACTCATCGTCACCGACAAAGTCACCCGCCGAGAAGAGATCGACACCGGTCACCTTCAGCTTGGTCGAGGTGACCGATCCCTCGTAACGACCGTAACCGAGCTGGGCGAGGTGGTTGGCACAGACCTTGGCCATCTCAAACAGCGGTGCGACCAGACCGTAACACTGGTTACGGTGCTGTACACACTCACCCACCGCGTAGACGCGTGGGTCATAGGTCTGCATGGTGTCGTTAACGACGATACCGCGACCACAGTAGATACCGGCCGACTCGGCCAGGGCGATGTTGGGACGAATACCGACCGCCATCACGACCAGATCGGCGGTCACCTCACGACCATCTTCAAAGGTAACACCCTGTACCCGTTTGCGGCCAAGGATCTCCTTGGTCGAGGCGCCCATAATGAATTCAACGCCGCGCTCCTCCAGCTCCTGCTGCAGCAGGGTGCCAGCCTCTGTATCGAGCTGCTGCTCCATCAGGGTGTCGCGGATATGCACCACGCGAACCTTCATACCGTGTTTCTGCAGACCGTTGGCCGCCTCAAGACCGAGCAGACCACCACCTATGACTACTGCATGGCGATACTGCTTCGAGGTCTCGACCATCGTCTCGACATCCTTCACGTCGCGGAAGCCGATCACACCTTCGAGCTCGTGACCAGGGACGGGAAGAATAAAGGATTAGAACCGGTAGCGACCAGTAGTCGATCGTAAGCGGCCTCGGTCCCGTCATCGGTTATAACGAGACGGTTTTACGATCTATCCTCACTACCGTCTTACCGGTATGCAGAGTGATGTTGTTCTCGGCGTACCACTCGGGGGTGTTGAGCATGATCTCATCGAGCGTTGCCTCACCGGTGAGCATCGGCGAGAGCATGATGCGATTGTAGTTGCCGTAGGGCTCGGCACCGAAGACGGTGATCTCATAGGTATCGGGTGCGATCTTCAGCAGCTCTTCGAGCGTGCGCACACCGGCCATGCCGTTTCCAATCAGTATCAATCTTTCTTTCATAGTGAGTATTCCGTTGTTGCAGTGAGCTTGTCCCTCTCTAGAGCAAGGGGCATGCCAGTGTCATCCACCCATCAACGAACTTTTATTTATCTATGCTTTTCAGTTGGTTATGAAATACCAATAAATTCACTATGTCTTCAACACCCCCCTTAAGCACCAGATCGGTGCGTTCATCGGAACAGGTGCGCGGCAACAGCGCAGAGACAACCCCCCTTTTGGTGCAGAGAGGTTAGAGCACGCACCACCACCCAGCGAAGCGCCGTGCGAAAGGAAACAAAATCAGCCAAAACAGGGCTTTTTTGCCACTTTGAAAAGCTGGCCCGGAACTTGCTAATAGAGGTTCATCAACTTCAATGACGGAGACCTAATTCCAATGTCGGAATCGAAACTCAACCTGTTTTCCTTTAGCGGAAAGACACGCATCCTGCACCTCAGCTGGTTCGCCTTTTTCCTCACCTTTGTTGTCTGGTTCAGCCATGCACCATTGATGGCATCGATCCGTGAGACCTTCGGTCTGAGCGATCAGGAGGTGAAGATGCTGTTGATCCTTAATGTGGCGCTGACCATTCCGGCGCGCATCATTATCGGTATGCTGGTTGACGCCTTCGGACCTCGCCGCATCTTTTCGATGCTGCTATTTGTCTCAAGCTTCCTCTGTTTCGGTTTCGCCTTCGCTGATGATTTCGAAACGCTGGCGATGATCCGCTTCCTGCTCGGTTTTGTCGGTGCCGGTTTTGTGATCGGTATTCGCATGATCAGCGAGTGGTTCCCTGCCCGTGAGGTTGGTCTCGCTGAGGGCATCTACGGTGGTTGGGGTAATTTCGGTTCCGCCGCAGCCGCGCTCACCCTGCCAACACTCGCACTCTGGTACGGCGGTGATGATGGCTGGCGTTATGCCGTTGCCACCACCGGTGCAATGATTCTGATCTACTCGGTGGTCTACTTCTTTAGCGTTACCGACACCCCCAAGGGCTCGACCTACTTCAAGCCGAAGAAAAACGGTGCGATGGAGATCTCCAGTCGCGGCGACTTCTTCCTCTACCTGCTAATGAACATCCCGCTCTATGCAGCACTGGCGCTGCTCACCTGGAAGCTCGGTCCAAGCAACCTGAAGATGCTGGGTGATGCTCCCGCCACCATGATCTATGCCTCACTGATCGGTCTCTACATCTTCCAGACTATTCGGATCTACCAGATCAACAGCCACGTCTTTAATGCACCGGTACCGGAGATCGAACGCTACAAGTTCAAGCAGGTTGCAGTACTCGACCTTGCCTACTTCGTCACCTTCGGCTCCGAGCTGGCCGTGGTCTCGATGCTGCCGCTCTTCTTCATGGACACCTTCGAACTCTCAATCGTCCAGGCCGGCATGCTCGCCTCCGGATACGCCTTCATGAATCTGGTGGCACGCGCCTCGGGTGGTCTCGCCTCCGATAAGATCGGTCGAAAGAAGAGCCTCGCGATCCTGATCACCGGCCTCTCGATCGGCTACTTCGTTATGAGTCAGATCGATTCGAGCTGGCCGATCACAGTAGCAGTACTGGTCACCATGGGTTGCTCATTCTTTGTCCAGTCGGGTGAGGGTGCGGTGTTCGCGATGGTGCCACTGGTCAAGCGTCGCATGACCGGACAGATCGCCGGTATGGCGGGTGCCTACGGTAACGTCGGCGCGGTCACCTTCCTCACCATACTCTCCTTCGTCTCACCCTCGATCTTCTTCATGGTGATCGGTGGCGCGGCGATCGTGGTACTGGCAGCGGTATTGCTCTTCCTCGATGAGCCAGCCGGCCAAATGGCCGAGGTGATGCCTGATGGCACCGTGCAGATGATCGACGTCGCCTGATCATCTTTCAACAAACCACAGCGGGCGGCGTCTGTAGCAGCTACAGCACCGCCCGCTTCTTTTTGTCTCATCCGGGGTACTATCTAACGCCATGAGCAGACAACTCACCATCACCAGCGGTCAGTACAGCGTCGCTGGCATCAAGGCAGAGAATGAAGATGCCTGCGGCATCCTCACGCCCGAAGGTTCGGCACTCAACACCAAGGGCATATCGATCGTGATCGCCGACGGTATGAGTGGTTGCGAGGCGGGACGTGAGGCGAGCGAGGCGTGTGTCAGCGGATTTTTTAACGACTACTACAGCACGCCGGAGAGCTGGACGGTAAAGAGTTCAGTACAGAAGGTGCTCTCAGCACTCAATCGCTGGCTCTATGGTAATGGACAACGTGAGTACAACAGCGCCAAAGGGATGGTCACCACCTTTAGCGCACTGGTGCTCAAGTCCAACACCGGTTACCTGTTCCATGTTGGTGATACGCGCGTCTATCGACTACGCAATAACGACCTGGAACGACTGACCACCGACCACCGCATCCAGATCGCCAACGATCGCAGTTACCTCAGCCGCGCGATGGGTATCGAGCCTCATATCGATATCGACTTTCGTACGATCAATCTGGAACAGGGCGATCAGTTTCTACTGCTTAGCGACGGCGTACACGAATTCATCGACGATGCCACGCTGAAACGGATGCTCATTGAAGGCGGCAGAGAGCTGCAGACAACCTGCGAGGCAATCGTTAAACATGCCGAACAGCAGCAGAGCGATGACAACCTCACCTGCCAGCTGGTGAGTGTCGAGTCACTGCCCAATCAGAATGAACAGGAGTTCTATCGCAGCCTCACCGAACTCCCCTTCCCGCCCTCACTCTCGGCCGGTATGCGCATCGATGGCTATCGGGTGCTGCGCGAACTCTTCTCCAGTAAACGTACCGAGGTGTTTCTTGTTGAGGATGAGGAGAGCGGTGAACGACTGGTACTCAAGGCCCCCTCGGTCAACTACAACGACGACCCCGACTACATCAATCAGTTTCTGCATGAGGAGTGGGCGGGACGACGTCTCAACAGCGACCACGTATTGAAGGTTGTCGATCAGCCGCGTCAGCGTCACTTCCTCTACTACCTCACCGAACATATCGAGGGACAGACCCTGCGCCAGTGGATGAACGACAACCCACGCCCTCATCTACAACGGGTACGCGAGATCGTGCATCAGTTGGTTAATGGACTGCGTGCCTTCCATCGACTCGAGATGATCCACCAGGACCTGAAGCCGGAGAACATCCTTATCGACGGTCACGGCACGGTGAAGATCATCGACCTCGGATCGACCAAGATCGCCGGTATCGAGGAGATCGCCACTCCACTGGATGATGACAACCTGCTCGGTACCGTTAACTACACCGCACCCGAGTATCATCGCGGTGATATCGCCACCAGCCGCTCTGACCTCTTCTCACTCGGCGTGATCACCTACGAGATGCTGACCGGCAAGCTCCCCTACGACCGTGAGCTCAATGCTCGCAATCTGATGCAGGTGCGCTACGTTCCCGGCAAACGCCACTTCCCGGAGCTGCCCTTCTGGATGGACAAGGCGTTGGAGCGTGCCGTTCGCCTCGATGCGACACGCCGCTACGACATCCTCTCCGAGTTCGAGCATGACCTCAGCCACCCCAACCCCGCCTATATCAAAGAGGCGCAACAGCCACTGATCGAACGCAATCCACTCGGCTTCTGGCGCGGGCTGGCGATTGCACTACTACTGATCAACATGCTGCTAGTTGCGCTACTGGTCACCGAATAAACAGAACATCTTTCAAAAACCAGCCGCAAAAAACACAAAGGTTTTTAGGCTCGATCACCCAGCCGTAGGGTGGGTACACTTCTGTGCCCACACGTTAAAGCTCAAGATCTCTATCGCTTTGAAAGAAACGCCTCTCTCCACTAAAGGGGTCTTCAAAGGCGATCGTTTTAGCTAGCAGCTGTAGAGGGGCGGTAAAATCATCTCCCCTTTCAGATTGTAGTTCCGGATAGCTTTTATCATTAAGAATCGGAACGCCCAACGCCGCCATATGCAGCCGCAGCTGATGTTTCTTTCCTGTGACGGGCCGTAGACGATATCGACTGATATCGCCGTGCTGTTCGATCAGCTCGATAAACGTCTCGGAGTTGGGCTCACCCACCACCTCCTGCATGCGGAAAAATGGATCACCTTTCTCTATTCAAGAGCGGTAGGTTAGTAGCAGTGGCCGATCCGTCAGCGTGGGTGCTATCGCCTCATAGACTTTACTCATCTCACACTGCTCAAACAGTGACGCATAGGCACCACGACTCTCTGGATTGTGTGAGAAGAGCACTACCCCAGCCGTCTCTCGGTCGAGCCGATGCAGTGGGATCAGGTGTTCAAGCTGAAGTTTATGTTTTAGCCGTACCAGTAAGGTCTCATGCAGAAACCGACCGGCTGGGATAACGGGAAGAAAGTGCGGCTTGTCGACCACCAGTAGATGTTCATCCTGAAACAGAACCACTTCATCAAAAGGTACTGGAGTCTCTTCATCCACTTCACGGTAGTAGTAGATCATGGTGCCAGCTTGATAGGGATCATCGGGCGCTAGCTTCCCGCCATTCGCATTGACCACCTCGCCGCTCTCCATACGAGCAAGCCAGATCTCACGCGACACATTCGGAAAGTAGTCGAGTAAAAACTCCAGCATAGAGCTCCAGTCACCTACTGGTAGGAAGTGTTTGCTCGCAGATACGCCGTTGCGGATCGGTAGGGGTGATTGCATAAAGAGACATCGTCTTGTTTATTAATCACTGAAGCCAGATGGCGATGAACAGCGATAAGACAATCATCATAACAAGGTCAAACAACATGCTGTTACTGAAAACACCAGAACAGCTGTGTAGCCCGAGACTACATTTACCGCAGTTCGGATGGAGTAAAACGAAATCAGGGTGTATGCGTAGTTTCCCGGATTACACTTTGCTCCATCCAGGCTACGTATCTACAAACCAGGCACCCGCTTAACATCTCTCCACTGCTGGCTCGATGTAGTGGTGACCATTTTTGATCGATTTATCACGATACATGCGTTGATCTGCAGTTTCGATCAACGCCTTGATACTCTCACCATCGGCAGGATAAATTGCACAACCTGAACTTGCGCTGACAGATAGCTTTAATTGATCCAGTTCAACACTGACGCACAGAGAGCTCTCTAATTTTTCAGCAACCCCCTCACAGCTTCCAAGGGAGTGTGTGAAGCGAGTCAGACAGAGAAACTCATCACCACTGAGACGAAAAACCTCATCACTTTTTCGAATGTTTGCCTGTAAGCGATCAGCCACTGCGATCAGCGCCTGATCACCCACACCGTGACCATACTGGTCATTGATCTGTTTAAATCGATTCAGATCGAAAAAGATGAGACCAAACATCTCTCCATTCCGCCGACAGAGGGTGATCTCCCTCTCAATCTGCAGTTGCTCCTCACGTCGATTATAGAGGTTTGTTAATGCATCAAATCGAGCCTCGTCAAATCGCCCCCTGCAATAGTGAAACTGCCCACGTAGTCTTAACAGCAGATAGAACGCGGCAACCAGTGCCATCATCACCATCAGTATCGATACGCCCCACGGATAGTTATCCGTCACATTCCATGCCGCTGTAACAATGATAAACAGCACGATCCAGGTAATGGACACCAGTCCGACTAAACGTTTTATGCAGTCCACTCTTACACTCCGCAGTCAACACTACCCAGAAAACACACAGAGCTGATTACGCCACCTCAACGTTTCAACCTGCCGCCAACTTCAGCTTCGGTCCACTTCTCTCTTCATCACTCTTCTTATTAACCGGCACATCGGGCTGCGCGTGGCGTTCGTGCAGGAAGCGCAGCACCTCGGCGCGGTAGTGGTTGTAGGTAGGATCATCGGCCAGCATCAGTCGGTCACGTGGGCGCTGCAGTTCGATATCGAGAATTTCACCGATAGTGGCTGAGGGTCCGTTGGTCATCATCACGATCCGGTCGGAGAGCAGCACCGCCTCATCGACATCGTGGGTGATCATGATCACGGTGTTATTTAACTCCGACTGGATCTCCATCAGTGAGTCCTGCATGTGGGTACGGGTCAGAGAATCGAGCGCACCGAACGGCTCATCCATCAGCAGTACCTTCGGCTCCATCGCCAGGGCGCGGGCGATACCAACACGCTGCTTCATACCACCAGATATCTCATCGGGACGCAGGTTCAATGCGTGGCTCATATGCACCAGCCCAAGGTTATGCAGTGTCCACTCATCGCGCTCCTGCTTGTTCTTGGTCTTGCTAAAGACCTGATCGACAGCGAGTCATACGTTGTCATAGACCGAGAGCCACGGCAGTAGCGAGTGGTTCTGAAATACCACCGCACGGTCGGGTCCGGGTTCGGTGACCTCCTTGTTCTCCAGTAGCACACCACCGGTGGTGGCGTTGAGCAGACCGGCAACAATATTTAGCACCGTCGACTTACCGCAACCGGAGTGTCCGATGAGTGAGATAAACTCACCCTTATCGACCTTGAGTGAAACATCATTCAGTACATTCAACGGGCCGTTATCGGTGTCGAAGGTGATACTCATATTTTCCAGACTTAGATAACTGTTCATGACAGCTCCTTGATAGATCTTGTGTAGCCCGGATGAAACAGCGTGTAATCCGGGAAGCTTATTGTTAACAACACCCCGGGTGTCGATGCGCGACATCCGGGCTACAAATCATTTAACGCAGTACTGCATTGCGATCCCAGGTGGCCCAGCGCTGTAGCATCAGCATGCCGCGATCGAGCAGGAAACCGAGAATACCGATCACCAGCACCGCCACCATGATGCGCGAGAGCGAGTTGGAGCTACCGTTCTGGAACTCATCCCAGACGAACTTTCCAAGACCGGGATTCTGCGCCAGCATCTCGGCCGCGATCAGCACCATCCAGCCGATACCGAGCGAGAGACGCAGGCCGGCAAACATCATCGGCACCGATGAGGGCAGTACGATCTTCATCGTCTTGGTGAACCAGCCGAGACGCAGCACACGGCTCACATTGATCAGGTCCTTATCGATCGATGAGACACCGACGGTGGTATTGATAATGGTCGGCCAGACACAGCAGAGAGTTACAGTGATCGCTGAGGTAATGAACGACTTATCGAACATCGGGTCGTCACTCACATAGACCGCGCTCACCACCATGGTGACAATCGGTAACCAGGCCAACGGTGATACGGGTTTAAAGATCTGAATGATTGGGTTGAGCGCACGGTAGAGCGTAACGCTCATGCCGCAGACAATTCCGATCGGAATGGCAATCAACGAGGCGATAATAAATCCGGTTGCCACCGTAATCAGGCTGGTGAAGATCTGATCGATAAAGGTCGCCTTGCCGGTGTAGGGACGAGTCTTGATTGTTGCATCGGGATTCTTCGCCAGCTTCTTGGCGTTGCGCAGATCCTGGCGCTCATAAAAAGCGACCTCCTTCTGTCGCTCCGCCTTGTGCTCTGCATAGAGCTGAATCGTCTGCTGCCAGACCTGTGCAGGCCCTGGCAGCTTACCCAGCGATGTTGTAACGCTGGATGCCCCCGTACTCCATAGCGCCAGAAAGATAACTACTGCTATGAGTGGAATAAGTAGAGTTTTTGTTAGTGATGCGGTGACCTTAACCAGTCGGTCGCCCTCGAGAAAGGCGAACAGTGAATAGAGCCACTTCACTTCGAAACTTTTGCTCGGGTTGATAATCGTTGCGTTCATAATAGATACCTTGATTATTCGATTAGGCATGTCCCCCTCCGCATCGCGGAGGGCATTACCTAAACCTTGTCGCCACCCTTGAGTCCGATATCGAACTTCTTCAGATAGTCATTTGGTTTTTTGCCATCGTAGGTAATTCCATCGATGAAGTGAGTCTGTGGTGCGCGGAAGCCATCTTCACTGGCGAAGTTCGGGAACTCACTGGCTGCGATCTTGCCCTCTGCAATTAGCTCCTTGGCCGCCTGCGCATAGATGTCGGGACGGTAGACCTTCTTGGCAATATCCATGAACCAGCTATCGGGTTTCTGCTCGCCGATCTGTCCCCAGCGACGCATTTGCGTCAGGTACCAGATCGCATCGGAGTAGTAGGGGTAGGTGACGTTGTAGCGGAAGAAGACGTTGAAGTCTGGCACATCGCGCTTGTCACCCTTCTCATACTCAAAGGTACCGGTCATTGAGTTGGCGATAACATCGTAGTCGGCACCGACGTAGTTAGACTGTGAGAGGATCTTCACCGCCTCGGGACGGTTGGCGTTGTTCTTCTCATCGAGCCACTTGGCGGCACGAATCATCGCCTTCACCACACGGATGTGGGTGTTAGGGTTCTTGTCGGCCCAGCTCTTCGACACACCAAAGACCTTCTCCGGGTTGTCTTTCCAGATCTCGTAGTCGGTTACCACAGGTACACCGATTCCCTTAAAGACGGCCTGCTGGTTCCACGGCTCACCGACGCAGTAGCCGTAGATGGTGCCCGCCTCCATGGTGGAGGGCATCTGTGGCGGCGGGGTTACCGAGAGCAGTGCATCGGCATCAACGTTACCGCTGGTATCACCCTTTTCAGGTGCGTAGTAACCAGGATGGATTCCGCCGGCCGCGAGCCAGTAACGCAGCTCGTAGTTATGGGTCGAGACGGGGAAGACCATACCCATCTTGAATGGCTTACCCTCATCCTTGTACTTCTCTACAACCGGTTTGAGTGCATCGGCCTTGATCGGGTGAACCGGCTTGCCATCCTTGTGTGGTACATGCGGCTTCATCTGCTTCCAGATATCGTTGGAGACGGTGATCGCATTACCGTTTAGATCCATCGAGAAGGCGGTAATGATATGAGCCTGGGTACCGAAACCGATAGTCGCGCCGAGTGGTTGACCCGCCAGCATATGTGCACCATCGAGCTCACCATCAATGACACGATCGAGCAGCACCTTCCAGTTGGCCTGAGCCTCAAGGGTGACGTAGAGCCCCTCATCCTCGAAGTACCCCTTCTCATAAGCGATGGCGAGTGGTGCCATATCGGTCAGCTTGATGAACCCGAATTTCAGATCCTCTTTCTCAGGCTCCCTCACCTCGGCATGTGCAGCGCCTGTCATCAATGCACCGCTAGTCATCATGCCGGCACTCAGCAGCGCCACACTCAGCTTCTTCATAAAGGTACGACGCGGTTTCACCGAAACCTCAGAGACTGCATTAACCACCTGATCACGCTTTTCCATTAATTACTCCCAACTTTTATTACCCAAAAAACAGAAAAGGCGCCCACCACTACAGGTTAAGTATCTAACCTGTTGCGATGGACGCCTTTGCCCAATTCAACTTTGTATTGTCTCTTCCGCCTGTGCGTACCCGTCGTTGGGTCGCTGCTGCGGAAGCTGTCTGGCCCTCTTGGCCAATCAGTTATTTCTGATATTGCAACGCCTGTGCCAATGCCGCCAGATTTTCACAACCAATTGTTTTCAATTAAATTTACGAAACATATGAAAATAGTTGCGACGCTTGGGTGTCGGTTGGGTGCACAGCCCGCGCCCTAGAATTGCACCAAGAGCCTGGCTTCGCACAAGATCAGTGCAGAGAGTCTCACATCACTATTATTGGACTGCTGTAGTGCAATTCACTCGGTCACAGAGTGTCGAAGTCGTTCCCAACTCATCCGCATGCGCTTTTGATAATTCGATTATTTAATTTGTTCATAATATTTCTGCACGCTCTGTTTGAGAGTGACAACACAAAAAGAGGTCGGAGTGGTAACAACTGCCGCCGCTAGTTTAATAATTCCATTACAGAGATGACGTTACGCGCTACCTCAGCCAGTTTTTTCCCTGATCCATCGCCAGCTTGCGCAGAGCCTGGTGGGCCTCGTTCTCGCCCATTCCCTTCTTCTCCATCAGTAGTCCCTTGGCACGCTCAATCACCTTGCGCTCCTGCAATGTGCTCCTGGTTTTGGCCAGCTCATCAAGCAGTGCCTGTGTCTCTCGAAAACGGGCGGTTGCAACATCCAGAATGGGGCGCAGGCGCCTGACATCAAAACCGTCGACCACATAGGCGTGCACACCTGCACTTACCGCCTCTCCAATCGTCTCGCTATCGCCCTTACCGGCAAACATCACCACTGGGCGCGGTACGCGGCTGTGCATACGCTTGATCTCTTCGAGCACCTTTCGGTCGGGAGAAACCATATCGACGAGAATCACATCGGGCATCAGACGCTCGACATGCTCAACCAGCTGCTCCGGCTTCGAGAGGGTCTCGGCTATCTCGTAGCCAGTCTCATGCAGCGCCTCAGCGAGCAGCTCGGTATGCTCCGCACTCTCATCAATCACCATTACGCGCTGCACCACCACGACTCCAAATCGTCTAACTCTTAACTCCCCTATGCAGCGCCTGTGCCAACCTGACATAGCTAATAAATCGCAACATTTGTTCGTTTTTCCAAATGAATACGACCAATCCCGCACCATATGCGCGCGCCACCCTCCACACACGCACCAGCGACAACCACGACACAATATGAATTTCTGCAATAAAACCGTCCATCTCTCCAGAATTATTTGCATTGGATATTTCGGACAAATAAACCTGTCGATTAAACGCCATCAATTGGTCCAATGATTACAGGGGGCAATCTGTGGTTTAATCGGGGATCTTCACTGGAAGATAGTCACCATTCATAAGGTAGATGAGTTCAATCCATGAAGGACCTCCATCCCAAAGCACACCAGGGCGACCTCTCTCTGTTCGACTACATCAGATCCGTGAGCGACGATCTGGTCTCATACGTTGCGGCTGACTACACCTACCAGGCGATCAATGCATCCTATCTGGAGTTTCACCAAATGGGACGCGACGAGGTCATAGACCACACGGTTGCAGAGATTCTTGGTGAAGAGATATTTAGTAGCACCATCAAGCGACAGATCGATCGCTGCCTCAACGGCGAACACGTCAGTTTCGAAAAATGGTTTGAGTTCAGCAGTGTTGGCAGACGCTACTTGTCGGTCACCTACAATCCATTCATTCCCTCCGGTAGTGATGACGCGATCGGCGTTGTTGTTACCGCACGAGACATCACTGAGTACCAACTGCAACAAGAGCATCTTGAGCGTATAGAAAACGAGTTACGTCTGAGTCAGAAGAGCCTAAAAAAAGCGCAAAGGATTGCCAGCATCGGTTCCTGGGAGTGGGATTTAACCACGGATATCACCACCTTCTCAGATGAGTATTTCCACCTGTTTGGTTTCGACGACAATGATCACGCCACTCGCGAGGATTGTCTGGGCCATATCCATCCCGACGATCTTGATGCCGTCAACAAGGCCGTGAGCGATGCCCTTGATAGCTCTGAAAAATACTCCATTGAGTATCGAATAAATCTACCCAACGGCGAACAAAAACATATTCATGGCATGGGCCAGACGGAACAAGATAACAGCGGTCAAACCGTTCGATTTTTCGGTACGGTTCACGACATCTCTGATCGTAAATGTGCCGAAATCTTGCTACAGAAGTCCCATAGTGAGCTTGAGAGACGCGTTAAGGAGCGCACCCGTGAACTCCAGCAGACAAACACACAACTGGTTGAGGCCAACCAGGCAAAATCACAATTTCTAACCCGCATGAGCCACGAGCTACGTACCCCACTCAATGCCATTCTCGGCTTTGCCCAGCTACTGCAATCCGATCACGAAGAGCCGTTAAGCGAACGCCAAACACAGGGTGTCGAACATATATTAAATGGTGGCTGGCACCTGCTTGAGGTGGTTAACGATCTGCTCGACCTGGCGGCCATTGAGGCCAACAAGATTGAACTACAACTTAAAACTATCCATCCCGCCGAGTGTATTGAGTCGTGCATCGAGCTGATGTTGCCCCTGGCAAAAGAGCGCGCCATCGTTCTAAACGCTTCGATTAGTGACTGTAACAACTATAATCTGCAGGCCGATCTGGTACGACTCAAGCAGATGTTACTGAACCTGTTATCCAACGCGATCAAATACAACCATGAGGGCGGCCGCGTCACACTGAACTGCGAGCTGACCGACACTGAGCAGCTGCGAATCTCAGTCACCGACACCGGGCCCGGCATCGCCGAGGGTGATCTACCGATCCTCTTTGAACCATTCAACCGGCTCTATCTGAACAATCACTCTGTTGAAGGAACTGGAATCGGACTCACCATTACCAAGCAACTCATCGAACGCATGGGCGGCAATATCGGCGTTAGCTCCGAGTTGGGTCAAGGCAGCACCTTCTGGCTTGAGTTTCCTGCCTATCGAACATCACTACCGCAGGGCGAACAGCAACGTTCCAGGTCGTCAGCCGCCGTCCCTCCAGATAGCAACACAACCATCCTCTACATCGAAGACAGCCCCAGCCATATTCACCTGATGGAGGGACTGATTCATAACATGCAGGGTGTACGCTTGCTGACCGCCTCCACACCGTCACTTGGCCTGGAGCTGGCACAGGCTCACCGGCCCGATATTATCCTGACCGATATCGGGCTACCCGACATGGACGGCTTCGAGGTGCTGGAACAGCTGCAAAAGAGTGAGGCGACGAGAGCGATTCCCGTGATTGCGGTCAGTGCCAACGCCTTCGACCGAGATATCCGCAAGGGGCTAGAGTCAGGCTTCCGCAACTATCTAACCAAGCCGCTCGATATCGGTGAATTCTACAAGGCGATCAACGAACTCCGCTGAACCTGCTCCACATGAGCACTGCCCGATTGAAGCGCACGTAGTTACCTGCTGCACCACTGCAAAGCACAGCTACGATAGTCGCCCCCCATATCTCACCACCTCCAGTCCCTCATCCCTGGAACGATGCTTGCGCTGATATTCGCCATATAGTGGCACGGATAATTTCAGCACCCACCTGAAGATTCAAAAGTGGGAGCAGCACTGATCTTTGATAGGACTATTTCGATCGTACAAGCCGTCGGAGATGAGGCAACGGTCGAGGCATCAATTCTGTTTCAGGGGTCAAGGTCCGGGAGTCGCTATTTTTGCGAAAGTTTGTTTTGGGCATCCAAGCCCAAGCAAACAGCAAAACTTCACGCGACCGTTTATGCCTGCGGCGCCCCGACCGTCCTGCGTTCGTTGCGTAATCACCTCTTCGCGGCTCTACACAACTCCCTCAGTGACTCTACGCCGACATAAAGCCGTCTGCTGCATCTTCTCCGTCGTTCGCTCGCGCTCTCAACTACGAATATACAGACGGCGTCGACTATCGGGGACTAACCGCCCTCACTTCGCTCTCCATGGCGGTCAGCGGGCGATGGCGTCCACCTCAACCGCTGCCTTAACGACAAGGGGTAGAGATCTCTGCCGGTAAGCAGATCGGATATGACAGCAAACGGAATCGCAAGCGCTTTACATTCTCCGATGAGGGCATCGTGGAGGTGCCCAAGGGTCATGTTTTTAGCTAAACCCGTATCGACCCAGCTGCGCCAACAATCGGAGTATTTGCGGATAGCTACCCCGCCACCACGACAATGGTCATATATATAGGACCATTCACTGATACTCATCTGGGCGGGCCAACCACACACGCCCGACCTTTCAAAACACGTTTTTCTTCATAAATTCAACAACTAAGCACAACCAATACACTCCGTAATTCACAATTCAAACAAGTGTTTTGATTTTGTTGAAAGAAATAATTTGTAAAGATTATTGGCCGTAGGACGATAACCTACACATATAGTAGGAATAGTCCTATATTAACTACTCACTAATAGGTAGTAAGCACGACGCACACGCTGTGCATAACATCTGTCTGGAGCGACGATAATGAAAAAGAATCTTCCCATCAGCAACGTTGAGCGCGAATACGCCGCTACAGCCAACATTCTTTCAACAACTGATCTGAAGGGTGCGATCAGCTATTTCAATGATGATTTTCTGGCGATCAGTGGCTTTGAGCCCGATGAGCTGACCGGCAAGAATCACAACGTCGTGCGCCACCCCGAGATGCCGTCCGCTGCCTTTGATGATCTCTGGAATACCGTCAAGGGTGGTAACTCATGGATGGGCATCGTCAAAAACCGCTGTAAGAACGGTGACCACTACTGGGTTGATGCCTACGTCACCCCGATCAGAAGTAACGGCAGCACCATCGAATACCAATCGGTGCGCCAGAAACCCGACCGCGAACACGTCGCGCGGGCCGAGAAGGTCTATGCGCAGCTGACGGCGGGCAAGGTACCCAGCTCCATCAAGCCTTCAAAACTTAATACCGGCACCGTGGTGGTGGCGTCTGTCACAGCCTCGCTGCTGGCCAGTATCCTGCTGGTCTCTATCCTTCTCGATGTAGAGCTGATAACAACAGCCGCCATGTTCGTCACTACGACTATCTTCTCCTCGGTCGCCACCCTGATCGCTCTCAATCCCATCAAGACGGCTGTTGCCAAGGCACGCCCGTCACCGACAACCCGATTGCCCGTCACATCTACACCGGACGCAATGACGATGCCGGTGCTCTGCTATTGGCAATGAAAGCACTCGGTTCCGAGACGGGTGGAATCGTCGGGCGTATCTCAGACGATTCGAAGAAACTCTCAACGGGTGCCGAGAGTCTCGCCGCCACGGTAGAGATCACCACCCAGGGCATCCAGCAGCAGTACTCGGAGACCGATCAGGTCGCCACCGCCATCAACGAGATGACCGCCAGTATCCACGAGGTCTCAAGCAACGCACAGCTCACCGCTGATGCCGCCAGAGAGGCGATGTCTGAGTCAAATAACGGTCGTAGTGTCGTGCAGTCGGCATCCAGTTCAATCGGTAATCTGGCACAGGAGATCGAACGTGCCTCCAGCGTCATCGCCAATGTAGAGACCAACAGCAATGAGATCAGCTCCATCGTCGATGTCATTCAGGGCGTCGCTGAACAGACCAACCTACTGGCACTCAACGCCGCAATTGAGGCGGCCCGCGCCGGTGAGCAGGGCCGTGGTTTTGCAGTGGTTGCCGATGAGGTTCGTACTCTCGCCAGCCGTACCAACGGTGCCACCGAAGAGATTCAGTCGATGATTGAGAAGCTGCAGGCAGGCACGAGTGAAGCGGTCAGCGTGATGTCGAAGAGTCGCGAACAGGCGGTACACAGCGTTGAACAGGCCACCACTGCGGCACAGTCACTTGAGACCATCGCGGGCTCTGTCGACAAGATCAACGACATGAGCATGACCATCGCCTCAGCCGTTGAAGAGCAGAGCGCCGTTGCCGAGGAGATCAACCGCAGCATCACCACCATCCGCGATACCGCTGAGAACAACATGCAGGGTTCACGCGATGCCGAAGAGGCAAGCATGACCATGGCGGGGCTTGCCAATGGGCTGCGCGAACTGGCTGACGAATTCTGGACCAAATAGTCCTCACCGCTCTCTGTGCAGAGCACTTCGTCCGTAACACAAAATAAGCCGGGGCCAGCTGCTAGCCGCCCCGGCCTATTAATGAGAGAGTTAGATCGATATTTTAAACATCACATCGATAGATGCGCACGTTGTCATGAGTCCGGTCGAGACCTGTTTATACCCCTTCACTGCCAATCTCCATAACCTCAACCACACTGCACGATATGGTGTAATTCAAAACACCCACCACTTGGTTTACAACCAGCATCTCCTATACCTTCTGTAATACAACAGCCAACAGCAGCCGAAGAGCCATTGCGCCCCGAAGGCACCACCACCTGATGCAGCAGATTTAGATTCAATTGGGTCTACCTCACTGACTCCGAACCCGAACCCGACTCTGGTTCTGGTTCTGGTTCTGGTTCTGGTTCTGGTTCTGGTTCTGGTTCTGGTTCTGGTTCTGGTTCTGGTTCTGGTTCTGGCTCTGGCTCTGGCTCTGGCTCTGGTTCTGGCTCTGGCTCTGGCTCTGGCTCTGGCTCTGGCTCTGGCTCTGGCTCTGGCTCTGGCTCTGGCTCTGGCTCTGGCTCTGGTTCTGGCTCTGGCTCTGGCTCTGGCTCTGCGCTGGAACAACAACGGGCATGGGCTCGACATCAACCGAAACTGCTCCCATGTTATTCGCTGGATCAGTATCAACAAGAGCAGCAGACCACTCGGCGTTAATTCGATAGCTCCCCTCAACAGGAGTGAAGTAGAGTACTAAATCAATACCACTTTGCCCTACAAATGGTCCGTGGCAAACAATTGAGCCAGACGTCTTATCGTGAACGCCTATCTCACACGAGGTATCCCATGAATTAATATCCTCCAGTTCAGCTTCCTGAGAAAGCGTGTACTTGAGAGCGATCGTCTCTGGCGAACCATCACCGTAATATCTCAATGACGGGTAAAATGACAAACTTCTGTAGCGCCCAGCATAGTGATCAGTTGAGTTCAATCGAAATCTACACATAAAGAGGTCTATTGCTAGCGGTGAAAATGCTCTATTTAGCGGATCCGAATAGTGCAAGTACTCATCAAGATTAGAGATCAGATCAGAATCGGCATCCAGCTCTGCATCATTCTGATCATAGGGATTGAACTGGTGCGCGATCTCCCACCCATCGGACATGCCATCACCATCTGAGTCTGATATCTCAATGCTATCCAGCTGACCATTTCCATTACTGTCACTCCAACCATCGACAAGCAGCGGAAAATCATCAAGCAGATCCTCGACTCCATCACCATCACTATCGAGCGGTTGAGTAACCACTCTCAGCGAGCTCTCACAGTAAAATTGGCGACAGGCTGAAAATCGACACCAGCCGACAGGAACCGTACATCGGTGAAACGGCAGTTCATTGCATCAAAGTTGTTCAGTCTGACATCCGCTTTGCTCTGCTTGATCAGAAGATCTAGCTGGCTACCGAAATCAATCTGTGCAGCGGCAAGATCCATCTCTGCTTGCATCTCGCCATACAATGAACCGACACATGCAAAACGTCTTACACGTCCGGCATACTCCTCGCCGCAACTCGCATCCGAGACCACACCGACATCATTCAAGACACTCTCTATTTCGAGTGGATCATCTGATGTGAGCGCATAGCTTCTACGTAGGTGGTCACGAGTGGGGTGAGAAACTGTAGATCAGTTATCTGCCAATCCAGATAGGATTGATAACCGTTTTCCAGCACAAGATCACCATCGATACTCGCGATCAGTGCATCGTAACCAGGTGCATCCGAAGTTTTCAGGATCTCTACAACCTGATTGATCAGTTCTGGACGAGACTCTCTAAGATACGAAAACCGAGACCAGCATAACGACAAAGGAAAAACCACTGTTATAAGAGGCACTCAGCGCTTCATATAGACTCAGTCGCTCACCACCATCACTCTCCACGCGCTCAACCAGAATCTGGCGTACCGCTACGCCATCATCCTGAGTACTACCTGCAAGGTACTCCGCAAGTCCCTCGTTGAATCAGTCATCCGGTCGCCTTCGTACATCGGCAACGAACCAAAATCACCCTCGATCAGATAGCGCGCCGCCAGATAGTGTACATACTCGTGCCTAAACAGCTCCTCAAGTGAGTAGATACTGTCGTTAACTGTGCGGTCGTAGGTATAGAAGGTAGCATCTTGCTCGATATAGATACCGCCATTATTGGTATAGAGACCATAGAGGTAGCACTGGTACTGCTCGTACTTCGCAGGGACGGGTAGAGCTTGATCGTCAATACTTCATTTGTGTCCCCGCTATCGGTGTTGTATCACCCACCATGCGGAAAAACTGTGCTTCAACCTGTTTCGCTGCATGATAGAGAAGCTCAACGACACCGCCATGCAAAGCGGTATGCACTACAAAACGACCATCATCAAAACTATAAGTGTCGGGAAATACCTCGGCCTCGATTTCACTCACAAGCGACACTCTGCAAATCGTTTCATCGACTGCTGCACAATCCCCATACCGCTCGATGCCTTTAGCCACCTCAAGAAAGGCTGAACTCAAACGCGGGTAAAGACTCAACAGCCCTTCCAGCCGTGCAAGTGCAACTGCATTTAATGAAGCAATAGATGCAATAGATGCAATCTGGGAGATATCGTAGATTGCACGTTCTACCAGATAACTATAATCAGCAAGAATATAGTCGAGACGTGCGATACGTTCTGCTGCATCCAGAACACCACTACTCAACTCAATTGCAGATATAAAATCTGTATCGTTGTTGCTGACTCCACGAGATCACGTAGAGCACACTACTCAACAGATAGCGCTGCTCGTAACTCGCCGCTCGAAGCTCTTCGAAGCCATTAAGGAAAGATAACAACGTATCAAGATAGTGGTGCCTTACCTGTTTCTGGTCGACCACCACAACCCACTCAGTTGTAATATCTGCTGCCTCATCGTTTAAATCGTGCAGATGAGGATTGACTGAGAACTTATCGGAGAAGGAGAGATTGGCATCAAGCACTGCCTGACCAAATGTTGGTACGGCCGACTCAAACCATGCGTGATAGAAAGCAGCATGGAGAAAGAAGAGCAGCTGATGGAGTCCATTATTTGTTCCGTCATACGCCGCTTCCAGCCCTTCCGCTTTATCGAACACAGCAATCAAATGGGCATCCGTCAGTACCGCTCCGATATTCGTATCAAAGCTGAACAGATAGTTCCTCAAACACCCGGACACCTCCACTTGCAACAGATAACCCGAGAGTTCTGAGGCAGAGAGCCCAACAAGGTCGGTGGAGTCACAAGAGGCCGGGGCTGCAAAGGCGAGATTCGCTGTCGCCCCTCATCCTCAACTGTCGACGGATCTTCGTATTGATCGACAACTGGCGGGACAAGCACAGGTTCTGCGATAGAGCGAAGATGGTCAAAGTGGTCACGTTGATGCTTTGATCTGATTTGATCGGGCGCGGCCGCATAGAGAGGCGAGATAAGTAGAAACAAAAACACCACAACAACTATAGTGACCAAAGAGTATGAAGCTCCCCTTGGTGACAAGCGTCAATCCCTGACAATAAACATTCGGCCTCCATGCCCTTAGCCATGTACCCGCTTGTACACAACAACAATCCTAGTTGCTGTAGAGATATCACAGACAGTCATTTGGAAACGTGCGCTTTCACACTACGCACACAAACATGTGTGCCTTCAGTGATTCAGATCATAAATTCGGCACTAGAGCGTGTGTACATCAACAGATTCAGACGCTGCGACGCGCCTCAAGCACATTGGGTAGCTGACTGAGTCGTCCGACTACACGACTGAGCTGATCGGTATCGGCAATCTCGATGGTCAGCTTCATCAGTGCGCTGTTCTTTTTGGTGTCGGTAAGGGTATTCATCGCCAGAACGTTGGCATGCTCATTGGCGAGAACGGTAGTGATATCTTTGAGCAGTGCGGGCCGGTCGATCGCCTCGATCTGGATGTCGACCGGATAGGTGTTGCGTTCCCATCCAGCCCAGGCGACCTCGATAACTCGCCCCTGATCTTCATCCTTCAGATTGAGCATATTGGTGCAGTCGGTACGATGGATGGTGACGCCGCGCCCGCGAGTGATATATCCGACAATGTCATCGCCCGGCGCCGGTTTACAGCAGCGCGCCATGCTGGTCATTAGATTGCCAACACCACTGATACTAATATCACCCCCCTTATCACCCTCACGACGATGCTTGGTGAGCAACGCCTCCTGCGCCTCCTCATCATTGGGCTCGGGTTCGGTGAGGTGATGGATGGCACTCGATATCTGCGCGGTACTAATAGTGCTGCGACCGATATCGATCAACAGTTCGTCGATACCATTTTTATGAAAGTGTTCTACGAACCGCTCCAGCGGTAGGTCACTGCAACCGAGTCGACGCAGTTCTCGTTCCAGCAACGTACGACCATCATCGAGATTCTGTTGCTGATCCTGCTCGTTAAACCAGTGGCGCACCTTGGCACGGGCACGGGATGATTTCAGATAACCCAGATGTGGACTGAGCCAGTCACGACTCGGTGCGGGATGCTTGCCGGTGAGTATTTCGACCCCCTCACCGCTCTGCAGATTGTAGGTGATCGGTACGATGCGGCCATCGACCTTGGCTCCTCTGCAGCGATGACCAACCATGGTGTGGATGTGATAGGCGAAATCGAGCGGTGTCGCCCCGTGAGGCAGATCGACAATCATGCCATCGGGACTGAGCACATAGATTCGATCCTGAAACGCCTCCGACTTGAAACGGTCGATAAAGTCACCCGCATCAGACTCCTCATCCTTCCACTCCAGCAGCTGGCGCAGCCACGCTACTTTCTGCTCAAAGCTGCGATCGTGTGCGCCGCCCTCCTTGTAACGCCAGTGGGCCGCCACACCCAGCTCGGCATGTTTCTCCATATCGTGGGTTCGGATCTGTACCTCGAGCGTCTTACCCATCGGGCCGACGACTGCGGTATGGATCGACTGGTACTGGTTCTCCTTCGGCGTGGCGATGTAGTCATCGAACTCCTTGGGAATGTGGGACCAGAGGGTATGGACGATACCCAGCACGTGATAACAGTCGGTAACACTCTCAACCAGGATACGTACCGCACGTACATCATAGAGTTCGTGAAAACCGAGCCCCTTGCGACGCATCTTTTTCCAGATACTGAAGATATGTTTGGGGCGCCCCTTTACATCACCCTTGATATCCGCTGTTTGCAACTCACTACGCAGCCGCTCGACCACATCATCGATAAAGCGCTCGCGATCAACGCGCCGTTCATCAAGCGATTGGGCGATCTCTTTATAGGTCTCCGGTTTGAGGTAGCGCAGCGAGAGATCTTCCAGCTCCCACTTCACCTGCCAGATGCCGAGGCGGTTGGCGAGCGGTGCATAGATATCCATCGTCTCGCTGGCAATGCGGCGCTGCTTATCGGCACGCAGATGTTTCAGGGTACGCATGTTATAGAGGCGATCGGCGAGTTTGATCAGCACCACCCGTACATCCTCGGCCATCGCCAGCAGCATCTTGCGCTGACTCTCGGCATGAATGCTCTCGCGGCGTTTGCGCCCCTCTTCTTCCTGCAGTTCCTTATAGGCGCTCATCACCTTCATCTTGGTCACGCCATCGACCAGATGCGCGACACTCGAACCGCACGCCTCTTCAATCTCCTCCAGCGTCAGCTCGGTATCTTCAACGGTATCGTGCAGCAGCGCGACGGCGATCGACTCGTGATCCATCTTCAGCCCGACCAGAATGTCGGCCACACCAATCACGTGGGTCAGATAGGGCTCACCTGAGATACGGGTCTGCCCCGCGTGCGCCTTCTCGGCCATATCGAAGGCAAGTGCGATGAGCGCAGACTCCTCGTCACTGCGCCCCGCTGTCAGACGCTCCAGACAGCGCTCTCGATCTGAGAGCGTTGTACTGCATGTATCGGGGAGTTTCCCTTCGATGTATACCATTGACCCTTTCACCACCTGCACCCAATTAAGCACCGAGCCTAACGCGCCTGCCGCAGCCCTTCAATCAGAAGATAGCACCGATAGCACAATGGGAATGGAGCAATGAAAAACAGGCTGTGGAGAGTGGGATTATTTAGCGACTACGTCGACGCCGTGCCGGCTGGCGAGAGGTCTTCTTCGAGCGACCCGGCTTCGCCTCACGCTTCTGTCCCAGCGCCTTCGATTCGCCCTGTTTCTGCTTCGGCTTCGACTTACGTGCCCCACCCTGCTTGAGCGGTCGACCATCGATATCGAGCCCCGTCTCCTCCGGCTGCCAGGCGGGTACCAGATGACGTTTACCGTTACCGATCAGATCGCCACGACCCATCTGTTTGAGCGCATGTCGCAGCTGCGGCCAGTTGTGTGCATCGTGATAACGCAGAAACGCTTTGTGCAGACGCCTCTGTTTCAATCCGGTTGCGACCGAAACGACGCCACCCTTGCGGTGGACACGCTTGAGCGGGTTTTTTCCTGAGTGGTACATCGCCGAGGCGATCGCCAGCGGCGTCGGCAGGAAATTCTGCACCTGATCGAGGCGGAAACCGTTCTGTTTCAACCACAGTGCCAGCTGCAACATATCCTCATCAGTCGTGCCAGGGTGGGCGGAGATGAAGTAGGGAATTAGATACTGCTCCTTACCCGCCTCCTGAGAGAACTTTTCGAACATCGCCTTGAAGCGCTCGTAGCTGCCGATACCCGGCTTCATCATGTGGCTCAGCGGCCCCTGCTCGGTATGTTCGGGCGCGATCTTCAGATAGCCGCCAACGTGGTGCTGCACCAGCTCGCGCACATACTCCGGGGTCTGCACCGCCAGGTCGTAACGCAGTCCCGAGGCGACGAAGACCTTTTTGATCCCGGGCAGTTTGCGCGCCTTGCGATAGAGCTGAATCAGTGGGCGTTGATCGGTGCCCATGTTTTTGCAGATATCGGGATAGACACAGGAGAGGCGACGGCAGGCAGCCTCAATCTTCTCGTCCTTACAGTGCAGACGCCACATATTGGCGGTCGGTCCACCCAGGTCGGAGATGTGACCTGAAAAGCCGGGCACGGTGTCGCGAATCGTTTCAATCTCGTTGAGGATCGACTGCTCGGAGCGATCCTGAATAATGCGCCCCTCATGCTCGGTGATGGAGCAGAAGGTACAGCCGCCAAAACAGCCACGCATGATATTGATCGAGAAACGGATCATCTCGTAGGCGGGCAGCTTCGCCTTGCCGTAGCGGGTGTGCGGTTTGCGTGTGTAGGGAAGCTCATAGATCTGGTCGAGCTCTTTTGTCGCCAATGGAACCGGCGGCGGATTAAGCCACACCTCACGTTCGCCGTGGCGCTGCACCAACGGTCGCGCATTACCGGGATTGGTCTCGAGATGGAAGACACGTGAGGCGTGGGCGTAGAGCACCGGATCGGCCTTCACCTGCTCAAATGAGGGCATTCGCACCACCACCTGTTCACGCTGCTCGCGACTCAATTCACGTAGCGAGTGGACCACCGGATTACTCTGCTGCTCGCAGGCTGGCTGCGACCGATAGGGACTGGGGTGCGGCGTTACTGCACCCGGCTCATCAACCTCAGAGGAGTCGAGCTCGGCCCAGCCATCGGGCACCCGTTTGCGCACAAAGGCCGAGCCGCGCAGATCACGAATCTCATGGATCGGCTCACCTGCGGCGAGACGGTGGGTCAGCTCAACAATCGCCCGCTCGGCATTACCGTAGAGCAGTAGGTCGGCCTTGGTATCGAGCAGCACCGAGCGACGTACCGTATCGGACCAGTAGTCGTAGTGGGCGATGCGGCGCAGGCTCGCCTCGATCCCGCCAATCACCACCGGCACCCCCTTGAAGGCCTCACGACAGCGTTGTGCATAGGCGAGCACCGAGCGGTCGGGACGCTTGCCACCCTCGCCACCCGGTGAGTAGGCATCATCGGAGCGAATTTTACGATCGGAGGTGTAGCGGTTGACCATCGAATCCATATTGCCGGCGGTCACACCAAAGTAGAGATTGGGCCTGCCCAGCGCTGTGAACGCCTCTGCCGAAGTCCAGTCGGGCTGGGCAATGATTCCGACTCGGAAACCCTGCGCCTCGAGCAGTCGCCCAATCAGCGCCATGCCGAAGCTGGGATGATCGACATAGGCATCACCGGTGACCAGAATCACATCACAGCTATCCCAACCGAGATCGTCCATCTCGGCGCGCGACATCGGCAACTGCGGCGCCACACCAAAGCGGTGCGCCCAGAATTTACGGTAGGAGAAGAGCTCGCGTGGAGCGTTCATAACGACAATCGTCCGGTGTTACATCATCTGATAGGGCTGTTCATCCATTAGCCCCATTGCCTTGCGAGTCACCAGCATCGCTTCGGTGGTGAACCCGTCGAGATCGCCCCACAGGTCAGAGACACTGATCGATTCATCGAGATTTTCCGAAACGATGCGCAGCTGATGAGAGCCGCTGGCCGCATCGGCTCGTCGCGCCTTCTGCGAAATGACGTAGAGCACCGGTTTCTTCGCACCCTCTGGCACCAGCGCCAGAATGAAACGATAGGGCATCGGGTCGTTACTCTCGATATTGCCCAACACCACAGCACTATAGTCGCCGAGCTGAAAACGACGCTGGGGAATGGCGGTGGAGATATTGGGTGCCTGCATGGGATAGGATCCGTAAAACCTTTAGAAATAGCGGTTTTCTCAACCGCAACAGCGTGTTAACTATAGCAAATTCCACCCCCCAACCGACACGACACGACCCGACTGTGACTACACACCACCCCCTTGATAGTGACTACACCCTGCTCGAGCAACCGGGTGGTACCACTCTGCGTTGCCGTTTCAGCGGTCGGTTCGATGGTGAGGATGTGGTGTGGGACGCCACCTTGATGACCCTGGGCCAGGCGGGCGCAGCGCGTAACTTTATCGAGATTGGCGAGCTGAGCGGCCAAGGCAGATCGATCACCATCGCCCTCCACGTTCATTGCATCGATATTCCAACCCTTCGCAAGGCGATCATCATGGTTCGCAACTATAAACGGCTACGCCTCGGCCGCCACGAATATGGTCCAGCCAACAGTGAAAACAAGAGTTAAATCTCACCACTCCAGAGTAGCCATTGAGAACGTGCTATAGCAGAATGGGCGGATAAGAACGCCACATGCACTGAAATAACAACAGCAAGGGACTCATCACGAAAAAAATTCTCATCTCACTACTCGCCATCATTGTGCTCGCCATCATCGCCTTCGTTGTATTGGTCGGCTCACTCGACAAGCTGGTCGAAGAAGCAGTTGAACAGGTCGGTACTGAAACCACCAAGAGCGAGGTTGCACTCGACTCCGCGGCAATCAGCCTCTCCGATGCACAGGGCGCACTGAACGGTCTCTCCATTGCCAACCCAGCCGGCTTCTCCGACAAAAAAGCGATCTCAATCGGTAAGATCTCACTCAAGCTCGATCCCAACTCGCTCACCACCGACACCATCGTGATCAAGGAGATTGCCATCAACAGTCCGGCGATCAACTACGAACTCGGCGACAAGGGCAATAACTTCGACGCGATCAAAAAGAATGTACAGGGATCGGGGAGCGCATCTTCCGAAAGCAGCGGTGATGAGAGCGCAGTTAAACTGATTATCGAGAACCTCTACATCCGTGACGGCAGTGTTGCCGTCTCCTCCTCGGCGCTCGGCGGCAAGGAGATCTCGACCAAACTCCCCACCATCCACCTCAAGGATATCGGTAAGGAGAGTGGCGGCGCCTCACCAGCCGAGGTGGCCGAGAAGATTCTCACCAGCCTGACCAACGGCGTCGGCTCCACCGTCGGCAAACTCGACCTGAGCCAGCTCAAGGGTGTCGGCAGCGCGATTCAGGAGCAGGCCGGTGGTGCCACCGACAAGCTCAAAGAGGGACTGGGCGATACCGGCGACAAACTGAAGGGTCTCTTCAAGTAATCGGCTATATAAACAATAACCAAACAAGGAGCCAACAATGGACAATAAACTACTGAACATCATTCTGGCGGTTTTTCTGCCTCCCGTTGCCGTATTCCTAAACAAGGGTGTTGGAAAAGATCTGCTGATCAATATCGTGCTCTGCCTACTGTTTGTCATACCGGGCATGATCCACGCACTCTGGGTTGTTACCCGCTAGCGTTGCTTATGGGTGCGGGTCTGACGACCCGCACCATTCTGGCAGCACCGAGTTACAGCAACCCAACATGTTCAACGCCCATCCCCTACTCCATCTTCTTCTCTATTTAGTCATCTTTTCAGCGCCCGCCGCTGCAGAGCAGCGCTCACTACTGATCGACACCGAGCAGCTGACCTTACAGGTCATCGAAGGAACAAAAACACCACTCACACTCGAGCAGATCTCGATCGGACGCAATGGCACCACACAGGAAAAGGTACGGTTTGATAAACGTACCCCACTCGGCCATTTCAAGATTGCCTGGATAACACGCGACACCCCCTTCCAGCTCTTTATCGGCTTTGACTACCCCAACCGCGCAGTGGTCGATCAGGCCCTGGCCGATAAACGTATCGACCGACACACCTATCAACGCATACGCAAATATCTCGATGCCGGACAGACCCCACCGCAACGCACCCGCCTCGGCGGTTACCTCGGTATCCACGGCATCGGCAAGGGCGATCCCGACATCCATGCCACCTACAACTGGACCAACGGCTGTATCGCACTCACCAATGAGCAGGTGGAACAGCTAGCCGAGTGGATCGAGGTCGGAACACCGATAGAGATCCGCTAATGGCGCCCAGTGTGGAGTCATACAACAAAGGGACGCTATACTTGCCTCAGCAGTGACGCAGAGATCACTACATCACAATGCAATAAATGGGGAAAAGAGCATGAACCTGAATACCAAGCGAGTCCTCGGCCTGCTGGCGCTAAGCACCACCATCGGCCTGACAGGCTGTGCAAACACCGCCACTATGGAAGCACTACAGGCCGACATGCAGAAGGCGACTGCCGCTGCCGAGAGTGCCGCCGTTAACGCCTCCGCTGCCAAACATGAGGCTGAGATGGCCAACAAGGCCGCCCAGGAGGCGAAGATGGCTGCTGACGAGGCCAAGTCGATGGCCGCTGAGGCGAACAAGCGCTCGATGGATACCGATGCCAAAATCGATCGTATGTTCAAAAAGTCGATGTACAAATAACGCATCGGCAGAAACCCTATAAAACCCGTTGGTCTTGCAGCCAACGGGGTTTTTTATTGGGCGTTATCCCTTTTCAAAAGCAGGGTATGTCTTCCATAACATCAGCCTATTGGTCTATTATCAACTGACATAATTATTCGAATATCTGTAGTGAATCAGGGATGACATTTATTAAGGTTCACCCCATTGCTCTCAACGACAACATCACTCTGCACCACCCTCTTTACCGGCCGTCTCACACGGGCAGCCACGCTAATCGTGATCGCCCTCTGGGGCACCTCTCTCCAGGCAGCCTCTATATTTATCCTCCACTCCTACAGCCAGGAGTACAACTGGACCAAACGTCAGCACGCAGGCTTCATTAAGGCCTTTGAGAGCCAGTCGAATCAAGAACCGACCTACGCCACCGAATATCTCGACACAAAACGCCAGCACTACTCCGAAGGTTATGCCGATGAGATTTTGCGCCACCTCTCGCAGAAATATGAAAACTATCGTCCCGATCTGATCTATGTAACCGATGATAACGCCCTCAGCTTTGCACGAAATCATCTACCAAAACTATTTCCCAATACCCCCCGTAATCTTCTCCGGTGTCAACGACTACTCGTTAGTCGATCAACTCGACCAATCGAAAGTCACGGGTATATTTGAGAAGAAAGAGATCGCTCCCAATATTGCGATCATGCGTAAGGCCGGACTAACCGAGAATCGAATTGTTTTGTTGGTGACGACTCCAATACCTACCACGCTATCAAACACGAGATCAAAAGTGAGCTCGCACGTTTTCCGGAAATTGAAGCGGCCTTTATCTCTGCCAAGAGACTCGACGAGGTTACCGAGCAACTGCAAGGGTGTCGCTGTAGCTTGGTACTGCTCACCACAGTTGGCGGGCTTAAGAACAGTTCGGCTGACAACTTCCGGGAGTCGCTATTTTGCGAAAGTTTGTTTTGGGCATCAAGCCCAAGCAAACAGCAAAAACTTAACGCGACCATTTATGCCTACGGCGCCCCGACCGTCCTGCGTACGTTGCGTAATCACCTCTTCGCGTCTCTACACAACCCCCTCAGTGACTCTACGCCGACATAAAGCCGCTGCTGCATCTTCTTCGTCGTTCGCTCGCGCTCTCAACTACGAATAGGCAGACGGCGTCGACTATCGGGGACTAACCGCCCTCACTTCGCTCTCCATGGCGGTCAGCGATCGCTAAAACAGATTGTGACAACCATAGTCGGTGCCGGTAATTATGCACTGCTGAGCATGGAGGACGCCTACCTCTTTGATGGTGTTTTAGGTGGTTATGTCACCAGCGGTCAACGCCAGGGGATATCTGCAAGCAAAGATGGCCCTATCACTACTCTCTGGCAAACCGATTGAGAGAATCTATCCGCTATTGATGAGTCCCAACGAGTACATATTCGATGATCGAGAGCTGCGCAGACTAAAAATCACCCTACCCCAGGAGGTTGCATCCAGCGCCACCATCCTGCACCCCAAACAGAGCTTCTACGAGGCAAATCGTGAATTTGTTATCGCCTCTATCGTTGTGCTCGGTGCCGCCCTGTTTCTGGTTCTCACTCTTTCAGTCGTCCTGCTCACACTGAGGAAACGTCAACTTCTATCGGCGACTCGAATACTGACCGAAAACACAATGAACTAGCAGAAACCAAGAACAGTCTGCAGGAGGCACAACATCTGGCGCAGACCGGCAGCTGGAGCCTCGATTTAAAGAGTGGCGAGCTGGAGTGGTCGGACGAGATTTTCAATATTTTCGAAATCGACCCAAAGCAGTTCGGTGCCTCCTACGAGGCATTTCTTAATACGGTCCACCCTGATGATCGCAAACAGGTCAACGAGGCGTATAACAAATCAGTTAAGGAGAGACATCACTATCAGATCGAGCATCGCCTGCTGATGAGCAACGGTCGCATCAAACATGTACAGGAGCGTGGTCGCACCCGTTATAGCGAATCGGGCGAACCACTCCTTAGTGTTGGAACCGTTCAGGACATCACCGACAAAAGAGACCGAAGAGCGCCTAAGACAGTGGGCCACGGTTTTTGAAAGCACTACCGAGGCGGTATTAATAACCGACTCAAACCTCAACATCATCGACATCAATCGCGCCTATTCAGAGATCACCGGTTACCAAAGGGATGAAGTCATCGGCCAGAAGCCCAACCTGCGACGCTCAGATCGACACGACGCGGAGTTCTACGAACAGATGTGGAACAGTATCAACTGTCACGGCTGCTGGAGTGGTGAGATCTGGAATCGCAATAAAAACGGTGAGCTATCACCCGAGTGGCTCAGCATCAGCACCCTACATGATGAGGTTGGCGAGATCAGAAACTATATCGGCGTCTTTACCGACATCAGCGTTTTGAAGCAGTCAGAGGAGAAACTTGAACACCTTGCCAACCACGACCCATTGACCGGCCTTGCTAACCGACTACTGCTTAACGACCGCCTGGAGAGCGCAATCAAGCGTATGAATCGAGAACAGGGACAGCTTGCGGTGCTGTTTCTCGATCTCGATCGTTTCAAGGTCATTAATGACACACTCGGTCATCCGGTCGGTGACACAATCCTGCAACAGGTCGCCAAGCGCCTCTCTGCCTGCCTGCGCGCCAACGACACCCTTGGTCGATTGGGTGGTGATGAGTTTCTGGTTCTCATTGAGGGATTCGACAATGTCAGTGAGATCAATCACATCGCTGAAAAACTACGTCAAACTTTCACCTCACCCTTTCGATTGAAGATAACGAACTCTTCGTCAGTGTCAGCATCGGCATCAGTCTCTACCCCGCCGATGGAACCGATAGCGCAACACTGATTCGAAACGCCGACAGCGCACTCTATCGAACCAAGGAGTCGGGCCGAAACAACTTCTGTTTTACGACTCGATCTTTACCGAGCAGGCGACCACGCGACTGGAAATCGAATCTGAGATTCGACACGCCGTCGAGCACGATGCCTTCACACTCCGCTATCAGCCAAAGGTCGATCTAAACAGCGGCAAGATCATCGGTGCCGAAGCGCTGGTTCGTATGCAACACAACAATGGCAGTCTGATTCAACCTGATAACTTTATTCCGGTCGCTGAAGAGACGGGCTGATCATTCAGATCGGTCGCTGGGTGATCAATGAGGGATTGGAGCAGCTCTCCAGTTGGCACCGCGAGGGATTCGACCAGCTACAGCTGGCGATCAACATCTCCGGAATCCAGATACAGCGCGACAATCTGGTTGAGCAGATCGATCACTCACTGCAGAGACTGCAGATCGATCCGGAGAGCGTCGAACTGGAGATTACCGAGAGCGTTCTGATCGACTTTCCTGAACGAGCCACCGACGTACTTATGGCGCTGCGTGATCTCGGCGTCTCCCTCGCACTTGATGACTTTGGCACCGACTACTCCTCGCTGAGCAATCTGAAGCGCTACCCGATCACCGCACTCAAGGTCGACAAGTCGTTTGTACGTGACATCCTTGAGGATCCTAACGATGCCGCCATCACCCGTGCCGTAGTCGCAATGGGCCAGAGCCTCGATATCCACGTTGTCGCTGAAGGGTGGAGAGCAGCGAACACGCCGACTACCTACAAAGTATCGGCTGTCAGCTAGCACAGGGTTACTACTACGCTCGCCCACTACCGGCTGATGAGTTCATCGCGCTACTTGTAAAACAGTCTTAGCTCAACGAAAGCCGATAGAAATCGGCACCGGCACACCACTCTGCTCACGAACGGCTTTCAGGATAGTCGCCCCGCGGATCAGCACATGCTCCCGCCCTACCGCCTGATGGATCGCCTCCATCGCCTGAATGACGCGCGTCTGCTCATCCTGCGGCGCCTCCTCCAACGGTGGGTGCACCTCGATATAGAGGGTATCGGCAAACCAGCCCGCCTTGACCGGCTGATCGATAATCTGCACCGGCGTTCCGACCGGCACCTCAGGGAAGAGGCGCTCGATATCTTCGGGGTACATTCGCACGCAACCATGTGTCACGCGCATGCCTACACCGAACGGTTTATTGGTACTGTGGATCAGATATCCGGGTCGACCAAGGCGTATCGCATAGCGCCCGAGCGGATTATCGGGCCCAGCCGGCACCACATCGGGTAGCGGCTCACCACTCTCCATCGCCTCCTTTTTGATCGAGGCCGGTGGCGTCCAGGTTGGGTCAAGCTTCTTGGCAATAATCGAGGTCGGCCCGAGCGGTGTCAGCCAATCCATACGCCCGATACTGACTGGATGGGTAATCACATGACCGGTCATCATCGACTGCTCGTCGGGGAAGTAGTAGAGGCGCATCTCCGAGACGTTGAGCACCACACCACGCCTTGCCACCTGCGGCAAGATATGTCGCCCCGGCAGCCGTACCCACGCCCCCTGATGCGGTAGCCAGCGATCCACATCGGGATTGGCCAACACGATCTCCTCCTGGCCAAAATCGTAACGCCGCGCGATATCGAGCAACGTATCCTCCTCATTCGCCTCGACGTGGCTGATTGCACCGACCAGACCGATCTCCGCCGGTGGCAGGATCATCGTCGCGGCCACAGCCGGACGTAGCGTCAGCAGCAACGCAGTCAGAAGCAGTGATAGAAGACGACACTCATTCATGAGCGATTAGATAGAGAGGAGCGTTGAATAGTTCAGGAGAGCAGAACGCTCTCCTGAACAGAGAGGGATCGTACCGTGCTACTGGCTTACCAGCGACGCACGCGACCCACATCGACGTGAATGAAGTTGGAACGTTCATAGTAGCCAACACCGCCACCGCGCAGCGCGAGTGCCGCCTTGCGCAGATCGCTCAGATCAGTGCCGGGCAGGCGAATATCGATCGCCTTGCCCTGCATGTGCAGACTCTTCTTCGCCACACCGCCGCTTTTACCGTTGAGCATGGCGTTGGTCTTGGGAGAGCGGTAGCCGGAGATGATATGGAAATCGCGATGACTGCCGACCTTCGTCTGCAGACGATAGAGCAGATCGATCAGTTCACGATTCATCTCATGATCAGTACCGGTACGGTGATCGCGCAGCAGATGGTTGATCTCAGCCAGCGCCTCGGGATGGTAACTCCCCTGCTCCCAGTAGGTAGTCGTCAAAGACTCACCAGTGTGGGTGTTGTAGAAGGAGAGCTCGCGAGAGGCCTCGCTCATGGCGAACAGTGATGTGGGGGCAGCTGCCACGGCAATGCCGCTGGCACAGGTTGCGAGAAAGCGACGACGCCCCGCGTCGGTTCCCGTTGTCTCATCAATAATCAAAACTTCACCCCTGCAATTGCTTACAAGTCAATTTCCAGTCACACAAGATACCCAAGAGGTTTGTGTAAACCTCACTCAACTAGTTGATTTGGGTTAAAAATAACTCGGGGCAGAATATCAGACTGTGGACTGCCTCACAAATCACTGTAGAGCTTATCCAAGCCCTGCAGTTGTTGTGCCAGACGCTGGTCGCGTCCATAGACGTCATTTCTGAACTGCATTACGCCCTGCTCATCGACCCACGCCGTCATATAGATGATGTAGATGGGGATCCGATTTGAGAGGTTTAAGCGCCGGGTCTCCTTCTCGCCGATCAGATCCAGCACCTGCTCACCACTCCACTCATCCCCGAGCAGATAGGAGGCGAGCTTGATCGGCTCAGCCACACGGATACAGCCACCGCTGAAGGTACGTACGCCCTTTTCAAACAGCCCCTGAGCCGGGGTATCGTGCAGGTAGATGGCGTGTTCGTTGGGGAAGATGAACTTGATCCGTCCCAGACTGTTCTTCACGCCCGGATCCTGACGCAGCCGATAGGGGAAGTTGTTGCGGCTCAGCTCCATCCAGTCGACCTCGGCCGGGTCGATCTCCTCACTGCCGAATGCAGCGCGCTGAAGCACCCGAATCCCCTTTTCAGTGAAGTAGTTCTTGTCCTGCTTCTGCTTCGGCAGCAGATTCTCCACCGCCAACCGCCGCGGTACGTGCCAGAAGGGGTTGGCCACCAGGTAGCGCACGGTGCCGCTGAAGGCGGGAGTTTCGCTGTAGTTCTTACCGATAATCACCTTCATACCGAACTGCGGCCGGTCATCATCGATCAGCTGCAGACTAAAATCGGCCAGATTGACCTGCAGGTGGTACTCCTCCAGCTGGCGCGGCATCCAACGCCAGCGCTCCATATTGAGTCTGATCTGCTGCATACGCAGCTCAACCGGCACGTTCAGCACCTCACGGGTGCGCGGCCCAACCACGCCATCCTCTTTCAGGCCGTGACGTTGCTGAAAACGGATTACCGCCTGGGTCAGTGCTTCATCAAATTGGTTGGAGCTGTTATCGATCCCATTTAGATCACCACTCAGATAGAGCCTGCGCCGCAGCCGCGAAACATCGCTGTGTTGCTTGCCGCGCTCCAGCGTCACCATCGCCTGTAGCCTAGGCCAGCCGCCATCATCGGCGATCATCTGATAGTGGGTGTGCGCGATCTGTAGATCGCGATAGCGGGGGTGCGGTGGAGCTAGCTCATCGAGCACCGACTGTAGTGACTCACCACGCGAAACCCGCCTCAGGTAATCGAGTGGCTCGATGTCGGTCCGCTCGATAAACCAGTCCTGCGCCTTGCGGTCGATCTCGGGTCGCCCGCTGTGAAGATCAACAACAAAGCGCAGCAGGCCGTGGGTCAGCAGTAGCTCCAGCCGCGCCAGTGCTTGATCATCCTCACTGCCAAGCAGCTGCTCGAGCTGTGCGGCATGGTAGCGCTCGTTATCGAGCCCGTGCTCACTGGCACCGATCAGGAGCAGCGCAAGCTGTTCGCCCATGCGTTCAACACCACCCGTGGCAACCCAGAAGGGTGCGCCGCTACGGCTATCGTAGAAACGGTTCAGGTCGCGCCACATCTCGCCCGAGACCTCGGGGATTCCCGAGGCGAGCTCACTCTCCAGCGCATCATCCAGCCCCGTGCGCAACTCAGACTCAGTCACGTAGTTACCGGCCCAGGAGATTTGGCATAACGGCAGTAGCAGCGCCAACAGTGCGCAGCCTCTAACAACTAATAGCGATAAGTAGTGCATGCATTCAAAACCTGCTGTCCAGCCGCGACGCTATCGTCCGACCATCAGCAAAAATGTTAACGAGCTCACAATTAAATTTGAGTATAGCACCTATACGCCAGCAATGGCCCAACAAAACCGAGGGGATTAGCCAAAACAATCGAGTAGGAGATGCTGCCATGAAACGGATAATTGCCATTGTTGTCGGCCTACTGGCTGCAGTTAACAGCAACCTGCTGAGCACCTCGAGCCTGGATGGCATCATCTTGCCGCTGCTCGCGGTGAGCGCCTTCCTCTATCTCTTAATCAGCACCCTGGGTTACTCGTCGAAAAATCTGCGTGACGATAGCAGCATGGCGGCCGCAGGCATCACCCTCTCCGACATCGGCTGTGGTGGCGATATCGGTGGCGGGGATAGCTGATAACTCAGGCATTAATAGCTCCTCGCTCGACACGCCTGCAACGCAGGCTTCCTCCCATGCCGCCAGGCGGCGGCTAATTACCGCGCACCAATCCTTGAACAATCTTGTTGACTCATTCAAAGCCAACAAACCGCTATCCGTGGCTGTAACGCCACGGTAATATCTCTCCCATAATCTTTCGCTCGAACTGACCCGGACTTACCAACCATGACGGACCGCGACACAGAGCTGGAGGAGCTGGTACTCAAGGAGAGTATCGTCAGCGCCACCGGTCTCAATACGGCTAACCTGCAGATCGGCATCAAGGGCGACCCCTCGATGCGCGAGACCGCGCTCTATCGCCAGAAATATCCAAGTCGCATGGATGAGATCTTCGAGCAGCTACGGCCGCAGCTCGAAGAGCTGCTACTGCGTCGCGGAACCTACCGCCTCTACCTCGGCTTTAATAGCTCCGAGGTGCGCATCTCCTCGGTCTTCGATCCGCTGCGTGAAGAGACTCATGAGGCAGAGAAGCTACTCGACAGCGCCTACCTCGACCGCCACTTCCCAAAACTCAGCTATGCCGAGAAGATCGAGGGGATGCGTACCCTCTACAAGTGTCTGCGCCACAGCGGCCTGTTTGATCTGCTGCCCACCCACTGGAAGAGCATCTCCGAGAAGCGCAGCCGCACCTGGGAGCCGATGGAAGAGGAGGAGATCGTCTCGATCCTCTCCACCATCAAGGTGATGCGCGACATGCCCGACTACTACCTTCGCAGCACTGCGATCTGCATCGTGCAGGACCTGGTGCGCATGCAGTTCAACTGCGACGGCACCCAGCTGGTCAGTGCCGAGCACTACAAAGAGTTCCTCGACGAGAACCTGCCGAGCTAGGGGCACTGCGTACCTTTGCGGCGCCCACCGTTTTATTGCGGAGTGCGCATCAGCCGCACGACTGCCGCTATAATGGCGACTTCATCAACGGGAAGATCGCCATGGAAAAGCTCTCGGTATTCATCACCACCTTCAACAACGCACACACCCTCCCCTTCACCCTGGAGAGCGTGAAGTGGGCCGATGAGATCGTGGTGCTCGACTCATTCAGCACCGATGAGACGATGGCGATCGCAGAGCAGTACGGCTGCAAGACCGCACAGCACAAGTTCATGGGCTACGGCCCACAGAAACAGCTGGCGCTGGAGATGACCAGCCACAACTGGGTACTACTGCTCGATGCCGACGAGGCCCCCTGCCCCGAACTGCAGGCGGAGATCCAGGCGCTGATGGCCGAGGGACCAAGCAAGGCTGGCTACACCATCGCCCGTCAGGAGCAGCTCTTCTGGCGTATGCGCACCACCAAAAACCGCATGAACCACTTCCTGCGCCTGTTCGACAAACGCAACGGCGGTCTCGATGACATCCCGATCCACGCCGCCCCCAAGGTCGAGGGCGAGCTGGGACGTCTCAAACACCCCTTCTACCACTTCGGCGAGATCGACATCCACACCAAGGTGTCGAAGATCAATAGCTACGCCCAGGGGCTGGTCGCCGACAAGGTTGCCAAGGGGCGCAAGGGTAATCCGTGGATGATGGTCTTCTACCCACCCTTCTTCTTTGTTCGCAGCTACCTCTTCAAACGCAGCTTCCTCAACGGCTGGGCTGGCTTCATCGGCTCGGTTATCGCCACCTTCTACGTCTTCCTCAAGTACGCCAACCTCTACGAGCACTACCAGTTCGAAAAACATGGCGACTCACTGCTACCGAAGGGGGCACCCAGCACCGTGGCGCTGCGCGAGAAGGGACGAAAAACCGTCTGAGCACCTCGTTAAATCGATCCCAAAACCCCAGTAACCCAGCCCCAAAGTCGACATTTCAAAACGCCCTATCGAAGCGCCACCAATCGGTCTACACTTGGTCGGAATAACTTCCTAACCACTCTCAAGGAGAGACGTCATGTTGAACAAGGCCCTTGTAGCGGCGCTATCACTCTGCGCCGTCACCTTCACCGCCAACGCAATGAACCCGGCACCGATGAGCGAACCCCTGATGAGCGAGGAGGAGCGCACCGCACACCGCGAGAAGATGCAGACCATGGCGCCCGAAGCGCGTATGGAATACATGCAGAAGCATCAGGAAGAGATGCAGAAACGTATGGAAGCCCGCAGCGATGCGCAGATGGATCAGAGCATGCAGAGCTGCGGCGGCCCCAACCGCGACGAGCAGATGAAACGCATGCGTGAGATGCGCGATGCAATGCGCACCCGCCAGCAGCAGATGATGGCCCTCTACAACCAGCAGCGCCCCACCTTCAGCCGTGGCCCGATGATGGGACCCTACGGTGGTAACCGTGGACCGATGATGATGGGGCCCTACGGTAATCGTGGTCCTGTAATGATGGGGCCTTACGGCAATCGTGGTCCGATGATGATGGGGCCTTATGGCAACCGTGGTCCAATGATGGGGCCATATGGTTATCGTGGTCCGGTAGCACCTACAGCGCCCGCTGCTCGGTAATTAGTCGTTAGTTTTGTTGAGAAGCCTCCATCCGGTTGGGTGGGGGCTTTTTTTATTGGTTGTGTCGTTTGTGTCGCGTTAGCGACACAACTCAGACAACCCCCATCAAACCCAACCTATCCAAAACCATCTCCGGCGTAATCCCCACCATACAACTATGATGGTCACACTCATGCTTGCAGTAGCAGTACATGCACTCCAGATCGAGCTCGATCGCCTCGACCTGTTCACCGACAGGAACCACCCGCACCGGATTAGTGGGACCGCAAACAATTAACATCGGACGATTAGCAGCCGCAGCAACATGAGCCGTGCCGGTGTCGTTGGCGACGACAAAACGCGCCCCCTCGGTGAGCGGCACGATATCGATGATCTCGGTCTTGCCGCAGAGGTTGATAGGATCAAGGAACCGGAGTCAAAATTGACTCCGGTTCCTTGTATGTCCAAGCAGCCTTTACAGCCCACCACAGCATGCTATTATCAGACCTATTAAAGACCATTTAAAGGTCTCTTAGGAGGTTTTATCATGCCACGTTCTGTATTTGCCGACACGTTTGGTTCGATTACTGAGCTTAAGAAAATCAAGCAGTTTTGTGAAGGCTGGTAATGGTTCCCCGTTGCCGTGCTCAATCGCAATACGCCTGAGTTCTACTGCGTCCCAGCCGAGCTGTTTGAAGGCATGATCGAACGCCTGGACGATATTGAATTAGCCGCAACGCCAAGGAGCGCATGGAGAGCATCGACACAGCTGTCAGCGTCAATCTGGATGACCTATGAACTCAAATTCCACCCACAAGCACTAAACGGTGGGAAAAGCTCGATAACAGCATCCAGAAGATTTTCAAAAGAAACCGAAGAGGTGCTTGAGACACCTGTTCGTCCTAGACAAAACTATCCGGGCTGAGAATTGTACAAGATCAAACAGAGCAACTCCGGCTTCCGTCTTGTCTACTCTGTTGATGAAGAGATTGTGACAGTTATCGTTCTTTCAGTTGGTAAGCGTGAGCGAAAAAGATTTACGACGCCGCCATGAAACGTTTCCAACGTGATCACCCGTAAGCACCAACATACCCGCTCTGATGAAGCTCATGCTTCAACAAACACCCATCAAACCCAACCGATCCAAAACCATCTCAGGCGTAATCCCCACCATACAACTATGATGGTCACACTCATGCTTGCAGTAGCAGTACATGCACTCCAGATCGAGCTCGATCGCCTCGACCTGTTCACCGACAGGAACCACCCGCACCGGATTAGTGGGACCGCAAACAATTAACATCGGACGATTAGCAGCCGCAGCAACATGAGCCGTGCCGGTGTCGTTGGCGACGACAAAACGCGCCCCCTCGGTGAGCGGCACGATATCGATGATCTCGGTCTTGCCGCAGAGGTTGATGGTGGTCTCGGGGGCAAGTGCTGCAAGTTTTTCGCACTCACCCATCTCGTCGGGTCCGCCGATGATGAGTGATTTTGAGATGCCCTTTTCAGCCAGCAGCTTACTCAGTTCGGCGTAGCGCTCGGCGCCCCAGCGTTTGAGATAACCCGCCGCCTGGCAGCCCGGCATGAACAGCGCGTAGCCGCCCTGTTTCAGTCCGTGGTCTTGCATGATCTGTTTGGCATTACTGCGATTCTTCTCGGCCACATGCAGCACCGGATGGGTGGTCTCGGTCGGGATGCCACCGCTGTTGAGTGCACTGCGCATCTGGCGGATCACGTGCACCGGCTTCTCCAGCTCTTCGGGCTGGATGTTGTAGGGGAACTGGCGATTGTTGCCGATACGCCAGGGAATCTGACGACCGCTGAGCCAGAGCATGCTGAGCATGATGCGGGTGTGATCGGAGGCCTGCAGGTCTACGACCAGATCATATTTTCCAGCACGCACCTCACGCAGCCACTGCAGCTTGCCGCGCAGGCCGCGCTGCTTGCCGCGCAGATCAACGGTGAAGACGCGACCAAAGCGCTCGTCGCCCTCGAAGAGCCGCTGCCACGGCGGCAGGGTGTTGAGATCGATCTGCGCCTCGGGGAAGGCGCGGCGCAGATCCTCGATCACGGTGGTGGCGATCACCACATCGCCCATCGCGCTCCACTTGATAACGAGGATGCGGCGTATCTTTTTTGTGCTCAGATCGATAGCCATGGTACTAGCGGCAGCCGCCGCGCCCCTTTCTGATCATGGTGTAGGCGATGGCGTAGCGCTTGTCGCTGCCGAAGTAGTTCATCACGTGGCGCACTCGCGGCTCATTGACGCTCAGCGCGACACCCAGCTCACTGCCGAGGAAGTCGCGCATCTTCTTCGGCATGCCGCCCCTGCCGCTATCCTTCCACACCAGCAGGCAGTCGCCCCGCCTGCGGTGGGTTGGCTGGAAGTAGGGGTGTTGAGCGAGATCATGCGTGCCTTGGTGAACTGTACGAGCAGATGGGCAGCAATAAAGTTATTACTGGCGACTACCGTCCCCTTCTCGAAGCCCGACTTCAGCACCTGCTTGCTCAACGCAACCATCGGGATCTGGATACGCTCGTAGCGCTGGTAGTCGGGGAAGAGGTGCATCTGCGCGATCCGCACCGCGACTACAAACAGCGTCAACACCACCATAATCACCCCATAGGCTCTCAGGGCGCGACGATCGACACCGGCCACCTCAACCCGCATGAAGAACCAGAGTGGGAAGAGCAGCAGCACCGGGTGCATCCAGCGCGCCTTGAAATAGGTCGCACCACCGAGGATATGCAGCAGCAGAAAACCGTAGGCGATCAGCAGGAACCAGCCGAGCAGCCGCTGCTCGGGATTGGTCGAGCTCCCTTGCGGCCAGAGCGCACGCGGGAAGAGCAGCGGCACGATCAGCACAAAGGGAACGAGGTAGTAGAGGCTCGCCTTGCCGAGGTTATAGAGCCCGCTGCCGATCCCCTCGAACCAACCCAGTTCACTCTGCGCCTGCACCGTGCTGGCGTAGTAGCGCTGCAGCTGGTCGAGGTTCTCGTAGAGCCAGCTGAAGTGGGGTAGCGTGAGCACCACCATGATCGCGATCGAAGCGAAGATGCGCCGGTCGAGCAGCCGCTGCCGATACTCCGCCACCAGCAACGCAGCGCCGATCAACGGCAGGGCGAAGAGCGGGAAGCTGTACTTCGACAGCGCACCAACCGCCAGCCACATGCCGAAGAGGATGTAGTGACGCGCCGAGTCCTCATCGCGCAGCCGCAGCAGCGCGTGGTAACTGGCGGCGCAGGCGAGCGCCAGCAGCATGGTGTGGGTAAAGCCCTCGTGGGCGCGCCAGGCGAAGGGGGAGATCAGCAGTAGCGAGAGCGGCGCCAGCAACGCCAGACGGTCATCATTGAAGAGGCGGCGTGAGGCGGCGAAGAGGTAGCCGAAGGTGGCGAAGAGCAGCGTGTACTTGAGCATCGTCAGCGCCAGCAGACCGGGGCCGAAGAACATCGAGAAGATCCAGGCGAGCCAGGTATAGAGCGGTGGCTGGCCGATACCGTAACCCCACGCCAGCGACTGGATGAAGAGTGCCTGCTCGGCGTCGTCGATCAGCATGGTCGAGGAGAGGCTCATGCGCAGCACGATGTGCAGCAGCAGGTAGAGCCCCACCACGCGGGTGAAGAGGCCCCAACTATCCCAGCGTGGCGACGGCTCAGTAGACACCGGACTCTCCCTCGGGACGGGTCTTGAAGCGGCGGTGAGCCCAGAGGTACTGCTCCGGCATAGTTTTGATCTGCGCCTCGATCAGGCGATTGATACGCAGCGCATCGGCCGCGCCATCCTCGCCGGGGAAGCCCTCCAGTGGTGGCAGAATGGTGAGACGGTAACGTCCATCATCGAGTCGACGCTGGAAGAAGGGGACCACCTGCGCACCACTCATCTTTGCCAGACGTGAGGTGGCGGTGATCGTGGCAGCGGTCGGGAAATCGAAGAAGGGGATAAAGACACTGTGTTCGCGGCCGTAGTTCTGGTCGGGGGCGTACCAGACCGGCTTGCCCTGTTTGAGGCTGCGCAGCATGCCACGAATATCTTCGCGCTTGATCGCCTTGTCGAAACTACGCTCGCGGGCGCGGCGCATCACCTCTTCGAAGAGCGGGTTTTTATGTTCGCGATACATCACATGGAAATGGGCGTGCGGCACCAGCAGACGTCCACCGATCTCCAGGGTGGTGAAGTGGGCGCTGAGCAGGATGACTCCCTGCCCCGCCTCGACCGCATCCTGCAGATGCTCCACTCCCTCGACACTCGCCATGCCACGCAGCGCCTCATCGGAGAGCCACCAGCTCATCGCCGTCTCGATCATGGTCATGCCGAGTGACTCGAAGTTTTTCCTCACCAACCGGGTTCGGTCTGCACCGCGCATATCGGGGAAACAGAGCCGCAGATTGGTCTCAACGATGTGACGACGCACCAGCATCACCAGACGCATAAAGTGGCCCAGCCCACGACCGAGCCTGAGGCGAATTGGGTGAGGGGCACGCGCCGCACACCAGAGCAGCGCCAGCGTCAGCCAGGTGAGCCAGTAGCGCGGTGCCAGAAAGCTTTTTGCCGGAAAGGGGGGCTGTCCGCTCATGTTTTAATCAGGTGATTCATGGTGGCGCCATTCTACTTTGTCGCAGGCGGCGGTGACAGACCGAGCGTAACGGAGCTGTGATATGATTCGCCCCAATAAATAGAAGCGGTAAATCAACACGTTCCTGCCTATGCGCGTCCAAATTCCAAGATTTGAAAATGCCCGAGTACTGGTCATCGGTGACCTGATGCTCGATCGTTACTGGCACGGCGGCACCTCACGGATTTCACCTGAGGCACCGGTCCCCGTGGTCCACGTTAAGGAGGAGGAGCAGCGCCCCGGCGGTGCCGGTAACGTAGCCCTTAACATCGCCGCGCTCGGCGCGCAGGTCACCCTGCTCGGCCTGACCGGCGAGGATGAGCAGGCCGACGCGCTGCAGGTACAGCTCGAGGCGGCGGGGGTCGAGTGTCAGTTCGAGCGTATCGCCGGCCACGCCACCATCACCAAGCTGCGTGTACTGAGCCGTCATCAGCAGCTGATCCGCCTCGACTTCGAGGATGATTTCAAAGGGTTGAATGGCGACCGCCTGCTGGAGCGTTTCAGCAACGCATTGGAGAGCTGTGACGTGGTGCTGCTCTCCGACTACGGCAAGGGCACGCTCGATAACTCACTGACGCTGATTGAGACCGCACGTGCCGCCGGCAAGCCGGTACTGGTCGACCCCAAGGGCAGCGACTTCACCATCTATCGCGGCGCAACACTGATCACCCCCAACTTCAGCGAGTTTGAGGAGGTTGCTGGCAGCAGTCCCGATAATGAGAGTGTGGTTACCAACGGCGAGGCGCTACGCAAACGGATCGATCTCGAGGCGCTGCTGGTCACCCGTGGCGAACACGGTATGAGCCTGCTACGTGCCGATGAAGCGCCACTCCATCTGCCCACCGTGGCACGCGAGGTCTTTGATGTGACCGGCGCGGGCGACACCGTCATCTCACTGCTCGCCGCCTCGCTCGCCGCTGGCCACCCGATGCCCGATGCCACCTCACTGGCCAATACCGGCGCAGGTCTGGTAGTTGGCAAACTCGGCGCGGCCACCATCACCGTTCCCGAGCTACGCCGTGCACTGCACATGCTGCACGCCTCTGGCCACGGTGTGGTCACCGAGGCACAGCTACTCGAGCTGGTCGAGGATGCGCGCGCCCATAATGAAACGGTGGTGATGACCAACGGCTGTTTCGACATCCTTCACCCCGGCCATGTCGACTATCTGGAGCAGGCGCGCAATCTCGGCGACCACCTGATCGTGGCGGTCAACGATGATGCCTCGGTGAGCCGCCTCAAGGGCGAGAACCGCCCGATCAACAATCTCGATCACCGCATGGCGGTGCTGGCCGCGCTGGAGAGCGTCGACTGGGTCGTACCCTTTGGCGAGGAGACCCCGGAGCGGCTGATTTGCAACGTGCTGCCCGACCTGCTGGTCAAGGGCGGTGACTACACGGCCGATGAGGTCGCCGGTGGAACCTGTGTACGCAACAACGGCGGCGAGGTCACCATCCTCACCTTCAAGGATGGCCACTCCACCACCACCATCATCGATACCATTCGCTCAGGCGAATAGTTCAGGAGAGATAGCAAAGTGATTATCGTAACCGGCGGTGCCGGCTTTATCGGCAGCAATATCGTCAAGGCGCTCAACGCGCGGGGTCGCACCGACATCCTGGTGATCGACAACCTGAAAAACGGCGTCAAGTTCAAGAACCTGGTCGACTGCGAGATCGAGGACTACATGGCCAAGGAGGATTTCCTGGTCAACATCCTCGACAAGGTCGACTTCGGCGCACCGATCGATGCGATCTTCCACGAGGGCGCCTGCTCCTCCACCACCGAGTGGGATGGGTGCTACATCATGGATAACAACTACGAGTACTCCAAGGCACTGCTGCACTTCTGCCTCGACCACGGCGCGCAGTTCATCTACGCCTCCTCCGCCTCGGTCTACGGCGACGGCAGCGTCTTCAGCGAGCAGCGCGAGCACGAGGCACCGCTCAACGTCTACGGCTACTCCAAGTTCCTCTTCGACCAGTATGTGCGCCGCGTGCTGCCGGAGGCGACCTGCCAGATCGCCGGCTTCCGCTACTTCAACGTCTACGGCCCGCGCGAACAGCACAAGGGCACCATGTCATCGGTCGCCTTCCACCTGCGCAACCAGCTTGGCGAGGGTGATCAGGTCAAACTCTTCGAGGGTTGTGACGGCTACGGCAACGGCGAACAGCGTCGCGACTTTATCTATGTCGGTGATGCGGTCGATGTGAACCTCTGGTTCCTCGACAACCCCGACAAGTCGGGCATCTTCAATGTCGGCACCGGGCGCTCACAGTCGTTCAACGATGTCGCCAACGCGGTGATCGACTACCACCAGCGCGGCACGCTCGAATACATCCCCTTCCCCGAGCATCTCAAGGGGCGTTACCAGAGCTTCACCGAGGCGGATATTTCAGTACTGCGTGAGATCGGTTACGACAAACCCTTCAAGACCGTTGCCGAGGGTGTGCACGCCTACATGGAGTGGCTCGACCGCTAAGGCTCAGCGCTTCGATCCGACCCCATGCATCGTAACCTTTATAGCGCCCTGCTCTACCTGCTGACGCCGCTGGTGCTGCTCAAGCTGCTGTGGCGCAGCCTCAAGGCACCCGACTACCGGCTGCGCTGGGGTGAGCGTTTCGGCCACTTCCCTCCTCCACAGCAGCGCGGCGGCATCTGGATCCACGCCGTCTCGGTGGGTGAGATGCAGGCGGCAGCGCCAATGATTCGCACCCTGCTCGAGCGTCACCCCGAGCTGCCGATGATCGTCACCACCACCACGCCCACCGGTTCACGCCGGGTGCGTGAGATGTTTGGCACCGATGTGTTCCACGTCTACGCTCCCTACGACCTACCGGCAGCGGTCAAACGTTTTCTGCTCACCACCCGCCCACGGTTGGCGGTGATTATGGAGACCGAGATCTGGCCCAACCTGTTCCACTACTGCGAGCGTTACAACATCCCCACCATCATCGCCAATGCACGCCTCTCGGAGCGCTCTGCCAAGGGCTACAGCACCTTTGAGAAGCTCACCAAGGAGACGCTGGGCAAGGTCACCCTGCTCGCCGCGCAGGGCAAACGCGACGCCTCACGCTTCGCCACCCTCGGTATGCCGATTCGCAGCACCCAGGTAACCGGCAGCATCAAGTTCGACATCAAACTCCCCGCCAGCCTGCAGGAGCAGGCCGAGGTGATGCGTCGCAACCTCGGCACCGACCGTCCTGTCTGGATCGCCGCCAGCACGCATGAGCGCGAAGATGAGATGGTGCTCGACGCCTTTGCCAAGATGCGCAAGGTGCAACCCAATCTATTATTGGTACTGGTGCCACGTCACCCGGAGCGTTTTTCACGCGCGGCCGAGCTGGCCAGCCAGACCGGCTACCGTGTCTGCCTGCGTAGCGAACACCGCGCCTGTCCGCACGAGACCGATGTCTTTATCGGCGATACGATGGGCGAGCTGCCACTCTTCTACGCCGCCTCAGACGTCGCCTTTGTCGGCGGCAGCCTGATACCCCACGGCGGCCACAACCCACTCGAAGCGGCCGCACTCGGCGTACCCGTGGTCACCGGGCCACACGTCTTTAACTTTGAAGAGATCAGCCAGCTGCTGCTAACCCGCGGTGCCAGCCGTCAGGTAAAGAATGGTGATGAGCTGGTCGCGGTAGTACTCGACTGGCTGGAGGATGCCAATCAACGTGAAGCGGTTGGCGCCATCGGCAAGACGGTAATCGATGAGAATCGTGGTGCGTTGCAGAAATTGATACAGCTCATCGAAGAGCAGCTGGAGCGGCGGCAGACGCAACGGTAGTTGGGGTTGTGTCGCTGTCGCGACGTCATTCTAATGCGGGTTCGCGCACCCGCGCGGCGTGGTACTTTTGATTCGGCAAAAGTACCCAAAACCATCACCCGCCACATCACCCTGCGGGTGCCCTCCGCTTCTCATAATTTCAGGCGCGAGCAGAACTCACTCGCTCCGCTCGCTCAGACAGGCTGCTCGCATACCCCTGAAATTACTCCGATGCTCGGTGATGTAGAAGGGGAAAAGTCAAAACCGACGAGCACAGGTAATATGTATACCGCCCCGAAATCCATCTCAACCCTTCGAAATACACATTAGATTTTCCACCCTAGCTCAGCTATAACAATTGCAACTGACTGCACCGCATATTCTGCGTCTGCCTCAGTTACATAGCGAAGTGATTTGTTTTGTTGTTCTGCGTGCTTTGTACGACTATGGAGCAAAGCAAGAGACTCTACGCAGTTTGATGCAATGCGTTTTCAGCTTTTTCTCTGAGCGGTCTAGCTAATTGACCTAAATCTTTATCTTTTCGATGTAGCCTTGCTTAAGCATATAAGCGTTTACAATCGCGCAAGCCGCTTCTCTTGAACGGTCTACAATAGAATCCCGGCCCGCTTTGTAAATATCATCCGTCAGACGGCCTAGCTTATCCTTGATCTGAGGATGAAATTTGCTATCAATTGACCTCGTAATTAACCTTTGGTAGCACACCAATGGTTTTACGTGCTTTAGAAACAGGATGGTTTCACCGGATATAGAGGTTTCTATATCTATAACTGACCAGATCGTAAACTGTGTATTTGAACCCAAGGTTATGAGTGGTTGATCAACTCCCATTCGTTTGAGTTTTGGATGAAAGTTGAACTGCCGAAATGATACTAACTGTTTAGCAATAACACCTTTAGCATTCAGCTGCCGTGATTCACCCGGTATAGCTGGATGCATTTAACTATCCATTGTTCAGGACGAGACTCTGTTTTTCAAATATCCGACCTTTTCTTATCCTGCTTGATGGATCATAGCCTTCATCAATGAAGATGAATGGGATCATTAGCAAATCATTGTTGTTTGTCGGTGACAAATCGTCTGATGATTCCTCAACTATATCAGCAGGGATTACTTCCGGAGTTGGCCATACAGCATGCCCCAGGTGCTATTTCCCTCGTAGACCAGATAAGAATCAGAATCTATCCCTATGATTTTCATGCAACCAATTCCTTTATTATTGTGGTGAAAAGATTTTCTATTTAATCCTATTCTGTTGTGAGCCGCGGCTCCATTGATTCGCACATCGCTACAAGAACATCAACTTATCTAATTATTCTCAGCCACGCATGATGCACGATGAAAACAGGTCTATGGCGAACAAGCTCAAATCAAGGATGGTTTTGACTTCCCCTTCTGCAGCACCGAGCATCGGAGCGGTTTCAGGGTTAAGCGAGCAGCTGTCTGAGCGTAGCGAGTTCTGCTCGCGCCTGAAATATGAGAAGTGGAGGGCACCCGTAAGTGCTGCAGGGTGATGGTTTTGGGTACTTTTGCCGAATCAAAAGTACCATGCCGCGCGGGTGCGCGAACCCGCTTTAAAACACGTCGCGCCAGCGACACAAAAACCTACTTCAGATAAATAGTAACCCCACGCCTCTTCGCCATTGCAGCTCCAAGACGCTTCTGTTCCTTATCACTAATCAGATGCTCCGCCACCGCCAGCAACTCCTCATTCTCACGCGCCACGTGCGCCCGGTTGAGACTGACAAACTGCTCAACCACTTCGGCGAAGGCCTGCTTATCTTCAATGGAACGTGGACGCTTCAGCTGCGGCTCAAGCTCCGCCCAGAACCCATCGATCTTCTGATGGTCCTGTTTCAGGTCATGGATGATCTGCGCGATTTTCAGCGAGGTGCGTACCAAGAGCGGGAAGAGATCCTGCTCCTCATCCTGGTGGTGCAGTTTGGCGGCAGTGGAGAAGTAACGCTGCACCTGGGTCGCCGCCTTCACCCCGTCGTCATCGAGGGCATCGGACTGCAGCTGCTGGTTGACCGCCTCAAGCAGTGTGCAGGAGGCGAGCACACGCTCGTGGCAGGCGCGTAGCAGCCCCAGTGGATCGGTAAAATCGGGGGCCTGCTCGGGGAAGAGTTCACTCATCTTTTATCTACTTCTTAATTGTTCGGCTAGTTGAGCCAGGCGTTGATCTGTTCCAGATCGTTTGGCTCGAGGCGGCCTGCGGCCTGTTTCAGACGCAGGGTATTGAGGATGTAGTCGTAGCGCGCATTGGCGTAGTTGTTACGTGCGCGGTGCTGTTCGCTCTGTGCGTTGAGCACATCGACGATGGTACGGGTGCCGACCTCAAAGCCGGCCTCGGTCGCCTCCAGCGCGCTGCCGGTCGAGACCAGTGCCTGCTTGAGCGCATTCACCTTACTGATGCTCGAATCGACGCCGCGATAGGCATCACGGGTCTGGCGCAGTACTGAACGACGCTGAGCCTCCACGTTCTGCTTGGCGGCGGTGTAGTTCTCTTCTGCCTCACGGGTGCGCGAGTTGACCGCGCCGCCGGAGTAGATCGGTACGTTAAGCTGCAGCATCAGTGAGGTGGTGTTGCGCTCCGACTCACTGGTAATGCCGCCATCGGCCTTGCTGTAGCTGTGGCTACCGACCAGGTCGAGGGTCGGTGCGTGGCCAGCGCGCTGACGGGTGACCTCCTCGCGCGCCGTCTCAAGTCCGTGACGAACTGCCTTCAGGGTCAGGTTATCTTTCAGCGCCGCCTCGGCCCACGCCTCGATATCCTCTGGCGAGGGGTTGAGTAGTTGCATCTGCTCACCGAGCAGACTCAGGTTCTGCGTGCTCACGCCTGTGACCTCACTGAGCGCCTCGTAGCTATTGGTCAATCCGTTTTGTGCATCGATCTCCTGCGAGACGGCCAGATCGAAGGCGGCCTGCGCCTCATGCACATCGGTGATCGCGATCAGACCGACCTCAAAACGTTTTTTCGCCTGCTCGAGCTGGCGGGCGATTGCCCCCTTCTCAGCGCGAGCAAACTTCAGTGCGTCGTGTGCCGCAAGTACACCAAAGTAGCTCTCGGCAACACGTAGCAGCAGTGCCTGCTGCTCAGCGGCGAGCGTTGCCTCGGCCTGCAACACAGTGGCGTCGGCCTGACGCAGCTGCGCGTTGTAGTCACTGTGATAGATCGGCTGACTGAGACTCAGCCCATAACCGACGCTGCCGTAACTCGCCTCACCGCTGCTCGGCTCATACTGATTAACTCGGTTAGCGCCCGCATCGACACTGAAGGAGATATTCGGCAGCAGTAGCGCCTGGCTCTGCGGCTTCGCCTCCTGCGCGGCGCGGTAGGTGGCCTCGGCCGCCTTGAAGGTTGGATCGCTCTGCTGCGCCTGATGGTAGACCTCCATCAGGTTCTCGGCAGAGGCGGCCAACGGGGTAAAGAGCAGCGTCAATGCCAACTTCTTTGCAAAACTGTTCATCATTACTCGTCCTAGATATCTACTATCAGTATGTGGGCATTTCAGGGTCAACGTCGCGGGCCCAGGCGGCCACGCCACCGGAAAGATTTATCATGCGGTCGAAACCGACACTTTCAAGGTAACTCGCGACCTGGCGACTGCGGATTCCGTGGTGACAGACCACCACGATCTCCCGGTTGGGATCGAGCGCTTCACTGGCGGTGGGGATGCGGCGCATCGGCACCAGCATCGAACCTTCAATCGCACAGGTCTCAAACTCCCACGGCTCTCGTACATCGAGTAGCAGCGGTGGCTCTTCTGCCTGCTCAAGGTAACTGTTGAGCTCGGCGGGGGTAAGGTTGCGCACGGGGCGTTAGAAGACGAAATCGGCCCGCTTGTCGGTATTCTGCAGCGCCTGGAGATCGGTCTCGAACAGCACTTCAGTCGTCCAATCTTTCTCGCCGGTACGGATGATCAGCTGTGCCTGCATCGCGGGCGCCTCACCGACAATGGCAAACAGACGCCCACCAACCGTGAGGCTCTGCTTAAAGGAGTCGGGCAGTTCAGGCATCGAACCGCTGATGGCGATCACATCGTAGGGTCCCTTCTCTGGCCACCCCTGCGAGGCGTCACCCACGGCGTAGGAGACGTTGCGTACACCGCTCGCCTCGAGGGTTACACGTGCCGCCTCGAGCATGTCGGCGTGGATCTCAACGGTGTAGACCGCCTTGCAGAGTGTTGAGAGCATTGCGGTGACAAAGCCGCTGCCGGTACCGATCTCCAGCGCCACATCATCGGGCTGAACATTGAGCGCCTGCAGCATGCGCCCCTCGACCCGTGGCGGCATCATGCGCTCACCGTGGGCCAGCGGGATCTCGATATCGGCAAATGCCAGATTGCGATGCTGCTGCGGAACGTAGTCCTCGCGAGGAGTGTCGCTCATCACATTGAGCACACGCTGATCGAGCACATCCCATGGCCGAACCTGCTGTTCGATCATATTAAAACGGGCCTGCTGGAACTGATTCTCGCTCATGCTTCTCTCCCACACCGATATGCAATAATTCTGAGCGCAAAAGGGTAAGCCGTTTGCCGGGCTGTCGCAAGCTATCTGAAGAGTCATTTCGTGACCATAATCAGACTATATTTATCTAATGAGTCAACAACTTGACCTTATAACGGCCTGAGTAGCAGAGTGGAGCCATAGAAGAATCATAATTTGAGGGGTAGCAGTCATGTTCGAAGCAGCAGAACTGGGACGCAAGGTTTCAAAGGATGACTTCAACAAACTCGAGCCTGAGGTACGCACTCAGCTGTTGGCGGCACAGCGTAAGCTGCGCGAATCTAACGTCTCGGTGATGATAATCGTCTCCGGCGTCGAGGGGGCGGGCAAGGGTGAGGTCGTCAACATGCTCAACGAGTGGCTCGACACTCGCGGCCTGCAGACCCACGCCTTCTGGGATGAGCAGGAGGAGGAGCGGCAACACCCTCGCTACTGGCGCTTCTGGCGCGCCATGCCACCGCGCGGTGGTATCGGCATTCTGTTCGGCGCCTGGTACAACCAGCCGATTATCGATCTGCTCGGCAAACGCCGTGACGAGGACTACCTCGACTCAGAGGCGACCCAGATCAACGACCTGGAAAGGATGTTGATCCACGACAACATGCTGATTCTTAAATTCTGGTTCCACCTGCCCAAGGGTGAGCAGAAGGCGCGCCTGAAGAAACTGAGCAAGGATCCACACAGCCGCTGGCGCATGGCGCCACAGACCACCAAGCGTTCAAAGGCGTACGATAATTTTGTGCGCGTCTCTGAGCGCCTGGTTCGCCAGACCGATAGCGGCGCCTCCCCCTGGTACATGATTGAATCAACCGATCGTCGCTACCGTGACCTGACCGTGGCGCGCACCATTGTCGAGGCGATTGAAGGCAAGCTGGCCTCAGAACATATCGATCAACCAACCACGATCCCCCACTCACCCCGCCTGCCGACCGTCCCCTCGGCCCGCGTCACGGCGCTAGACCACGTCGATCTGGGCCAGAAACTAGAGCCCTCCGACTATAAAAAGCAGCTCAAGGAGTACCAGACCCGCCTCAACACCCTCTCCTGGCGCGCCTTCAACCAGGATCGTGCGGTGGTAATGGTCTTCGAGGGGTGGGATGCCGCTGGCAAGGGCGGTGCGATTCGGCGCCTGATGGCCGCCATCGATGCGCGCCTGCATCGCGTAATCCCGATTGCCGCTCCCACCGACGAGGAGCGTGCCCACCATTATCTATGGCGCTTCTGGCGCCATACCCCTGGCCCAGGTCGCTTTACCGTCTTCGACCGCTCCTGGTACGGACGTGTGTTGGTCGAGCGGGTCGAGGGATTTGCCACCGAGGCGGCATGGAAACGCTCCTATCTGGAGATCAATGAGCCGGGGAGTCGCTATTTTTGCGAAAGTTTGTTTTGGGCATCAAGCCCAAGCAAACAGCAAAAACTTCACGCGACCGTTTATGCCTGCGGCGCCCGACAGTCCTGCGTACGTTGCGTAATCACCTCTTCGCGGCTCTACACAACTCCCTCAGTGACTCTACGCCGACATAAAGCCGCTGCTGCATCTTCTCCGTCGTTCGCTCGCGCTCTCAACTACGAATAGGCAGACGGCGTCGACTATCGGGGACTAACCGCCCTCACTTCGCTCTCCATGGCGGTCAGCGTTCGAGCAGCAGCTCGCCGAGCACGGCACGATCATGCTCAAGTTCTGGCTCCACATCAGCCCCGAGGAGCAGTTGCAGCGTTTCAAGGCACGCGAAGAGATCCCCTACAAGGAGCACAAGATCACCGATGAGGATTGGCGCAACCGCGAACAGTGGGAGGCCTATCAATCGGCCGTCAATGAGATGGTAGTCCGTACCAGCACCGAGTACGCCCCCTGGAGCCTGATACCGGGCAATGACAAACGCTTCGCGCGTATCGAGATAATGAAGACCCTCTGCGAACGACTCGAAGCGGCGCTGGACGATGATGAGAAGGATGACTGACTTTGTGAAAGGCCGACTATTTATCTATACTTTCACGCCTAAACGGAGCTAGGGGTATCTGGGACTCGCCCAGACTGACGAAGATACTCTTAGAACCTGAACCAGTTAATTCTGGCGGAGGCTGGGTCTCATCAAGACACCACCGTGTCGCCATGGATGGCTAGAGCCCTCCCCACCAATAGATACACACAGCTAGGGGTGCCCACAAACCAATTGAGCCGTCTACTTTTTTCAAGGCAATGCGCGTCGTTTTCGATCAGTACAAAAACGATGCAACAGCGAATTGAATCAAAAGAGAGACTCAAGGGCTGAGACAAACCCTTCGAACCTGACCCGGTTAACACCGGCGTAGGGAAGCTGACCGCAGATGCGCTCATCTTCCCGCACTTGGAGTAGATATTTATGAGCGCCATTCCAGGCGAATTCCTGCAGAAGACCGCACAGCTCTCCGCAGACGTCACCAAGCCGTTTCCGAAATCGAAGAAGATCTACGTCGAGGGCTCACGCCCCGACATTCGAGTTCCTATGCGCGAGATCAGTCAGGATGACGCCATGACCTCCGGTGCCCCGGAGACCAATCCACCGATCTTTGTCTACGACACCTCAGGGCCTTATACCGACCCGACTGCCAGCATCGACCTGATGGCTGGTCTACCTGCACTGCGTGAACAGTGGGTCAATGAGCGTGACGATACCGAACTACTCGACGGCCCCACCTCGGAGTATGGCGCCGAACGTCAGGGCGATGCAGAGCTGGCGAGCCTGCGCTTTGAACATATTCGCAATCCACGTCGTGCAAAGGCGGGGCAGAACGTCTCGCAGATGCACTACGCACGCAAGGGCATCATCACCCCCGAGATGGAGTACGTCGCCATCCGCGAGAACAACAAGCTGCAGGAGATGAAGGCCGACCCTGCCTATGAAAAGCTGCTGCGCCAGCATGCCGGTGATGACATGGGCGCCAGCATTCCCGACGTGATTACCCCTGAGTTTGTCCGCGCTGAAGTTGCCTCGGGTCGTGCCATCATCCCGTCAAACATCAACCACCCAGAGCTGGAGCCGATGATCATCGGCCGTAATTTCCGGGTGAAGATCAATACCAATATCGGTAACTCGGCAGTCACCTCTTCGATTGAAGAGGAGGTGGAGAAGCTGGTCTGGTCATGCCGCTGGGGTGGCGACACGCTGATGGATCTCTCCACCGGCAAGAACATCCACGAGACCCGCGAGTGGATCCTGCGCAACTCACCCGTACCCATCGGCACCGTACCGATCTACCAGGCACTGGAGAAGGTCAACGGTGTGGCCGAAGACCTCACCTGGGAGATCTTCCGCGATACGCTGATCGAACAGGCCGAGCAGGGCGTTGACTACTTCACCATCCACGCCGGTGTATTGCTGCGTTACGTGCCGATGACCGCACAGCGTGTCACCGGTATCGTTTCACGCGGTGGCTCGATCATGGCCAAGTGGTGTCTGGCACACCACGAAGAGAGCTTCCTCTACACCCACTTCGAGGAGATTTGCGAGATCATGAAGGCCTACGATGTCGCCTTCTCTCTCGGTGATGGTCTGCGCCCCGGTTGTCTCGCCGATGCCAACGACGAGGCGCAGTTTGGTGAACTGGAGACCCTCGGTGAGCTGACCAAGATCGCCTGGGAGCACGACTGCCAGGTGATCATCGAAGGCCCCGGCCACGTGCCGATGCAGAAGATCAAAGAGAACATGGACAAGGAGCTGGAGGCCTGTCACGAGGCGCCCTTCTACACCCTCGGCCCACTGGTTACCGATATCTCCCCCGGCTACGACCACTTCAGCTCCGGCATCGGTGCGGCGCAGATCGGTTGGTACGGCACCGCCATGCTCTGTTACGTCACTCCCAAGGAGCACCTCGGTCTGCCGAATAAAGAGGATGTGCGCGAAGGCATCATCACCTACAAGGTCTCCGCCCACGCTGCCGATCTCGCCAAGGGCTTCCCCGGTGCGCAGGTGCAGGACAACGCCATGTCGAAGGCACGCTTTGAGTTCCGCTGGCACGACCAGTTTGCGCTGGCCCTCGATCCGGAGAAGGCGATGGCCTTCCACGATGAGACGATGCCCAAGGAGGCGCACAAAGTCGCCCACTTCTGCTCCATGTGTGGTCCGAAATTCTGCTCGATGAAGATCTCACAGGAGGTGCGAGAGTACGCCGAGAAAGGCATGAATGAGATGTCGGTTAAGTTTGTCGAGGCAGGAGCAGAAATTTACAAAGAGATTTAAACCCGGGGAGTCGCTATTTTTGCGGAAGCTTGTTTTGGGCGTCCAAGCCCAAGCAAGCGGCAAATACTAACGCGACCGTTTATGCCTACGGCGCCCCGACCGTCCTGCGTACGTTGCGTAATCACCTCTTCGCGGCTCTACACAACTCCCTCACTGACTCTACGCCGACATAAAGCCGCTGCTGCATCTTCTTCGTCGTTCGCTCGCGCTCTCAACTACGAATAGGCAGACGGCGTCGACTATCGCGGACTAACCGCCTTCGCTTCGCTATCCATGGCGGTCAGCGCACGCAGTCATGGGGCGGGCATACTTCATTTGCCCAACCCATGGCCTCGTAGGCCTCAACCAAACCATCTTCTCACCCGGTCCGCTCACACCCAGCCATTTACCCAACTTTACACGCCATCGACAATTAGCCCTTTCTTATATAGCTCGTTATAATCAGACACAGGTTCAAACTCTCCGCACGGATGCCTGGACGCATTTGGAGTGCATCCCTGACATCACGTAGTCGCAATATCCTGATCCAGCTATTCCTGGTCTTTCTGGTCGCCTATAGCGCACTGGTCGCCATCTACTACAACGCCACACACGACTACGCCATTGCTGAAGCAGAGAAGCTGATCGAGAGTGAACTTCTGACGCACCGCGCAATGCATAGCTACATCGAGGATATTCAGAAGCCCGAGATCTACCGACTCAAGGATGAGGGCAAGCTCTATCGCGAGTACTTCTCGCCCAAGATACTCTCCTTCACCTTTGCTGCACGTGGCGTCAAAGAGCTCCTTAACCAAGAACGCGCCAAGGTTGATCGCCCCAAGATCTATTTCAAGCTGGCGGCCTACAATCCGAGAAACCCGATCAATACGGCCGATACTGAGGAGCTCGAGCTGCTCAAGAAGATGAACCGTGATGAGATTGAGGAGTTCAAACAGATCCGGGATTTTGAGGGACAGCCACACCTCTACTACGCGATCCCGATCAACCCCAACAAAAAGTCGTGTATGCGCTGCCACAGTGACCCGGCTATTGCACCGGCTGAACTGGTCGAGATGTATGGCGACAAGGCCGGATTTTATGAAGAGATCGGCGATATTCGGGCCATGATCTCAATACGTGTACCACTTGAGCAGCAGTTCGCCGAATCGAACCAGATCTTCTATGGGTTATCTGGCATCACACTCGGCACCCTGGCTGCTATCTACCTGCTGATCGTCTATTTTTTCCGCACCATCGATCATAAACAGCAGCAGCTAATCACCGCCAACATAGAGTTAAATCGCCTCTCGGTGACAGACCCACTCACCGGACTGCATAACCGGCTACGCTTCAATGAAGATATTGAGAGGGAACTCGCAGAGTCTGAACGTTACGATTCACCACTGACGCTGCTGATGCTCGATCTGGATCACTTCAAACAGCTCAACGACACACTCGGCCACCAGGCAGGCGATGCCGCACTCAAACATGCGGCAGCAATTTTAAGCGTGCCACCCGACCTTCAGATATCTGCGCCCGATGGGGCGGTGAAGAGTTTGTCATTGCCGCACCACAGACCGACCTGACCGGCGCCACGGCACTGGCCGAGAAACTACGCGAAACGCTATCGAGCAGCCCTTTTACGGCGGGCGAGACATTAACCGTGAGCATCGGCGTAACGGAGCGTATTTCGGGTGAGCCACTTGAGCAGATGATGGCCCGCGTCGACAAGGCGCTCTATCTGGCAAAGGCAAATGGTAGAGACCGGGTCGAGGCTATCAGCGGCGATTAGTTTGGGTGCCAATCAACACCAGCAGCCCAACCACCAACTAACTCGTTTTTTCAATGGGTTAGAAAACCAACCATTACCCCAATCCTTATTACTAATTAACTACTAACATCCAGTAAATTAGTATTTGAACTCAACACACCGAACATCCGGCACGATTCCATTTTATAAATTTCTACTAATAATCACTAAATTAGTAGAAAACACCTGGCGCTTCTGATAAAAACCTACTAACAAGCCCATTATTAGTAGGAGTGGCGCAATGAAGATGCCTGTCAGCCCACCGCCATTTAATGACCTGATTGCCGATATCGTACAAAAGGGTGCCAGTCGCGTGATGGCAATTACTGCTCTGAACATCGGCCCTGCCCCCAAAGGAAACTACTACCACTGGGACAAGCTGCGTCATCTGAAACCACCCGGCAACCTCAGCCACGAGGAGTGGTGGTACGGCATAAAGTCAGCACGGCTTGCCCTCTACCGTCCAATCCCCCACACCGATGTCTACGGTACCTCCTTTGTGTTTACCCAACCGGATATCGTCCAGCGATTGCTCCACCAGATCACCCGTGATGCCAGTGGTGTTATACAGAGCCCAGAGGCGGTCACTAATCCACAAACTAAAGACACCTATCTTGTTAACTCACTGATTGAGGAGGCGATCACCTCAAGCCAACTGGAAGGTGCATCTACGACCAGAAAAGTGGCAAAGGAGATGATTCGCCAAAAGAGGAAGCCGTTAGGTAAATCTGAAAAGATGATTATCAATAATTTTCATGCCATGCAGTTTGTCAGTGAGAATAAAGATGAAGAGCTGACACCACAGATGATATTTGAGCTGCACAGATTACTAACAATCGACACGATGGAGAATCCGGCCGCGGTTGGCCGTTTACGGGAGAGCGATGACATCTACGTCGGCGATGAACGCGATGCCACAACACTACACATACCGCCAAAAGCAGCTGAGCTTAATGACCGACTGGATAGACTGTGTACCTTTGCCAACGAGGATTCATCAGATCCATTTTTTCACCCCGTGATCAAGGCAATTATTCTGCACTTCATGCTTGCCTACGATCACCCCTTCGAGGATGGCAACGGCCGAACGGCGAGAGCTCTCTTCTATTGGTGCATGCTGAATCAGGGTTACTGGCTCATCGAGTTCATCTCAATATCGAGAATATTGAAGACCGCACCTGCAAAATACAGTCGTGCATACCTCCATACCGAAACGGATAACAACGACGTTACCTACTTCATTACACATCAGTTGAATGTGATCACAGCAGCCATCCGAGACCTCTATAGCTATCTAGAGAGAAAGTCGAAAGAGATTCATACCGTCGAAGCCGTTCTAAAGCGCTCTCCATCTCTACGCAACATTTTGAACCACAGACAGGTAGCGCTATTGAACCGTGCGCTGAAAAAACCGAACTCACTCTTCACAATCGAGAGCCACCGAAGCTCGCACAATGTGGTCTACCAGACAGCCAGATCAGACCTGTTAGATCTGGTAGAACTTGCACTTCTGATAAAGGGGAAGTCGGGAAAATCGTTCTCTTTTACCGTTCCTGAAGATATTAAGAAGCGGCTAGATTCGCTTGACCAGTAGGTAGTAGATCGGACAGCATCACAGAAAAGTAAAAACCGGATTACAAGGAAACAGGGAATGAGTAACGACACACCGGAATTTTGGACCAGCAGGGGTTTTCTCGATCAGATTCGTGACATCGACCAACGCATGGAGGACCGCGCATTTGCCTTCATTCTCGGCGCAGGTGCATCGGTACCTTCGGGCATCGACTCCGGTAGCGTTCTGGTCGAAAGGTGGCTAACTGAGCTCAAGCAGCGACTATCGCATAACATCGAACAACCACTAAATGAGTGGGCTACGGCTGATAGCACCGGAATCGAGGGGTTCGACTACACCAAAGCAGCCAGCTTCTACCCCATGGTCTTCGAACGGCGCTTCAGGGGGGATTACGACGAAGGGCACGCCTATCTGGAAGAGTGCATGGAAGGACGTGAACCTAGCCTCGGTTACTCAGTGCTCTCAAAAATCCTCGCCGACACTCGTCACAAGGTCGTAATCACAACTAATTTCGACAACCTGGTGGCCGATGCCTTGGCCACCTACACGCAAAAGCATCCGCTGGTCGCCGGCCACGAATCACTCACCAGTTTTGTTCGCACCCGCCTGCGCCGTCCTATAGTGGCCAAGATCCACCGTGACCTATTTCTCGGCCCCATCAATGGGAGTGATGTAGATGAGCTAAAAGAGGGTTGGGAACAGGCACTGAAAAAGCTATTCGAGCACTACACCCCGATAGTTATCGGCTATGGCGGTAACGACGGCAGTCTAATGGACATGCTCGACAAAATGGATGAGGGGTCGATACCTGGTGGCATCTACTGGTGTTTCCGCAAAGACAGCCCTCCCACTGACGAGCGCATTCTGAGAGTCATCAACAAACAGCAGGGAAAGCTGGTTCCAATTCTGGGTTTCGATGAACTTATGATGGAGCTCGGCAACCGTTTTTACTACAAACGGCTCGATTCCGATCTCGAGAAACAGTACGAAGAGCGCGTGAAGCGCTACCGCGATCAATTCGAAGCGATCCAGAAGCGGATCAATGAGGACAACCAAAATACCGACGAAGATGTCGCCGATCTGAAAGAAGCCATTAATTCTGCCATTGGCGAAGAAACAGATTGGTGGGGCTGGCAACTCAGAATTAACGAAGAGAGCGCCCTGGCAATAAAAGAACATCTCTATCGACAGGCACTGACTGAAATACCTGAAAGCAATGAGCTGGTTGGGAACTTCGCCCTGTTTTTGAAAAACATCCGCCAGGAATACGACGAAGCAGAACGACTCTATCGCCGTTCACTGGAGCTCGACCCGAGTAATACACACAACACCGAAAACTTCGCTCTATTCATGCAAGAGATCCGCAAAGATTATGACCAAGCTGAACGTCTCTATTGCAGAGCTCTTAAGCTCGATCCGAACAATTTGAACGCGAGTGTCAATTTCAGCGCATTTCTTATCGAGAAGGGAGAGCTGTCTGAGGCAGAGGAATATGCTGAAAATGTTTGTAGAAACGAACATAGCCCCTCTCAAGGATTAGCTGAAGGCCTGCTCTACCTCGCGATACTGGCTCTGATCGACCATAGAGATGACGTACCCATCCTCAACCGAATTAAAGGAGCATTAACCTCTGGTTATCAACGTGGATCACGGGAGTCGCTATTTTTGCGAAAGTTTGTTTTGGGCATCCAAGCCCAAGCAAACAGCAAAAACTTAACGCGACCATTTATGCCTACGGCGCCCCGACGTCCTGCGTTCGTTGCGTAATCACCTCTTCGCGGCTCTACACAACTCCCTCAGTGACTCTACGCCGACATAAAGCCGCTGCTGCATCTTCTTCGTCGTCCGCTCGCGCTCTCAACTACGAATAGGCAGACGGCGTCGACTATCGCGGACTAACCGCCTTCGCTTCGCTATCCATGGCGGTCAGCGTGGATTTTGAACCTGTATTCAATGCCGTTTCTGATCGCATTAATGGACAGACCTTAAAATATTATCGCCAGATCAGCGCCGCCATCCTTGACGAAAACACACTGTCGGATCTCGAAAACGATGAACGATGGCAAGCACTTGAATCCATCTCACCCGATACGCCATGGAATAGCTAAACACTCCGTAGGGTTGGCGCAATTTTGTGCCACTCATCATTAAGCGATGGAGATAACTACGGCGTGGCATATAGACCATGCCCACCATACTGTTTCAGTCATTACGGGTTTCTAACCTTACCAGTCTGCCATTGCCCTCATCGGTGAGCAGGTAGAGGTAACCGTCATGCCCCTCTCGCACATCTCTAATTCTTCCAAGCTTTTCTTTTAATAGCCGATGCTCCTTAATTACCCGGTCACCGTCCAATTCCAATCGAACCAGCAGCTGGTACTTCAGCGCACCGACAAAGAGGTTGCCGCGCCACTGGGGGAATTGGTCGCCGCTGTAGAAGCTCATGCCTGAGGGGGCGATGGAGGGATCCCAGTAGTAGAGCGGCTGCTCCATGCCCACCTTTTGTGTGCCTTCACCGATCTTGGTACCCCAGCCGTAGTTAACGCCGTAGGTAATCACCGGCCAGCCGTAGTTCCTGCCCGGTTCGATCCGGGGAGTCGCTATTTTGCGAAAGTTTGTTTTGGGCATCCAAGCCCAAGCAAACAGCAAAACTTCACGCGACCGTTTATGCCTGCGGCGCCCGACCGTCCTGCGTTCGTTGCGTAATCACCTCTTCGCGGCTCTACACAACTCCCTCAGTGACTCTACGCCGACATAAAGCCGCTGCTGCATCTTCTTCGTCGTCCGCTCGCGCTCTCAACTACGAATATGCAGACGGCGTCGACTATCGGGGACTAACCGCCCTCACTTCGCTCTCCATGGCGGTCAGCGAATGTTGATCTCATCACCGCCCTGTGGACCATGCTCATGGGTCCAGACTTCACCGGTCTCAGGGTGGAGCGTCATACCCTGTGGATTGCGGTGGCCGTAGCTGTAAATTTCGGGTTTTGTGTTTGGGCGCTTCACAAAGGGATTATCGGCAGGAACGCTGCCATCATCGTGTAGACGGATAACGGAACCCGCATGATCATCCAGATCCTGCGCCCTCGGTCGGTCACCCCGTTCGCCGGAGGTGATATAGAGATAGCCTTTGCGATCAAAGAGCAGGCGTGAACCGAAGTGACGACCGCCACTGCTCTTCTTCTCCACCTTAAAGATCGTCTCAACATCGACCAGCTGCATACCACGGAGACGACCGCGCACCACCTCAGTACCTAGCCCACCTTTGCCCTCCGCGCTGAAGGAGAGATAGATCCAACCGTTTTCCAGATAGTTCGGATGAATGGCAACATCGAGCAGCCCACCCTGCCCCACCGCTGCAATCTGTGGCAAACCGGTAACGGCTTTGGGTATAAGTCTTCCGCCCTCAATAATGCGCAGCCGACCGGGACGTTCGGTAATCAGAACTCTCCCATCGGGCAGAAAGGCCATTCCCCAGGGGTGCTCAAGCCCGCTCGCTACAGTAACCACTTCGATCTTTTCGTCCGTAGCGGCGACAGCTTGCAAGCCAATCACCAACAGCAGCAGCCCTCCGATTATTGCGAACCCGTTTTTCACCACTCCTCTCTCCCTGTTTGCCAATACCACTATGTGGGTGCAGATGTTATCGGCGCGTCCTACAATAGCGCTCCAACAACCATGAGCCGCGCAGCATCGAAATACTCTGCGACCTACCCGTAATGTTAATTGAATTTATCGATTTTTCTTCCCTGATCCTGAATGACCTTCAAGCACAGCGTCTTTTCCACGGCCGTGGCCACGCCTACCCCGGTTATGGGCATATCAACGTCGACTGGCTGCCACCGGCTGTGCTGATCACCCTCTATCGCGAGGAGCCGCATACCAATCTGCTACAGCTCGCCGAGGCACTAAGCGCAAAGCTGCCGGGTTGTGAATCGGTACAGGTGCAGTACCGCTGTAGACCCAAAGCGCCTTATGAGCTGTTATGGGGTAACGAGGTGCTTGATCTGGTCGCTAACGAAGATGGCCTCAACTACCAGCTACGTCTGGGGAGTACACAGAACAGTGGGCTGTTTCTCGATATGCGTAACGGTCGAGAGTGGGTGCGTAAACATGCGCAGGGGAAAAACGTCCTCAACCTCTTCGCCTACACCTGCGCCTTCTCGGTGGCAGCGCTGGCCGGTGGTGCCAAAAGCGTATTGAACATCGATGTAAGCAAAGCGGCGCTAAGCCGCGGACGCGACAATCACCGCCTCAACAAGCAAGACCTGACACGAGTGAAGTTTGAGGGAATCGATATCTTCAAGTCGTTCTCGCGTATCAAAAAGCGCGGCCCTTTCGATCTGCTGATCTGTGATCCACCCAGTCTGCAAAAGGGTAGCGTCAACATCGAACGTGACTATAAAAAGATCATCCGACGCATTCCGGAGTTCATCTCACCCGGCAGCCTGCTGATGCTCTGCCTCAACTCGCCCGACCTCTCCGACCAGTTCCTGCTCGACACCGTCGCCGAGGAGTGTCCCAGCTGCCGCTTCATGCATCGACTCGCTAACCCCGAGGTCTTCAAGGAGGCCGAAGCGGGTAAGGGTCTCAAGGTGCTGCTGTTTGAGTATCTACCTACACCAGATGAACCAGCGTGAACAATCACGCCGCAAGCATCGAGCCGCAACAGACAGCCGACAGATTTCATGCCATTGAGCAGACGCTCCTTACGCTGCGAAATCTATGGCGACCGCAGCCCTTCAAACAGGCCCGTCCGGCCTGGTGTGAGCAGCACCCCGCGCTACGTGATGCATTACTGGCACTTGCTGATAGTGAACTTGAGCGGCTTCAACAGAGTGACGCTCTGTTATGGCACTGGCTAACGTCCTACATTCCTGCGTTCGCCCACTTCGAAACACTACTCGCGCTACCGCACTACAGCACTGAGAAGCTGAGACTGCGCAAACACCTCGACTGGGGAATCCCCGGCCGCAAGCTTGATCAGATCACTACCTTTACCGCATCAATCACTACGACCCCCTCCCCGGTGGCCGAATGGTGTGGAGGCAAGGGACATCTGGGTCGTCTACTGGCCGACCACTGGCCGACCACTGGCAGAGCAGTGTCGCCACCTATGAGCGTGATGAGACACTCTGTCGTGAAGGAGAGATGTTGGCAGAGCGGGCAAGGCTCTCGCAGCGCTTCTATCCGGTCGATGTGTTATCCGCCTCGATGCCACCACTCACCGATCAACACGCGGTAGCCCTGCACGCCTGTGGCGAGCTGCATCGCGGTCTACTGCGCAAGGTCGTTAATGAGGCACTGCCCGCCGTCGATCTTGCCCCCTGCTGTTACCACCTCGGCGCTGAAGATGAATACACCCCCTTCACCACGGTTTCACAGCTTGGACTGTGTCGTGACGATCTGCGCCTGGCGGTGACAGAAACATTGACCGCACCCGGGCGCGACATCAATCAGCGCGATCGTGAGATGGCGTGGAAACTCGCCTTTCTTAAGCTGGTATTGCCCAATGAGAGCGGAAGTTACCACCCTCTAAAACCGATCGATAAGACGTGGCTGCGAAGCGGCTTTGAAAACTTCTGCTGCAAACTCGCCAAACGCGAATCACTCATGCTGCCCAAAGAGATCGATTGGTTTGAGGCGGAGCGTGCCGGTTGGCAGCGCCAGGGTGAGGTGATGCGACTCTCGTTACTGCGCCACGCTGTACGCCGCGCCGTAGAGCTATGGCTGGTACCGGGGAGTCGCTATTTTGCGAAAGTTTGTTTTGGGCATCAAGCCCAAGCAAACAGCAAAAACTTAACGCGACCATTTATGCCTACGGCGCCCCGACCGTCCTGCGTACGTTGCGTAATCACCTCTTCGCGGCTCTACACAACTCCCTCAGTGACTCTACGCCGACATAAAGCCGCTGCTGCATCTTCTTCGTCGTTCGCTCGCGCTCTCAACTACGAATAGGCAGACGGCGTCGACTATCGGGGACTAACCGCCCTCACTTCGCTCTCCATGGCGGTCAGCGCTGGATGCGGTGACCTTTCTACAGGCGAACGGCTATGAGGTGAGACTGGGAAGTTTCTGTAGCCGCGAGATCACACCGCGCAATATTCTGATCTCAGCGCGACGAGGAAAGAGCCAGATGATTAGATCAGCAGCATTAACGGGGTAATCAGACCGCCTGCGGCGATCAGAGCGCCGTTTTTCAGCGCAGTACTCTGTGGATAGTGACTGGCATCACGAAACGCCTTCATCGCTCCAACCACGCAGGTGGCAATCAGTCCCGTCACCGCACTGTTCCATTCGCCATAACCGAAGTTGGTCAGCAGTAGTCCCGTCACACCACCGATCAGGGCACCGGCAGCAAAGTGCAGACCATTTGGATCGCTTTTAAATTTCGCTTCACTCATGGGGCGAAGCTAGCACGCTGCTGGAGGGGCAACTATTCCCCAAAGGGAGTAAATGGTGTGATCCAGACGCCATTTCGTCTGCAAGTGACTTGATCGTTCAGCAACCTTGAACTAGTTAATGGCAATGAGAACAAGAAGGTTCACCCTAAAGGCCTATACCGCCGCTTTTGCCACACTGCTCATAGGTGCTGTCATCAGCATACGTCTCGGCGACTGGAGCTGGTTCTCTCGCTCGGGCTCACTGGTAGTGGTCAACGGCATCATTCTCACCTCACACCAGATTATCGAACATATGCACGCCCTCACTCGCAACCACCAGCACGGCATGCAGGTTCGCCACGACTGGGCCAGCGAAGAGAAGCACAACCTGATTAATGGCGACAACGAGAAGCGTTGGCGCATTGAGAAGTATGGACTCTATATGCTAATCATCGGCACCCTGGTGTGGGGTTTTGGTGATCTGGTCAACACCCTGTAGTCGTCACACTTCTCGCTACTGCTGCCGATAGAACTGCTCGAATTCACCCTTCGGCAGTGGTCGCGAAAAGTAGTAGCCCTGGAATATCTCGCAGTTATGCTTGAGCAGAAAGTCGAACTGCGCCGCCGTCTCAACCCCCTCTGCCACCACGTCAGGACCGAAGATCTCGGCGATATTGAGAATGGTGACAATCATCGCCTGATCGCCCTTGTCGGTATCAAGCTCACAGACAAAGGAGCGGTCGATCTTGATCTCGTCGATCGGCAGCTGTTTGAGATAACTCAATGATGAGTAACCGGTGCCAAAGTCATCCATCGAGAAGCGGATATCGAGCGCCTGTAGCTGGCGCATGATGCCAACGATGCGGCCCAGATCCTCAGCCACCACCGATTCAGTCACCTCGAAGATCAGCTTTTTGCGCAGCTCATCATTGAGGTACTGCTCACTCAGATGATGCACTGTTTCTATGAAGCTGTGATGTATAAATTGCCGCATGCTGATGTTGATCGAGAACTGCTTCAGCTCAATTCCCTGCTGCTGCCACTCATTGAGTGTTTTGAAGGCGCGTTCAAGAATAAAATTACCCAGCTCAATGATCAGCCCGGTCTGCTCAGCAATGGGAATGAACTCCGCCGGAGAGACAAAGCCGAGTTTCTCGTTGTTCCAGCGCACCAGACATTCGGCTCCGATAATCTTTTGTGCCCGATCAATCTGCGGCTGGTAGTGGAGGTCGAACTCAGATTTCTCCAGCGCAAAGTGGAGCAGGCGTTCGATCTCCAGATTGCTTTCAACCCGGTGCGACAGCTCCTCATCAAACAGAATCACGCCATCACGCCCACCCGCCTTCGCCTCATACATGGCGATATCGGCCTCGCGAATAAAGCGGTTGGCGTCGTTCTCCTTCGACGTAGTGAGGCTAATACCGATGCTGGCACTGATATAGATGTGATGCTCATTGATGACGTAGGTCTCCTTGAGCGTTGCCAGCAGACGTTCTGCCAGACCAATCGCACGCTGGCGACTCTGCAACTCATCGTGACTCACCTCACCGATGATAATGAACTCATCACCACCCAGCCGGGCAATGACATCACCCTGAGGTAGCTGTCCATTCAGCCGTGCCGATACCTCTTCCAATAACTGGTCACCGACATCGTGGCCAAGCGAGTCATTCACCGTCTTAAAATGGTCGAGGTCGATCAACAGTAGATAGGAGTGCCCTCCCACCTCTCTAAGCGAGTTCATCTGCTGCTGCATGTAGTTGATCAGAAAGTAGTGGTTATAGAGCCCTGTAAGCTGATCATGAGATGCCTGATGGTGGCTCTTGAGCAATAGAGCCTGCGAACTGCTGGCGGTGTAGAAGAGCACCCAGGTCAGGGTCGCTGAAAAGGCACTGAGCACATAGCCATACCACTCCCCCAACATTGAAAAGTAGATTACCAATGGTGTCATCAGGATTAGCAGCGTCGGCAGGTAGAGAAGACGATCCGGGTAGAGAATCGCTGCGGCGACCACTGATGCACCAATCTCAGTAAAGATCGCGATGTAGTGAAGCTGGTGCGCGTCGATCCAGATATAGATCAGGAAGATCGTTAACCAAAGCAGGAAAAAGAGGTAGAAGAAGCTGCTGATCTTGCGGTACCAGCGGTCGAGACTCGGACCACTCATGTTCGGCAGATCAAACTCCCGGTAGATCCCGTAACCCCAGCCCGAAAGCAGCAGAATCAGCAGATACCAGAACAGCGCTGGCCAGAGCACGTCGTGCATCCAGCCAAGAAAGATATAACCCAGCCCCGGCAGGATCGAGAGCGCCATCATCACCGGCATCTGTCGATGCAGGTAGTTGTAGAAACGCGGCGTCGCCATCCTTTTCATCGTTCCACTATATAGGAAAGAAATCGTCGATTCGAAATCGACCTCATCAAATTGGCTATCTCATCACGCAACGTCGGCTTTATTTACCAAGCGATGCCCGCATCCCTGCCAGCTCGGCGCGTAGCTGGCGCATTTCATTGGCCAGCTCACCAGTGTCCTCATGAACCACCTGTTCGATATGCTCCCGCTCCTCATCATGATCGGCCTGATGCATGGTCTGCATGGTATCGACAATGATGCCGATAAATAGGTTAAGCATGGTGAAGGTGGCGATCAGGATAAAGGGGATGAAGTAGAGCCAGGCATAGGGGAAGAGCTCCATAACGGGACGCACAATGCCCATCGACCACGACTCGAGTGTCATCACCTGAAACAGGGTGTACATCGAGGCCCCGATCGAACCGAACCACTCAGGGAAGTCGCCACCAAATAGGGTAGTCGCCATCACCGCAAAGACGTAGAAGATAATCAGCATCAGCAGACCAATCGATGAGATGCCGGGAATAGCGTGTAGCAGTGCCTCCACTACAAAACGCAGTCGCGGCACCATTGAGATCATGCGCAGCACACGCAGGATACGCAGCGCACGCACCACGGCTAGTGGACCGCTGGCGGGTACCAGCGCGATGCCAACCACGATGAAATCGAAGTTGTTCCAGCCGGTTTTGAAAAAGCCGAGACGGAAAGCGAACAGTTTGATGCCGATCTCTGCCACAAACACCGCCAGGATCAGGTTATCGAGCTGTAACAGCAGGCCACCGCTCTGCGCCATCCAGCTGGAGGATGTCTGTAGACCAAGAGTGACCGCGTTGATCACGATCAGCGCGATTATAAAATTCTGTACCGGTTTCGACTCAATCCACACACCGGCTCTGTAACGCAGCGATTCTGAAGACACAACACAACCCTAAGTTAAAAGATGAGTGCGGATTATAGGCCAACTCTGCAGTCCATTTAACGACACACAGGGGAGTGTTATTAGCCGTAAACAAGAAGGGCCCGGCAGATGAATGCCGAGCCCTTATCTAACGGATCTGACGACCCTTGGACGATCGATCAGCCCAGTGCAGCCATCGCTGCATCGTAATCAGGCTCATCGGCGATCTCACCCACGAGCTGGGTGTAGAGCACTTTGTTCTCCTCATCCAGAACGACAACGGCTCGACCGCAGAGACCCGCCAGAGGACCATCGGTGATCAGCACGCCGTAGTCTTCAGCGAAGCCCTTGCTACGCATGGTTGAGAGAGAGATCACATTGTCGATCCCCTCAGCACCACAAAAACGCTTCTGGGCAAAGACCAGATCAGCAGAGATAACCAGCGCAACCGCGTCGCTCTTGCTCGCCATAGAAGTGTTGAACTTCTGAGTCGAGGTCGCGCAGGTAGGAGTATCGAGACTTGGCACGATGTTGAGCAGCTTCTTCTTACCTGCAAAGGTAGCCAGGTTAACGTCAGCCAGGTCGGCACCAGTCAGGGTAAAGTCAGGGGCACTGCTGCCTACAGCAGGAAGGTCTCCATTGGTGTGGCAAGCATTTCCTTTCAGGGTGATATCGGCCATTTCGGCTACTCCTCGGTTGATTCTTGATAGATGTGTGTTCGACTCGTTTGCGGCATTGATCTGCAGCAGACAATCGCCCAGCATTCTAGTCGGTTAATCCCTCGATTTCCATAGGGAAATGTCACAAATCGTTGCAGAGCAATCTTTCGACGACAATTCAGCCAAGTTCTCTCGCAACCACCTGAACAACAGCATCTTGGCCATGGTTCTGTGAACCCTTACACACCGCTTTGACACACGCCTAAAGCCTTTAAAACGACACGCTTGCCATCCCCCCGCGTCGTCACCAATCACCGAGACATTATCTGCGACCATTTCATAAACCTACTCCACCATGTCGACAGAATTGCCCCCTTACTCTCAGCCAGAATGAACGAGCACACACCCCATTGGCACCATCTGAAGCAATTCAAAAAGTAACGGGCTTAGCTCAACGCATAGACATATTCAACGGCGTTACACTTCTCATCACACACGGCTTTCAACCTATATAAATAGATCTATTTTGTGACTATCATCTAAAGTCTTGTGCTATGTTCGTGAGATAGACCTGTTATTAACTATGGTGACTTAGTGCTATGCGCACGTTTATTGGTGAATCACGACATTTCCCCCAGCACCACCCGCTACTGCCTTTCGTCTGGGGGCTGATTTCGGCACTGCTGGTGGTCGGTTTTACCGAGTATGCGGTCGTTCTCGACTCCGATCGTGCGATAGAACACCAGCGCAGTGAACTGACTCAGCACCTCTCCACCGTACGCGCGCGCCTTGAGGGAGAGATCAACTCCACACTGCATCTTACCCGCGGCCTAATCGCCTACGTCGCCACGCATCCAGAGATCAATAACAGTGAATTTGAGCAGCTTGCCGCCGAGATCACCATCATAGGACGCCACATCCGCAATATCGGCCTGGCCCGAGACAATGTACTGAGCTACATCTATCCACTCGCTGGTAACGAGGCTGCACTCGGTCTTCGTTATCGCGAGAATCCCAAACAGTGGCCCGCCGTTGAACGTGCAATGCAACTCGGCTCAACTATCGTAGCGAGTCCTGTCGACCTGATGCAGGGAGGGCGCGCCTTCATCGCCCGCACACCCATCTATCTACGCCCTAATGTTGGTGGTCTCACGAGCGATGGAAAATTACACTACTGGGGCATCGCCTCCATCGTCATCGAAGTGCCTTCACTCTTCTCAGCTGCAAAGGTGCTTTTCGAAGATAGTAACTACGAGATTGCCCTCCGCGGCAGGGATGGACTGGGTGATCTTGGCGACATTATCTTCGGCGACATTGCACTCTTTGATGAAGACGCTATAGAGCAGGAAGTAACCATACCCAACGGCAGCTGGAGATTGGCCGCACGTCCAAACAATGGCTGGCAGGTACCCGGCTGGATTGTACTACGCACTCGCATTATCGGCTGGCTGGTAGCCGTTGCCGTGGGCATTCTGCTTGTGCTGCTACTGATCGAGCGTCGGCGCGCCCATGAAAGCGCCTCGCATGACTACCTGACCGGGCTACCCAATCGACGTCTGTTACAGGACTATTTTGAGGTGCTGGTCGCCGCTGCTGAACGCAACCATCTTAAGTTCGGCATACTCTATATTGATCTGAACAATTTCAAACCGATCAATGACAAACATGGTCACTTGATAGGTGACAAGGTATTGATCGAGATGGGACGCATCCTGAGTCGCACGGTACGTAATGAGGATATCGTGGCCCGGATCGGTGGCGATGAGTTTGTCGTTGTGCTCTCCAACCCAGCCGATCTGGAGTCGCTACAGCGCGTGGTCGCCAGCGTGCGCCGCGATCTTGATGCAGGCGTTGTCGCAGGTGCACACCGCTTCAAACTTAGCGCCGGTATTGGCGAGGCGATCTACCCCAAAGATGGTCTGACTATCGATGCGCTACTCAAACGTGCCGACTCACGCATGTACTCTGACAAGCGCAGCGCCAACCTGATCAATGTCGACTTCGAAAACAACACCATGCAGGAGTAGTCAGACCAGGTGTTAACTACCTTTCAGGTGTGCCAACAGCTGCTCGCGTAGTGTCTTGGGAATACCTTTAATTTTGAGGGTGTCGTGCTCGGCATCATACTGAATCCGCTCGCTGAGCTGGCTCGAAGAGAAGCTGATCGCCAGATCGCGTTCACGCCCGGCAAACTTCACGTAACTGCGCAAACGGCGTCGGTCTATCATCACCCCCGGCCCCTCTGTTGGCGCGTAGTTCTGTAGCGCCTGCACAAAACCATCTCGATCAATCCCCTGAATCGCATTCGACAGTTCACCAATATCAACCGGCGCATCCTGCTCATCCTGTGCTGAGCAGTAGTCGACCACCTGCTCTCGATAGCTATTCACCTGCTCACCAGAGAGCTGCTTGGAGTAGGCCTCGACACCTTCGAGAAAGTTCGAAGTCGCTGCAGCCTTATCGAGTCGCTCACCCAGCCCCACCAATGATGAGAAACACCCTCCCAGCGCATGGCTGCCACGCGGCATCAGCAGTGAGATGTAGGCGTAATCCTTGCGCCCCTGCCACTCGCCCAGATCGACCTTGACGCCAAACAGCGAGGCCCCGCTATCGATGGCACGGCTTGCTGCCACCTCAAGCGCTTCATTCACGGTCAGCGACTCTTTTTCATTGGCTATCAGCAGGTAAAAATAACGATTACCGAGTGACTCCTCTACAAAGTAGAAGAGGTGCACATTGGTCTCGATCCGCTCCTCGCTCACAGCAGCGGCCAGCTGCTCTGTCAGCTCACGGCTAACGGCCACAAACGATGCATCACCCTGCAGATAACGTTTAAGCCCCTGTTCGAGTCGAGAACCGTCACCCTCAGTCGAAAAACTGCCATGCTCACGAAATGTTCTTGAAAGAAAACTGCGCTTCAGCTCCAGCAGCAGCGCCTCACTCAGCCCTTCACTCTCCAGCTCCGCATCACGCAGCGACAGCTTTGCACCCTGCTCTTCTGTTGCCGTGAGGCGATGGACGGTTAGATTGGTTATCGACATGGACTCCCCAATGGTGGATCAAGCAATTGTTATTTGGCTGCGATTTTAGCGGCTCGAAGCGTTAATGGATATGACACATCACCCTTAAAAGCCTGATATTTTTCGAGCAGACAAAGAAAAAGCCCGAACCAGGGTTCGGGCTTCTCTTAATCTCGTAACCACCGCCCGACTCAGCCGGGAGTGGTTTCAGGAACGACCGACTTAGGAAGCCGCCTTACGCTCCTGAACCTCCTTGATGACCGCGTCGGTGATGTTGTTCGGGCACGGCGCATAGTGCGCAAACTCCATCGAGAACTGGCCACGACCCGAGGTCATGGTGCGCAGGTCACCGATGTAACCAAACATCTCGGAGAGCGGTGCGTCAGCCTTGATGCGAACACCGGTCGGGCCCGCTTCCTGAGACTTGATCATGCCACGACGACGGTTAAGGTCACCGATAACATCACCAACGTGATCATCAGGGGTGAAGACGTCGACCTTCATGATCGGCTCGAGCAGCTGTGCGCCTGCCTTAGGAATCGACTGACGGAAAGCGCCCTTGGCTGCGATCTCGTAGGCTACGGCCGAGGAGTCAACGGCGTGGAAACCACCATCGGTGAGGGTTACCTTGACGTCCAGCACAGGGAAGCCAGCCAGAACACCTTCGCCCATCATGCCGCGGAAGCCCTTCTCAACTGCAGGCCAGAACTCGCGAGGAACGTTACCACCGGTGACCTTCGACTCGAAGACATAACCGCTGTTCTGCTCACCCGGCTCGATGGTGTAGTCGATCTTCGCGAACTGACCCGAACCACCGGTCTGCTTCTTGTGGGTGTAGCTATCTTCAACCGTCTGGGTAATGGTCTCGCGGTAGGCAACCTGAGGTTTACCGACTTCAAGATCGATACCGTGGGTACGTTTGAGGATGTCGACCTTGATATCGAGGTGCAGCTCGCCCATACCCTTAAGGATGGTCTCACCCGACTCCTCGTCGGTCTCAACGCGGAAAGAGGGATCTTCCTGAACCATCTTGCCGATCGCGATACCCATCTTCTCAGAACCGCCCTTGTCCTTCGGCGCAACAGCGATCGAGATGACCGGATCAGGGAAGACCATAGGCTCAAGCGTTGCTGGGTTCTTAGGATCACACAGGGTGTGGCCGGTCTGAGTGTTCTTCAGGCCGATCAGGGCAACGATGTCACCCGCCTGTGCACCGTCAAGCTCGATACGCTCATCGGCGTGCATCTCAACGATTCGACCGATACGCTCGTTCTTGCCGGTAAAGGTGTTGAGTACGGTGTCGCCCTTCTGGAGCTTACCGGAGTAGATACGAGTAAAGGTCAGGGCACCAAAGCGGTCATCCATAATTTTGAACGCCAGCGCACGGAGTGGAGCATCAGCATCAACGATGGCGAAGTTTCCAGTCTCGTTACCCTCATCATCGGTCTCGGGCTGAGGCTTAACCTCAGTGGGGCTTGGCAGGTAATCAACAACCGCGTCGAGGACCAGCTGGATACCCTTGTTCTTGAACGCTGAACCACAGTAGGTGGGGAAGAAGTCGAGTGCGATGGTGCCCTTGCGGATGCAACGCTTCAGATCTGCCTCGGAAGGCTCCTCACCCTCGAGGTATTTCTCCATAAGATCGTCGTCCTGATCAACGGCGGTCTCGATCATCTTCTCGCGGAACTCGGCCGCCTTGTCTACCAGATCGGCAGGGATGTCAGTCACCTCGTAGTTCTCAGGCTGGCCTGAATCGTCCCAGACGTAGGCCTTCATGCTCATCAGATCGACCACACCGGTGAAGTCATCTTCGGTACCGATCGGCAGAACCATTACCAGTGGATTGGCGCCGAGTACGTTCTCAACCTGATCGACGACACGGTAGAAATCGGCACCGAGACGGTCAAGCTTGTTAACGAAGATGACACGGGAAACTCCAGACTCATTGGCGTAGCGCCAGTTGGTCTCAGACTGGGGCTCTACACCGCCAGAACCACAGAAGACACCAACACCGCCGTCAAGAACCTTGAGTGAACGGTAAACCTCGATGGTGAAGTCAACGTGTCCGGGGGTGTCGATGATGTTGAAGCGGTGATCGCTCCACTCACAGGAGGTTGCCGCAGACTGGATGGTAATACCGCGCTCAGCCTCCTGCTCCATGAAGTCGGTGGTCGCCTCGCCATCGTGCACCTCACCGGTTTTGTGAATCTTGCCGGTCAGCTTGAGGATACGCTCGGTGGTGGTGGTCTTACCCGCATCCACGTGCGCAAAAATGCCGATATTTCGGTAGAGAGTTAGGTCCGTCATAGTTTTACCCTGGTCAATATTAAATAAAGTATCTGGCGACAACCCTTCAGCATGACGCAGTAGACTGCGCGACCCTGTAGATAAGCCCCATTGGTACCGCGTTCCCTCAGAACGACAGATAGCCAATGCGGTCACGCCCCATCGGCAATCACTCTCGTTAACGAGAAAACATCCTGTACCAGCCCAAAGCCAGTGCCCGAAATAGTCGAATCAAATTCGACCCACTTCAGCCTAGCCTCGAAAAGTCCGGTATTCTAACCAAAAAACGGTGGGGAATGTTGAAAAATATATAGTTAGGGCCCGAAAGGGGGCTAATCGGCGCAAAAAAGTCGGGGAGTCGCTATTTTGCGGAAGCATGTTTTGGGCATCAAGCCCAAGCAAGCGGCAAATACTTAACGCGACCGTTTATGCCTACGGCGCCCCGACCGTCCTGCGTACGTTGCGTAATCACCTCTTCGCGGCTCTACACACTCCTCAGTGACTCTACGCCGACAAAAGCCGCTGCTGCATCTTCTTCGTCGTTCGCTCGCGCTCTCAACTACGAATAGGCAGACGGCGTCGACTATCGAGGACTAACCGCCTTCGCTTCGCTATCCATGGCGGTCAGCGAGCGATAGGCGAGATATACCGCTATTTTATTTATGGTTATTAGCGTTAGATTCGTCTTAAAGCGCACCACTCATACCGAAAAAGCTATAAATATCCGCTGAAAAACTAAATTCTCGCACCGATATTATCGATCACCATCTTTTACCCGCTTATACGGCGCAGGATTGACGCCAAAAAATGCGAGTAACGTTCCCGTTGATGAGGCTATCAGCTTTAAGGCGTTAAGAACCCAACGGCCCACCTCCTCTCGGCTGTATTTAAGCCGCAGCAGGGGCGCCATCAGAATCATTACGATGCCTCTCGGTAAGCGACGAAGTACCTTAAAGAGATATTTTTTTATCGTTGCCAGACGTCCTCGGCGCATGGTGTGGATGTAGACATCGTGCGCTCCGCAACGAAGTGAGCGCTGTAGATGCCAGCGGTAGGTAACCCGCTCTTTGCCGAACCGCTCCTCGACAACGGCGTCATCCACCCAACAGATCGTTCCACCCATGTCGGTCAATTGGTAGAAAAACCGGGTATCGCTCCCACCCGTATATCGCATTACCTCATCGAACCTGAGCTTTTCGCCAAATCGCTGCAGGATCTCGGCACTTAACAGCGTGTTGTTGGTAGCAGCCGTCTCAAGAGAGAGACCGGTTGGTCGATGCTTACGCGTACGAGGAGCCATCCACTCAGACATTTCGACGTCAATCTGAGGCTCAACCGGTCCGGTATAGACATCTGCCGGGTGAGTGCCCATCGCCGCCACCATTTTCACCAGCCATGTAGGGGTTAACTGCTCATCATCGTCGATGAAGGCGATCCAGTCAGCTGAGATTTTTATTGCCTCATCGCATGCCCGGTTTCTGGCAATAGGGATTCCTATGCGCGATTCATGTACGTAGTGAAACTCAATTTCCGACTCAGCACCCAAGCGTTCAATAGCATCACTATTGCGAGGTTCTATATCATTTTCGACGACAACTACCGCCAGTGAGACTCCATCTGGAATAACCAGCTCTAGTATTGATGCCATGCAGTTGGCCAGCAGCGTCTCCCGCTCACGCGTACAAACTGTAATGACCAACTTCATCGATCCAATTCCTTTTCTAATGAGTCTCGGGGGGTGTGCATAGAGACAACAGTCAATAATTCCAGATGGTCCGCGCGGTTATTCAACCCGACGCCCGGTGCAGAAAACGCCGCTCAGGCACCAGACCTTCATATAGTACCAATTAAGAGAGCTACTCATGTAGCATGAGTTCTACAATGAATTGACGTTGATAATAGAGAGTCTCAATGGACGCCAATACCATTATTAATTTCTGGTTTTCAACAGAAGTTCAGCCACTCTGGTTCAACTCTACCGAGGCGTTCGACAACAAACTGAAAGCACGTTTTCTCGACACCTGGCTGGCTGCTGCCGACGAGCAGCTTGAGTCATGGCGCGATAGCGAATTAGGAGCATTGGCACTTGTGATCATCCTCGATCAATTCCCGCTCAACATCTTCCGTGGCAAACCACTCGCTTTCTCCACCGATGCACAATCTCGTAAGGTTGCACGCCACGCCATTGAACAGAATCTTGACCAAGCGCTAAACGACGAGCAGAAGGCGTTCCTTTACATGCCATTCATGCACAGCGAATTGATAGAGGACCAGAATCGTTCAGTCGCACTCTTCGAGGCCGCGGGACTCCAGGATAACGCCAGATTTGCCCAACACCATCGAGAGATCGTGCGGCGCTTTGGGCGCTTTCCCCACCGCAATGAGATTCTTGGACGAACCAGCACCGCTGAAGAGCTTGAATGGCTCGCTTCCGATGAGGCGTTTCATGGCTAAGCAGTAATGAGTAGTACACGCCTGATCATCAAATGTGGCGAGAAGCTCACTTCACTCAATGCCACCCCGGGTGACTACGAGGACTGGATCGCCACAGGGCTTGGCTGGTCACCCGACAGCTACCGTGTGGTCAGCGTCTACCAGGATGATGAGCTACCACCACCAGAGCAGTTTGAAGCCATTGTCATTACCGGCTCAGGTGCGATGGTCACCGATAGGTCTAAATGGATCGAAGAGAGTGCGACGTGGTTACGCAGCGCCGTAGAACTCGACACACCGATACTCGGCATCTGTTTCGGCCACCAACTACTCGCCTACGCATTGGGAGGCCTCGTGGCTGACAACCCAACGGGTGTTGAGGTTGGCACCGTTCCTATTGAGCTGAAGAGCGCTGCAACCCGTGACGAGCTTTTCAGCGTTATGCCACCCTCTTTTCTTGCCCAGTTGAGCCATCTACAGTCGGTTATCACCCTACCAGAGGGTGCAACCCTGTTGGCCAGTAGCCAGATGGCATCGGTACAGGCGTTCTCTTACAGAAGTCGCTGCTGGGGCATTCAGTTTCACCCCGAATTTGACCAAGAAATCGTCAGCCACTTTATTGCTTTTAATCATCAGGAGCTCTCTGCACAAGGAGAACAAGTTACGGCGCTGCAGAATAGCACCGCGCCCACACCCGAGAGTTTCCATCTGCTCGGACGCTTTGCCGAGATCATTCAAAAGCGTTGAATAGCGACCGTGCGTAATAACGTTCAGCCCACCCCGCCCCCTGTGAACCCGCTTTCACACCACGTTTAATACCTGGGCAACTTTCACGATAGTCTGGCAGACCATCACCATCGCCCTGTTTCGGACAACCATTCTCAACAACTCCCTTTTCCAGCACCTGCGGCGTGCCGTTGCGACAGCATCCGAGGCCGTTAATACACTCAGAGCGTTAGGTGATTGGCCCCTGGAATAACGCCCACCTCAGCCTTAAGCCTTTGTGAGGTAATATGTGCAGTCCGATAACCACCCCATAATATCCACACAGCGCACACTGTAACCGCAGCTAGAGAAGATGCAGCTCACACCAACAATCATTCACGTCGATACCGACATCATCGTTATTGAAAAACCAACGATGCTGCTCTCGGTACCCGGTCGCGGAGAAGACAAACAGGACTGCGTCGTTTCGCGTCTTGCCATCGACTACCCAGAGGCGCTGATTGTGCATCGACTCGACTGGGAGACCTCTGGCCTGATGGTTCTGGCCAGAAACAGAGAGGCACATCGAGAGCTCAGCCGGCAGTTTCAGGACCGGGAGGTTGAGAAGCAGTACATCAGTATCGTCTATGGAAGCCCCCCCGAGGATCATGGCTCGATCGACCTGCCACTACGCTGTGATTGGCCCAATCGACCGCGTCAAATGGTCGACCATAAACAGGGAAAAGCAGCACTCACTCACTGGCGAGTGCTTTCAAGAGATAACGATCGAAGCCGCATCGAACTCACACCCGTGACGGGTCGTTCGCATCAGCTCAGGGTGCACCTGCTTTCCATCGATAACCCCATCCTCGGTGATCAGCTCTACGCCCACGAAGAGGCATTGCAGATGGCTAACCGTTTAATGCTGCACGCCACATCACTAAGTTTTCGCCACCCTTGCAACCGCTCACTGCTGTCATTCGACTCCCCCCCCTTCTAGTAGGGTTGGCGTCACAACAACACATAATCGATAGAACGCCACAATGATCATCTCCAGAGAGAAGAACTTCATCTTTTTCTGTAACGGAAAAACAGGAACCACGAGCATCGAATTCGCACTCAAGAAGTGTGGAGATAAGCCAAGAGAGGGAAAGCCGTTATTAAAAAAGCACTTCACACCATCAGAAGCAAAGCATCTAATTCCAATTGAGCAGTGGGAGAGTGCCTTTAAATTTGTGTTTGTAAGAAACCCCTACGACTGGTTTGTTTCGCAGTGGTTTCACAACTTCAGAACCAAATACAGACCCGACACTAACAACCCGATACTTAATACCCTGCTGCGCGCAAAAAAGTTTCGGCGTGGATTTAAAAAAAAGATGGGACGCAGAAGACACACTCTGACTTCAAAAACACTCTTCACCGCTGATGACGTTAGATTTCTTCACGACTTTCTTACAACCCACTTTTACAGATCACCACAAAACAACACATCTTTTCAGGGACGATACATCGTGGATCCTGAGAACAATCAGCTCGTCGATTTCATTGGTCGATACGAATCTCTACAAGAAGATTTCGATTACATCACCAATAATATTGGCGTCGAGGTCACACTACCTCTGATCAACTCATCCTCTCACCTCGACTACAGAAGTTATTTCACAGAGGAATCTGCCAACGAGGTCTATAACCTTTGGAAAAAAGACTTCGAGATCCTCGGTTATTCAAAGAACCTTGATGACAAACAACAGACAACAGCGAAAACATCATGAAAAAATCGGTCATCTCTGCAGCTGCCAGCTATGTACCCGACAAACTCGAGGTTTTCCTGCGTTCAGCGTACGACGCTATGCCAGATACCGAAGTGCACCTTATTGTCACTCCAGAGGCCACCGCATTTGAGCACACACTCAAAGGATTCAACCCCAACACTCGACTCTGGCTCAGCAATCAGCGTGATCATCTGCTCAACAAACTCGAGCGTTTAACCGGGATACCTATCACCACTAAACTCCCCGGCATTAATCGAGCAGCGCTCACTACGACCCATGGCAGAGAGAGGCTCGCCCGTGTCACGCACGCAAAATTTGCGCGCTATTTCCTGGCACAAAATATTATTGAGGCGACAGCACCGAGTCATGTCTTGCTAGCCGATTCAAGAGACATTCTGTTCCAACGCGATCCATTTCCAAACGGCGATATAGGAATACTCTGTGGCGACGAGGGATTGCCACTGAAGAGCTGTAATTGGATCTACAAAAGACTCTCCCGTTTTTATGATGCAAAGACCATTCAGCAGATAGAGAACAGGCCGAACATCAACTCAGGTGCCACCCTCGGCGACACAAATAGTATTCTCGAGTATCTACGCGCAATGTCACTCGAAGTATTCGACAGGATGTTGGGCAGTGGTGAGAGGGGTGGCGATCAGGCTATACATAATCGACTGCTGCATAGCGGACTCGCTACCAAGGTTAGTCTCGAAGCTCCGGGTGGTGAGACAATGGCGCACTTCGATATTGCCAAACCGAGCAGTTATAGATTTAATTCCCGCAACGAACTCACCAATCTAGACAGCGACACGCCAATCGCCATCGTTCATCAATATGACCGATACCCCGAGCTTCAGCAGTGGGTCGACACACGTTATCCCTCTACGTTGAGATAGAACCATCACCAGAGACACCCTTCACCCACTATCAATTCTAGCGAGCCGATCGCCATAGATCCGATAGTAGAGTTTGATCCAGAAGGGTGAGAGCAGGGTTGTGTAGGCTATGACAATCACCATTCCCGCGTAGACCTCATTATCGAACACCCCGGAGACGCGCCCTAGCTCGGCAAAAATCAGTCCCACCTCGCCACGTGGCACCATCGCCATGCCAATCGCAATACGCGTGTAGCGATCCTCCGGCACCATCAATCCACCGATGAGCTTACCGACGATCGCCACCGCCGTGACCGTAATAGAGAAGAACCAGATAAAGGGTGAGCCCCAATCGACGGCGGAGAGATCGAGTGATAATCCGACCATGACAAAGAAGATCGGGCTAAAGATATGAATAATCGGTTTCATCTGCTGGTGCATATGATGACCAAAATCAGGATCAACTCGTAGCGAGATACCGAACGGCAGGAAGAAACGTCGGGAGAGTGCGATACCTGCAGCAAAACCGCCCAGTAGCTCCGGTGCGCCCACCATATGTGCGATTGCCGCAAAGGTAAGTACCAGCGAAATCAGCCCCACCGGGATCATGCCCGGTGCCTCACTCAGGTTGTGAAAATGGTGGATTGCATAGGAGAGCAGTTTCGCCACGATTGGCGCCAGGACAAAAAAGACCCCGACAAAGAGCGCAATCTTTCCAGCATTGGCCATGCTGATAGTATCGGTCACCGAGAACTCGTAGAGCAGCGCCAGCAGCACCACGCCCATCACATCATCTACGACTGCAGCTCCAAGCACGATCTGACCTTCACGACTCGAGTTTCGTCCTAGATCAGCCAGTATCCTGACTGTCACACCGATACTGGTCGCCGTTAGCGTGCCACCAATGAAGAGTGAGACCAGCATTGGTAGATCGAAGGTGTAGTAGCAGATGCCAAAGCCGAGCAGGAAGGGGGCAATAAAACCGGCCAGAGCAAGAATCATCGCCCGGTTACCCGATTTCACCATTTTGCCCAGATCGGTCTCCAGACCGATCTCAAACAGAAGCAGGATAATGCCAATCTCAGCCAACAGCTTGATCGGCTCACCCGGCTCTATCCAACCGAGCAGACTCGGCCCGAGCACGACACCCGCGCATAGCTCGCCAATAACCCGTGGGGTATTGAATCGCGCTGCAATCTCTGCAAACACCCGCGCTGAGACGAGGATCGCAGCAATCTGCATCAGTAGAATATGACTCTCCATACCAGCAAGAATAACCCAATTAAATCTGACAGATTGGAATCAATTTGGACATTATTTGTGTCAATATGGGGGAATCACACAACCCGGTAGAATCGCGCCTCACCTGGGCAACCTGGTAATAACCAGACTGTTTTGGTGAGATATTTAGATTCTCACCATACTGCGATAGCATACTGCCCAATGTTCACAGGCCATAAGCTATTGGGAAGATCGACTTTGCAAGCACAACCCTCAAAAAACAGTGTCACCGTAACCTGGGATGAAGATGACCAGCTCTGGCGTGGTCGTTTTCACTCGATGTACTCCCCCTGTGAAATGCTGATCGATGGCGGCGATCAGGAAGGGGCAAAACAGATCGTGCAGATGGCGGTCAACGAGGCGCGTCGTGTCGACCGCAAGTTCAGTCGTTATCGCAATGACAATATCGTGCACAAAATCAACAGCGCCAATGGAGAAGCCGTTGAGGTCGACAGCGAAACCGCATCCCTCATTAACAGTGCCGTGCAGAGTTATGAACTGAGCGAGGGGCGTTTTGACATCACCATCGGCGTGCTGCGCCAGGCGTGGCAGTTTGATGCCGAGGCTGAGCCACCCGAACAGTATCAGATCGATCGACTCAAAGAGAAGATCGGCTGGCACCGCGTCGAGTGGGACGGCCGCACCCTCACTCTGCCCGCCGGCATGGAGATCGATTTTGGCGGTATCGGCAAGGAGTACGCCGTGGATCGCGTCGCACAGCTGCTCAGTCAGGAGCACATCCCCCCAGTTTTGATCGACTTCGGCAGTGACATCTTTGCCACCGGCGCGAGAAAAGAGGGTAGTAGCTGGCGCGTTGCCATCGATGCTCACCAGGATGGTGATGAACTAGGCATGGTGGAGATCCGCCGTGGTGGTATCGCATCAAGCGGACTCGCCCCCCGCCATCTAATGAATTCGGGCCGGCACCACTGTCATATCCTCGATCCACACAGCGGCTGGCCGGTTGAGCATGCGCCTCACTCGGTCACGGTCGTTGCAGAGAGCTGTATGGAGGCCGGTAGACTTGCAACACTGGCGGTACTCAACGGTAGCGGTGCGGTTACATTCCTCGACAGCCAACAGGCCCACTATCAGTTGATCGACGGACCGAACGGCACCGTTCACTCATCGATCAGCTCAATCCGCTCGACATCGGCAATATAGACCTTACGCCCATCGACCGTGGTAAAGCTGCCGCGGGCCACATCGTCCCGTCGCGCCTGATAGTCGACATAGTCGCCACTACGGGTATCGATTACCCGGATCACCACCTCACGACTACCGTTGTACCACTCAAGCAGCAGGATACCGACGGTCACACTCATCATCAGGCCGATAAAGATATAGGCCGCAATACGCAGATCCGATGGCGGTGCCTTCTCGACCGTCACCGGCTCAGCTCTGGGTGCAACACGTCCCGACGAGCGACTCTTAACAAAGAGCAGCACCACTATTACAACCAAAACCGTAAAGAGAATTTTTATTAGCATCGAAGCAGCTTTATTGAAGATCCAACCGCCACTATAGATGAACATCCCCAACCGGGGCCAGCGACAAAAGCGGTATATACTCTCTTTGAGTAGGGCTTTATAACAACAAGTGGTGTCACACGATTGAGATGATGACCATTCCAAACATGCTCAGCATGATCAGAATTGCAGCCGTCCCTCTGCTGCTCTGGCTGGCCGCTACCGAAAAGGCCAACACCTTCCTCACCCTGCTGATATTTGCCTGGTTCACCGACATCCTCGATGGCTACATTGCACGCCGACTCAATCAGGTCACAGAACTCGGCACCCGCCTCGATAGCTGGGGGGATCTGCTTATCTACCTCACGCTACCGATCTGCACCTGGCTGCTCTGGCCAGAACTGGTTATCGAAGAGCTCTTCTACCTCATCGCACTGCTCGCCTGCTTCTTACTACCCCATCTGGCGGCACTAATGAAATTTAGAAGCCTCACCAGCTATCACACCTGGGCCGACAAGCTCGCAGCACTCATTCTGGGCTTCGGCGTGTTACTGCTCTTCTTCGACATCACCCCAATACTGTTCAGGGTGGGTGTAATAGTGGTTATCTTCACCGCCCTTGAAGAGATCGCCATTACCCTGCGACTCAAACAACCACGCAGCGATATTCGCTCACTCTGGCACCTTATCCGAGCTCAATAAGCCCTACCCCTGTCCGTTACGTTTTGTTACCAAACCGCTACACGAACCTGTCTATAATCGATCACACATCATCGATAGCCATCTTGTCGCTGAATCAACCAAGGAAGCTGCACCATGCAAGAGAAGCATCGCAAGCTACTGATCATTCCCGCCATCCTCTTTGGTCTGCTGGTACTCTTTCTACTTACCAAGGGGCGCAGCGAAGCGCCTCGCACCAGTGAGAGTGAACGAGCCACCCCGGTCCGAATCATCACCGTACAACCCCGCGATGTCACACCCCGTGCTGTCGGTTACGGCACTGTGCGCCCAGCACGGGTCTGGTCGGCTGTGAGCCAGGTCTCAGGACGGGTTGTGGAGTTACCCGATCGGGTAAAGGCCGGCAAACGGATTCAAGCAGATGATCTACTACTGCAGATCGATGAAGCAGACTATCAGCTCGCCCTCAGTCAGGCCGAAGCGAACATACTCTCTGCCGAGGCACAGCTGAAACAACTCGATGCGCAGGAGAAGAACTACCGAAACTCACTGGCGATCGAACAGCGCGCTCTTAGCTCGAGCAAAAAGGAGCTGCAACGCAAGCGTAAACTTGCCAAACAGGGCACCATCTCAGCCAGCTCGCTCGATACTCAGGAGCGTAGCCACCTCAACCAGCTACAGAGCGTTCAAAACCTAACCAACAGCCTCGAACTTATTCCCGCTGACCGCACCACCAAGCAAGCGTCGCTGGCGCAGCAGCAAGCCGCACTTGCACAGGCACAGCTCAACCTGCAGCGCACCCGTATCGTCGCACCGTTCAATGCGCGCCTGGCCAGCGTCAATATTGAGCACGATCAATATGTTCGCCAGGGTGAGGTCCTTGCCGAGCTGGATGATATGGGGCAGGCGGAGATTGAAGTGCAACTGCCCATCGCACAGTTTGCGCAGCTTCTTCCTCGCATCAACATCAGCGAACTGATCAGCCAGGGCGTCACCCCTGGGCCGCATCTCTTCAACCTGCAGGCCACCGTCCGTATTGTCGATAGTGGTGTGGAGTGGCCGGCCCGTTTTGTCCGCACCAGCGCTGGCATCGATCCTCAAACCAGAACCGTTGGCGCCGTGGTGGCTGTCGACAAGCCCTATGAGAACGCACTACCGCCACTGCGACCCCCACTGCTTAAGGGGCTCTATGTTGAAGTAGAGTTTCGTGGTCCTCCTCGCACCGCACAGCTGGCGATTCCCGGCCATGCACTGCACGGAAATCAGGTCTACATCGTCAATAGTGAGCAGCGACTTGAGCGGCGTCTGGTTGAGACCGGACTCACCCAGCCCGGCTCGGCAACCATTAACAGTGGCATCGCTCCCGGAGAGCAACTGATCATCTCCGACCTGATCCCTGCCATCGACGGCATGTTGCTTCAACCAATGCAATCCACGCCGCGACAGGCCGTCGACACGGGGGCGTTGCAGCAGCCATGATCCGTTACTTTGCCAACCACCCCACGGCAGCCAACCTGATGATGTTGATCCTGCTGGTGATGGGCATCATTGCGCTGCCAGAGATGAAACGTGAAACCTTCCCCGAGTTCACCGCCCGCTCGGTACAGATCACCACCGCCTATCCCGGCGCCAGCGCTGAGGAGATTGAGGAGGGCATCTGCCGCAAACTCGAGGATGCCTTCGATGGTATGAACAATATTGATGAGTTGCGTTGCGAGGCGCGTGAAGGGATTGCCATCGCCGTGGCCGATATGCGCGAGGGTGAAGATGCTAAGAGCTTCCTAGATGACCTGAAGAGCGCCGTCGATGAGATCGACTCCTTCCCAGAACTGGTCGAGACACCGACCGTTTCAGAGCTGAACCGTACCGACCAGGTGGTCTCGATCGCCATTACGGGTCCCATGCAGCCGAACCACCTGAAGGCGTACTGCGAAGGGGTCAAACAGCGCCTGTTGAGCCACGGTGGAATCCCTCAGATAGAGATCAACGGCTTCTCCGATCACCAGATCAGTATCGAGATACCGACTGCAACGCTGCGCCAGTACGGACTCTCTGCTGCCTCGATTGCCAATACGATTCGCAACCAGAACATCGACACGCCCATCGGCACCCTGATGGGTGACGAGCAGGAGCTACTGCTGCGTTTCTCCGAGCAACGCCGTACACCCGAGGAGTACGCTGAACTGCGAGTGATCGCCGGAAATAGCGGGGCTGAACTGCGTCTTGGCGATATCGCCACCATTACTGATACCTTTGCCGACGACAACAATCAGATCGCTTTTAACGGCAATCGCGCCTGCCTGCTCAGCATTACCAAGAGCCGCAGCCAGGACACCTTGACGGTCTACGATGCCGTTGAACGCGCACTGGAGAAGGAGCGCGCAACCAAACCGGCTACGGTTGAATTTCATCTCACCCAGGATATGTCCTCTGTGGTGCGCGAGCGTCTCTCACTGCTGGTCAGCAATGGCATTCAGGGTCTGGTGCTCGTCGCCGCAACGCTGTGGCTCTTCTTTGGCGCCCGCTTCTCCTTCTGGGTGGCGATGGGGCTACCCGTCTCCTTCCTCGCCGCCTTCTTCTTCATGCAGGCATTTGGCCTCTCGATCAACATGATCTCGATGGTGGCACTGCTGGTAGCACTCGGCCTCCTGATGGACGATGCGATTGTGCTGGCTGAAAATATCGCCGCCCATCGTGCGCGGGGAAAATCCCCTCTGCAGGCTGCGATTGATGGCACCAAGCAGGTGGCACCAGGCGTCTTCTCCTCCTTCCTCACCAGCATCTCCGTGTTCGGTCCACTTGCCTTTCTCAGCGGACAGATGGGGGCGGTACTCAAGGTGATCCCGATGGTGCTGATCATCACCCTGGCGGTTTCGCTAATTGAGGCATTCCTGATCCTGCCCAGCCACCTCAACCACTCCCTTTCGCACCACGACCCATCGGAGAGCCCAATGCGTCGCCGCTTTGAACGGTGGCTGGCCCACGTACGTGAAGATTGGGTGGGTGCGCTGGTTGATCGGGCCATCGCCTGGCGCTATTTCACCCTCGGACTGGTGGTAGCACTGTTTCTCATCACCATCGGTCTGACCAGTAGCGGTATACTCAAATTTCAGGGTTTCCCTTCGATCGAAGGGGATCAAATCGAAGCGCGCATCTTACTACCGCAGGGCACACCACTGGATAAAACCGAGGCGGTTGTTAACGAGATAGAGCGTGCCGCACTTGCCCTCAACGACAGTTTCAGAGAGCAGCAGCCGCAACAGGTCGATATCGTTGAGAACTCGATCGTTCGCTACGGCCTGAACAGCGATGCCAATGAGAGCGGTCCACATCTGGCCACGGTCAGTCTCGACCTGCTGAGCACCGAGACCCGTAACGGTTCGATCCCCAAACTGCTCAACCGTTGGCGTGAACTGAGTCAGCTGCCTCCCGAGGTAATCAATGTCAGTTTCAAGGAGCCGACCCGGGGACCCGCTGGCAAACCGATCGAGATTCGTCTGCAGGGTAACGATCTCGATCAGCTCAAAGGGGCATCGCTCGAATTGCAGACGTGGCTCGCCGCCTATCGCGGCCTGAGCGATGTCAGTGATGATATGCGTCCTGGCAAACCGGAACTACGGCTGCGGCTCAAACCGGGTGCGCTCAACCTCGGACTCGATGCCAACACCATCGCCACTCAGTTACGTGCGGCCTACTTCGGCATCACGGCAACAGAGATTCAGGTCGGTATCGAATCGTATGAGGTTGATATCAGCCTCTCTGAGCAGGACCGTAATCAGATCTCCGATCTGTCACGCTTTACGATCATTAGTGCAACAGGGATCGCGGTGCCACTAGAGAGCGTCGTGACTATTGAACAGGATCGCGGTTATGCGCGTATTCAACATGTTGACGGTCAACGCAGCGTCACCGTGCAGGCCAATCTCGATACCCGTCTCAACAACTCCACCGAAATCCTCAGCCACACCAAGAAGGTGTTCCTGCCACAGCTCAGCCAGCAGTTTCCGCAGGTTGAGGTGGTCTTCCAGGGTGAGTCGAAGGAGAACGCCAAGACCGGCGACTCGGTACTACGTGCCGTGGTGGTCGGTATCCTCGGCATCTTTGTCATCCTCAGTTTCCAGTTCAAGAGTTATAGAGAACCGCTGCTGGTGATGGCGATTATTCCGATGGCGGTGATCGGCTCCTTCTGGGGACACCTGCTGATGGGACTAACCCTGTCGATGCCAAGCATCATCGGCCTGGTCTCACTCTCCGGTATCGCCGTTAACGATTCGATACTGCTGGTCACCTTCATTAAGGAGAATATTCGCCAGGGAATGGCGCCGCTGGAAGCGGCCGCCCAGGCGAGCCGTGCCCGTTTCCGCGCCGTGCTGCTCACCTCCGCTACCACCATCGCCGGACTACTGCCGATTTTGACCGAGACCAGCATGCAGGCGCAGATACTTATCCCGCTTGTGGCCAGTATCGCCTTTGGTCTGGTTGCCACCACGCTGATGGTGCTGTTTCTGGTGCCGTCGCTCTACGGCATCCTGCACGACCTGAACTGGACACGAGAGGTTGAACCACTGGAGGGGAAATCGGACAGCGAAGCAAATCGCTAAGATGTTACTTCAACAGGTTTACCAGAGTGGCAAAGATATCACTATCAAAGTGATGCGCCATCTTCTCCTTCATCAGGGTTAACGCCTCGAAGGGTTTCATCGCCTTTTTATAGGAGCGCTCAGCGGTCAGCGGGCAGCGCATCGTAGACATCGGCAATGCCACAGATGCGCCCATAGACGTGGATCTCTTCATCACGTAGTCGTTTTGGATAACCGCTACCATCAACGAACTCGTGGTGCTGCATGACAATCGTACGCACCTCTTCGGTGAGTGCGTCCGCCTGTTGGAGAATCTTGTATCCCTGATAGGGGTGGATGCGGATATGCCGCATCTCCGCATCATCCAGGCGGGCCGGCTTGTTTAGCACCTCGGGTCTGACCATGATCTTGCCCAGGTCGTGCAGAAAAAAGCCTGCGCCCAACTCCTGCAGATTCGGGGAGTCGCTATTTTTGCGGAAGCTTGTTTTGGGCATCAAGCCCAAGCAAGCGGCAAATACTTAACGCGACCGTTTATGCCTACGGCGCCCGACGTCCTGCGTTCGTTGCGTAATCACCTCTTCGCGGCTCTACACAACTCCCTCACTGACTCTACGCCGACATAGAAGCCGTGCTGCATCTTCTTCGTCGTTCGCTCGCGCTCTCAACTACGAATAGGCAGACGGCGTCGACTATCGCGGACTAACCGCCTTCGCTTCGCTATCCATGGCGGTCAGCGCATGAGCATCGGAGTTTTTGAATAGCTCCTTGCAGAGCAATATTCCGGTCACCCCGACGTTGACCGAGTGGGTATAGGTGTAGAAGTCGTGAGAGGTAATGCGCAGCAGACTCTGAGCTGTTGCATCATCGGAGAGGATCATATCGGTGAGCGAGTGTATTGCCCCTTTGCTTGCCTTGATATTCTCTGCCGTCGGACTCTCCAGCAGCTTATCCATCATCTCCAGCGAGTGTTCATAGATCACAACCGACTTCTGCTCTGGCGCCATGCTGTTATCAGCTATCGCCGAGACAAACGCCTCTGGCACCACCTGCTCCGATGACCACGCTGCAGGCGCGTCACCCTCCTTGGGATCGCTCACTGCTTGTGGATGATTTATGTTGTGTTCGAACTCTTCTGTGGCCGACTCATCCTCAGTAGGCTGCACTTCACGATCACTCTTACTGAAATCGACCAACACCTCCTCAATGCCTTGCTCGCGCAGCTGCTTGAGTTGATCGATCGAGGTCAGCTTGAAACGACTTCGCATGAAGCCGTGTGACAGCCACGAGTCGGCCAGGATGACAAACATCCCCACCTTCAACTCGTTCGTTGTGATTCGTTTCTGCATCGCGTTTTAAACGTCGGGAACAAACGACTCTTTGGTTGCGCCACAATCGGGGCAGACCCAATCATCGGGAATATCCTCAAGACGGGTTCCCGGCGCAATGCCCTCATCGGGCAGCCCCTTCTCTTCATCGTAGATCAGACCACAGACATCACACATGTAACGCATTAACGCTTCCCCGTAGATCGGTTGAGGCGTCAGACACAGATGCATCTGATTAGCCATACAATCCCTTTGTAAGGGGCTAGCCGGGAGATGTAAAGCATCGCACGAATGTGCGAGGAAAATAGACGGTTTATGCCAGTTGTTCGAGCTGTTCGCTATCGAGGGTATCGGCAACAACAACCCGATTACGACCTGATGATTTGGCACGATAGACCGCTTCGTCCGCCGAGTTAACTAGCTGATGACCAACCGACTCAATGGCCGTCACACCACTATTCGAAAGTGCTGCCACTCCGATCGATATCGTCACCTGAGTCGTCTCACCGTTATCGATCTTAAAAGCGCGCTCAGCGACCAGTCGACGGGTTCGCTCAGCAATCTCACAGGCGTCATGTAGCGAAGTATTGGGCAGTAGTGAGACAAACTCCTCACCACCATAGCGGCAGAGAATATCGTTCCGACGCAGCTGAGCGCCCATCAGTTCCGCGAGCTGACAGAGCACCAGATCACCGGCCTGGTGACCCAGCGTATCGTTGACCTGCTTGAAGTGGTCAACGTCAAGGAACATGCAGACCAGTGGCTGTTCATAGCGGGTCGAGGCGGAGACCTCCTCACCTAAACGCTGGTCGAAGAAGCGACGGTTATTGACCCGAGTCAGCGGATCGGTGAGTCCAACCAGCTTGAGACGTTCCTGATTGAGGGTGTTCTCCAGACAGATGGCAACCACTACCGCAAGACGATTGAGAAATTCAGTGCCGGTACCGCGACCGTAGCGGCTGCTATCGAAACTGCCGAGGTTGAGACTGCCAATCAATTTGCGCTGACGTACCAGAGGCAACATCGCAATACACTCCGGCTGAACTGCGCCTTTTGGGAACAGCATCGAATGGTGTGAGCTACGGTAACGCCCCAGCTTGGGTACATAACTGCCGTTGTAGAGGTAGTCGAGATTGAGCGGATCGGGTTCAATGATCAGCTCAGGCACCTGATCGACCTGCACGCCAGAGCCTTCAAGAATGCGGGTGAACTCATATTCGGGATCAACCAGTGTCAGTGTGATCACATCAAGGCCAAACGCCTTGCGCGTCTGGTAGAGAATCAGATGTACCAGTTCAGCCAGTGAGGTCGTACTGATCAGCCACAGCTCCTGATCGTTGAAGCGGCGCATCTTCTCCTCATTGTTGCGCGCCTCCTCGACAAAGGCCTTGAGCTGGCCTCTGAGCTGCTGGTTCTCCGCTAGATGATCTTTGGCCACAATCCCGTGGACTCCACGATAAATAGTTATTATCTGACCGATTCTATCCAATGAAAAAACAAATACCTAGAACACCGTCACAAAACAACTGATTTTCCTACTAAAATACGTATTTACCGCTGTAAAAGCTGGACAGCGAGTATCAAACCAGTCTGACCATCGGCAACCGGCACCTAATTAAGGGTTTTTAGTAATCGCTCATCGTTATAATTTAACCAATGACGGTACAGAGGGGATAAGACGTGTTTTTAGGCGGCATCCGGCGCAGGATCACGAAGGCCCTGTACCCCGACCAGCATCTGGCTGAACGGTTTATGAGCTGTCACGGCCACCCACTCAACCTTGAAAATCCCAGGTCTCTTTCAGAAAAGGTGCTGTGGTTAAAACGGCACGTCGATCTCGAACCACTCTCAATCTTCACCGATAAATTTGCAGTTCGTGACTATGTCCGCGAGCAGATCGGTAGTGACTATCTAATCCCACTCATCGGTATCTACGATCATGTCAATGAAATTGACCTTGATGCGCTGCCCGACAGCTTCATGATCAAGACCACCCACAGTAGCGGTTGGAATATCCGTGTAGCCAACAAAGCTCAAATCAGTTGGCACAGCATTAAAAAACAGCTCAAAAGGTGGTTATCACAGTGCTTCTACGAGCGTCACGGAGAAGCTAACTACAGAGGGATCAAGCCGAGAATCATGATTGAGCCTCTGCTATCAGAAGATCAGGGGGAGTTGCGTGACTACAAACTCTACTTCTGCAATGGTAAATATCTCGGTGCACACGTCGATTTTAACCGTTTCAGTGATCACCAATACCGAATCTACGATGTCGCGTGGAATGAGTTCGAAAAGGAGGATCCCAATATCGTACGAAATCTTCCATTATGTCCCAGACCCGAAAAGTTGGATGAAATGATCGAGATCGGCCTCAAGTTGTCTCAGGGTTTCCCCTATGTACGTGTCGATCTCTACTATCCTCAGGGTCAAATCTTTTCGGTGAACTGACATTCACCCCGGTAACGGGCTATCACGATTTGACCCCATCGAGAGTGACTTACTTCGGCGCCCCTTTCATGTCCTTCATTATCTCAATACCCCTACTACGAACCACACTGGACACCGACGCCCAGTGAAGATGGGGAGGGGAGTGCTATACCCGAGTCATAACTCGTTGTCGTAAACGGGGTTAGCAACAATCTTGCGCCCACAAAAAAGCCCGCCAAAAGGCGGGCTTTTTTTCAGATCAGATTAGCGCCTGGCTTAGAGGCCAACCTTCTCCTTGATTGCATCTACTACGGCATCGCTTGAAGTAGCAACAACTTCCATCAGCATGCCTTCGTTCTTGTAGAAACCGGCCAGAGGTGCGGTCTTCTCGTTGTAGACGTCGAGACGGTTAGAGATCGCCTCTTCGGTCTCGTCATCACGCTGTACAACCGGACCACCACACTTGTCACACTTGCCCTCTTCCTTGGTGGGGTTCGATTTAACGTTGTAGATCGCGCCACAATCGGTGCAGGTACGACGGGTGGTGAGACGATCGAGGATTACATCACGAGGAACCTCAAGGCTTACAACAGCGTCAAGCTTCTCGCCGATCTCTTCCAGCAGAACCTTCAGCTGCTCAGCCTGGGGAATGGTGCGGGGGAAACCGTCGAGCAGGTAACCGGCCTTGCAGTCGTCCTCACGCAGACGATCCTTCATGATGTTCATGATCAGCTCGTCAGGAACCAGATCACCTGCGTCCATGAACGCCTTGGCCTGCTTACCCAGGTCGCTGCCAGCCTTAACTGCAGCACGCAGGATGTCGCCAGTAGAGATCTGTACTGAGCCGTCGATCGCGGTCAGCAGCTTGGCAACGGTGCCCTTACCTGCGCCTGGGGCGCCCAAAAGGATCAGTTTCATGGATATTTCCTCTAGTTAGTGGTTGAAAAATGGAATTCTTCGCCCGCAACATCCGGGCTTTGGAGCGCAAAGATTACTCGAAATATCAGATTTGTCTAATATTTTGTCTCTATAACGACCGAAAACCGCCTAATGGCGGCCAAATCTACCGGAGCAGCTCAATATCTGCTGCCATTAGTCGGGTTGGGCGGTGTAAAACGGGGTATCATCTCCCCGCCCGGCATGATCGTCGGCAGTCACTATAACGATCCAGACCCCCTATATTTATGGCACCCAATCACGCCCCGACAAATAACGCTCAGCAGATCCTCAGTACTGTCTTCGGCTACGAGCAGTTCCGTCCCCACCAGCAGGAGATCATTCAACACCTGATTGCGGGGGGTGATGGGCTGGTGCTGATGCCTACCGGTGGCGGTAAGTCGCTCTGCTTTCAGATTCCGGCGTTGGTGCGCAGTGGCGTTGGCATTGTCATCTCACCACTGATCGCTCTGATGCAGGATCAGGTCGATGCGCTACGCCAGAACGGTGTACGCGCCGCCTATCTCAACTCCTCACTCGCAGCCGATGAGGTGCGTGCCGTCGAGCAGGCGCTGATTAACGGTGAACTCGACATGCTCTATATCGCTCCTGAGCGATTGATGATGGGACGCATGCTCGATCTACTGACACGGGTGGAGCTGGCGCTGTTTGCGATTGATGAGGCGCACTGCGTCTCACAGTGGGGCCACGACTTCCGCCCGGAATATCGCCAGCTCTCGATTCTGCATGAACGCTTCCCTGAGGTGCCACGGGTTGCGCTCACCGCTACCGCCGACACACCGACCCGTAAAGAGATCGTCGAGCGGCTGGGGCTTGCAGGGGCTCGACAATTCGTTAGCGGCTTCGACCGCCCCAACATCCGTTATCGCATCACCGAAAACAACGGCAACGCCCGTGACCGGCTGCTGCGCTTTATTCGGAATGAACACGAAGGTGATGCCGGAATCGTCTACTGCCTGTCACGCAAACGCGTCGACCAGATTGCCGAGTGGTTGGAGGGCAAGGGGCTGACCGCCCTCCCTTACCACGCCGGCATGCCAGCCGAGGATCGCCGCGCCAATCAGGAACGTTTCCTGCGAGACGAAGGGGTGATTATTGTCGCCACCATCGCCTTCGGCATGGGCATCGACAAACCCGACGTGCGTTTTGTCGCCCACCTCAATCTTCCCAAGAGCCTCGAGGCCTACTATCAGGAGACGGGGCGCGCCGGTCGTGATGGGCTGCCCGCCAACGCCTGGATGAGTTATGGACTGCAAGATGTCATCACCCTGCGCCAGATGCAGGAGGGCTCCGAGGCCAGTGAAAATCACAAACGTAGCGAGCGGGCCAAGCTCGATGCAATGCTCGGTTTCAGCGAACTGACCAGCTGCCGACGTCAGGCGCTACTGCGCTACTTCGGTGACCAGCTTGATGAGCCGTGCGGCAACTGCGATACCTGCCTCGAACCGCCCGAGACCTGGGAGGCAACGGTAGCGGCACAGAAGGCGCTCTCATGCGTACATCGCACCGGGCAGCGCTTCGGTGTTAACTACCTGATCGATGTACTGACCGGTTCCGATCACGAACGTATCAAACAGTTCAGTCACGACCAGATCTCCACCTATGGGATCGGCCGTGAGCTCGACAAAAACGGTTGGCGTAACCTCTATCGCCAGCTGATTGCGCGTGGACTACTAGCCGTCGATATTGAGGGACACGGCGGACTACACCTCACCGAGGCGAGCCGTCCCGTACTGCGCGGTGACGAACTACTGATGCTGCGAAAGGCGAGCAAGGCCTCGAAACGAAAATCGAGTGGCCGCAAAACGAGTCACTTCAAGGGCGAGTCGGAGCGGCTCTGGGATGCACTACGGGAGTGTCGTCGTGAGCAGGCCGCAGAACAGGGTGTCGCCGCCTATATGATTTTCCACGACGCCACACTCATGGAGATGGTGGAGAACCGCCCCGAGACCCTTGAACAGCTCGGGCGAATTTCTGGCATCGGCGAACGCAAACTCGACGCCTACGGCGAGGCCTTTCTTCAGGTGCTCAAGGGGCACGACGAAGAGGGCGAATCGAAAACAGTCAGCCGTTACGAGGAGACACTACAGCTGTTTCTACTGGGGATGGACGTATCCGCCATCGCAACGCGCATGGCGATCAAACCCGACACCATCTACAGTCATCTCGCCAAGGCGATTGAGGCGGGTGCTGCCGAACTCTCTGAGGTGGTCTCTCTCAAACCGGGAGAGATCCAGTCGATCATCTACGCCTTTGAACAGAGCGACAGCAGCCAACTAAAACCGGTATTTGAGATGCTGGGTGGTCTCTACGACTACGGGATATTGCGTTGTGTGAAGGCGGCCAGACTAGCCAGCTAGGTACTCTTTTGAAAGACGGTATAGGCGTTGCGACCACGCTGCTTAGCCGCGTACATCGCACTATCGGCACCCTTAATGAGCGCCTCAATCGAGTCTGCGTCACGCGGATAGATGGCCACGCCTACGCTCCCCGAGATTTCAACCTCATGTTCTTGCAGCAGTGTAAATGGCAACGCCAGCTGCTCCAGCACACGTTCGACGACCTGCACTGTACTCTCTTCACTCTCTACCTCTGGCAGGATCACGGTGAACTCATCACCGCCCATACGCGCCACTGTATCGGCCTCGCGAATACAGAGTTCCAGGCGCCGCGCCACCTGCTCGAGCAGCTCATCACCGGCATTATGACCATAGTTGTCATTAACCCACTTAAAGCGGTCAAGATCGATAAAGAGCAGTGCCAACTGATGCTGCTCACGGTGTGAGACCTTGATCGCCTGCGAGAGGCGATCAAAAAAGAGGTTGCGATTAGGCAGTCCGGTCAGTCCATCAAAGTTGGCACGGCGAACCATCACCGCCTCGATCTCACGTCGCTCCGTTACATCCTGAACCGTACCCTCCAGCTTGATCGGGCTCCCCTGGCTATCGAGATAGAGCTCTCCCTCCAGCTCAACAATCTTCTCTTCGCCACCATCAGCCATCAGGCGCAGCTCCAACTCACCGACCTCACCCTTACTGATGGCGTGGGCACGAAGACCACTCATATAGGGCGATCATCAGGGTGGAGTCGCTCCAGCAAACAATCACGCCCACCGGGAAGGCCCGTGATACCGAAGATACGGTAGAGTTCATCAGAGCCACTGAAGCGATCGTTGACCAGGTCCCACTCCCAGCTACCGAGTCGTGCGATACGCTGCGCATTAGCCAGACTCCGCTCTTTATACTTGAGCACCGAATTGGCACGACTCAAATCCTCGGTACGCTCCGCTACCTGCTGCTCAAGTGTCTCACTGTAGTTACGCAGCTCACTATTTTTCTGCTCAATTGCATCAACCATATTGTTAAAGCGCTGCGCCAACAGCCCAACCTCATCGCGGCTATCGATTTCAATGTGGGTATTATCTCCACCCGCTGCGATCTGGTCAGTCCGCTCAGTCAGTCGCTGAGGAGTCGCTATTTTGCGAAAGTTTGTTTGGGCATCAGCCCAAGCAAACAGCAAAAACTTAACGCGACCGTTTATGCCTGCGGCGCCCCGACCGTCCTGCGTACGTTGCGTAATCACCTCTTCGCGGCTCTACACAACTTCCTCACTGACTCTACGCCGACATCTTCTTCGTCGTTCGCTCGCGCTCTCAACTACGAATAGGCAGACGGCGTCGACTATCGGGGCTAACCGCCTTCGCTTCGCTATCCATGGCGGTCAGCGCACGATTGGTGCCAGTACTCGCCGCGACAGCCCGCTGCCAATAAATGCCACTAACAGGAAGCCCATAAAAGAGAAGAGGAAAAATTGATTAACTAGATTCTGTTCGATCGTGCGAAAGGGTGCCTGAGGGTAGGTCAACATTATCGAACCTTCCATCGAAGGATCGATGGAGTCGAGCGCACGCGCCTCAACAAAGTAATGAGTATCACTAAAACGTATCTCACTCACCTTGTCGCGATCATTAAGTAACAGTTGATACTCGAGGTAGGAGAGCGGTATGGAACGAAGCCGGTTATCACCCCGGTTCAGCGTAGAGGCCATCACGGCACGACGCCTGACCAACGTGATATCAACATCGGTATCGCGACTGATATTACTAATGAGTTGATCGTTGATCACATACCCCACCAACACGATGCCATCAAATGCCCGCGCAGCATGACCATCGGGAAAGCCCGATGAGTAGATAATCAGGTTATTGAGATCCTGAACTACGCTGGTATCGCGCTTGTGATCAAATACGGCGCGGCGCACCAGACGCCATGACATCAGCGACAGACCTTGACGCTCAGGACCGGGAGTCGCTATTTTTGCGAAAGTTTGTTTTGGGCATCCAAGCCCAAGCAAACAGCAAAACTTCACGCGACCGTTTATGCCTGCGGCGCCCGACGTCCTGCGTACGTTGCGTAATCACCTCTTCGCGGCTCTACACAACTCCCTCAGTGACTCTACGCCGACATAAAGCCGCTGCTGCATCTTCTTCGTCGTTCGCTCGCGCTCTCAACTACGAATATACGACGGCGTCGACTATCGGGGACTAACCGCCCTCACTTCGCTCTCCATGGCGGTCAGCGTCGGCTGAGTGGTGACGTACCCGCCCTTTGTGATCGAGCCATATCACCACATCGGCTGAAATCTCCTGACGCAGCTGATCGAGACGCGCAACGGTGCCATCACGGTCAGCCTGCACCTGTAGCGCAAGCAGTCGTTCATCGTGAATAAAACGGTTACTACCGATTCGCCCCATCTCACCGACCACGGAGAAGAAGTTCTCTACCAGTCGAAATGGTATTGTGAAATTGATCGTGCAGAACCTCGCGAAACTGTTTATCAGCGAGCTGCACCATGGTGAAAGCACCGGCAGCAGTCCCGATAAAGACCACCAGCGAGAAGAGCAGAATGATCCTAAAGCGCAGCTGTCGATAAAACGGGATCTTGTTCATTTCACCGCAGCGGTCGTATCTACCCTGATATCGGGATAGTGGCGTTCAAACGCCTCAACCGCCCACTCCAGTGTTCTCTCTTCATGACAGCCACCGTTTTGACACGAGTTGGGGATCTTATCTCCCTTGCTCAGATCGGGTGGAACAACCTTGAAGGCATGACTACGCAGGCTGAAGAAACCGCCGGTTTTGACCATGCGCGGCATATGACAATCGGCACAGCCAACGGCGGTGGTTGGGCAGGGGTAGTGCGTCTCACCACGTTCAGCCACCCAGTGCGACATACTGTCGATATGGCAGGCGGCACACTTGGCAGTGCCATCCTCTTGTGTCGCCTTACCTCGATCCTTGCCATGCGGCTCATGGCAGGCGACGCAGGTCACACCATATTTCGCACTATCAAGGGTCGGACGATTCTCGGGTTTCGCGTGACGATAATCTGTCGAGTGGCACTTCAGGCAGCGCTCCTCCAGCTCACCACGGCCGTCACCCTCGCCTGCATTTTCCATCAATTTACGATGGGCACTGGCGTGTTTGGATTTGCCCCAGTCACTAAACTCCTGGTGACGATTTTTCGCAATACCCGAACCCCACCAGAATTTACCTTTCTTATCACTCTCAGGTGTTGAGGGCTGCATCGCCTGCTCGATATCGCCATCGGGTGAGAAATTAACAGGAAAGTTAAATTTGTTGGCGTGCACCGCCTCACCGGCCGTATTAGTACCGCGATTATGGCACTGCCCACAGACTGAGGCCGAGACACTGCGAATAATGGTGTGATCGAGTGTCTTAGCCGCCTCATCATCTTTATGACAGAAGGCGCAGGTTGCCGAGGCGCTCATATCTGCTCGTTCGACATGGGTGCTGCCCGGTCCATGACACGCCTCACATCCGATACCAAATTCGGAGAATTTGAGTGTTACCGGATCGAAACCGGTGGTGTGACAGCCGTTGCACTTGTAGGACATTGGCGTCTCTTTCCAATCCTTCACCTTGTAGGGAACCCAACGCTTCTGGATGACATACCATTTGGCCGGCAGCAGATAGTATTCGCCATCGATCATTCGCACATAGACCTGCTCCCATTTATTACCGACCACATATTCGATCTCGCTCTTATCGAAAGTGACCACTTTGGGATCTGCGTTGTCGAAATCGGCAAGGATATCCGCATCACTCTTCACGGGTCTGAACATATAGGGGTGGAGTGTGTTGGCCTTCCAGGATGTGTAATTTTCCTGGTGGCACGACTCGCACGACTCGGAGGTGACGTAATGGGGCTCTCCACCCACTTCAAGATGCAGATAGACCGAATATAAGAACATCGCTACAGCCAGTGCAGCGAGGAGAGAGAGGAAGTTTTTGATCATTACTTACCCGAAACGGTTAATTCTCAACATTGAAACTGACCGCTCATCTCCCCGAGCCGGGGAGTCGCTATTTTTGCGAAAGTTTGTTTTGGGCATCCAAGCCCAAGCAAACAGCAAAAACTTCACGCGACCGTTTATGCCTGCGGCGCCCCGACGTCCTGCGTTCGTTGCGTAATCACCTCTTCGCTGCTCTACACAACTCCCTCAGTGACTCTACGCCGACATAAAGCCGCTGCTGCATCTTCTCCGTCGTTCGCTCGCGCTCTCAACTACGAATAGGCAGACGGCGTCGACTATCGGGGACTAACCGCCCCTCACTTCGCTCTCCATGGCGGTCAGCGAGTGAGCGGTGCGCCACAAGACGCAACCGTGCCTTCGACCATTTCACTATACAATGAACAGGTATTACTAATTAGTAAACTTTTGTGTCCCTATAACAGACAGCTACCCAGTCGCCCCAAACTGGAGCGGATGGGATGATCGGGTTAAAGATACGGCAACAGCGTATCCAGACGTCATATCATCGGCTCATGCAACACATCATCGGCGTCACGACCAAGGCTGCCATCGATGAATTATCGTATCGCCATTAAGGTTTTCTGACTCTTCGAATTCACACACTTCATCGAGTCACGGGGCTGGTGCTTTACGCAACCGACCCGTGCCTTCGACCAATTCAATCATACAAATACGGTTGAATAGATCGAGTAAACTTTTGCTTCTAGAATAATAGTACCATTTCAAACTGATCGACTTTTTGGCAAAATACTGAGCAGCGATCAGACTCAGATATCCCCGCAAAACTCATTAAATTGCAATAATAACCGATGAACCAAATTCCGATTTTCCAACCGAGGTGCAGGTGAACGGTAAACTGAAAAATCGATCAACCGATTTCAGGTTGCCACGCACTATTTGCAACCTTGTGAAACTTCAAAAAAGGTAGAATGTTTCTGCACATCATGCGCACGGTCTTGCGTCTGCCGACAAATCAACAGAATCAGCGAAAATCTCCGATGCAATGACGCTCTATGCCCAGGCACTTCCCATGGAAGTCAATTCTCCCAAAAGAGCCGAGCTATTGGATCAATCTGCGGAGATCCTGAAAAAAGTCATCGAGTCGAATCCCCAATCGTTGGACGCTCACCGAAAACTGATGGGGGTCTACCTTCTGAAGCAGGATTATTCCAATGGCATCCGTACCATGCAGGATGCAATCACGCTCTCTCCCGAAGACCCTAAACTGTTTATCACTCTGGCCTTTCTCTACGAGCATTCGGGCTCTTTTGAATATGCCAGTGCAATGCTAGATCAGGCACTAGCCCTTGACCCCAATCACAAGCTGGCGAAGGAGTACAAAATCGCCATTAAGCAAAAGATTGCTCAGCGGAACATGGATCAATTGCATGAAGGCAAGGAGATAGAGGGCAATCCTCATGGGCAGGGCAAATCCCATGGGCAGAGTGATCCTCACGGAAAGAGTGCTGAACTCTCCCCTATCCCCGTTGAAGTAAAAAAGTAGCCGTATATTTGGCTTACAATGACCTGCCATTTTCCCTGAACCCTGTCAGCCTCGGGGTTCAGGGTGCGCTGAAGACGCAACCATGATCGAATCGCGTGACCGTCTGAGAATTTCAGGTTACCTGTTCTTTATCTGAAACCTTTCTATTCCGAGAAGATGTAAAAACATGAAGCCTTTTACAACAGCGATCGCACTTTTTTCGACTGCGCTAATCTGCAGTACGGCCTGGGCAGATGAGTCCGCTCTTGCCCAACGGGTTATCGATCTTGAAAATCGTGTAACAACACTCGAAATGCTCCTTGAAGAGACGAACACCAAAGATCGTTGGAAAGATCCCATTCTTTGGCAAAGAATCAAGAAAGAGATGTCCAGCAACGAGATTCGCAAACTGCTGGGAAAACCCGCTCGAGTAGAGGAGGCGATATTTGTCACCTGGTACTACCATCAAACCTCAAAACTACATAGTTACATCTGGTTTGATGAGGGAAAGGTACTCGGTTGGGAGATCACAGAGTAATTACCTCAGTATTCCTGCCAATTTAATTATCAACTTATCACCAATACTGCATGTGCAGGGAAAAGGGCAGCGACGCCTTTTTAACCACAGCTACCTAATCGGCCATCTTTTTCAAAGATCTATTTGCGCCTTCCACAGCACCCGCATCTAACCCAATCACATCTGCCAGTAGCTAACCGCCGCACCTGATTATTACGTCACAGTCTGCACGATGACTAAGCTATCACTTATATAGAAATAATCCTTGGGGTACTTATCTCCTTCGTAAGGAAAACAATGTAACTTTAGTTAAGCATTATTCCATCACCACTCGATTGGGCCCAATTGATACTCAGGTAGTACCAATTGATGCATCAACATACATCTTATTGTCAGCAACATTTAGCTCATTCACATTCGACCATTGATCACTCGAGAACTCAGGTTAATCTCAATAATTATTCTCACCCGTCTGATTCACTCAAAATAAACCAATGACTTCCTGGGATAGATGCCAATTGCATCAATTTATTTCTGGCGCCAGCCAGCTGGCGACAATCAAGGTGAGACATCAAGCGCTAAGCACTACATTCATTGACAACGGTTGGGCGTGCAGAGAAGTTAATCGATAACAAACCCATCAAATTGCCACTGTTCGGATCACCTCACACTTCAATGATCACTCTCATAGCTCCACCTGTCACCGCTGCTTTCTAGTACAACTTGTTTAGAGATGTAACGATTATCTTTCTCCCATAAAAAAACCCTCCACCCGAAGGTGGAGGGTTTTCTGTCATAACGACAGTACTTCTAGGATGTTACCTGGAACCACCAGTTTTCTTGTAACGTGCCTTGAAGTCGGCCTGACGTTTCTTACGCTCTGCAGCCTTCTTAGGATCCTCTTTACCGAGGAACCACTTGTGAGAATCGTGGTTCAGTACTTCGTCGAGTACCTTAGCCAGGTTCTTAGCAGCCTTCTTGTCAGCGGCAGAACCGTGCATGCCGTGCTCAATCAGCTCACGCAGTTCAGGCACCATCTCGGTGTAGAAGTTCTTACCCAGATCGTAAGTACCTTCCCAGTGAGTGATATCCGGACCCATCATGGACGCGGCCATACGTGCGCGACGACCTTCGTGATGCCAGAGTTCGAACCAGACGAAGTCAAGCTTGTGAGAGAACTTGGGTCCCTTCATCAGCGGCTTGGCAGCCTTCATCAGTTTCACGCCAGGCTTACCGAACTTACGGTTGTACATTTCAACAAGGCCGTCGTACTGGATGTACCAGTTCTCAACCCAACCCTCTTCGTGGCAAGACTGACAAACATCTTTCATGTTGTCGCGACGCTCTTCCCAACCCATGGTGCCTTTAACCCAGCCCTGCTTCTTGGAAACAGGAGGACGGTTGTTCCAGCTCAGGCGATCGCCCACATCATGGGTAACCGGCTGGTTCTTGGTCTCACTCATGTGGCAGGTAGCACAGGTCGGTGCAGCCCAGTAGTCTTCACCCGGGATCCACTTGGAGCTGTCCAGATTCATCTTCTCGCGATTGGCGCGATAGGCGATACCGTGCTTGGACTCGTTGTAGATCTCAATCTGTGGATGGTCAGGACCCATGTGGCACTTACCGCAGTTTTCAGGCTGGCGAGACTGCGCAACGGAGAAACTATGACGGGAGTGACAAGCGGCACAGGTGCCCTTGGAGCCATCTGGGTTGATTCGACCGATACCGGTGTTAGGCCATGTAGCCGGATCTAGTTGACCGTCCTTTAGTACCTTGACGGTAGAACCGTGACACTGCCAGCAACCGTTAACCGCCGCTGCTGAGATACCATCTGGGAATCCAGGGGTAACCATGCCGTTATCGCCTTCGATAACCTCGGCGAGCAGGTTGTCCAGAGAACCCATGATCTTACCCGCTTCAGAGTGATGAGACTTCTGCATCTCTTTCGCTTCATTCTCATGACAGTTTGAGCAGTCCTTAGGAGAAACGATGATGGAGATGTGTTTTTTAACCTTTTTCTCATCGTGGATGAAAGCATCCGGGTCTTTGGCATCAGCCTGGTGACACTCGTAGCAGCCTACGTTGGCACCATAGTGACGACTTGAACCCCACATCTGGACCAGACCGGGATTGTTCTTTTTGTGACACTTAACGCACTCTTTGGTCTCTTGCGACATCTGTTTCGGTGGAGCTTTTACCGCCGCCCAGCTCGCACCCTGCATCATCAGCAGAATGAGCGCCGCGCCGACTATTTTAATGTAGCTAGTCATTGTGTTTCCCCCATATGTGGATTATTGGTGTTAGTTTCCAAGACAGTTACGGCTATCCTCTCTTCCACCTAGCCTGCGCTCTCATTCAGTGCGAAAACATCAACTAGCAACACACCATCGAGACACATTCCCCCGTCTATGCATCAAGTTATAGCAGAGCCATGACCAATAACCACATGAATAAAATGACATCTTCTGCCACTACCTCCAACAGCATCGACAGTACTACTTTGGTGGTACGCCAAGCCCTGCTTTATGACAGCTTACGTCACAAGTCGAGCTGACAGCCCTCGACAATATCAGCCAACAAAATCACTCAGCTTTACCCCTTCTATTGCCGAATCAGCATTAACCGCGCAAATGGAGTATCATTAGCTATCGTAAGTACACCACCCGCTCGGCAAGACCATCACGTTCACCGGGCTCTCCAGATAGGCCCAACATGTCAGAAGAAACCATCAGCTCCTTTGCGCAGCTCGCTCTCGCCACCCCGATACTTAAGGTTATTGAGGAGATCGGCTACGAGACACCTTCCCCTATTCAGGCACAAAGCATCCCCCCACTACTTGATGGCAACGACCTGATAGGCATGGCACAGACCGGCACCGGCAAGACCGCCGCCTTTGCACTGCCACTGCTTAGCCGTATCGACCTATCGAACAAGACACCGCAGCTACTGGTACTGACACCCACTCGCGAGCTGGCCATACAGGTCGCCGAGGCTATTCAGACCTACGCTCGCCACCTGAAGGATTTCCATATCCTGCCAGTCTATGGTGGCCAGGGTATGGATATCCAACTGCGCCAGCTACGGCGTGGCGTACAGGTTGTTGTCGGTACACCCGGACGCGTTCAGGATCACCTTCGTCGCCGCACCCTGGTACTCGACAATCTCACCGGTCTTGTTCTTGACGAGGCTGATGAGATGTTGCGCATGGGCTTTATTGATGATGTCGAGGCGATTCTTGAGCACACACCCGAAACACGTCAGATCGCCCTCTTCTCTGCCACCATGCCGGATCAGATTCGACGCATCGCCAAGAAGTATCTTAAAGAGCCGGTCGAGATCAAGATCAAGGCGAAGACCGCTACCGTATCAACGATCACACAACGCTACTGGCAGGTGAGTGGCACCCACAAACTCGACGCACTGACACGCATACTGGAGGTGGAAGAGTTCGATGCGATGATCATCTTCGTTCGCACCAAGGTCGCCACCACTGAGCTAGCGGAGAAACTTGAGGCACGCGGCTACGCCACCTCACCGCTCAACGGCGATATGAATCAGGCGATGAGAGAGAAGGCCGTTGATCGCCTTAAAAAGGGCTCTCTCGATATCATCGTCGCCACCGATGTTGCTGCACGTGGTCTCGATGTACAGCGCATAAGCCATGTCGTTAACTACGACATCCCCTACGACACCGAGGCCTACATCCATCGTATTGGACGTACCGGACGTGCAGGCCGAAAGGGCGATGCCATTCTCTTCGTTGCACCGCGAGAGCGACGCATGCTGCGCTCCATCGAACGCGCTACCGGACAAGAGATCACCTCGATGCAACTTCCCAGCCGGGACGACATTGCCAGTCGTCGCGTCGATCAGTTCAAACAGACCATCACCGACACCCTCGAATCTCAGGATCTTGGTTTCTTTGAAGAGGTCATTGAGGGGTATCAGAGCGAACATAATATCGGCCTGAGTGAGATCGCAGCTGCGCTCAGCTACCTGGTTCAGAAAGAACGTCCGTTACTACCCAAACTTCAAGATACCAAGCCCGCGAGAGAAGAACGAAGCGACCGTGGCCGTGATTACAAAGAACGCGAGCCCAGACGCAGCCGTGAACGTTCACCTGTGCGCGAACGTGAACTCGAAGAGGGGATGATTCGCTACCGCATCGAAGTGGGTCACAGGCACAAGGTTGAGCCTAAGAATATCGTCGGTGCCATCGCTAATGAGGCGGGTATTGAAAGCCAGTTTATCGGTCAAATCGCCATTCACGACGATTACAGCAATGTCGATCTTCCTGACGGGATGCCCAAAGAGATCTTCAAACACCTGAAGAAGGTTTGGGTCTGTGGCCAGCAGCTACGCATCAGCGCGCCAAGCGAACAGGGTTCAAGCGAAAAACCGAAAGGCTATAAAAAACCAAAAGCCGACAAGGATAGAGGCGGCCACAAGCCACCTAAGAAACAGAGCGGGAAAGGGAAAAAGGATCGCAGCTAAACAAACCGTGACCAATAATAAATCCCGCTATCAGCAGGATTTATTATTCCGGACAGAATAGATCGCCCACTTCTTAAGTCTCCTCACTCAACCCGCCACCTTGCTCGATTCTGGAATCCAATACAGAACTGTTACCTCAGGCTGTACCTGTCTACATAACATGTCGTATCGACCTGCAGTAGACGTATGGTTGAGTTCTTCTCAAACAATGGAGCCCAGTAGCCCCGACTGACTTCAAGCCCCCACATAGGGGTTACTCCGTCGCTCCTCGCCCAACGTGGAACGGGGCCCATGCCCGGGGACAATCGTCACATCATCACCCAGCGGAAACAGTCGGCTTTGAATGCTCTGTATCAATGCGTGTTGATCGCCACCAGGAAGGTCAGATCTACCGATTGAACCTCTAAACAGCACGTCCCCGACAAAGGCCGTCTGCGACGGCTCATGATAGAAGACAACGTGCCCTGGAGAGTGACCAGGAGCGTGAATGACTTGCAGCGGCTCACTGCCAACATTGACCACCTCACCATCCTTGAGCCATCGATCTGGAGTAAATGGTTCTGTAGATGGCAAACCAAACATCTCCGCCTGCTGCTGAAGGGCGTTGAGTAGCGGCTCATCTCCAATATGGGGACCGGTTATTGCGTTCCCCGTGAGCGCCGATATTTCTGACGCTGCACCGACGTGATCGAGATGACCGTGAGTCAGCAGGATACCCTCCAGCGTCACACCCGCTTGTCCTACGGCCTCCAATAGACGTGTCGCCTCCCCTCCCGGATCGATCAATGCGGCCTTGTTGCTCTGATCACACCAGAGTAGTGAACAGTTTTGCTGAAAGCTGGTGACAGGAATCGAGTGATATCTCAGCACGGCTTAATCCACACTGCGAGCGCCTTGTTGAACCGCTGCTTGGCACGTTCAAGTTCGACTGCAGCCGCAGCCCCCGCCTCACCACCGGCGATATCAGCCAGGCCATTTACCGTTCCCATACACTCCTCATAAAAACGATCGAATGCTTCACGAACCACCTCTGCCGATAGCGACGCACTCTCTTCATTTACAACTTCAGAAATTTCGCCATCAAGCGGTTCAACCATTGCGGCACGCGGCACAATCTTCTGTCGACTATCGCTCTCAAATTCGGCAATCAACGGGCTCACCTTGCGCATTGTGTCGCCTCTAAATTCAAACCGACGACCAATCTCGAGCTGAAAGAATTTTATTTTCATATTGACGATCGCGCGCTGCTGTCAGGCGCCTCAACTAAACCACACATATTATTCTTCACCCTGCTGCTTTCCCTTCTCTCTAACGGCACGTTTGGTATTTTTCTCATCCTCACTAAACAGAAAACGACCGGCCAACACACACCCCTTCATACCGGGCTCACAATTACGCTGCTCCACCCGATCGCACAAACCTTTCACCTCATGCGGACAACCCCAACCACCCATTTCTCGCCCCTCTATTGAAGCCTAACGAACCACATCGATTGTAATTGACCATGTTACAGATTGAGATTCGCCTCAATCACGCAGATAACTGAGACACACGTGCCTGCTACTAACTCTTTATATGTCACACCCTTGACACAATCTCCCCCTACTCTCTGCGATGACAACAAAGACAAAACAGATGAGGTGAAGAGTATGGAAGTTTACACACATAGCACCAGCCACTCTGCGCCAAGCGCAGAAACAATTAGAGATGAGATCGCCTATTTTGAGTCACGACTTGCAGAGATGGGGCTGGCTGGCGACTGCGCCTATGAACACGCCCTCTCCCGTGTATACACCTCACTGATCGATGAAAAACGACTGCAGATCGCCGCCTTGTAAGTTGATTTAGCCGTTCATGCCATCACTGCCACAAGATTCCAGCCCCCAACCACTTGACCAGACTTCACTTGCACGCTTTAAGAATTACCTTGGTTATTCAGCACGTTATAAACATACAGTCGAATCAAACCCTAGCCCAGCCAACAGATTGATGAATAAATTTATGGCTAGAAACTTGACAAATAAATTAGCATATCAATAATAACTAATATGCATTAGTTCGCACAGGGGTAGTGCAACCAGTTATCAATGTGCGTGGTGAGTGACTTAGCTTTTTTTACTTAGCTTTATTTTTAAAACCATGATGTAACAAACAAAGAGGATTTAAACCATGATGAAATTCACTAAAGCAGCTGCTCTCGCAGCACTCGTCGGTGTTAGCGCACTCTCTATGTCTTCTGCCAGCGCCTGGTGGACCCCTTGGAACAACAACGGTTGGGGCAACAACAGCCCATGGAACAACGGTTGGGGTAACAACGGTTGGAACAACAACAACGGTTGGGGCAACGGTAACGGTTGGGGCAACGGCATGGGCGACATGATGGGCGATTTCGACCTGAGCTTCCGCGGTCGTGGTAACGGTAACGCTTCTGGCAACGGTTATAACGGCTACAACGGTTTCAACAACGGTTACAACGGCTACAACGGTTATGCTCCTTACGGCGCTCCTTACGGCTACGCTCCTTACGGCGCACCCGTAGCACCAGTTGCTCCAGTAGCACCTGCTGCACAGTAAGTCATTACTGTAGCAGGCACAAAAAAGGCGGCACTTGTGCCGCCTTTTTTGTGCCTGCTACCTTCGTAACAAGTTTTTCATTCAGTTCTAACCTCCCATCAGGGCATCGAGCTCACCATCCATCTTCAGCTCGGTCAGCTCGCTAAAGCCACCAATCCAGCGATTATCGATCGCGCTCTGCGGAACGGTCCTGGCATTATCGGTCACCTCGAGCATCTCTTTGAGTCCGGCGCGATCGAGATCGACACGCATCTCATCAAACGCAATATTCCACTTATCAAGCAACATCTTCGCCTTGTCACAGATTGGACAGGTACCGGTGCTGTAGATCTTTACCCTAGCCATAACGTCTCACAACCTCATTTCATACTTTATCAAAGCCCAGATAGTGCCTCTTAACCGAGCAACTAGGCAAATAACGACCGCTTTACATCCGCATGGGCGATGCGTACAAACGGATCAAAACCACTCGCCCGTTTGACCCGACTGGAGCCACTATGGATGACCGTCTACAGGAGCTGCTGCAAGATATTCAGCAGCTTGAGGATCAGCTACTCCTGGAGCTACAGAAGAAAAAAGAGGAGTTTCTCTACGAGGTCGAAGAGAAACGCGTGCTCTTCGACCGTGAGATCCGCAAACAGCACCGCAGACTCTCAACCGGCCTGTTTCGCTACCTGAGCCAGAGCAAACCGAAACATATCCTGACTGCACCACTGGTCTGGCTGATACTGTTTCCCGCGCTGCTAATCGATCTCAGCGTTAGCCTGTTCCACGCCATCTGCTTCCCGCTCTACGGTATACCCAGGGTTCGGAGAAGCGACTATATCGTCATCGACCGTCACTACCTGCGCTATCTCAACATCATTGAACGACTCAACTGCATCTACTGCGGCTACTTCAACGGACTGATCGCCTATATTCGCGAGATTGCCGCGCGGGTTGAACAGCACTGGTGCCCGATCAAGCATGCGCGTCATACTGCCGCCTTTCATAGTCGCTACAGCAACTTTATCGACTATGGTGACGCCAAACAGTTTCGGCAGCGCTATGAGAGCATTAGGGGCTCATTCAGCGACCTGAAACCTGACGACAAATAACCGCCAACCCTCAAGGGCAACAACCACAGCTAAACACCCAGCGTTACGGAACCAATAATGAACGAAGAGAGAGCGAAACATCTCGACGAGACGGTCATCAACGACCTCGTCAAGCTGGCCACACAACGTGCCCCGTTGGATGCCGTCAGCACCCTGAGCGGTGAGACAGCAGAAACCGTTACTGAGGTACTTCAGCGCCTGAAGCCGTCTCTGGCAATCAAGTTGCTCCACCACTTACCGAGCGAATTAACCGATGCGATCACAATCGACCGATCGGACAGCATCGGCGCGCAGTGGGAACTCAATCGCGACTATCCCGAAGATCAAATCGGCCGATTCATGGAGCAATCACTCGCGGTCTACACAGCAGAGACCACCGCTAGTGAGGCGATCGAGAATATCCGCCACATTACTCAAGAGAGCCTTATCACCTACGCCTACGTGGTAGACAGTGAACAGAAACTGATCGGTCTGGTAGTGATGCGCGATCTAATGCTTGCCGAAACCGATGCACCACTCGGCACTATCATGATCGACCAGCCGTTCTATCTAACAACCGACACCTCGATCAGCGATGCGATGGCGGCAACCGTACAGAGACACTATCCCGTCTACCCTGTCTGCAATGAGCTAGGCGTGCTGCAGGGAGAGCTACAGGGCTACGTGCTGTTTGAGGAGCACACCTTTGAGCTGACGGCCCAGAGTGGGCGAATGGTCGGTATCGAAAAGGAGGAGCATCTACACACTCCCTGGCGCAGCAGTCTCAAATCGCGTCATCCCTGGTTACAGTTCAATCTGCTCACAGCATTCCTTGCCGCCTTCGTCGTGGGCTTTTTTGAAGAGACGATCAGTCAGATCGTCATGCTCGCCGTATTTCTTCCGGTTCTGGCCGGACAGGCCGGCAATACCGGCAGCCAATCGCTCGCGATCACCCTGCGTGGACTGACACTCGGCGAATTCAAAGAGAATGCAACGCGAGACGCGCTATTCAAGGAGGGCCTGTTAGGTTTAAGCAACGGCATCCTGGTAGGTGTCACAGCGGGCGCGGCGATGTTTGCCTACGCCATGATCAGTGGTAGCAACGATGGATTGTTGTTGGCCCTGGTGGTCTTTATGGCGATGGTAGGCAGTTGCGTAATCAGCGGCATCACCGGCGTTCTGGTACCCCTCGGACTGGAGAAAATAGGCGCCGATCCCTCCACCGCATCGGCAATCTTTCTCACCAGCATCACCGATGTTGTCAGCCTGGGTCTGTTCCTTGGCTTCGCCACCTTGATCGTTCTCTAGACAAAAAAAGGGGCGCCGATCGGCACCCCCTATTTTCTGACTATCGGAGAGTTACTCTTCGATTTCGTCTACATCTGCCTGACCGCTGAGACGGCGGCGGATATGTGACCACGACATACCAACCGCAAGAATCGCGCACATCACCACCTCGGCCAGGTAGGTCACGGCGCGGATGCTATCGGTCGGAATCCAGCCCCAGTCGACGATCATCCACAGCAGGGTGCCGAAGAAACCGAAGGCGAGAATCAGGCCGATCGGGCCGAGTGAGCGCAGGGTCGCGCGGATATAGATCACCCAGCCAATCAGCAATACAAAACCGACAAAGAGCTTCACCGGCAGCGATTGCGGCAACGCCTCGAGATTGTTCATCACCACCCAGTTGAAGTAGTCGAACCCCTCGGGGTTATAGGTGGTGAAGACCAGAATTGCAGCGAAGATAAAGCGCAGCAGGATGCCCTGCCAGGTTATGGAGCCAACGGCCATGGATACTCCCTCTCTCGGTAGTTATTGTTGAGTTGCAGCGATTCTAAAGTATTGAAGAGGTGAAGCGAAACCGGATATCACCCCTCACTGGCGCAGCTGACCATTCGGCTCACCCGCCGCATCGAGCAGATTGTGATCTGCCAGCCACTGATTGGCATCTACAGCGTCCTGCTCAAACCAGCGTTGCGAGGAGCCGAGCCGGAAGCTATAACCCCAGGCATCCATATCGGCAAACATGCGCGCACGACCAAAACCAGCAATACGATCTGCGAGCAGCACCTGCAGATAACAGACACCGTTCTCCTCATCGTACCCACCACCGGCATCGGTGTGCAGCCCCTGGCGTCGTGACTGATCCATACAGATGTAGTGACACGCCTCATGCAGCGCCGAATGCAGTGGTGTGTCATCTCGCACCAGCAGACGGTTCTCGATCAGCCCCGCCTCCTCATCGCCCCAGAAACTACCAGGGATTTCCTCTTCAGCAGCCACCCCTTCAACCACCATCCCGTAGGGCTTCAGCACCCGCTGTAGGGGTTCCAGCCCCACCTCTCCACAGTTCAGCACATTCATCTCAAACACCTACATTCATTGCCAGTTTGCGATTGATACAAAACAAGGCACCGAGCCGGAACCTCCGCTATGATCGGCGCCGATACTAGCCCAACCTGAGAGTGAACGCATGCCACCGCTGAATATTGAAGAGCGCACCCCCACCCCATCACCGAATGGATTTGCTCTCTTTGCGCTCGGCTTTCGCCCCTTCTTTCTCGCTGCTGGTATTGCGGCCGTGGCACTGCTCGCCGGCTGGCTCCACAGTTACAGCTCTGGCACCCCGCTCTCTAACTATTACGGCTTTGTCGGCTGGCACAGCCACGAGATGCTGTTTGGCTATGTACTGGCAGTGGTGGCTGGTTTCCTGCTCACCGCAGTGCGCAACTGGACCGGTATCGACACCCCATCCGGGACACCGCTGATGCTGCTGTTTCTACTCTGGGCCGCAGGTCGTATCACCCCCCTCTTCTCAGAGCTGATCCCGGCGCCGCTGATTGCCCTCATCGATCTCGCCTTTGTACCGGCACTGGGCGTTGCTGCAGGTACCCCACTGGTCCGCGCGAAACAGAAGAACAACGCTATCTTCCTGTTGATTATCGCCCTGCTGACCATCGCCAACCTGATGATCCATCTCGAGGCGCTCGATATCGCACCGACGGGTAAAAGCGGCATTAACCTGGCCGTCGGCATGATCGTGCTGCTGGTGGCGGTGTTGGGTGGCCGCGTCATCCCCTTCTTCACCGAACGCGGTCTTGGCAACGTTAAGACCCATAGCTGGCCCTGGGTAGAGAAGAGCGCCATCGGTACGCTGCTGCTACTGGTGGTCACCGAACAGCTACTGCCAGATACCGTTGCGGTCGCTCTGGTCGCCATCTTTGCCACCCTGATTCACGCCTTTCGCCTCTACGGCTGGCTACCGCTGCGTACCGCCCGTACACCGCTACTGTGGGTACTCCATATCGCCTACCTCTGGATCGTGATCGGGCTGCTGTTCAAGGCACTGGTGATCTTCGACATAATCCCATCCGTTCTGGCACTGCACGCCCTGACCGTGGGTGGCATCGGCATGATGACGCTCGGCATGATGGCTCGCGTGGCCATTGGCCATACCGGGCGTGAGATGGTCATCGGCCACTCTATCGCCTTCGCCTTTGCACTGGTTGGCATTGCTGCTGTGATTCGCGTGCTACTACCGCTATCGATGATGGATCAATACCCACTGTTGATCACCCTCTCAGGGGTAGCCTGGATCACTGCATTTTCGATCTTTGTGGTGGTCTACCTGCCGATTCTGATCCGCCCCCGCATCGACGGACGCCCCGGCTAATCGCCTCGCACCGAATTCCCCCACAAAAACCTCTGTTGGTCACCGGGTGTCGAGCCGGTAGAATGCTATAAAAATTCAGGGAATTGCTCGATGAACGACTACAAAAAGAACTACAGCCGCCGCGTACTGATTCGTTTGGTGATAATGACGCTACTGGCGCTAGGCATCGTGGCGATCAACCTCGACCTGCTCACCGGCGTCTACTTCCGTAACCAGCTCACCCAGACCGGCATCATCATCAATAGCAGCATCCTGGTGCTGTTCCTGCTCGGCCTTTCCAAGGTGATCTGGATTCTGCTGCGCTATATGCGCGAAGAGTCAGCACTCTCACGTTTCATCTTCAAGCTCGAACAGGATCAACTCGGCAAGCCGGAGAAGGGCGAGAGCACCAATCTGATCAACGACCGCTACCGCACCATTCTAAATCTCGACCGGCAGAACGCGCCGATCAACCACAGCGCGTTGGCCGCCGTGTTACTGGCACAGGAGAGCACCCGCATCAGCTTTCCCAAGTTCATCCACAACATCCTGATCCTGACCGGCGTCTTCGGCACCATCATCTCGCTCTCCATTGCACTGATCGGTGCCTCCGACATGCTCGGTTCACCGCAGGAGATCGGTAACATGGGGCTGATCATCCATGGCATGTCGACCGCCCTCTCGACCACTATCACCGCCATCCTCTGCTATCTCTTCTACGGCTACTTCTACCTCAAGCTCACCGACACCCAGACCCACCTGGTCGGTGGTATCGAGCAGGTCACCACCCTCTACCTGCTGCCACGCTTTAGCCACAGCAGCGACACCCTGCTGCACGACATTGCCGGGCTAGTTAAGAGCCTGCGCACCACTGCCACCATCATGCATACGGCACAGGAGAGCTACAGCGAGGCGGGTAGCCAGTTGCAACAGATGTTCACCAGCATGAACGACCAGACCGGTTCTATCAGTAGCGACATGAAAGAGATCAAACAGCTGTTGCAGGAAGGTTTCCGCCTACCCGCACGAGATGACGCGTAATGGATCAGGGTTTCGTCGATCTTCGGCAGGCTCATAATGACAACAACAGCGTCAGTGAGAACTACTGGCCCTCGCTGACCGACATCATGACCGTGGTGGTGATGATCTTCATGCTCGCCAGCACGGTGCTGATCGTACGCAACTGGGAGCTGATGGCGGAGCTGCGCAATACCATGGAGGCCGAACAGCGAGCGGCATCGATGGCGCGTAATGTTGCCGACGCCAACGCCACCCTTGAGGAGCAGCTTGCCTCCGCCCAGCACCAGCTCTCACTGCTGCGCATGCAGATGATGCAGGCACAGGAGACCGACGCTGAGAAGAGCCGACAGCTCGCCGAACGCGAAGCACAGCAGCTGGCACTCGAATCTCAGCTTGAACAACTTCGTAACCAGCTCAACCAGACCGAGCAACAGCGCTCACTGCTGAGCGATCAGTTGCAGCAGGCCAACAGCCGCTACACCGAACTCAAGGCCGAACACGAAACGCAGCTGGCTCAGCTGAGCAACGCCGAAGAGAAGATCACCGCTCTGGAGCTGAATAACCAAAAGCAGGCCGATGCATTGATCGACCTCAAGCAGCAGCAGCTCTCCTCAACACGTAGCTTTACTTCACTACAGGGTGAGTATGACGACCTGAAAGTGAAGTACGACAAGCTGGTTCGTCCCGCACGTACGCCGGTTGGCAAACATGTGGTCGAGGTCCGCTTCGAGAAGATCTCCGGCAACAAGCGCATCGCCATTCGCGAAGGAGAGGCGGAGTACCGCCAGCTCACCATGGAGCAGCTCAACAATGAGCTCGGTGCTCTCAAGCAGGCGCATCCGGGCATGCTCTATGTGAAGATCGTGATCCCTGACGAGAGCGGCCTCTCTTATAATGAGGCGTGGAACTTTACCAAACAGATCCTGCAGGAATACGACTACTACCATCAGGAGTAACCTGCCAATGGTGAGGTGGCCTCACAGCCGGGTGAAGCCACTTATTCACCTGGGCTGCGGACAAGGTCTATACTTGCCCACCACTGCAGCGCACGGACTGACAGTGATAGACAACGTTTGATCAAGAGCGAACATGGCCACCACTAAACAGAGCAGTGAAGCGCAGAACCTACTCTCCTTTGGGTTTATTTTTGCCATCGCACTCGTCGTTGCCGTTATCTCCATCGGCCTCAATCGCATGAAGCACGTCACCAGCAATATCGAGAAGGTGGTGAACGAGCATAATGTACAGGCCGATCTGTTACGTCTGATGCGCAACGCCTCGCGCGAACGCTCACTGATTCTGCAGAGCATGGTGATGACGCCCGACCCCTTCGAGCGTGACGATCTCTATCTAAAACTGCGCGATCGTGGTGAGGAGTTTCTCAAAATACGAGAGGCACTGGAGCTGCTCGATCACGATGAAACCGAGCTCCAGATCCTTGCCGATGTACGCTCCGGCATCGCTGAGATTGTCACCTTTCAGGATCAGGTACTCGATCTGCTCGCCATTGATCAGTTCCAGTCGGCCGCAGACATCCTGACCCAGCAGGCGATACCAACCCAGAACAAAGTGCTGTGGCACATGGATGACTTTATCCGTCTGCAACAGGCCCACGGCCGCGAAGCCCTGGAAGTCGCACAGAAAGATTTTGACCTCGCCTACCAGCTGATGATCGCACTCGGCATTCTCGCTGCGGTACTCAGTGGTGTCACCGTCAACTACGTGATGCGACGTATCGCCGACATCATGTCCGATCTCAACACCACCGGCGACCAGCTACGCATCTCCAACGACCACCTCAAGGAGGAGATCGATGAGCGTTTCAGAATCGAGAGTGATCTACTCAAGAGCGAACGACGCGAGCGCGCAATTCGCGAGAACATGATCGACAGCGTGATTACCATCAATCGTCACGGCATCATTGAGTCGTGTAACCCAGCGGTGGAGAAGCTACTCGGCTACCGCGTCAAGGAGCTGATTGGTAAGAATGTCCGCATGTTGATGCCCCAACCCGACAGGGACCAGCACGACGGTTATCTAAAAAATTATCTCGATGGCGGTGAGCCGAGCATTATCGGTAAGGGGCGTGAAGTGACTGCACAGCACAAGGATGGCACCACCTTCCCGGTCGATCTGAGTGTGACCGAGATCGAACATGAGGGAGAACACCTCTTCTTCGGTATTCTGCGCGATCTGCGTGAACGCTAAATCCGATTACTTTCCATTCAGATAACGACGGTCATCGAAGCTGGTAACCCACTCTGGCTTGTTCAGCACTAGCGCAGAAATCAGCATTCCGGTCAGCAGCGCCTCTGCAAAGAGCATCATCGGGATAAAGATCAGATACTCCCCACCAATCCGTTCGAAGCTATAGGCTCCACTGAGCGCCAGTACCAGCGTGCTCGAGAGCACTCCAGCAGCAAAGGCGAGCGCGGCGGAGAGATAACCGCAGAAGAGTATGTAGACGAAGAAGTTCTTCGGCAGATATCGGACCGAAAACCTGAGCAGCAGGTGGCTCACCGCAATCGGCACTCCCCCCAGCAGTAGCGCATTGAGCGGCAGCGCCAACCACTGGGCTGCGCCATTGAGAGCGGTACCAACCAACACCAGTGAAATCGACAGCAACGCGTAGCGCCAGCCAAACATCAACACCAACAGCGTTACTCCCAAACAGTGGAACTCGAGCCCTGGCAGAACCCCCGCGCGCATGCTCCAGAGCAACAGCACTGCAACGGTGCTAGCAAGCCATGCATTCCAGAGTCTCAACTCACGTCGCATCTGCCCCCAGTCAGCACCGATCACACTCCATAAAATCAGTACGCCATATATCAACGTGGCCAGCCATAGCCAGCTATGGGGAATCAATTCAGTGGTCAGATTCAATTAGCACCTCGCAACACCACTCAATGCCATAACGTTATAATAGCCTCTCTCCTTTTTGATGATTACGGATACGCATTACCGCCATGGATACTGAACTGACACCTCAACAGCACAAACAGGCGATTGCCAAACTCTTCTCGCGCGTTGCCGATGGCTACGATAGCCCTGCACTACGCTTCTTCCCCTTCTGTGCCGACAAACTGGTCTCCAAGGTTGCACCCAGACCCGGACAGAAGGTGCTCGATGTGGCCACCGGCACCGGGGTTGTCGCCATCTCCATGGCGCAGGCACTGCTTCCAGGCGGTCGCGTTGTGGCAATCGACCTCTCGGAGAAGATGCTCGACCGCACCGCCTTTCATGCACGGAAGATGGGATTGGAAAACATCGATATTTTCGATATGGATGGCGCCAAGCTCGACTTTAAACGCGACTATTTCGATACCATCGCCTGCAGCTACGGCCTCTTCTTTATGCCTGATATCGATGCGGCGCTTCAGGAGTGGAAACGCGTCTGCAAACCGGGTGGCAAGATCATCTTCACCAGCTTTGACGTCAAGGCGTTCGTGCCGCTGCGCGATCTATTTCTCGATGATTTGGAGCGCCTCGGTGCCAAGCTCCCGGAGGGGCGCACCTTTATGGCCGATCAGCTCAACAACGCTGAGCGCTGCAGCGACGCACTCGATCGTAACGGCTTCGAAAAGATTCAGATCGACAATGAACAGCTCGGCTATCACCTCTCGAGTGCTGATGACTGGTGGGAGATCATCTGGAATAGCGGCTACCGCGCTCTGATCGATCTACTCCCCTCCGATCAACTCGGCAATTTCAAGGTAAAACACCTACGCGAGGTCGATAAACTGGTGACCGAAAAGGGAATCTGGCTGCCGGTCGACACCCTGTTCAGTCAGGCAATCAAACCCGCCTAACCCGCATCGGTTGCGTGGATTGCAGCCTATCGATGTGGTTTATCATCACTCACTTCTGAAACGCTCGACAAGGATCCAGCATGCGCGACCGTACTCTCTCCGAGAAGGCACTCGACACCCTGTTTCGTGAGGCACGAAGCTTCAGTAACTGGCTCGATCAACCAGTTAACGACGAGCTGCTGCACAAGCTCTACGATCTACTGAAGATGGGTCCAACCGCCGCTAACAGCTGTCCGGCACGTATTCGCTTTATCAAAAGTAGTGAGGCCAAGCAGCGTCTTAAACCGTGCCTGGCCGAAGGTAATATCGAGAAGAGTATGAGTGCGCCGGTGGTGGCCATTATCGGTATGGATATGACCTTCTATGATCAATTACCAAAACTCTTTCCCCACACCGATGCGCGCAGTTGGTTTGCTGGCAAGCCCGATAAGATTGAGGAGAGCGCCTTCCGCAACTCATCACTGCAGGCGGCCTACCTGATTCTGGCCGCTCGCTCACTCGGGCTCGACTGCGGTCCGATGTCGGGTATCGACTACCCCGCGATGGATGCCGAGTTCTTCCCCGAGGGCACCATCAAGACCAACTTCATCTGCGCTATCGGTTACGGCGACAACACTCAGCTCTTCCCACGCCAACCGCGTCTCGACTTTGATGAAGCAGCAGAGATTCTCTGAACGACACAGAAGCCCCACAACTTGACTGTTATTGTCGGGATTACATATCTCTCCCATGGTGACCACCACGACGGCTACGCCTGTAGCTCAGGTTGCTCGGGAGAGCACCATGAAGAGACGACTCTACCTACTCTTTCCCGACGCCGATTTCGCCGCAGCGGTGTCGCTGTGCTCAATCAGGACGGCATCAAAACAAACAGATACACACAATCGCGCGCAGCGGTGAGGCGTCTGGAAGGCCTGCCCGCTCCACCTTTGAGCAGCGCAGCGATCGGCTCCATCAACTAGAGCGCTGGGTCTGGAACGGCAATTTAACCCCTTTGCTTCGTCATGCTGGCGGGTTTTATTGCCGCTATCAGCTATGGTGCCGAGCTACTCGCACTGTTACTGATCGTAGGAATGATTACGAGTTTTGTTGCCGGAGAGCGCTTCACCCACCTGCCCGATGCCGACTTCCGAGAGGTGCGCGACGCCCTGGCCCACGGTGAGATCATGTTGATGGTCGATATCCCCGAGAGCGAGGTCTATCGCATCGAACACCAGATACATCAGCAGGTGCCTGAAGCACGCTTTGGCGGCGTCAGCTGGCTGCCCGACACCGCCGCCCAGCTCTAGACCGACTATCCGTTTAGACGGTTGTAGGCATCTAGCGCAGCGACCTTATAGGCCTCGGCTAGAGTCGGGTAGTTGAAGACGTTCTCAATAAAGTAGTCGAGCGTACCGCTAAGCAGCATCACTGCCTGGCCGATGTGGATCAGTTCGGTCGCGCCCTCACCCAGGATGTGCACACCAAGTACACGACGGTCTTCACTGCTAAAGAGGATCTTCAGCACACCGTCTTCGAGTCCCATGATCTGTCCACGCGCGGTCTCTCGCAGCCGCGCCAGCCCCACCTCGTAGGGGATCTGCTCCTTGGTCAGCTGCTGTTCAGTACGGCCAATCATGCTGATCTCCGGCACCGCATAGATACCGAAGGGGAAGTCACTACTCTGCTGACAGGCACTCTTGCCAAAGGCGTGACAGGCCGCAATACGTCCCTGCTCCATTGAGGTCGAGGCGAGACTGGGAAAACCGATCACATCACCACCGGCATAGATATGTGGCACTTCGGTCTGGAAAAACTCATTGACCTTGATGCGTCGTCGCGAGTCGGGTTCGATACCGGCGTTGTGCAGATTCAGTGCATAGGTGCAGCCAATTCGACCAGCAGCAAAGAGAATCAGCTCTGCACTAACCTGCTTACCGCTCTCCAGGTGGGCTACGATCTTCCCCTCCTCTTTCTCTTCTACGCGGTCAATATTTTCTGAGAGACGCAGCATCACACCACGATCCCGCATGTGGTGAACCAGCTCATCAGCCAGCTCTCGATCAAGAAAATCGAGCAGCCGCTCACGGCCATCAATCAGTGTGACCTTGACGTCCATAGCGCTGAAGATCGAAGCGTACTCGACACCGATCACACCACCACCGACGATAATCATCGATTTGGGGATCTCTTTGATATCGAGAATGCCGTCACTATCGACCACCGACTCACTCTCGAACGGAACCCCCTCGGGGCGAACCGGACGACTGCCAACGGCGATTAGGATCTTTTCACCGTGGAACCCCTCCAACTTACCGCCTGGACGCTCCACCTGCAGGGTGTGCTCATCGATAAATGAGGCCTCGCCCTGAATCACAGTCACCCCATTACGCGATAACTGGTGTGACATCACCTCGGTCTCATGATTGAGCGTAATGTGCAGACGTTGCATTAGATCTTCGATGGTCAAATTCTCTTTGAGCCGGTAGCTGCGACCATAGAGACCACGCTGATCCCAGCCGGTTAGATAGAGCACCGCCTCTCGAAGCGTTTTGCTTGGGATAGTGCCGGTATGGACAGAGACACCACCAATCTCCGCCTGACGCTCAATGATCGCAACGCGTTTGCCCAGCTTGGCGGCTTGAACCGCGGCCTTCTGTCCTGCTGGGCCACTGCCGATTACCAAAAAGTCGTAGTTCTGCATTTGCTCACCACTCCAACAGATCAAACCATGTTAAACAGACCACCCGACCACTGATCGGGCTCAAAAGCGCCTTAGCTAGTCGTCACCCCGATTCCAGGCACCCGACTTGCCACCGGACTTATGGATCAGACGAACACCCTCCATGCTCATGCCACGATCAACCGCTTTACACATATCATAGATGGTCAGCAGCGTAACCTGCACCGCCGTCAGCGCCTCCATCTCAACACCGGTCTGACCGGCCGTCTCAACCGTCACCCTGCAGTAGACGCGCGATGCATCTGTCTGGGGTTCAAGATCGATACCGACATGGGTCAGTGCCAATGGATGACAGAGCGGTATCAGATCAGCAGTACGCTTGGATGCCATAATGCCGGCCACCCGCGCGATGCCGAGCACATCACCCTTTTTGTGATCTCCTGCCACGATCCTCTCCAGCGTTGACGGCTCCATGCTGATCGCACCCTCGGCAACGGCTCTACGCTTGGTCACCGACTTCTCACCAACATCGACCATATGGGCCTCACCAGCGCTGTTGAAGTGGGTTAATTCGCTCATCGATCTCTCCGTCAGGAAGCCCTCTTTAGGGCAATTGGTAGATAGGATCATCCATGATAGGCTGCTGCGAATAGTGGTGCAATTGAGCACCTGCAGAGTAGGTAAAGACTATGAGGGTAACGGTAAAATTCTTCGCCAGCCTGCGTGAGCAGATGGGCTGCGATGGGGCCACCGTCGAGATCGGGGAGGTCGCCACAGCGGCCGATGTGTGGTTACAGGCCTCCGGCGGAAAGGCACTGCCCACCAACGTACTGGTTGCGATAAACATGGAGTACACCGACCAAAATCACCTGGTGAAAAGTGACGATGAGGTCGCCTTCTTCCCACCCGTTACCGGTGGCTAGTATGACCATCGAGGTACGTCCCGCGCCATTCGAACCCTGGCAGGAGCTGCAGCAATTTGAAGCTGCTCACGATCAACTCAAGGGTAAGGCCGGGGCGAGCGCTGTCTTTGTTGGCACCATGCGTGATTTCAACGAGGGTGATGAGGTTAACGGCATGTCGCTGGAGCACTACCCCGGCATGACCGAAAAACACCTTGAGAAGATTTGTGAGGAGGCAGCAAGCCGCTGGCAACTGCTCGATACGCTAGTCATCCACCGTGTTGGAGATCTCAAGCCAGCTGATCCGATCGTCCTAGTGGCTGTCTGGTCGGCCCATCGCAAAGACGCCTTTGAAGCGAGTCGCTTCATCATGGAGGATCTGAAATCGAAAGCCCCTTTCTGGAAGAAAGAGCAGCTTGAAGAGGGTAGCCGCTGGGTGGAGAAAAACACCTCAGGTTACTGAGGGGCCTACTTCTTATAGTCTGGGGTGTGCTGCGGTTGATGATCAACCTTGCCACCCGGCACATCGAAAATCTCAAACTCCATCGTCTCTAGATCACCCATAACGTAGGTAGCACGCGGCCCAACGCCCGCCACCGTTCCCGGATTCACAATCAACGACTCACCACCCTTAATGTCCTCCACAGGCGTGATCGCTGGGCGGTGATCGTGACCACAGCAGACCACATCCCACTCCCCTGTTAACGCCAACGCCTCAGCGTAGTGCGGATAGTGCACAATGAAAATCCGCTTACCGCCGAGATTCAAACCCGCATCCTGCCCGTGATAATGGATCACACTGTCGGGCTCCTGCACTAGCATGAACATGGCATAGGTATCACCCATGTTGTTGCCATGAATCACATGCACCGGCAGACCGAACTGCTGCAGCGGGCGCAGCGCGGTCGGTGCCACCACATCGCCGCAGTGCAGTACCGCCTCGGCACCACGCAGCTCCTTCGCCTCGTGCACGGCGGCGGTCAGCATCGGGCGGTTGTCGTGGCTATCGGAGACGACACAGATCTTCATCGTTGAAGTAACTCGCGGTTATTTAGAAATTAGGCTTCTCAGGGGCATCCTGGAACATCTTAACGCTATCCATGATCTCCTGTTTCGCCTCATCGATATCACCCCAACCACCGACACGAACCCACTTACCCTCATCAAGATCCTTGTAGTGCTCGAAGAAGTGGGAGATGCGGTTGAGAACCTCCTCCTGAACATCGCGGAAGCTGGTTACCTTGCGATAGGATTTGCAGAGCTTGTCGACCGGCACGGCGAGGATTTTGGCGTCATCACCCGACTCGTCCGCCATCTTCAGTACACCAACAGGACGACACTGAATCACCGAACCGGGAATCAGCGGATAGGGGGTCAACACCAGCACATCGACGGGATCACCATCTTTGGAGAGAGTGTGTGGCACGTAGCCGTAGTTACAGGGGTAATGCATCGCGGTCGACATGAAACGATCGACAAACATCGCGCCGGTATCCTTATCCAGCTCATACTTGACCGGATCGGAGTGTGCAGGGATCTCAATAATTACATTGATCTCGTTGGGAACGTCATTACCGGAGGTGACTCTGTCGAGGTTCATCGCTTCAAATCTCAGAAAAACAAAAGGGCCGGTAATTATACCGGCCCTTTATCAAGATTTGCTAATATTATCTGCCGCGCCACTCGGCGCGACAGACACCCTACTTAGAGCAGGGGCACAATCATCAGCGCAACGATATTGATGATCTTGATCAGCGGGTTGATCGCTGGACCAGCAGTATCCTTGTAGGGGTCGCCTACGGTGTCACCGGTAACCGCTGCCTTGTGAGCATCGGAACCCTTACCACCGAAGTTACCATCCTCAATGTACTTCTTGGCGTTATCCCACGCACCACCACCGGTGGTCATAGAGATAGCGACGAAGATACCGGTAATGATGGTACCGATCAGCAGACCACCCAGCGCTTCAACGCCGAGGAAAACACCGACCAGGATAGGCACCAGAATCGGCAGCAATGAAGGAATAATCATCTCCTTGATCGCCGCCTTGGTCAGCATGTCTACAGCACGACTGTAGTCAGGCTTCTCGCTGTGGTCCATGATGCCAGGCTTCTCTTTGAACTGACGGCGTACCTCGTTCACGATACCGCCTGCTGCACGACCTACCGCCTCCATCGACATCGCGCCGAAGAGATACGGAACCAAGCCACCAAGGAACAGGCCGATGATGACCATGTGGTTGGAGAGATCAAATGATGCTACATGCCCCGCCTTCTCCAGGGTGTGAGTGTAATCAGCGAAGAGTACCAGCGCAGCAAGACCTGCCGAACCAATCGCGTAACCCTTGGTAACTGCCTTGGTGGTGTTACCCACGGCATCGAGAGGATCGGTAATGTTGCGGATCTTCTCATCAAGCTCAGCCATCTCAGCAATGCCACCCGCGTTATCGGTAATCGGACCGTAAGCGTCGAGTGCAACGATAATGCCGGTCATCGAGAGCATAGAGGTTGCCGCAATCGCGATACCATAGAGTCCTGCCAGGTCATAGGCACCCCAGATAGAGGCACAGACAGCAAGTACAGGTGCTGCGGTAGATTTCATTGAAACACCGAGACCCGCGATAACGTTGGTACCATCACCCGTGGTTGAGGCCTCAGCGATATGACGTACCGGCTGGAACTCAGTCGCAGTGTAGTACTCGGTGATCACAACCATCGCTGCAGTCAGTGCCAGACCGATCAGAGAACAACCAAAGAGGCTCATGGTGACGTTGGTAACACCTTCGATTTCAACACCACCCATGAACATATCGGTGACGAAGTAGAAGGCAACCGCCGCCAGCAGACCTGCAACGATCAGGCCACGATAGAGGGCGTTCATAATCTTGCCTCCTTCACGTGCCGTTACGAAGAAGGTTCCGACAACAGAGGCGATGATCGAAACACCACCCAGCACCAGCGGATAGACCGCTGCCGCGCCACCAGTTTCGCCCAGCAGCAGGCCACCGAGCAGCATGGTCGCAACCACGGTTACTGCGTAGGTCTCAAACAGGTCAGCCGCCATACCCGCACAGTCACCGACGTTGTCACCAACGTTATCGGCAATAACCGCAGGATTACGTGGATCATCCTCAGGGATGCCCGCCTCAACCTTACCGACGATATCGGCACCGACATCCGCACCCTTGGTGAAGATACCGCCACCGAGACGTGCAAAGATCGAGATCAGTGAACCACCGAAGGCGAGACCGATCAGTGGGTGAAGGTTATCCGCACCAGGGTGCATCATCTCGAGCACCATGTAGTAGCCTGCCACACCGAACAGACCGAGCCCCACCACCAACATACCGGTGATAGCGCCGCCACGGAAGGCAACCTGCATCGCAGCATTCAGGCCATCATTAGCCGCCTCAGCAGTACGCACATTGGCGCGAACCGAGATATTCATGCCGATGTAACCTGCCAATCCAGAAAGGATGGCGCCGATGGCAAAACCAATCGCCGTATGCAGGTCGAGGAAGTAGCCAATTGCGACCAGCAGCACAACACCAACAACGCTGATGGTCATGTACTGACGATTAAGATAGGCCTTGGCACCCTCCTGAACAGCAGCGGCGATCTCATTCATACGCTCGTTACCGGTCGGTTTAGCCAAGATCCATTTCATAGAGAAGATGCCGTAAGCGATCGCGACACCTGCACAGATTAGTGAAAACAGCAAACTAGTGGTCATGTTATATACCTCTCCCCTTCAATTAACGTTTTTACTTATATGATGTTCATTATTATTGCGACTAATAATTAGTCTAGATACAAAAAAGGGAGCAAATAAGCCCCCTTTTTCATAACTATTTGACCTTGAATTCAGGCAGCTTTTTCTTCACTGACACTAACTTCAATTTCACATACTGCGGCATGCCGTTTTTATAGGGAGGATAATCTTCACCCTTAATCAACGGCTCGAGGTAGCGGCGACATTTCGGTGTGATACCGAAACCATCACGACTGATGAAGCTCTTTGGCATCATCTTCTCGACGTTGGCTACCTTAGAAAGCGGTGCCTCGCCGATGGTCCAGCGGTATGGCTTGTCAGACTTACGAACCACGGTTGGCATGACCGAGTTCTTACCTTTGAGTGCCAGCTCAACCGCAGCCTTACCCATAGCGTAGGCCTGATCAACGTCAGACTTAGACGCGATGTGACGGCTCGCACGCTGCAGGTAGTCAGCAACGGCCCAGTGGTACTTCAGACCGAGATCTTCCTGAATCATGCCGGCAACAACAGGTGCGGCACCACCCAGCTGGCTGTGACCGAAGGCATCCTTCAGACCGGTCTCAGCGAGGAACTTGCCATCTTTATAGTGGACACCCTCAGAGACTACGATCGAGCAGTAGCCATACTTCTTAACCTTAGCGCTAACCGCAGCCATGAACTTCTTACGATCGAAAACGACCTCAGGGAAGAGAATGACGATCGGTAGATCGGTCTTCTCATCAGAGGCCAGTGCACCGGCAGCAGCGATCCAACCAGCGTGACGACCCATTACCTCAAGTACGAAGACCTTGGTAGAGGTGGCGCACATAGAACCAACGTCGAAGCTCGCCTCGCGGGTTGAGATAGCAATGTACTTGGCAACCGAGCCGAAGCCAGGGCAGTTATCGGTGATTGGCAGATCGTTATCAACGGTCTTAGGTACGTGGATCGCCTGAACTGGGTAACCCATCTTCTTCGAAAGCTGAGAGATCTTGTAGCAGGTGTCAGCGGAGTCACCACCACCGTTGTAGAAGAAGTAACCGATGTTGTGTGCCTTGAAGATCTCGATCAGGCGCTCGTACTCCGCCTTGTTTGCCTCGAGGCTCTTCAGCTTGTAACGGCAGGAGCCGAAGGCACCCGATGGAGTGTGGCGCAGACCAGCGATAGAACGCACTGTCTCTTTTGAGGTATCGATCAGATCCTCTTCCAGCGCACCGATGATGCCGTTACGACCGGCGTATACCTTGCCGATCTTGTCTTTATTCTTACGAGCGGTCTCGATCACACCACAAGCAGAGGCGTTGATCACTGCGGTAACACCGCCGGACTGTGCATAAAATGCATTCTTCTTTGTCATTTAGGTTCCCCTTAATTTGACGCTATTTCAAAAGCTATTTTTGTAAAAACTATGGCCACCAACCAACTGAATGGATCGGCAGCTATTTCTGCGATTCTTTCTCTGCTTCATCTTGCAGATTTTTATCGTGATCGGCCTGAACCTGAAGCAGGGTCACAGTACAGTCGGCGAGGTTGTCAAACTCATGTACGCCAGTGCCGTACTGCTGGTGAACACGAAAGAAAAATTGTGCGCGAAAACGCTCGTCGCCAGTCTTACAGATAATGAAATTACAGTTATCGTAGTGCCAGTAAACAGTCGGGCAGGGGACCATTTCCGTTGAAGAAGGGTTGAGACGCAGCTCGGTCTCAGCCAGTTCCAGCTCAACATCATGCCCATAACGCTCCTGGAGCGTACTCTTGATGGTCCAGAGATCAGAATCATTAAAATCTGGGATAGTACTCATATCTACCTGTAAATTAGGCACATTCCGTAGTAACAGGCATAAAAAAGAGGATGATTCCCCTATCCATGGCTATTTCGTACTGTGCTTCGTTGACTTGGACGTTTGCGGAATGTAGGTTAATCGCTGATGGGTGACACGGCCATGCAAAATCGTGTATGCGGTCATGCAAAATTTTAATAACCAAGCGATTTCCGGCCACCCCGATAACAAGAGCAACAATAATATACAGCCAAGGGAGCTATTGCGATGAGAATCGTACTGCTTGGAGCGCCGGGCTCTGGAAAAGGGACTCAGGCCAAACTCCTTGTTGATAAATACAAAATCCCCCAGATCTCCACTGGAGACCTACTTAGAGATGCCGTAGCAGCGGGTACACAGCTCGGAAACCAGGCCAAACTGGCCATGGATGCCGGCCATCTCGTTTCTGATGAGATCGTGCTCGGCATTATTCGCGAGCGCCTCGAGGAGAAGGATGCCAAGAAGGGTTTTATCCTTGATGGTTTCCCCCGCAATCTCGCCCAGGCCGAATCACTCGATGCCCTGCTGATGGAGATCGGCCAGCCCCTTGAGCTGAGCCTGCTGATCGACGTCGACTTTGACATCTTGCTACAGCGCCTCACCGGACGGCGTACCTGTCGTTCATGTGGTCAGATGTACAACATCTACTCCAGCCCACCGAAGATGGACGACCAGTGCGACAAGTGTGGCGGCAGCCTGCACCATCGCGGCGACGACAACGAGGAGACGATCAGTAATAGACTGCGTGTCTATGAGACCCAGACCATCCCCGTGGTCGACTTCTATCAGGAGCAAGAGCTCCTGCGTAGCGTGCAGGGTATTGGAGAGATCAAGGACATCTTCAAAGCGATCTCAAAAGTTGTCAGCGCCACACCCAAACGCAAAGCAGTCATACCCTCTGCCAATGCACCCACAGTAGAAGACCTTGAGAAGAAGGTAATGGAGAAGGTTCTTGCGGCCGCCGGAACATCGGATTCTGCCGATGAGGCTCCCGAGCCAGCCACCTCTACGGCCAAGGCCCCTGCCAAGAAACCGAGCAAGAGCAAAACCTCTGCAGGCAAGAAGAACGCAACCAAGAAAAAGGTGGCTCCCACCAAGAAGGCCGTAGCGAAGAAAAAAGCTGCAACACCCAAGAAGAAGAGCACACCGGCGAAGAAGAGCGCCACCAAAAAGACTACGCCAAAGAAGAAAACAACCGCCGTTAAGAAAGCTGCGGTAAAGAAAAAGGTCACACCAGCGAAGAAAAAGGTAGCCTCTGCCAAAAAGCCCTCTAAACCAGCCGTCAAGAAGAGCATCCCAAAAAAGAAGACAGCTTCGAAGAAGAGCGCCAAGAAACCCGCCGTTAAGAAAAAGGCTGCCATCAAGAAGAAGGTTGTTAAAACCGCAGTCAAGAAACGTGCCGCCACCAAGATCGTACCTAAAAAGAAAACGATTACAAAAAAGGCTCCCGCTAAAAGCGGTAGCACCAAAGAAAAAAGTCGTTAAAAAGAAGAGCACCAAGAAACGTCGCTAACACTCAAAGTTACGCTTCAGTGATCAACTACTCGCGCCGCCCTGACTATTCAGCAGCGTGAGTGGTTGCATCCCACACCTCGAGTCATGCAGCATATGCGGCCTCTATTGAGGATGCACACGAATCATGATTAGCAGCACGCACATCATAGGCAGCCAGGAATCCGGAGGCGCTGAACGCTTCTACTCCAGACTTGTCTGTGCACTCCAACGTAACGGCGCCCCGACCCACGCAATCAATCGTCCCGACAGCGCTGTTGCCCAGCAGATTGGTGCATGCGCGCCTCAGACACATATTCAGATGAGTGGAATCATTCGCTTCCACACCAAATGGCGCATTCAGCAAGCGATAAAACAACAACAGCCCGATATCGTGCAGACCTACATGAGTAGAGCGACATCACTCACATCACTCAAACCAGACCGAGGGCCGATCCATGTTGCGCGCCTTGGCGGCTACTACAACTTAAAACGTTATCGTCACGCCCACGCTTGGATCGGCAATACCCGTGGCATCTGCGACTACTTGGTTCAAGAAGGCCTACCTGTAAATCGTGTTTTCTATATCGGAAATTTTGCCGACGCTCCTCCACCGCCAGACATCGACACACTCAATAGCCTGAGGAGAGAACACGGCATACCTGATGACGCATGGATAATCACCGCCGTAGGAAGGCTTCACCCGAACAAGGCGTTCGATACATTACTTAAGGCATTCTCTTTACTACCACACGAGATCGCAGGTCGTCCGACTCATCTGCTCATCGCTGGCGATGGTCCGTTATCAGAAGAGCTTCGCCAGCTCTCTAACAAGCTATCCATTAGCAATCGGACAACGTGGGCCGGTTGGCAGGCCAATCCCAGCAACTACTACTACCTGGCCAATCTGTTTGTCTGCCCTTCTCGTCATGAACCGTTAGGCAATGTGATACTCGAGGCCTGGGCGCACAACACACCTGTAGTTGCCACGGCCTCCCAGGGTGCAATGGAGTTAATTAGCGATGGAGAGAATGGTGTCGTCACACCAGTCGATCAAGCCGCACCACTGGCCGACGCAATGCTCTCTGTTCTACAAGAACCACAACGCTCTAATGAAATTGCGGACAGCGGTACGGCGCTAGTCAGTACTCGTTTTAGCGAGAAAGCCATTGTTGAGAGCTATCTGGAGACTTACAGAACACTACTTGAGCAGCGCTAACATAAGCGCCAACTTGTCGAGCTACGCGACATCAGGGGCGAGCAGCCAACTCTTCATAGAGCGCAAGAGTCAACGCTAACATATGTGCCAACGTATAGTTGTGACGCGACGGCCTCTTCAGCGAACCATCTCGCAAGTTAGCCAGAAGCCGACAAAGATCATCAACACCACCCACGACAACCCGCCCTTGTGGATAGACACGCCCAAGTATCTCACCCACACCACCATGATCGTAACCGAACACAGGCACACCCAGCGATAACGCCTCAAGCGTGGTGCGACCAAACGATTCGGGCTTGGTAGAGAGGGAGAAGACCGCATCTGAGATCGCATAGATTTCACGTACATCCGAACGATGCCCCGTAAAGGTAACGTCCTCCTGCAGGCCTCTCTGCACCACCTTTTCTCGCAACTCCTCGGCATAGGCCTGACGCCGAGGATCTTCACCTCCAACAATCAGACCATGCACCGCAATAGCTTTTCGTTTGAGACAACGGATCAGGTCAATGAAATCGTGATGTCCCTTAAGACGAGTCAATCGACCTGGAAGGGTGAGCACCAGCTTTCCATCAAGCTGAGGAAAATCGTCACACCATTGTTGCAGCCACGACTCGGAGGGAGTGAAGTCGTATGGAAACATCTCTAGATCAACACCACGAGGAATCACCCTCACTCTATTCACGTCGACCGAAGGGTAGTTGGTTTTGATATATCGTTTAACCGTCTCTGACACAGCGATGACCCGTTCTCCCTTAGTCATTACCGCACTGTAGCGTCCAACCGAGTAGAGTCCATGCACTGTGGTTACAAAGTGCGGTCTGTTTTTTTTAGGTATCCCTTGTAGCGCGAACCAGGCGATCCAGGCCGGTAAACGCGACCTGGCATGCACAACATCAACACGCCGTTTTCTAAAGAGTCTTCGCAGCTTCCAGATAAAACGCAGCGTTAACAGACTCTTTTTACCAATCGACCAATTAACATGCTCACTTCCCTCAGCATGTAGCTGCTCGACCATGCGCCCCCCAGCAGAGACCACCATAGATCGATGACCACGCTCAACCAGCGCCTGCGCCACTTCCAACGTGCCACGCTCAACGCCACCATCTTGAAGTGACGGCAACAGCTGAACGATTGTCAGTTGCGTTGCAGAGCCCACTCCGTTATTCGCTACCACCTGGTGAAGTCATACCCAAAGTTATAATTCAAATGACGTTTGAGGATATCCTCAACAAATCGTTTATCTATCTCCGAGTACCACTCACCCAGATCATCTGCCGACTTTCGAACTACAGGCGCCCGCTCACCGGGGCGCTCTCGTTCAGACATCTTGCTCTTTGTGCACTCATCAACCGCCCGCTCGATCGAATTCATACTTACACTCTCCAAGCCAAAGCGATAACACACGTTTTTTAGCATTGCGACAGGTTCAGTCCGTAGCGCTTCGTAGCTGACCATCAGAGATTTTTCGGGATATTTTTCGAGATATCGTCCCCACGCATTCATAAAGCGAATATCCCACCAGATATCTTTATCAAAATGTTTATCTCTCGGATCACCCTTTAGAAACTCCGAGAAATCGAGATCATAGCGCCGCTTCCAGCGTTCCTGCTTTGAACCATGCATTTTCACATAATGTGATACCAGCGCGTACCTTAAATCACGAACCAGTATTACTACCGGGGGAACTGGAGCAAGCACACTAAACAGGCTAGAGGAGATTAACGTGCTTGGTATAGTGTGGCTTTGCACTATTTTTGGCATTCCCTCATACGTCGGAGGACGCTTGGGGCTGCCAATAATCGAGTTATCCTGTATGTATTCGGGTAGATCAACGCCGTATTCATAGGACAATACATGCGCAAGTAAATTTTTCAGCCAATGCGTACCCGATTGATGCATGCTAACGAGAATGCCATCGAAGCCTCCCCAGCGTACAAAAGGGATATTTGTATAATCTTTACACGCACGGTACCAATTAGGAGACAGACTCACTTACAACTCCACTTACTGAATATCCACTCAGCACAACGCTCTGCTTCATTAAAGGGATCTGAATTCTCACGCAGCGTTCCGCACTCTTGCCAAGCCGAATATCCCGTAACCATTCCGCACTTCTTCAGCGCTCCAATTCCTACAGAGACACGCCCCTCCACTAGCTGAGGTACCGACAGCAATCCAACGGGGGATCCTGAGGTCAGCGCCTCGTAGACCATCGAGACACTATCTTCGCTCACCCATACACGATCCGCGCATGTTAGCTGTTGTGGCAACCAGTCGGACCCAGTCTGCTCATGGGACAGCACTTCAAGATTTTCAAGCTCTCGACTACGTAAGAGTGGTAGAAACACTGAAGGCGTACGACGTGAACTGGTCAGCACCCAGTTAACACCAGGAGCAGATGTGACAATTTCAAACACCTGAGCCAACATCTGATCATCTGACCAGCCATAATTTTTCGATGGCCCACCAATCAATATCAGCCCTTTATCAAGATCGCGTGCGGCGCCGGAAACGACGTTATTCAGTACACCATGCGTCAACAATACCGTTTCAGAGGCAGCGAGCCCGTCATGCTTGGGTACAATCGCAAGATCGAATAGTGAGATCGGCAAGGAGGGCTTCATTAACACCACCACACGACCACCACGCGCTCGACGTGCAGCCAACATGGGTAAGTGGGTAGCGTGGCCTGCGCCGATAATATAATCCGGACTGGGCAACCCTTCGCCAGCAGAAAATCGGGAGGTTAACCACTGTAACCACGGCAGCCTGACTGCAGTTGCAGGTATCTCGTGAATTGTGAGCGTAAAGTGGTTACCGAGGGCGCGAATCAGTCCGCGCCCCTGATTTTCATGCCCCGGCTTACCATCGGTGAACCACCAGACGACCCGGCAACCCAAGTCAGCCGATTTATCGTTTAAGTGTGTACTCGGCACCGCAATAGGGACACTTGGCGTGACCGCTCTTCTCAATCGATAGAAATACGCGTGGGTGTGAATTCCAGAGACTCATCTCCGGCGTCGGACAGTGCAGCGGCAGGTCACCCTGCACCATCTCGTAACGGTTCTCAGCATTAGGCTGACTGTTAGTTTCCTGACTCACTACAAAACTCCTGTACTATCGTTGCTCAGACCAGCGTCAGCCACTCAGGGCGATCGTTGCGACGACCATAGACGTAGTCGAAATAGATGCTCTGAATCTGCTCGGTAATCGGCCCACGCGAACCGCTACCGATGGTGCGATCATCGAGTTCACGAATTGGCGTCACCTCAGCAGCGGTACCGGTGAAGAACGCCTCATCGGCAACGTAGACCTCATCACGGGTGATGCGCTTCTCACGCACCTCGATACCGAGATCGGCCGCGATCTGCATGATCGTCTCACGGGTGATGCCTTCCAGTGCGGAGGTCAAGTCGGGAGTGAATATCACACCATTGCGAATGATAAAGATATTCTCGCCACTACCTTCCGCAACGTAACCCTCATTATCGAGCAGCAGTGCCTCGTCATAACCACAGCTGATTGCCTCCTGCAGTGCCAGCATTGAGTTCATGTAGTTGCCGTTGGCCTTCGCCTTGCACATGGTGATATTGACGTGGTGACGGGTATAGGAGGATGTACGGATACGAATACCCTTTTCGATACCGTCCTCACCCAGATAGGCACCCCACGGCCAGGCAGCAACCATGACGTGAGTTTTGAGGTTGTCTGCTCGAATACCCATTCCCTCTGAGCCGTAGAAACACATTGGACGCAGATAGGCAGAGTCGAGGTTATTCTCACGCACCACTGCACGCTGCGCCTCGTTGAGCGTCTCCTTGTCGAAGGGCATCGGCATCATCAAGATGTGAGCAGAGCGGAACAGACGATCAGTATGATCCTGCAGGCGGAAGATCGCCGCCCCCTTATCGGTCTGGTAGGCACGCACCCCTTCAAACACACCCATACCGTAGTGGAGGGTATGGGTCAGCACATGAGTCTTCGCCTCACGCCACTCAACCATCTCGCCATCCAGCCAGATGACCCCATCACGGTCAGCCATCGTCGTCATGCTCTACTCCTCAAAATATTTAGAACCACAAAATTATTCACATCTACGCTGGGTCTTCCATACGCTGACGCCACATTGCTGCGACCGTCTCGCGCAGTTCGGAGAACTCCACAGCATCAACCTCGGCCGACTGCTCCTGCAGCGTCAAGTGGTGGGCCCGCTTACGAAATACTCGATAGGCATCACACAACAGCGCCACCTCGTCAGCGGCCATCAGACCCGCCCGTCCAAACCCTTCGAGAATACGAATATTGTCGGTAAATTCGGTCAACTCGGGATGATCGTGCGCCCATGCCAGAACGCCGTATTGCACCATAAATTCGATGTCGGCGATACCACCTCGATCGTGCTTTAGCTTGAATCGACCCGGCTTTTTCGAGCCAAATTCGCTGCGCATCCGCTCGCGCATCTCACTCACTGCTTTGCGCAACTCCTCAGGTTCTCTACGCTGAGTCAGAATGGTGTGGCGGATCTTCATAAATCGTTCTGCAATCAACGGATCACCGGCCACCGGACGCGCGCGCACCAGCGCTTGATGTTCCCAGGTCCACGCCTCGCCCTGCTGATACTCCTCAAATGCGGTGAGATTGCTTACCAGCAGTCCAGAGGCACCACTGGGACGAAGACGAAGGTCAATCTCATAGAGCACGCCCGCCGGGGTCAGGGTAGTCATCAAATGAACAATGCGCTGTCCAAGCCGTGCAAAGAACTCTGGCACCGCCATTGCCCGCTTGCCGGTGGTCAGCTGCGACTCATCCTCCGCACTATGCAGGAACACCACATCAAGATCGGAGCCGTATCCGAGCTCAAGACCACCCATCTTGCCGTAGGCGATCACGGCAAAACCTTTGTCACAGAGCGTGCCGTCGCTGCTGCAGACTGGGCGACCGTGTTTGGCAACAAGATGATGCCAGGCAAGCTCCAACACCTCATCGACGATCCCCTCTGCAATCCAGGTCAGGTGATCGCTAACCACCATCAGTGGCATTGCTTCAGCGATATCAGCGGCGGCGACGCGCAGCACATTGGTCTGCTTAAAGAGACGCAACACCTCCATCTGCTGCTCAAGATCATCGAGAGGTAGGCGTAACAGCATCTGCCGCAACTCATCCACCAACCGTTCTCGGTCGGGGGGTGAGTAGAGTGTTCTAGGGTCAAGCAGCTCATCGAGCAGAATCGGGTGGCTGGCGAGATAGCGTGCAATCCAGGGGCTGGCACTGCAGAGACTCACCAGCTGTGAGAGCGCCAGCGGGTGCTCAGAGAGCAGTGCAATGTAGGCGCTACGGCGCGCCACTGCCTCGATCAAATTCACGACTCGCGGTAGCGCCTCATCGGACTTCTCATTTTCGCCAACCGCTGAGATCAACAGAGGCATCAAGCGATCGAGACGCTCGCGTCCGTGGGTAGAGAGCGATTCATAGAGACTGCTCTCGCGCAGCGCACGGAGTCGCCACACGATCTCTTTCGGCTCAGCGTAACCGGCCTCAGCCAGCAGCCCTGGTGCCTGCGACTCCTTCAGTCCCTCTTGCCAGAGCGAAACCAGATCGGGACCAGCATGCTGCTCGCCGCCCTTATCCTCGGTCTGTGGTGCAGCAAAGATCTGCTCAAAATGTTGCTCAACCCGCTGTCGATAGCTGTCGAGCCTCTCAAGGAAACGCTCCCAATTTGAGAATCCCATCGAGAAGGCGAGACGCAGCTGCCCAATCTCTTCTTGCGGCAGCAGATGGGTCTGCCGGTCAGCCCACGCCTGCAGGCGATTCTCTACGCGACGCAGGAAGTCGTAGGCCTCAATCAATTCACTGCTGGCGTAGTCGGGAATCAGACCGTAGTGAGGCAATGCAGCCAACACCTTGAGGATACGACGCTCCTGTAGCTCGACCTCACGACCACCGCGCACCAGCTGAAAGGCCTGGCCGATAAATTCGATTTCACGTATACCGCCCGGCCCCAGCTTGACGTTGTGCGCCATCCCCTTGCGCGCCACCTCGCGTGCAATCATCCCCTTCATCTCACGCAGCGACTCAAACACGCCGTAGTCGAGATAGCGGCGATAGACAAAGGGGCGCAGGCTCGACATCAGCTCGGCTCCCGTGTCGCGATCACCCGCGACCACACGCGCCTTGATCATCGCGTAGCGCTCCCACTCACGCCCCTGGGTCTGGTAGTACTCCTCCATCGCGTCAAAGCTCATCGCAACGGGACCACTATCTCCATAGGGGCGCAGACGTAAATCGACACGATAGACAAAACCATCATCGGTCGATTGATCAAGCACCCGCGCCAGCTGCTGTCCCATACGGCCGAAGAATTCACTATTGCTCAGACCATTGCGTTTGCGTGTCTCTCCCTCTTCGGCATAGGCGTAGATCAGATCAATATCAGAGGAGAAGTTAAGCTCCCAGGCACCGAGCTTGCCCATGCCGAGCACCACCAGGCCAAGCGGCTTACCATCACTCCCTTTAGGTGTACCGTGCTGCTTGCGTGCCCACGCCTCGACCTTCTGCAGCGCGCCATCGATACACGCCTCGGCCAGATGAGTCAGATCACGTAGCGTCTCCTCCAGGCCACTCCAGCCTGCCAGATCACGCCAGGCAATACGCACCATCTCTCGACGCCGGAAGCGACGCAGCCGCAACATCAACCCCATCTCATCCTTGACCGGTTTCAGCTGCGTATCGAGCTTCTCGACATACTCATCTGACAGATAGTCACTCAGCAGGTCACCACTCTCGAGCAGATCACCGATCAAACCCGGTTCACGTGCACAGGCCTGCGCGACAAACTCGCTACTGCAGAGCACTCGTAGTGTCACGCGCTGGAAATCTTCACTCTCTGGAACCCGGCACTCATGTCGCTCAGCGGCTTCAACAAACTGCTGCCAATGGTGAAGCGTTACGGATTGCAGGGGTTCAGGGATAACCGCCATTGCGGTGTTGACATCGGAGATAGCTGAATCGGCCAAGAGCGCTCCAAATAAAACTGATTAACGATAGCTTGCTGACGGGTGCATTCCAGCTCACTCATGCAGCGAATAAAAAGGCAGCCACACTCAACAAAGTGGGCTGCCTCGCTTAACAAAGAAGCATCATTTTACGGGGGGTAACGGTGACTCTCTCTTGGGCGCTTCCATCTGATGTGCGGCTACAGCACCGCGCTGAGTCAACAACGCCGCAATCTCTTTGTGCCCACCACGGGTTGCAACAACCAGCGGCGTTTCGCCATAGTCGTTACGCACATTCACATCGGCGCCCCACTCGATCATCATTCGTACGATATCCATATTGCCCTTCTCTGCGGCAACAAACAGCGCAGGACTGCCTCTATCGTCCTTGGCATTGATATCGATTCCACGCGCAATCAACTGCTCAAGCACCTGTAGATGTTTATGTTTAACCGCCCAGTGCAACAGGGTCTGACCATAACGACGACGCACGTTGACATCCGCACCCTTACTGATCAGTAACTCGACGATTTCAACCCGCGACTCATCAGCCGCCCAGCAGATAATTGGCTCACCCTCCTTGCTCACCGCATCAACATCGGCACCCTTGTTGATCAGGAACTCAACCATATCAACCTGCCCCTTCAGCGCCGCCCACTGCAGCAGCGAATCGCCATAGCGGTTCTTGGTGGCGATATCAGCACCCTTATCCAGCAGGTACTTAATCACCTCGACATGGTTATGCTCGGCCGCCATATGAATCGGTGTCTGACCCAGCGGATAGGTCGCGTTCACATCCGCCCCCTTGCCGATCAACATCTTCACCACCTCAAGGTGGCCATGATCGGCCGCTCGGTGCAGCATAGTGGTGCCATCCTTACTGCGCACATCGATATCGCCAATTCTCTTTATCAGCAGATCGACCACATCACGATTCTCCTGCGCCGAGGCGAGATGGATCGGTGGTTGGCCATTACCATCCTCAACATTGGCATCGGCACCGCTGTCGAGCAGGTGCTTGACCACATCAACATGGCCAACCAGAGCGGCCAGATGCAGCGGCGTGCTGCCCTGCACATCACGACTATCTACCAACGCGCCACTTTTCAGCAGTAGCGCGGCGATATTGCTGTAACCAAATTCGGCACTAGCATGCAACGGACTCTTACCGCTATTACCGGCCATATCGACGCCCGCACCACGTTCAAGCAGTATTGCAGTGGCGCGCTCATAACCTCGTGCGACCGCCCAGTAGAGAGGTGTATGGCCGTTTTTGTCTTTGAGATTGATATCGACCCCAGCATCAAGCTGGGCCGCAATCTTCTGCAGGTCTCCCGTACTCGCGGCGTAGTGGAGCGAGACCGTCTGCTCGCCACTCTCCTTACCGCAACCGACCACCACCAGCGCAAACAGCAGCACGGCAATCGATCTCGACACCCACTTCCCTCTAGCGAAAAAACTCATCGTTTCAAACCCTCGTTGTAATCCACTCAGTCGGAGTGAAACCACTCAATCCGGACCATTCTATACCCAAATGAGGCGCTAAGAACTAGTCACTTTTTTACCCTTACAAAACAGAAAGGGCCTCACCATTTCCGGCAAGGCCCCTTCAGGGTCAGAATGGTTCTGAGACAGCTATTACATCATGCCGCCCATGCCACCCATACCACCCATACCACCACCCATGTCACCACCGGTAGGTGCATCGGAAGGCAGCTCGGCAACCATCGCCTCAGTGGTCAACATCAGGCCCGCAACCGATGAAGCATTCTGCAGTGCAGAACGGGTCACCTTGGTTGGATCGAGAATACCCATATCGATCATATTGCCGTAGTTACCATTGGCAGCGTTGTAGCCGTTATCACCCTTGCTACGCTTAACCTTATCAACCACAACAGAGGCCTCTTCACCAGCATTGCTGACGATCTGACGCAGCGGCTCTTCCATCGCGCGACGTGCGATCTCGATACCGATATCCTGATCGTGGTTATCGCCCTTGAGCTTGGTGATCGCAGCCTGTGCGCGAATCAGCGCAACGCCACCACCAGGAACCACACCCTCTTCAACCGCAGCACGGGTCGCGTGCAGCGCATCGTCGATGCGATCCTTCTTCTCTTTCATCTCAACTTCGGTGGCTGCGCCAACCTTGATAACAGCAACACCGCCAGAGAGCTTGGCAACACGCTCCTGCAGCTTCTCCTTGTCGTAATCAGAGGTGGTCTCTTCGATCTGGGCACGAACCTGCGCAACACGTGCTTCGATATCGGTGTGTGAACCCGCGCCATCAACAACCACGGTGTTCTCCTTGGAGATAACAACGCGTTTGGCGGTACCGAGCATATCGAGAGTCGCCTTCTCCAGCTCCATGCCAACCTCTTCAGAGACAACCTGACCACCAGTCAGAATCGCCATATCCTGCAGCATCGCCTTGCGACGATCGCCGAAGCCCGGCGCCTTAACAGCAGCAACCTTAACGATGCCACGAATGCTGTTCACAACCAGAGTGGCCAGCGCCTCGCCCTCAACGTCCTCGGCGATGATCAACAGTGGCTTACCTGCCTTGGCAACACCCTCGAGTACAGGCAGCAGTTCGCGAATGTTAGAGATCTTCTTGTCGTGTAGCAGGATGAAGGGATCTTCCAGCTCGGCAACCATCTTCTCCTGATTGTTGACGAAGTAGGGAGAGAGGTAACCGCGATCGAACTGCATACCCTCAACCACCTCAAGCTCATCCTGCAGTGATGAACCCTCTTCAACAGTGATAACACCGTCCTTGCCCACCTTGTCCATCGCATCGGAGATAATCTGGCCGATGGTAGAATCAGAGTTGGCCGAGATGGTGCCAACCTGGGTGATCGCCTTGGTATCTTCACAAGGCTTGGAGAGATCCTTCAGCTGCCCAACAGCGGCGATAACCGCCTTGTCGATGCCACGCTTCAGATCCATTGGGTTCATACCAGCGGTAACCGCCTTCATGCCCTCACGCAGGATGGCCTGCGCCAGAACGGTCGCGGTGGTAGTACCGTCACCGGCAACATCGGAGGTCTGTGATGAGACCTCTTTCACCATCTGTGCGCCCATGTTCTCGAACTTATCTTCCAGCTCGATCTCTTTGGCCACTGAAACGCCATCCTTAGTGATGGTCGGTGCACCGAAGCTCTTCTCCAGAACTACGTTACGACCCTTCGGTCCGAGGGTTACCTTGACCGCGTCGGCCAGGGTATTAACACCGCGCAGCATACCGTGGCGCGCGTCATCACCAAACTTAACTTCTTTTGCACTCATTGATCTCTTTCCTCTATAGAATTCTGTTTAAAGCGGTTAATGGTGTAGGGATTAACCCTCAACCACACCCATGATGTCCGCCTCGGTCATCATCATCAGCTCTTCGCCGTCGACCTTGACTGCGGTGCCCGCATACTGGCCAAACAGAACCTTGTCGCCGACCTTCACGTCCATCTGACGCACTTCGCCGTTCTCGAGGATCTTGCCCTTACCAGCAGCGATAACTTCACCCTGATTTGGCTTCTCGGTAGCGGAACCGGGTAGGACGATACCTGAAGCAGTGGTGGTCTCCTCCTCCATACGGCGCACCAATACACGGTCATGTAGCGGACGAATATTCATTCAGAAACTCCTTAACTTATTGATTTAAGATCAAAAAATAAAACCGCATTACGGTTAATTACATATTCCTGGGGCGTTAGCACTCACCCCGAGTGAGTGCTAATAATAGTGACGAAGAGGTGAAAATCAAGGGTCGTGGGGTGAGATTTCTACTTCAGAGCTGCTTATTAGTGCTCAAAGAAGGGATTTTCGCTCTGACAAGCGGAGAAATGGAACCGAACTGGCAGATACTGACGATTTAATCGCGCCAGAACTCGCCCTCAAGGGTGCGCGGACCATCACCGCTGCCGCCGCTCGGCGGGCGGGGACCACCGCGCTGCCTCAACATCCAACGAATCACCACCTTACGCAGCGGTGGTACCAACATCAGAAAACCCAGACCATCACTGAGAAAACCGGGAATCAGCAACAACGCACCACCCAGCAGCAGCGCCACCCCCTCCAGCATCTCAAGCTCTGGGGTATCGCCACGCGCCATCGCCTCCTGTGCGCGCTGCAGGGTCTTGAAGCCCTGGTAACGCATCAATAGCAGTCCCAGCGCAGCTGTAAAGATGACCAGAAAGACGGTGGTGAAGGGGCCAATCAGACCACCCACACCGATCATCACGTAGAGCTCCAGCAGACCGATCAGGATCAGCGCAACAAAGGGGTACAGTAGGGTATTCATCAATGTTTTCCATGCACCATTTGAGGCATTGTAACAGCCTGCAGAGCTATAATAACCCGCCGACGAGCTACGGGACCGAACAATAAAATGGATGATGCCAAACTACTGGTCTACTCCACCTGCCCCGACCGCAACTGCGCCGAACAGATTGCGCAGCAGCTGGTTGAGCTACGTCTTGCTGCCTGTGTTTCGATTGCTCCCGGCCTCACCTCCATCTACCGTTGGAAGGAATTGGTTGAGCGAGACGAGGAGCTGCTGCTTATAATCAAGACTTCAGAGAGAAGTTACTCTGCGCTCGAAACGAAGCTGAACGAACTCCATCCCTATGAACTTCCTGAGATCGTTGCCGTCCGAATCGAGAGGGGTCACCCCCAATACCTGAACTGGATCGACGAGAACCTGGATTAATACTATGCATCGTAAACTGACCCGCTGGCTCACCACCCTGCTGATCACTCTGCCACTGCTCGCCTTCGCTGAAGAGGGGGAGCTGCTCGATCCGGAGCAGGCGTTCCAGTTAAGTGTCAGCGCAGCTGATGCAGAGACCCTTATTGCTGAATGGAAGATCGCCGAGGGTTACTACCTCTATCGCAAGCGCTTCAAATTCAGCACTGAGACAGGCGGCATCACGCTAGGTGAGATCAAATTTCCAGCGGGTGATGTTGAGCCCGATCTCGACGGCAAACCGGTGGAGACCTATCGCGGCAGCGTTCGCATTGAGATTCCCGTCAGCCACTCCCAGAGCGGTCCGGTTGACCTGACCCTACTCACCACCTCACAGGGCTGTGCTGATGTTGGCGTCTGTTATACCCCGGTCAACGAGAGCAAGCTGATTACCCTACCCGCAGCCGCTGCGCCCGAAAGCAGCAACACCTCATCCCCCTTCTCCAGCCTGAAAAAGCTGGGACAAAGCTTTGGACTCGGCGGCGAGGAGAGCGAATTTCTGCCGGTCGACGAGGCGTTTGCCTTCAGCGTCGACTCACCCGGTAACAATCAGCTGCTTATCAACTGGCGCGTCACTGAGGGCTATTACCTCTACCGCGACAAACTCCACTTCTCAATCAAGGGCGCCTCCACCGCCACCCTTGGCGAGGTCCAGCTACCCGCCGGCAAGGTAAAAAATGATGAGTTCTTTGGTCGCATGGAGATCTACCAGAAGAACTTCACCGCCACCGCACCGGTTAGCTGGGAAGGCGAACCCACAGAGCAACTCACACTGGTGATCGGCTTTCAGGGCTGCGCCGAGAGCGGTCTCTGCTACCCACCTGAGGAGCGCGAGCAGTCGGTTACTATCACCGCCTCTGCAACGACCGCGTCTGCAGTGACAACCTCAGCTCCCGCCGCTGACGCACCACCACTGGCCGAGCAGGACCGTATCGCCCAAATGCTGCAGAGTGGTAGCGTCTGGTTGATCCTGCTCGCCTTCTTCGGCTTCGGCCTGCTGCTCACCTTCACCCCCTGCGTACTGCCGATGGTGCCGATCCTCTCCAGCATCATCGTCGGTCAGGGTGAGGACATCACCACCCGTCGCGCCTTCACCCTCTCGATCGCCTATGTAATCCCGATGGCCATCACCTACGCCATCGCCGGTGTCATTGCCGGGATGTTTGGTGCCAACCTGCAGGCCGCCTTTCAGGACCCGTGGATTCTCGGCAGCTTCAGCCTGATCTTTGTCGCACTCGCCTTCTCAATGTTCGGTTTCTACGACCTGCAGATGCCCAGCGCAATTCAGAACAAACTCAACGCTATCAGCCACCGACAGGAGGGCGGCACCATCATCGGCGTGGTGATCATGGGCTTCCTCTCGGCGTTGATCGTCGGCCCCTGCGTTGCCGCACCGCTGGCGGGCGCACTTATATATATAGGTCAGAGCGGTGATGCGCTGCTCGGTGGTGCCGCACTGTTTGCGATGGGACTCGGCATGGGTGTACCACTGCTCGCCATCGGCACCTCAGCCGGCAAGCTGCTGCCGCAGGCCGGCGGCTGGATGAATAACGTCAAGGCAGTATTTGGCGTAATGCTGCTAGCGATCGCGGTATGGATGCTCGAGCGCATTGTCCCCACTGCCGTCACCATGATGCTCTGGGCCGCGCTACTGATCGGCTCAGCCATCTACCTCGGCGCCACCGAGCCGCTACCCTTCGAGGCGAGCGGCATGAAAAAATTCTGGAAGGGTTCTGGCGTGGTCATGATGGTCTACGGCGTGCTGCTGATGGTCGGGGCGGCATCCGGCGGTCAGGAGGTACTGCAACCACTACGCGGCCTCTCCTTTACCAGCGGCACAGCAGGCGCTGGCGCTGTGGCCGAAGCAGAACATCGTTTCAAGCAGATCAAGGGGATCGATGAACTTAACGCCGCAATCGCCGAGGCGAGCAGCCAGAACCGTCCGATGATGCTCGACTTCTATGCCGATTGGTGTATCTCCTGCAGAGAGCTTGAACGTTTCACCTTCTCCGATCCCAAGGTCGAACAGACCCTGAAAACGGCGGTGCTGTTGCAGGCCGATGTGACCGATAACGATGCGACTGACAAGGCGTTACTCAAACATATGAGCGTGCCCGGCCTCCCCTCGATCCATTTCTTCGACCGAAATGGCGATGAGCTTCGCCCCTACCGTCTGGTCGGTGTTCTCGGTGCCGAGGCGTTCGCAGAGCATGCCAGTGCTGCCTTCAAGCCCTAGACCTACCATCGGAGCAGACCCGGCAAATTTGATGCCATCTGCTCCGATCTCCACAGAACAAGTAATCTTCTCGTAATCATATGGACAACTCCGTCCAATTTGGGCAAAATGCGCCTGACGCTGACAGCCTTGTCAGCCGTTGAACAAGTTCTAAGAAAATCGGTGCGGTTAGCAACAAAATCGCCCAATAATTAACGTCGCAAAGGCGTTGGGGGAAAAATGGCTCGTCTGCTGCTCCTGAACGGCCCAAATCTCAATCTGCTCGGTACCCGTGAACCCGATCACTACGGTGCAATGGACCTTGCAAGCATTACCGAGAGCCTGACCGAGATGGCTGGCGAAGCGGGCTATGAGCTCGATAGCTTCCAGAGCAATGCTGAACATGAACTGGTAGAGCGCGTCCATCAGGCCCGCCTGGAGGAGGTTGAGTTCATCATCATCAACCCGGCCGCCTTTACCCATACCAGTGTTGCACTGCGTGATGCGCTGCTGGGCGTCTCGATTCCCTTTATCGAGATTCACCTCTCCAACGTTTTCGCTCGCGAATCGTTTCGACATAAATCCTATTTTTCTGATGTCGCCATTGGCGTTATCAGCGGTCTCGGGGCTATGGGGTACAAGCTGGCGCTACTCGCCGCACTCGACCACCTCTCCGAGTAATCACCACCACAAACATATACAGGTCTGAACATGGACATTCGAAAAGTAAAAAAATTGATAGAATTGCTGGAAGAGTCCGGCATCGCTGAGATTGAAATTCACGAGGGTGAAGAGTCGGTACGTATCAGCCGTCACTCACAGGGCGCACCTGTCGCTATGCCCGCGATGGCAATGCCTGCAGCGGCTCCTGTAGCCGCACCAGCGGCGGCTCCAGCAGCTGCAGCTGCCGAGCCGGAAGCGAGTGGAGACGCCATCCCTGCTGGACATCAGGTCACCTCGCCGATGGTCGGCACCATGTACCGCTCATCCTCCCCAAGCGCCAAGTCGTTTGTCGAGGTGGGTGATTCAGTCGCTGCCGGCGATACGCTCTGCATCATTGAGGCGATGAAAATGTTCAACCAGATCGAGTCTGACAAGGCGGGCACCGTCAAGGCGATCCTGGTTGAAAATGGCACGCCGGTCGAGTTTGGCCAGCCGCTCTTCGTTATCGAATAATCGATTCGCCCTACCTATACGGATTCGAACATGCTGGATAAAGTAGTTATTGCCAACCGCGGGGAGATCGCCCTGCGAATCCTGCGCGCCTGCCGCGAGATGGGCATCAAGACCGTTGCCGTCCACTCCACCGCAGATCGCGACCTGAAACACGTACGCCTTGCCGACGAATCGGTCTGCATCGGCCCACCACCCTCGGCCCAGAGCTATCTCAACATCCCGGCGCTGATCAGCGCCGCCGAGGTCACCGACTCTGTCGGCATCCACCCCGGTTACGGTTTCCTCTCTGAGAATGCTGACTTTGCCGAGCGTGTTGAGCAGAGCGGCTTCACCTTCATCGGACCGCGTGCCGCGACTATTCGCGTGATGGGCGACAAGGTCTGTGCCATTCGTGAGATGAAAAAGGCCGGCGTACCCTGCGTACCCGGCTCGGATGGCCCGCTCGGTGAAGATGATGCTGAGAACATTCGTATCGCCAAGAAGATCGGCTACCCGATCATCATCAAGGCCTCCGGTGGCGGCGGTGGTCGCGGCATGCGCGTGGTCCACAGCGAAGCGGCACTGCTCAATGCCATCGCCATGACCAAGTCCGAAGCGGGATCGTTCTTCGGTAACGATGAGGTCTACATGGAGAAGTATCTGGAGCATCCACGTCACGTGGAGATTCAGGTGCTTGCCGACGAGCATGGCAACGCCATTCATCTGGGAGAGCGCGACTGCTCGATGCAGCGCCGTAATCAGAAGGTCGTCGAGGAGGCACCTGCTCCCGGTATCAGCGAGGAGCTACGCGCCGAGATCGGTGAACGTTGCGCCAAGGCGTGTATTGATATCGGCTATCGCGGTGCCGGCACCTTCGAGTTCCTTTACGAAAACGGTGAGTTCTACTTCATCGAAATGAACACCCGCGTACAGGTTGAGCATCCCGTCACCGAGATGATCACCGGCGTAGATATCGTCAAGGAGCAGCTGCTAATCGCTGCCGGCGAACCACTCTCCTATCAACAGAGCGATATCAAGGTGCGTGGCCATGCAGTCGAGTGTCGTATCAACGCTGAGGATCCAGAGACCTTCATGCCTTCACCCGGCAAGATCGCCCTCTACCACCCACCCGGTGGCCCCGGCATCCGTGTCGACTCACACATATACACCGGATACACCGTACCTCCGCACTACGATTCGATGATCGGTAAGCTGATCTCTTACGGAGACTCACGTGAGATCGCCTTCAACCGGATGCAGAACGCTCTGGCGGAGCTGGTGATCGACGGCATCAAGCACAATGGTCCGCTGCACCAGGAGATCCTCTCCGATGCAGCCTTCCAGGCGGGTGGTACCGACATCCACTACCTGGAGAAGAAGCTGGGGCTCTGATCACCACCCCCTGCTCGTTAGCTTAAAGGCCGCCACACTGTGGCGGCCTTTTCATTTTGAGCGATAGAGAATATGGACTGGATTCAAATCACCTTCGAGAGCAGTGCTAAAGATGCAGAGCGACTCTCCGAGACACTCAGTGAACTCGATGCCGCATCGGTCTCCTTGAAGGATAGTGGCGATCAACCGATCTTCGAACCGGAGCTCGGCACCGAACCGCTCTGGGGCGACACACAGGTCGTGGCACTCTTTCCCGGGTCGATCGACCTGGATGCCCTGATGAAAGAGCTGAGCCATCGCATCAGACCGATCAAGCTACCGCCGTGGAAACAGGAGCCACTTGAGGAGCGTGACTGGACCCGCGAGTGGATGACCGACTTCAAACCAATTCAGTTTGGTGAGCGCATCTGGGTGGTGCCGAGTTGGCACGAACCACCCGAGCCCGAAGCGATAAACATCATGCTCGATCCCGGACTCGCCTTCGGCAGCGGCACCCATCCAACCACAGCACTCTGCCTGGAGTGGCTCGACGGGCTCGATCTCCACGATAAACAGGTTATCGACTACGGCTGTGGCTCCGGCATCCTTGCCATCGCTGCGGCCAAGCTGGGCGCCAGGGCAGCACTGGGAATCGACATCGACCCGCAGGCACTTACCGCGACTCGCGACAACGCCGAACAAAATGGTGTTGCAGAAAAGATCAACGTCGCACTACCCGAGAATGCCCCCGAATTTGAAACCGAGGTCGTGGTGGCCAACATTCTGGCCGGGCCTCTGGTCGAGCTGGCACCCCAGCTCTCGGCACTGCTGCCAGCCGGTGGTCAGATTGGTCTCTCTGGCATCCTTGAGGAGCAGGCCAAGATGGTACGTGATGCCTACCTGCCCTTCTTCGCAATGGCAGAGCCTGTGGTTCGAGACGACTGGGTTCGCCTCAGTGGTGTACGACTCGATTGATTGTCCATCGGCTTAAATATCGGCTAGAGTTGACCGATAACAATAACCGCTAAAACGGAATACAGACGCGACGCCCATGTATACACAGTGCCCCGAATGCCAAACCATCTTTGAAGTAAGTGATGCCGACCTCGCGGTCGCCTCTGGAAAGGTACGCTGTGGTAGCTGCAATCAGGTCTTCAAGGCGGACGAACATCTGATGGAGCAGTTACCCGAGCCGACACCTGTCGCGATCGAAGAGGATATCGTCGACCTCTCCACGCCAACAGCGGCCATAGATGAACCCGAAATCTTAGAGATCCCTGACACCCCTGCTGAGGCTGCACCCCAACCTGCAGCCGAAGATTTTGCCAAGGTGCTGGCCGAAACTGAGCTGGAGAAGGAACAACAAGAGGCGGCAGCCGCGCAAAAGTCAGCCACCAAGGTAAAACACAGTGGCGGCCTGCTCTCCACACTAGCCTGGAGCTTCGCCTCACTCTTGCTGATTAGCGCCCTGCTTCTACAGGGGCTCTACGTGCTACGCGTCGAGCTCTCTCAAATCGCCTTTCTGGCCGAACCGATCGAGATGCTCTGCGACACACTCGATTGTGAGATTCCGGAGCGTCGCGATCTGCAGCGCATTGAGGTCGTCGAGCGCGATGTACGCAGCCACCCTGACAATGCCAAGGCACTACTGATTTCAGCCAAACTGGTCAGCACCGCCGAGTTCACCCAACCCTACCCGACACTGCGCCTCTCACTTGCCAACATCAACGGCCAGACCACCGCAGCACGCGATTTTCAGCCTTGGGAGTATATTGCAGATGAGACTGACCTCGATGAGGGGATGGCCGCCAACACCCCCACCACGGTCCGACTCGAAGTGATCGATCCCGGCAGCGATGCCGCCTCATTCCAGATCGAGTTGCTCTAACCCGCCACACTCTCTTTCAGCCACCCCACTTTGGGGTTATGATACTGCGTTCGCTCCACCGCCCGAACGGGCGTCAAGACACGAAGATGGCGATGCAGATCGGACCCTACAAACTACGCAATAGACTTATTCTGGCACCAATGGCTGGCATCACTGACCAGCCTTTCCGTCAGCTCTGCCGTGAGCTGGGCGCGGGTATGGCCGTCTCCGAAATGGTCTCCTCCAACTCGCTGCTCTGGGGCAGCAAGAAGACCCAGCGCCGCGCCAACCACGATGGCGAATCAGAGCCGCGCTCGGTACAGATCATGGGCGCCGACCCAAAGATGATGGCCGATGCGGCACGCTATAACGCCGACAACGGCGCACAGATTATCGATATCAATATGGGTTGCCCAGCAAAAAAGGTCTGCAACGTCCAGGCGGGCTCCGCCCTGCTCAGAGATGAGCTACTGGTCGGCAAGATTCTGGAGAGCGTGGTCAACGCCGTTCCTAATCTTCCCGTCACGCTCAAGATTCGCACCGGCTGGGATCGCGATAGCCGTAACGGCGTATCAATCGCCAGGATCGCCGAGAGCGCAGGCATCCAGGCACTGGCGGTCCACGGCCGCACCCGCGCCGATGCCTATCGTGGTGATGCCGAGTACGAGACAATCGCCGCCATCAAATCAGAGATCGCTATACCGGTCACAGCAAACGGCGACATCACCACCCCTGAGAAGGCCAAGTTTGTGCTGGAACAGACCGGTGCCGATGCGGTGATGATCGGTCGTGCCGCTCAGGGGCGCCCCTGGATCTTCCGCGAGATTGAGCACTATCTGACGACCGGCGAAAAACTACCCGATCCGGCTGTCGACGAGATTCGCGACATTCTGCTGGGTCATCTCGAAAACCTCTACCACTTCTATGGTGAGTACACCGGTGTACGTATGGCGCGCAAACATATCGCCTGGTACAGCAAGGGGCAGCGCAACGGCGCACAGTTCCGCAACGAGATGAATCACACTGAGACGATCGATGAGCAGCTACGGATCACTCGGGAATTTTTTCAACAACTCAGTGACGAGCAGGGAATTGCCGCATGAGCAGTGTAAAACAGAAAAAGAGCGCCAAACCTCTGCGTGAGAGCGTTCGATCGGCACTCGAACTCTATTTTATGGACCTCAACGGCCATCAGCCTGAGGACCTCTATCGCATGGTAATGGGCGAGGTAGAACATCCACTGCTCGAGACCGTGATGATCTATGCGCAGGGCAATCAGACCCGCGCCGCCGAGATCCTCGGCATCAATCGCAGCACCCTGAGAAAGAAGCTCAAAGAGCACAACCTGGACAGATAAACCATTTCACGGCTGGAGCATAGCGCCTACCGTAGCGAGCCTCTCCGGGCCGAATGAGCCCCGCGCTTGCGGCAACATCTTTACATAAATTTAGAAGGATCCATCATGAGCAAGATTCAACGCGCCCTGATTAGCGTCTCCGACAAGAGCGGAATCGTCGACTTCGCCAAAGAGCTGAGCGGCCTCGGCGTGGAGATCCTCTCCACCGGTGGCACCGCCAAACTGCTGGCAGACAGCGGCATCGCCGTTATCGAGGTCTCTGACTACACCGGTTTCCCCGAGATGATGGATGGACGCGTCAAGACCCTGCACCCGAAGATCCACGGTGGCATCCTCGGCCGTCGCGGCACCGATGATGCAGTGATGGGTGAGCACAACATTGGCGGTATCGACATGGTGGTGGTCAACCTCTACCCCTTCGAACAGACCGTCGCCAAACCCGACTGTACGCTTGAGGATGCGATTGAGAACATCGACATCGGCGGCCCAACCATGATTCGTGCAGCGGCGAAGAACCATAAGGATGTCACCATCATCGTCGATGCTGACGATTATGATCGTGTCCTAAACGAGATGAAGAACAACAGCGGAGAGACCAGCTACAACACCCGCTTCGACCTGGCCGTGAAGACCTACGAGCACACCGCGCGCTACGACGGCATGATCGCCAACCACCTCGGAAAGCTGGTTTCAGGCGAAGAAAAAACCGATTTCCCACGCACCTTCAACCTGCAGGTGAAACAGGTACAGACGATGCGTTACGGCGAGAACCCGCACCAGAAGGCCGCGTTCTTCGTCGAGCCGAATGCACCGGAGGGCTCAATCGCCACTGCTCGCCAGCTACAGGGTAAGGAGCTCTCTTACAACAATATCGGTGATACCGATGCGGCACTTGAGTGCGTAAAACAGTTCAATGAGGGCCCCGCATGCGTCATCGTCAAGCACGCCAACCCTTGTGGCGTCGCCATCGGCGATGACCTGCTCACCGCCTACGACCGCGCCTATAGCACCGACCCCGAGTCTGCCTTTGGCGGAATCATCGCCTTCAACGGCGAGCTTGATGACCATACCGCCAAGACCATCATCGACCGTCAGTTTGTCGAGGTAATCATCGCCCCCTCTGTTTCAACCGAGGCTCTGGAAGTACTGGCCGAAAAGAAAAATGTGCGTGTGTTGGAGTGTGGTAGCTGGGACGACTCACTCGAAACCCTCGACTTCAAACGTGTCAACGGCGGCCTGCTGGTACAGTCAAACGACCTTCTGCTGACCAATGAGATCAAAGTCGTCTCTAAACGTCAGCCCACCGAGCAGGAGATGGCCGACCTAATGTTCAGCTGGCGCGTCGCCAAGTTCGTCAAATCCAACGCCATCGTCTACGGCAATGAGAATATGACCATTGGAGTGGGCGCCGGCCAGATGAGCCGCATCAACTCGGCACGTATCGCCGGCATCAAGGCGGAGCATGCGGGACTAAGCGTTCCCGGTTCAGTCATGGCCTCCGATGCCTTCTTCCCCTTCCGTGACGGCATCGATAGCGCCGCCGAGGCAGGCATAGCAGCCGTAATCCAGCCCGGCGGCTCAATGCGCGACGAAGAGGTCATCGCCGCCGCCGATGAGCACGGCATGGCGATGGTCTTCACCGGCATGCGCCACTTCCGACACTAATCCGAACAGAGCTAATGGAATCGACGGCCAGCGCACACGAGCGCGCCACTGCACTACTGAGTGCAGGGCTGCTCGATGATGCGGAATCGCTCTGGTTAAAGATTCTGCATGAGTATCCCAATGCTACCGATGCTCAGCATGGTCTCGGCACCATAGCACTTCAGCGTGGCGATCTGGAGCGCGCGATAGAACTACTTGAAAGCGCCACCTCAGCTCCACAGGAGAACGCCCAACACCTTAAAGACCTTGGCAACGCTTATGCATCTGCAGGAAAAGGAGAGGCGGCTGAAAACGCGTTCAGAACTGCCATCAACGTCGACCCAGACTTTTTCGCCGCGCATGCCAATCTTGGTAATTCACTTCTTGCTCGAGGTGAACCTGAACAGGCGATAACCTGCTATCAGACTGCCATCAGCCTACGTCCAGAAATCCCGCAGCTCCACGACAATCTTGGCACCGCACTACGCTCCAAAGGTGACCTGAGAGCCGCTGCGGAGGCGTATCAGAAAGCACTCGATATTGCGCCCACTCTGCTCACTGCCCGAATCAACCTGGGTAACGTACTGATCGATCAAAAGCAATATCAGCGCGCTATCACACTATTTAGTGATATCTCCGAACAGCACCCAAACATCCCGGACGCCTTCGTTGGCCTTGGCATCGCACAGATGTGGCTCGACCAGTTTGAAGCTGCACTTACCGCCTTCAACCATGCAGTTAAACTCAACCCCAGACTAATCGACATCCATTTCAAACTGGGACAGATCTACAACGCTCTACATCGACTTCCCGAGGCCAAAAAGGCACTCATACGCGCCATAGAACTCAACGCCTCACATCTTGGCGCACAACGCCTGATGGCCACCCTGCTGCGACGAGAGGGCAATATCGAACAGGCTTTATCGCTACTCAATCAAATTGATATCAGAAACAATCTGGGTGAAGAAGCCGGCTCAATACACTTTGAGCTTGGCATGCTTTACGACCGAGCTCAGGAGAGCGCAAAGGCATTCCACCACTTCTCTGCTGGCAATAACATTCGTAGCGCAGAAATTAACGATGGTAGCGTACAAAAAGAGCGCTATCTGAATCAGCTTAAACAGCTACACCAGCAGTTCTCACCGGAGTGGTTCGGACAGTGGCATCAGACATCGATTACCGACCAACTGCCCTGTCCGGTTTTCATCGTCGGCTTTCCACGCTCAGGCACCACTCTTCTGGACCAGATCCTCAACAGCCATCCTAATCTCAGAGTAATGGAGGAGCAACCGGTCATCGCATCACTGATGGGGTTGGTCAATGAGCAGGGAGGAGGATATCCAGGGGGATTGGCTTCAATCAGCGATGAGTTGCTGGAGACGCTGCGTCGTGACTATTTCAACCTCGCCTCAGAGAGGGTCAAACTCAAGCCTGGAGAGCAACTGGTCGACAAATTACCACTCAACACGATCCGTATCGGCGCAATTCATCGGCTCTTTCCAGACGCCAAGATCATCCTCTCTCTTCGTCACCCTTACGACGTATGCCTTAGCAACTTCATGCAGGACTATCATCTCAATGATGCGATGGCCAACTTCCAGACCATTGAAGATTGCGCCAAACTCTACTCCACCGTCATGTCACTGTGGCAGCAGTATGAAACAACTCTTCCGCTCAATGTTCACAAGCTACCCTATGAATCACTCGTGGATAACCTGGAAACAAGTAGCCGCGAAGTGATCGACTTCCTCGGTCTGGAGTGGGACCCAACTCTACTCGACTACGCCAGTCACGCCAGAGATCGCGGCTTTATCAAAACCCCCAGTTACCTGCAGGTCAGCGAACCGATCTATCAGCGCGCCAAATATCGTTGGCGACGCTACATCAATGAGCTTGAACCCGTGATTGAACAACTAGCCCCCTACGCCTCTCATTTTGGCTACCCAACCGAATGATAAAAATTTATCGGGACCATTAACTCGCCAACATCATCGAATTAGCCTTAGCCGTATACATACAAAGATGTGCATTCAAATCAACTTCGACAAGCTTGGAGCCGACAATCGGACATAACCGATTCTCTCCGCCCTTGAGCGCATCTACTCCATTCAAAATATGGTGAAGCTGTTCGGAATACCCTCGACCGCAAACGCATTGCACGTGGCGATCAACCACTAAATACCGATCCCGTGCTGGAGCAATCCAGCTCTGTTCAGCTCAAGCCACTCCATTAGTTAGAAGCGCGCCCAGGCATCACCGTCACATCAGCATCCCACAAAGGCAGAGCACTACAATATATTCACTCCACCTCTCATCGACAGCGCAGACACCAGTCATGCTATTGAGCCCTATTCCAACACTGCGCTCAAATAACCACCACCATGTAGCCCCCTTCAAGATTCATCTACACCAGCAGAGGCACTATTGATTTGTGTATCTCAGCCGCTGATTACTCAAGAAAAAAAAAGGCAAAAAAAAGGGGCCCCGGAGGAGGCCCCTATAACTCACCACAATGCTAAATTTCACTAGTCACTCTCTAGACCGGGATCCTGCGAGCAAGGCCCTTACACCTCACTCCAGATCACCCAGTGACTAATCCCTATATAGCAATCAGCGCGCCAATCTGTATCTTATTGATTTAATAGGGTATTGACATGTTGCGCCATGCAGCGATGTCATGTCATGACATGACATTTCACGCTACTTGTCATGAGTTTGTCCGACTGCCAAGCGACAGCCGTGTCACACCAAGACAGCGCCGAACGTAAGCAGTAAGATACGGCCCCTAATCTATTTCTGAAGCTGAAGGTGGGAGTCGAGATGAAGGTTCTGGTTATCGGTAGCGGCGGTCGCGAGCATGCACTAGCCTGGAAGGCAGCGCAGTCATCTGAGGTTGAGAAGGTATTTGTCGCCCCAGGCAACGCCGGCACCACGCGAGAAGCGAAGCTGGAGAATGTCGATATCGGCGTCGAGGATATCGAGGCACTGATCGCTTTTGCCAAAGAGCAGGTGATCGACCTTACCATCGTCGGTCCTGAAGCACCGCTGGTCATCGGCGTGGTTGACGCCTTTGAAGCTGAGGGACTTCGCTGCTTCGGGCCCAGCAAGGGCGCAGCACAGCTCGAAGGCTCCAAGGTCTTCACCAAGGACTTCCTCGCCCGCCACCAGATCCCAACTGCCGACTATCAAAACTTCACTGAGGTTGAACCCGCCCTCGCCTACCTCGATCAGGTGGGTGCACCGATTGTGATCAAGGCCGACGGCCTCGCCGCTGGCAAGGGCGTCATCGTCGCCATGACCCTCGAGAAGGCCGTGGCAGCGGTAAAGGATATGCTTGCTGGCAACGCCTTCGGCGAAGCGGGCCACCGCGTCGTCATCGAGGAGTATCTGGAGGGTGAGGAGGCGAGCTTCATCGTCATGGTCGATGGTAAAAACATTTTGCCGATGGCGACCAGCCAGGACCACAAGCGTGTGGGCGAGGGCGATAGCGGTCCCAACACCGGCGGCATGGGCGCCTACTCCCCCGCTCCGGTGGTTACCGCTGAGATCCACAACCGCATCATGGCCGAGGTGATTGAGCCTACCGTCGAGGGCATGGCCGACGAAGGCAATCCCTACACTGGTTTCCTCTATGCGGGACTGATGATTTCCGCTGACGGCACTCCGAAGGTAATCGAGTACAACTGCCGCTTCGGTGACCCAGAGACTCAACCGATTATGATGCGTCTGAAGTCGGATCTAGTCGCACTCTGCAATACCACCCTTGACCGCAAGCTCGACAGCGCCTCAACCGAGTGGGATGAGCGCGCCTCAATGGGTGTGGTACTCGCCGCAGGCGGCTATCCCGGCAGTTACGGCAAGGGAGATGAGATCAACGGCCTTGATGGTGCTGATTCAGAGAATGCCAAGATCTTCCATGCTGGCACAGCAAACAAGGATGGTAGTGTCGTCACCGCCGGTGGACGCGTGCTCTGCGCCACGGCATTGGGCAATAGCGTCAGCGAAGCACAGGCCAACGCCTACGCACTGGCCGACAAGATCTCCTGGAATGGTATGTTCATGCGACGCGATATCGGTTATCGCGCCATAGAACGTGAAAAGGGAGCCTAAGCTCCCCTTTTCAATGCCGCGTCTTGCCGAGCGGCAAGGCGCCCATGCATCTCTTCTAACGCCCCACCACCTCGGCAAAAGTCTTGGCGATCTCGATCGTATCGATTGATTCGCCCAGCTGCATACCGATCTGCTTGGCAGAGAAGATGCCGCGAATCACCTGATTGCCATCCGCATCTGTATCAACCACCAAGGCATGCTGACGACCCACCGTTTTCATGGTTGCCACCACATCGCCGACATGAGCGCGCTCAACATCAGCAATGCTCAACACCTCCAGCTTCTCCTGCGGCGTCATGATGTCACGAATAAAGATGTCCTCACGCTTGCCACCCACCTCCTGTAGATATTTCAATGGACGGTCACCAGAGAGGTCGGTACTGGTAATGATGCCGAGAATATTATTCTGCTGATCGGCAACCATCAGTAGCCGCACGCCACTGGCGACCATGCGTTGATGAGCCGCATCGAGCCCAGCACAGGGTCCCATTGTCATACCGGCCACCTTAGTCAGGTCGGTCATAACATCGGTTGCGGGGCTGGTCAGCTTAACGCGATCTGGCAGACGCTGCGGCGGACGACGATAGGTCACTCCGCTCTCAAGATAGGCGTATGACATAGGGTTATAGTTTTCTGACATCAGGGTACCTCCAATTCTGCTTCACCACTCTACGTAGCCCTAGTAATAATCATTCCACCCACCGATGTAAACCATTCTGGTATCAATATATTTTTAAACCACATTGTTTTTATGAATAAACCTTTTTTCTAATAGAGCTTTATTTGATATCTGTAACACGCACATCCGCAACCACGTGCTAAGTTTAAGGCTTATCTACCCTGTTCCCAGGGCTAACCAGCGGATTAGAAAGGTCACTGAGCAATGGATGAGAAATCAGAGCGCGGCGAGATCAACTTCGATCATCTCGACATCGACACCGAATCGATCAAACGCTCGCTGGCCAACCGACTCACCTACACCGTCGGCAAGGATCAGTTCACCGCCACCGAGCGTGACTGGTTCCACACCACCGCCTATACGGTACGAGATCGTCTTATCGAACGCTGGATGGAGACGATGCGTAGCTACTACGAGAAGGATGCCAAGCGCATCTACTACCTCTCTCTCGAGTTTCTGATCGGCCGCACCCTGACAAACAGCCTGCTCAATCTCGACTTTCACGAGCCGTGTCGTGAGGCGTTACAGGAGATGGGGTATGAGCTGGAACGCATTCGTGAAATTGAGGATGACGCCGCACTCGGCAATGGCGGTCTCGGCCGTCTCGCCGCCTGTTTCCTCGACTCGATGGCCACCCTCTGCCTGCCCGGCTACGGCTATGGCATCCGCTACGAATACGGCATGTTCAAACAGCAGATCCGCAACGGCTGGCAGGTCGAACATCCGGAGAACTGGCTGCGCTATGGCAATCCCTGGGAGTATGCCCGTCCTGAGGTGTTATTTAACGTCAAGTTCAAGGGGCGCGTGGTGCAGTACAAGGACGAAGAGGGTCGAAATCATCACCACTGGATCGACACCGAGGAGGTGATGGCGATGGCCTACGACACCCCGATCCCCGGCTACAAAAATGACAGCGTCAACAACATGCGCCTCTGGTCGGCAAAAGGTAGTCGCGATTTCGATCTCAACTACTTCAATCAGGGCGACTACATCATGGCGGTAGAGGAGAAGAATATCTCGGAGAACCTCTCCCGCGTGCTCTACCCCAACGACACCACAGTGATGGGGCGTGAACTGCGCCTGCAGCAAGAGTACTTCTTTGTCAGCGCCTCACTGCAGGACATTCTGTTCCGCTTCCAGAAACATCATGACAACATCACCGAGCTGCCCGACAAGGTTGCCGTCCAGCTCAACGACACCCACCCGGCGATTGCCGTTCCCGAGATGATGCACCTGCTGGTCGACCACCATCAACTGGAGTGGAAGGAGGCGTGGTCGATCACCACCCGCACCTTCTCCTACACCAACCACACCCTGCTGCCTGAGGCGCTTGAGACCTGGCCGGTAGCACTGTTCGGCCGCATGTTACCGCGTCATCTACAGATCATTCAGGAGATTAACCGCCGTTTTCTCAACGATGTGATGCACACTCATCCCGGCGATGCTGGCCTGTTGAGCCGCATGTCGATCTTTAGTGAGGATGGAGAGCAGCACATCCGCATGGCCCATCTGGCGATAGTCGGCAGCCACCACGTCAACGGCGTGGCCGCACTGCACACCGAACTGATGAAGGAGACGATCTTCGCCGACTTCCACAGCTTCTACCCCGAGAAGATCATCAACATCACCAACGGCATTACTCCACGTCGCTGGCTCAACCAGGCCAATCCACAGTTATCTCAATTGATCACCGAAATGATCGGCACAAAGTGGACCACGCACCTTGATGAGCTGAAAAAACTTGAGCCCTTTGCGGAAGATGCTGAGTTCCGCAGACGCTTTCACGCCGTTAAACAGGCCAATAAAAAGCGACTGGTAGAACTGATCAAACAGCATCTCGAAATCGAGGTGCGCACCGATTCACTATTCGACGTACAGATCAAACGCATCCACGAATACAAACGCCAACTACTCAACCTGCTACATGTGGTCACCCTCTACAACCGTATCCGTAGCGGCCAGGGTGACGAGATCGTCCCGCGCACCATTATCATGAGTGGCAAGGCGGCTCCCGGCTATGCCACAGCAAAACTAATCATCAAACTAGCAAACGATATTGCCGACATCATCAACCACGACCCGGCAGTCGGTGACCTGCTCAGGGTTGTTTTTGTACCCAACTACGACGTATCGACCGCCCTCGACATCATCCCGGCGGCCGAGCTTTCAGAACAGATATCCACCGCTGGCATGGAGGCCTCAGGCACCGGCAACATGAAACTCGCGCTCAACGGCGCACTGACTATCGGCACCCTTGATGGCGCCAATGTCGAGATTCGTGATGAAGTGGGGGAGGAGAACATTTTCATCTTTGGCCACACCACCGACTCGGTGAAGCAGCTTCGCCAGCAGGGTTACAACCCGCAGCAACCGATCGAGGCCTCAAAGGAGTTACAGCAGGTGTTAGAGATGATCGATTCAGGTTTCTTCTCACCCGACGATCCGACGCGCTATAAACCACTGCTCGAGACACTAAGAAGAGAGGACCACTATCTGGTACTCGACGACTACGCCGACTACATCGCATGCCAGCAGCGCGTAGAGGCGCTCTATCGCGACTCCGAGGCGTGGGATCGTAGTGCGATTCTCAATGTTGCCAACATGGGCCACTTCTCGAGCGATCGCTCGATTCGTGATTATGCAGAGAAGATCTGGGGAGTGAAGCCGGTCTGCAGGCAATCCTGCGACTGACCGGTATTTGAGTTAAAGCGATTTATCGCTTCATCGAGTCAAAGAACTCATTGTTCGACTTGGATGTCTTGAGACGATCAAGCAGGAACTCCATCGCCGCCAGCTCATCCATCTCGTGCACAACCTTGCGCAGGATCCAGATTTTCTGCAACTCATCGGCCTTGGTCAGCAGCTCCTCACGACGGGTGCCCGAACGGTTGATGTTGATTGCCGGGTAGACGCGCTTCTCAGCGATACGGCGGTCGAGATGGACCTCCATATTACCGGTGCCCTTGAACTCCTCGTAGATCACATCATCCATACGCGAACCGGTCTCAACCAGTGCGGTAGCGATAATGGTGAGCGAACCACCCTCCTCGACATTACGTGCCGCGCCGAAGAAACGCTTCGGACGATGCAACGCATTGGCATCGACACCACCGGTGAGCACCTTGCCCGATGAGGGGATCACGGTGTTGTAGGCGCGTGCCAGACGGGTGATTGAGTCGAGCAGAATCACCACATCTTTCTTGTGCTCCACCAGACGCTTCGCCTTCTCGATCACCATCTCGGCAACCTGCACATGTCGGCTGGCTGGCTCATCGAAGGTTGAGGAGACCACCTCACCCTTAACCGAACGAGCCATCTCGGTAACCTCCTCCGGACGCTCATCGATCAGCAGTACGATCAGATAACACTCTGGATGGTTCTCAGCGATCGAGTGGGCGATGTCATGCAGCATCATCGTCTTACCCGCCTTAGGCGGCGAGACCACCAGACCACGTTGGCCCTTGCCAATTGGCGAGGCGAGATCGATAACACGCGGGGTAATATCTTCCGTACTACCGTTACCCAGCTCGAGCGTCAGACGTTCGTTGGGGTGCAGTGGCGTGAGATTCTCGAACAACACCTTGTTCTTCGCGTTCTCCGGCTTCTCGAAGTTAATCTTGTCGACCTTGAGCAGTGCGAAGTAGCGCTCACCCTCTTTAGGGGGGCGAATCTTGCCAGAGACGGTATCACCGGTACGCAGACCAAAACGACGAATCTGACTCGGTGAGACGTAGATATCGTCGGGACCGGCCAGATAGGAACTATCGGCACCACGCAGGAAGCCGAAGCCATCCTGCAAAATCTCCAGCACACCATCTCCGTAGATATCCTCACCACTCTTGGCGTGCGCCTTGAGGATGGCGAAGATGACATCCTGTTTGCGTGAGCGCGCCATATTGTCGATCTTCATCGACTGCGCCAGCTCAAGGACTTCGGATGCGGTTTTTTTCTTAAGGTCGGTTAGGTTCATAGCTTCATGCTTCGGTAGTGTGGAGATAAAGGAATTGGGAATTCGCTCAGGCCAGGACAGACCCGTACGGATGATCGGTTATGGGTATATAAATTAGTTTCGAATCGGGAATCGTTGTGTCGCGTCTTCAACTGGGAACGTTGTGCACGACTTGATGGTTGCTAACGCTAACACGGAAGCAACGGGAGGTCCAGCCTACTGACCAGACCTCCCGACCACTGCTACAGGTTGCTATCGATAAAGGCGGAGAGCTGAGATTTGGAGAGCGCGCCAACCTTAGTCGCTTCGACGTTTCCACCCTTGAACAGCATCAGGGTCGGAATGCCGCGAATACCAAACTTAGGTGGGGTGTTGGTGTTCTCGTCGATATTGAGCTTGGTCACCTTGACCTTACCGGCATATTCAGAGGCAATCTCATCGAGGATCGGGGCAATCATCTTGCAGGGACCGCACCACTCTGCCCAATAATCAACCAGCACAGGGATATCGGCCTTCAATACTTCTTCTTCAAAGCTGTCATCGGTCACGTAGACGATTTGGTCACTCACTCTTTCTGCCTCCAGATTAATTCGGGTGATTTCACTAAGCCGCACGACGCATCACAGTGGTGAGACGGGAATCGAGGCGGCCTTCAAAATTCGGGGTAATCAGTTCAGTATCTTTTCGATTATTCTCATTCTGCAGAACTGTTCTCTACAGGGTAGCTGCAATTTGAGCCCAGATGTCGACACATTTCAAGTCCAAACGGTCACACTTTTAAGTTATGCTCTGGACTCATGAGCGAAAAGAACCTGACAGAGACAAAATTTTCCAGCCTCGGACTTGCCGAGCCACTCATCCAAGGCATTGAGGAGACGGGCTTTTCGTACTGCACCCCAATCCAGGCTGAGACCCTGCCACCCGCCCTCGAAGGGCACGATGTGGCGGGGCAGGCACAGACCGGCACTGGCAAGACCGCTGCCTTTCTGCTCGCCGGTTTCCAATACCTGCTCACCCATCCCGCCACCGAACACCGCAAACCGAATCAGCCTCGCGCGATGATTCTTGCTCCAACCCGAGAGCTGGCGATCCAGATTCACAAGGACGCCGAATCACTCGGCCGACATACCGGACTGAAGCTGGGACTGGTCTACGGTGGCACCGGTTACGAGCAGCAGCGCACCATGTTACAGGAGGGTGTCGACATTCTGATCGGGACACCAGGGCGCATCATCGACTACTTCAAGCAGAAGGTCTTCAATCTGCGCGAGGCACAGGTACTGGTTCTTGACGAGGCAGACCGTATGTTCGACCTCGGCTTCATCGATGACATCCGCTATCTGCTGCGTCGCATGCCCGATCCCGACAAACGTCTCAACATGCTCTTCTCGGCAACCCTTTCAATGCGCGTTACCGAACTCGCCTACGAGCACATGAACAACCCAACCAAGGTCACGATTGAGACCGACAGTGTGACCGCTGACAATGTGCGCCAGGCGATCTACTACACCGCCAACGACGAGAAGATCCCGCTACTGCTTGGCCTGATCAACCAGATGGTCCCGACCCGCAGCATCATCTTTGTTAACACCAAACGCATGGCAGAACGTATCGACGCCTACCTCGAGGGCAACGACCTCAAGGCGGCGGTGCTCTCCGGCGATGTACCGCAGCAGAAACGTCAGCGTCTGCTGGAGCAGTTCCAGCAGGGTGAGCTGCCGATTCTGATCGCCACCGACGTGGCGGCCCGTGGTCTGCATGTACCTGAGGTGAGTCACGTCTTCAATTTCGACCTGCCACAGGATGCCGAGGACTACGTGCATCGCATTGGCCGTACCGCTCGAGCCGGTGCCAGTGGTGATGCGATCAGCTTCGCCTGTGAGGACTACAGCTTCTCACTGCCCGACATCGAGAGTTATATCGGTTACAAGATTCCCTCCGAGCCGGTCAGCAGCGACCTATTGGTCGAACCTAAACCTCCGGCCAAGCGCGAACGTCGCCCACGCAAGCCCAATGGCCGCGGCGGACAGTCACAGGGGCGTCGCAACAACCGTCCACACAAGCGCCACTCTTGAGTTGCACTACCCGTTTCGTGACACGCCACACAGTTAGGCAGCCCCACTCTCTATAGAGATGAGCTGAACATTGGTATGCTGCGCGAAATAATGAACGATGGAATGTGATGGCAACGCAAGTGGCGAGACTACCCACCTCACTAACTAAACCTGATGGCGCGCAGCGCTTCATCATTACCCTGATCAATCTGATCCTGGTGGTGCTGATCGCCTACCAACTGGCGCAGCTCACCTGGCGTTTTACCGCACCCGAGCCCGAACCACAGACCCGCCAACAGACAATCCAGCAGGCATCGGCCAAACATGCCGCTGAGCACAATAGCGCCGAACAGATCGCCGCCTTGCAGCTCTTTGGCAAGGTAGAGACTCAGCGTGTTGTCACGCCGCAACCGATGGAACAGGCACCACCGACACGCCTCAACCTGATCCTGCGCGGCCTGTTGGCCGCCGCCAGTGAAGCAACTGCTCGCGCCATCATCGAGGCCCCCGGCAGCGGCGAACACCTCTACACCGTGGGCGATGAGCTACCCGGTGGAGCCACTCTGCATCAGATTGAAAACGATCATGTAGTACTGGAGCGCAACGGTCGACTCGAAACCCTGCACCTGCCCAAGCACCGTAATACTGCGGCAACAAAACCGCGGAGTAGCAGTGCCTCCCGTAGCACCAGCACCCAGCGTGTCGATCAACGCAGCAGCCGTGCCATGACCAATATCGTGCGTGAATATCGGGAGCGCCTCAGCAGTGATCTCAGCACCCTGAGCCAACGCATCAATCTTTCGCCAGTGAATCAGAATGGCAGCTTCAAAGGTTTCCGCATCAACCGCATCGATAGTCGTGAGCGCAAACTACGCCAGCTTGGACTGCGCCGTGGCGACACCATCACCGCTGTGAATGGCATCGCGCTCGATAATCCGATGCGCGGCATGGAGGTACTGCAGAACCTCAACAGCGCCACCGAACTACAGATCGATATTCTGCGAAACGGTTCCCAGAAAACATTCCTCTACAGGGTAGAGTAGTCAGCGACAGAGAAGAGCAATGAAGTCAAAAAACAAACATCGCCTGCGCCACGCCCTCACCGGCCTCAAAAGCGCACTCCTGCTGAGCCTGGCACTCACCGTCGCCCCCTTTGTGAACGCGGCTCCGGTGACGCTGGAGATGAAGGATGCCGAGATCACCACTCTGATCGAACTGGTCTCGAGCGCGACCGGTAAAAACTTTATTGTCGACCCACGCGTCAAGGGTAAGGTCACCGTCATCTCCTCACGCAGCATGGAGGGCGAGGCGCTCTACCGCGTCTTCCTCTCGATCCTGCAGGTACACGGCTACGCCGCCGTTGAGAGCGGCAAGATCATCAAGATCGTCCCCGAGGTCAATGCCAAGCAGGGCGCCACTCCAGTTCGCGATGGTCCACGCCTGCGCGGCGATGAGACCATCACCCGTGTCATCCCGATCGAGTACAGCAACGCGGCGCAGCTGGTTCCAATTCTGCGTCCGCTGATTCCTCAACAGGGCCACCTCGCTGCCCACGCCGAGACCAACGTGCTGATCGTCTCCGACCGTGCCGCTAATGTGGCGCGTCTGGAGAAGATCATTCGTCGCATCGACCAGGCCAGCGAGGGTGCCGCACCCGCCAAGGGTAAGGGCGGACAGAGCAGCAGCTCTGAACGAGCACTGGTTGCCGATGAACGCACCAACACCATCCTGCTGTTTGCCGACAAGAGTGAACGACTACGTCTGCGCGCCCTGATCGCCCACCTCGACACACCGGTGGAGATGGAGAGCGAGGGCGACACCCAGGTCATCTTCCTGCGCTACGCCAGCGCCAAGGAGCTCGCCCCGGTGATCACCGGCGTCAGCCAGAACATCGTCAGCGAACAGAAAGAGAAGAGCAAAAAGGTCGAGACCAGCAGCGTTACCATCCAGGCGCATGAGAGCAACAATGCGCTGGTAATCACTGCACCCCCAGCAATGCAGCGCACCCTGCACGCCGTGGTGCGTCAGCTCGATGTACGACGGGCACAGGTTCTGGTCGAGGCGGTGATCGCCGAAATCCGCTCCGATAAGGCGGCTGAGCTTGGTGTGCAGTGGCGCGCCATGTCCGACCCCAACGGCACTGGCGGCATCGGCGGCACCAACTTCAATATCACCAAGAACGGTATCAACGCAGTCAGCGCCAATCCGCTCGGTGTCGGCGACGGCCTCAGCCTCGGTTATTTTGAAGGGACCAAGACCTTACTCGGCACCGAGTTCCTCAATCTAGGTGTACTTCTACGCGCACTCGGCAGCGACGGCTCAACCAACATCCTCTCCACCCCGAGCCTGGTGATGATGGATAACCAGGAGGCGGAGATTGTCGTCGGTCAGAATGTGCCGTTTGTTACCGGCTCCTACACCAGTGCCGGCAGCGGCAGCACCCCCGACAACCCGTTCCAAACGATCCAGCGCGAGGATGTCGGTCTGACCCTGAAGGTCAAACCGCAGATTAACGAAGGTAACGCGATCAAGCTCGACATCGAACAGGAGGTCTCGAGCATCAGCACCACCGGCACCAGCGCCTCCGACATCATCACCAACACCCGCTCGATTCGCACCAGCGTGATGGTCGAAGATGGCCGAGTGCTGGTGCTCGGCGGGCTGATCGATGATCAGCAGCGTGAAAGCGTGGAGAAGGTGCCGGGCCTCGGCAACATCCCGCTGCTCGGCCACCTCTTCAGCTACAAACACACCACCAAGGAGAAGCGCAATCTGATGGTCTTCCTCCATCCGCAGATCATGCGCGATGCCGCTACCGAGACCAAAATCAGCGGCAGTAAATACAGCCTGATTCGCGCCCAGCAGCTCGATCTTCAGAAAAATGGCGTACCGCTGATGCCCGGCGAAAGTGCACCACTGCTGCCTGAGATGGAACAGATGATGACCCTGCCTACCCCCTACGAAGCCGAGGCCGATGGCAGTCATCAGTAGCGATGCGATGAGCGCACTGGAGCAGAGCACCCGGCGACTGCCGTTTGCCTTTGCCAAACGTCACGGCGTATTGGTGACCGGCGGAGATGGGGAGCCACTGCGAGTGCTCTATCGTCCTGGACTGACCACGGCCACCATCGCTGAAGTGAAACGCTTCCTCGATGCCCCCTTTATCCTGGAGCGCACCAGCGAGGAGGCGTTCGACGCCCGACTCGCCTCGGGTTATGAGCAGAACGCCGGTCACGCCGCACAGATGATGGAGGATATGGGCGAGGATCTCGATCTCTTCAGCATCGCCGAGCAGCTGCCCGAACCAGAAGATCTGATGGAGAGCGAGGACGATGCGCCGATCATTCGCCTGATCAACGCCCTGCTCACCGAGGCGGTCAAAGAGGGTGCCTCCGATATCCATATCGAACCGTTCGAGAACCGCCTGGTGGTCCGCTTTCGCATCGACGGTGTGCTACGCCAGGTGATCGAACCACAGCGGGTGCTGGCGCCACTGTTGGTTTCACGCATCAAGGTGATGGCCAAGCTCGACATTGCCGAGAAACGACTGCCGCAGGATGGGCGCATCTCTCTGCGCGTTGCCGGTCGTCCAGTCGATGTGCGCGTCTCCACCCTCCCCTCCGGCCACGGTGAGCGCGTGGTGCTACGACTGCTCGACAAACAGGCGGGGCGTCTCGACCTTGAGCAGCTCGGCATGCTGGCCGCCAGTCGCGACTCACTCGATAGCCTGATCCATAAACCACACGGCATTATTCTCGTCACCGGCCCAACCGGTTCGGGTAAAACCACCACCCTCTACGCGGCGCTGAGTCGTCTCAATGCGGCACGGCGCAACATCATGACCGTCGAGGATCCGATCGAGTACTACATCGACGGCATCGGCCAGACCCAGGTCAACACCAAGGTCGACATGAGCTTCGCCCGCGGTCTGCGCGCCATCCTGCGACAGGACCCCGATGTCGTGATGGTGGGTGAGATTCGTGATCTGGAGACCGCCGAGATCGCGGTACAGTCGAGCCTGACCGGTCACCTGGTGCTCTCAACCCTGCATACCAACACTGCTGCAGGTGCCGTAACCCGTCTGCGTGATATGGGCGTTGAACCGTTCCTGCTCTCATCGAGCCTGATCGGCGTACTCTCACAGCGACTGATCCGCCTGCTCTGCGACCACTGCAAAGAGCCCTATAGCGCTGGCACTAGCGACTGCGAAGTGATGGGAGTCGATCCATCAAATCCACCCACCCTCTACAACCCGGTCGGCTGCCCGCACTGCAACGGTCTCGGCTATCGCGGTCGAAGTGGTATCTACGAATTGATCGAGATCGACGAGCAGCTGCGCACCATGATCCACGACGGTGCTGGCGAACATGAGCTAGAGCGCCACGCCCGCACCCGTTCACCTGGCATCCATAGCGACGGTGTCCGTCGTGTCCTCACCGGTGAAACTGCACTGGAAGAGGTTCTGCGCGTGATTCGTAGCGACTAACCATGAGCGCTTTCGAATACGCGGCACTCGACAACACCGGTAAGACCCGCAAGGGGGTGCTGGAAGGCGATACCGCTCGCCAGATCCGTCAGCAGCTGCGCGACCTGCAGCTCACACCGCTTCAGGTCGAACCGGTTACCGAACGTGAACAGCGCAGCCAGAAGCAACAGCTTTTTGTGCGCAGCATCGGCGCCACCGATCTGGCACTGATCACCCGCCAACTCGCCACCCTGATTCGCGCCGGGCTGCCACTCGAGGAGGTGCTGCAGTCGGTCGCCAAACAGAGCGATAAACCGCGCATCAAGAGCATGCTGCTCGAGGTACGCGCGCAGGTAATGGCCGGCCACCCGCTCGCCGAGGGGATGGGACGCTTCAGCCACATCTTCCCCGACATGTATCGCGCCACAGTGGCCGCAGGCGAACAGTCGGGGCACCTCGACACCGTGTTGGAGCGGCTCGCCGACTACACCGAAAACCGTCAGCAGATGCAGCAGAAGATCCAGCTCGCTCTCTTCTACCCAGCACTACTCACTGTGATGTCGGTACTGATTGCCGGCGGTCTGCTCACCTACGTGGTACCCGAGGTGGTGCGTGTTTTTGATAACATCGGTCAGACACTGCCGTGGCTCACACGCGCACTGATCACACTGAGTGAATTTCTGCAAAGCTACGGCATCTATCTGGTACTTGCGCTCGGCCTCTCCGCAATTGCACTGCAGCGACTGTTACGTCACGAGGGACCGCGCTACCAATTCCACACCCTGTTGCTGAAACTACCGCTCATCGCACGACTCAACCGTGGTCTTAACACCGCACTCTTCGCCCGCACCTTCAGCATTCTCACCGCCAGCGGCGTACCGGCACTCGACGGACTCAACATCTCCTCACAGGTGGTTGGTAGCCTGCCGATGCGCCACGCCATTGATGAAGCGGCCACCAAGGTACGCGAGGGTAGCAACCTGCACACAGCACTGGAGCAGAGCGGCCACTTCCCACCAATGACGCTACACCTGATCGCCAGCGGAGAGGCCAGCGGCAAGCTGGAAGAGATGCTGGAGCGCGCCGCCACCAATCAGGAGCGCGAGGTCGAGACGCTGATCGCCGGACTGCTCGGCATCTTCGAGCCACTGCTGATTCTGGTAATGGGTGGTATCGTACTGATTATCGTGCTGGCTATCCTGCTGCCGATCTTCGATCTCAACCAGCTGGTGCAGTAGCAGCAGGGAGACATCACAACAAGGAATTAAGGGAAGAAGGGAGAGATAACATGGACGTGATTGTGAAACATTTGATTGGCGCAACGCTGTCGCTTGCACTACTGGCGCTAACAAACCCCGGCGTGGCTGCGGAGCGCGAAGCGGGAGGCAGTCGCCACACCGATCGATTAATCATCAAGCTCCACGACACGCAGGGCGACAAGCGCACAGCGCTCAATCACGATCGAGTTAGCCGCCTCTCCGGCCTTGCAGGGATCACACTAACACCACACCGGCGCATGTCTGGTCGCGCCGAGGTGGTACGGCTTCCTGCACACTACACCATCGACACGGTCAAGACATTCGCAGCCTCGATCGCCGAAGACCCCGATGTCGACTACGTCGAACCCGACTACATCCGCTACCCGATGGCCACCCCCGACGACACACACTACGACGAACAGTGGCATCTGCACGATGTCACCGACGATAGCGAACCGGGCTCGGCCAACCTGGAAAAGGCGTGGGACATCACCACCGGTAGCGCCTCGGTAGTGACGGCAGTACTCGATACCGGCCTGCTGCCCCATACCGACATCGTCGCCGACGGCAACATCAACGACGGCGATGACCGCGTCGTACCCGGCTACGACTTCGTCGACTATGACGACTTCGTCAGCGATGACACCTCCGCCAATGATGGCGACGGCCGCGACACCGACCCGACCGACCCGGGCGACTGGGTAACCAACGCCGAGAGCAGTGACGCCGAGAGCAGCCTCTTCGGCTGTTTCGTCGCGGATAGCTCCTGGCACGGCACCCACGTCGCCGGCACCATCGCCGCCGACAGCGACAATAACAGCGGTGTTGCCGGCGTCGACTGGGTGGGCAAGCTGCTGCCAGTGCGCGTGCTCGGTAAATGCGGCGGCTACAACTCCGACATCACCGACGGCATGCGCTGGGCGGCCGGCCTCTCCGTCCCCGGGGTGCCCGACAACGCCAACCCCGCCAAGGTGCTCAACCTCAGTCTCGGTGGTTACGGCGACTGCAGCACCACCGAGCAGAACACCATCGACGCGGTCACCGCCGCCGGTGCGGTCGTGGTGGTGGCAGCAGGCAACGACGCATGGGACGTCAGCATCAGCGCCCCCGCCAACTGCAACGATGTGATCGCGGTCGCCGCCGTCGACCGCGCCGGCGGTCTGGCCAGTTACAGCAACTACGGCACCCTGATCGACATCGCCGCCCCCGGCGGTGATACCAACGAGATTCTCTCCACACTCGACGGCGGCACCACCACAGCCAATAACGACAACAGTTACCTCGGCTATGTCGGTACCAGCATGGCCACCCCCCACGTCGCCGGTGTTGCCGCACTGATGTTCGCCATCGACCCGACCCTCCTGCCATCGGAGGTCGAGACGATTCTCACCTCAACCGCGCGTACCTTCCCCCTCGGTACCGGCAGCGCCGGTGGCGATTGCCATACCCCGCTCTGCGGCGAAGGTATTCTCGATGCCCATCAGGCACTGATCTACACACGAGACAAGCCGCTAATCGCACCGCTCGCCGACCACACCATCACCAGTGGCGACAATCTCAACATCCCGATCAGCGTCGACTACAGCGGCACCACAGCACCGATAATCGTCGCTGCGGGGCAGCCCACCAACGCCCTCTTTAGCGCTGGCGGCAACGGCTCAGCAACCATTACTCTCAACTCCAATGAGACCAACAATGACAGCAGCTACAATGTAATCGTCATCGCCACCGACGGCGATGATCATTCGCTGGTCGACTACGAGCGCTTCACCATCACCGTCGAGAACGCCGCGCCGATCCTCACCACCCTATCCAACCGAAACGCTTCTGCGGGCACTATGCTCGAATTTACCGTCACCGCCAGCGACGTCGACGGCAGCAATCCGCGACTCACCGTCAGCGACCTCCCATTAGGAGCGACCTACGATGACAACCACGACGGCAGCGCAAACTTCAACTGGACACCGGGTTCTGATCAGGGAGGGAGTCACGAGATCATCTTCACCGCCACCGACCGTAGCAACAACGCTCTGATCGACAGACAGACGATCACCGTGACGGTTTCGAACACCTCATCAGGCTCAAGCGGAGGTGGTGGCGGTAGTCTCGGTCTACTTCCTCTCTTCGTCTTCCTCGCCATGCTCTCACGCCGCCTGAAAGTGCGTTAGCAAAGCGAGCGTGTAATCAGCCCCACCGCACCGCAATATCGATGAGACGGTGATCGCTGGGCTGCTCGACATCTTCGAGACGCTGCTAATTCTGCTGATGGGCAGTATCGTGCTGCCGACCTTCGATCTCAATCAGCTGGTACAGTGATGTGCGGTAGTTCACACTCTGAGTGACGGGCGATTGTTACCATCCGGCCTGGGCGCTATAACCGGGGGTAACAAAGCAACCCAAAGGCGCCTCGCCATGAAATACCACAATCAATTCAATCGACTCCTGGCTGCAGCAATACTATTTCTGACGCTGCTAATGACGGGGTGTGTCGTCGACAAACCCGCGAACGGTGATCTAAGCGCGCGTATTATCATTAAATTCACTCCAGAGGTGGCTGCACCTGCCGATAACGCCTATATGGCACAGCTGGGTGAAGGTACCGAAGCGACACTTAAATATATACGAGCAACATCGGGTGGCGCTCATCTGCTCTATGCGGGCAGTCTGACCGACATGGCGCACCTGAACCGCCTCATCGAGAGACTCAACAACCGAGAAGACACAATCTATGCCGAGCTGGATGCTCGACGTAAAACCGCGAAGTAACCGATGGATAGTCGATGAAAACAGTCACCCGGATCGTTTTACCGGTCCTGCTTTGCACCCTCACTACTTCTGCCACAGCTGGCGGAAAGTATCAGGATGCCCGCAGGTTGCTGCTTGGTGATCACACCGACCGTTTAATCGTCAAACTACGCCCCGAAAGCGATGGAAAACGGCGCGCACTGAATAGCGACCGCATCAGTCGACTCGCCGTACGTGCTGGCAACACCATCAAACATCACCGACGCATGTCGGGCAGATCTGAGGTCATTCGCCTACCCAGACACCTCTCTATCTACGATGTAAGAATGATCGCTCAACGCATACAATTTGATCCCGAGGTTGAGTATGTTGAGCCCGACTACATCCGCTTCCCAATGGCAGAACCCGACGACACTCGCTACGACGATCAGTGGCCTCTGCACGATGTCATCGATGACAGCGAACCGGGTTCAGCCAATCTTGAGAAGGCTTGGGACATCACCACCGGTAGCGCTTCAGTCATCACTGCAGTCATCGATACCGGCTTACTACCTCACACCGACATCGTTGCCGATGGCAATATCAACGATGACGACGACCGCGTGCTGCCGGGATACGATTTCGTCGATGAAGATGGCGCGGGTGATTACACCACCGCCAACGATGGTGATGCCCGCGATGCAGACCCAACCGACCCGGGCGACTGGGTCAGTAACGCAGAGAGTATTGATGGTGGCAGTGTCCTCTTTGGATGTGATGTAGAAAGCAGTTCATGGCACGGCACCCACGTCGCTGGCACTATCGCCGCAGATTCAGACAACAGCAAAGGCGTAGCCGGAGTCGACTGGACCGGAAAACTACTTCCCATCCGCGTACTGGGTAAATGTGGCGGATACACCTCTGACATCATTGACGGCATGAGCTGGGCCGCAGGCATTTCGGTCCCAGGTGTCAGCGACAATCCAAACCCCGCCAAGGTCATCAACCTCAGCCTGGGTGGCTCTGGCAGCTGTAGCACATCGGAGCAAAACACGGTTGATGCCGTCACCGCAGCAGGCACTGTAATCGTTGCAGCGGCTGGTAATGATAGCGGTAACGTCAGCAACAGTGCCCCTGCCAACTGCGATGGCGTGGTAGCCGTTGCTGCGGTCGACCGTACTGGCGGCCTTGCCAGCTACAGCAACTTCGGCGCGCTTGTCGATATTTCTGCGCCTGGATCCAGCGTCCTCCACGCTCGACACCGCAACACCACGCTAGACAACAGCGACACCTACGCATACTACAGCGGTACTAGCATGGCCACGCCACATGTCTCGGGTGTAGCCGCGTTAATGCTCGCCGTTGATGCGACACTGACGCCTACCGAAATTGAACAGAAACTAAAAGATTCAGCTCGAATCTTTCCCACCGGTACTGGCGATGACTGCACTACCTCAACCTGTGGAGCGGGCATCCTCAACGCCTATGCAGCAGTCGGCTGCGCTCGCCCCGCGACCGACCCCACCGCCGATGCCGGAAGTGACACGGCAGGTGATCCAACAGACGAGATTCAATTGAGTGGTTCGGTAGCCGATGACTGTGTAACGGCCTTTAGCTGGAGCCAGACCGCAGGCACCACCGCCACTATCACCGGTAGCACCACCGCAACACCAACCGTGACCATTCCGAACAGCTCCGGCTCACTCACTTTTGAACTGACCGTGACCGACGATGAGTCACGCACCGATACCGACACCGTCATCATCAACATTAACAATGTCAGCACACCGACTCTCTTCACCATTGAAAACCAAACCATCGTCGTCGGCGATACCAACACACTAACCATCACCGCAACTGATAGTGACGGCTCTGACCCGATCATGACCGCAGCCACTCTCCCTACCGGCGCCACCTTTGGTGACAACGATGATGGTACCGCTGACTTCTCCTGGGCACCGACCTCGGGCCAGATCGGTGATCACGACATCACCTTCACCGCCACCGACCGTAACGATAGCGGTTCATCCGACAGCCAGACTGTCACCTTCAGCGTTGTTGGCGATGTTGCGCCGACCCTCAACACGATCGACGACCAATCGGTAATGGAAGGCGAACAACTCAGCTTCTCGATCTCCGGCACTGATACCGATGGCACCGATCCACTGCTTACCGCCACGGGGTTGCCCAGTGGCGCAACGCTGCTCGACAATGATGAGGGAACGGCCTACTTCCTATGGACTCCATCGCCCAGTCAGACCGGCGACCACTCCATTACCTTCATCGCCACCGATCGAAACGACTCAGGGCTAACCGACAGCCAGACCATCACCATCAGCGTTGAGGCCGAGGTAGCACCGGTACTAGCCAGCATCGACAATCAGACGGTAATCGAGGGAGAGACCTTGAGTTTCAGTATCAGTGCCACCGACAGCGATGGGAGCGACCCTCTACTTACTGCCACCAGTTTACCGAGCACTGCAACACTGACCGATAATGGTGACGGTACGGCCGACTTCAGCTGGAGCCCGACCTTCTCTCTGGTCGGTATCCATCGAATCACCTTTATCGCTACCGATAGCGGCAACAGCAGTTACTCAGATAGCCAGCAGGTGACCATCACGGTCGAGGCATCACCTGATCGATCAACGGTTAGTGGTGGGGGCAGCAGTAGCGGTGGTGGCTCGCTGAGCCTCTCGGCCCTGCTAGCGCTGCTCTGTTTGAGGCTCTTTCGTCGTTAGGCTCTGGTGTAATTGCGCTGCTCGCAATCAATAGACACCGATATCGAGATAGGAACGTGACACCTTCTCCAGCGCCACAACATAGGCGGCTGTGCGCAGGTCGTTGACCCGCCCATTTTCAAGCATCTTCTCACGCATCGACTGGTAGGCGAGGCGCATGGTGTCATCCAGGCCTGAGCGGACCAGATCGACCTCGCTGGCACCACTCGTCACATCTTTTTTAACCTTATCGGAGATTGAGAAGCCGGTGACCTCCTCCGCTGACCGCCATGGATAGCGAAGCGAAGGCGGTTAGTCCGCGATAGTCGACGCCGTCTGCATATTCGTAGTTGAGAGCGCGAGCGGACGACGAAGAAGATGCAGCAGCGGCTTTATGTCGGCGTAGAGTCACTGAGGGAGTTGTGTAGAGCCGCGAAGAGGTGATTACGCAACGTACGCAGGACGGTCGGGGCGCCGAAGGCATAAACGGTCGCGTTAAGTTTTGCTGTTTGCTTGGGCTTGGATGCCCAAAACAAACTTTCGCAAAATAGCGACTCCCCGGAGCAGATTGGCGATTTGGTGACCGCGCATCTCATCCTGACGCCGCTGCATGCGACCGAAACGGATATGGGAGATATTTCGGATCCACTCGAAGTAGGAGACGGTGACACCGCCCGCATTGACGTAGGCATCGGGCATGATGGTGATACCGCGTTCACGCAGAATCGCATCTGCACCAAAGGTAACCGGGCCATTGGCCGCTTCCGCGATCAGCTTGGTATCGATCCGCGCTGCGTTCTCCACCGTGATCTGACCCTCAAGCGCCGCAGGGATCAGAATGTCACAACTCTTCTCCAGCACCACCTTTCCATCAGCCTCGAAGCTCGCATCCGGGTAACCCTTGATGGTGCCGTGCTCCTGGATGTACTGATAGACCGCCTCAACTTTGAGGCCTTTATCGTTAATCAATGCACCATCACGCTCGATGATCGCCGTGATCAACGCACCATCATCTTCGCTGAGAAACTTGGCGGCGTGGTAGCCGACATTACCCAGCCCCTGCACGATAATCCGCTTCCCCTCAAGCGTACCGCTCATCCCGGCATGACCAACATCGGCAGGATGGCGGAAGAATTCCTGCAGCGCATACTCAACACCGCGCCCAGTCGCCTCGACTCGACCACGGATACCCCCGTGGTTGACCGGCTTGCCGGTCACACAGGCCATGTAGTTAATATCTTCGGGATGGAGGTGTTTATAGGTGTCTGCCATCCACGCCATCTCACGCTGACCGGTACCAACATCGGGTGCCGGTACATTCTCTGAGGGACTGAGATAACCCTTTCGCACCAGTTCCAGGGTAAAGCGACGGGTGATCTGTTCGAGGGCATCGCGGTCATACTTACTTGGATCGATCTGCAGCGCACCCTTGGATCCGCCAAACGGGACATCGACAATCGCACACTTGTAGGTCATCAGCGCAGCTAGCGCCTCCACCTCATCCTGGTCGGCGTAGGACGCATAGCGAATACCACCCTTGACCGGCAACCGGTGGTTACTGTGAACGGCTCGCCAGCCGGTAAAGACCTCAATCTCACCTTTAATCTTTACTGGAAAGCGAATTTGAATAACAGAGTTACACGACTTGTCGGGGAGTCGCTATTTTGCGAAAGTTTGTTTTGGGCATCAAGCCCAAGCAAACAGCAAAACTTAACGCGACCATTTATGCCTACGGCGCCCCGACCGTCCTGCGTACGTTGCGTAATCACCTCTTCGCGGCTCTACACAACTCCCTCAGTGACTCTACGCCGACATAAAGCCGCTGCTGCATCTTCTTCGTCGTCCGCTCGCGCTCTCAACTACGAATAGGCAGACGGCGTCGACTATCGCGGACTAACCGCCTTCGCTTCGCTATCCATGGCGGTCAGCGATCGCCTGCTGTGTCCCCGCATCGAGATCCATCGTTGCCAGGGCGCGGTCGACCATCAGGTCGACACTTTCACGGAAGGTGGGTTCTTGTTCGACTGCCATAACATCTCCTTAGGGAAGGATGAGTAAGGTGGCTTTTTTTATCGCCTTCTTCTGATACTTATAGCTCAAAGCATTTCGTTCTACCGCTCGCGTTTTAACAGCGGGCTATAGATGTAGCCAACCAGACCGCTCTCGGTCTCGACCTTTGACCAGCGACCCGACTGGCTGATCACCGCCAACTGCGAGCCTACAGCCAGGGTCTCGATCACCGCATGACTGGTTCCCGCACCGCCGCGCATATTGACCCGCTCATGCACCCAACGCTGTTCGCGATGATCAACAGCTGGCTCAGGTAGCGGCTCAGACTTACCCTGCGCACTCTCGCTCGACTCAGGCGTTTCACTCTCACCGCTCCAGTTGTAGATCACCGAACTGAGCACAAACAGCGCTACCAGAGCGCCTGTGACCTTAAGCCAGGTCTTGCTCTGCTCAGGCCTGGGTTTCGGTTTTCTACGCTTCGGCTCGACCGCCAACCCCATATCCTCGGGCAGCTCGCGGGGATCGATTCGGTTGTCTCTCTCTCTCATCATCTCTTATGTGGTTGGGTTACTTTGAAGTTAGTCACTAGATTACCACCGTCGCTATCGTGTTTGTCTACGTAATAACCCGATCAGCAGCAGCCCCGAAATCGCACCATAGAGGTGTGCATTGACGATCACCCGACCACCGACCAGCTCTGCGGTACCGGGCGTAGCGCCATTGAACTGCTCCCAGGCGAGCTTGGCTGCAATCGCCAGCAACAGCCCCATCGACTCGACACGCATCCGACCGATCGAGACGAGAGCTCCGGCCACAAACAGGCCGTGCAGCAGACCGGAGAGACCCACATAGTGGATCAGCTCCCGATCGAATTGCAGCAGGGCGATCGAAACCAGCGGAGCTGAGAGCAGCACCAATAGTAACCAGCTGCGTATCGGCAGGGCGCGATCGAAGAGGATCGCTACCAATAACAGGCCGGCGAGGTTGAGCAACAGATGCATGATGTTGAGATGGACCCAATGACCGCTGATCAACCGCCACCACTCCCCCGCGAGAATCGCGCCCCGATCGTAGCGCAGCAGCTCCACTGCACTCTCGCCAATCAGGGCGATCATCAGTGCTGGTAGCGCTACCCAGAGCGCCCACTGCCAGCGTCTTATCACCTTTAGTGGAAACTGGTTCACACAATCTCTCTTATGGTCATGAAAAACACAGGGTAATTGGCTATGATGAGCCGACTCAAAACAGTTGGAAATTGGAATGTTGACAGTGAGAATAACAGAGGGCAACCGAGAGTTCCCCGTGCAACGGAAGCAGCACGGTTTCACCTTGATTGAGATATTGGTGGTGGTGGTCATCCTCGGCATTCTCGCCGCAGTGGTGGTACCAAAATCATGGACCGACCCGATGCGGCGCGTATCACCAAGGCGCGTCAGGATGTACGTACTCTGGAAAGCGCTCTCAACCTCTACAAACTCGACAATCACCACTACCCCACCACCGACCAGGGACTCGATGCACTGGTCAGCAAACCGAGTGACTCACCCGAACCGCGAAACTGGAAATCGGGGGGCTATATTGCTCGCCTGCCACAGGATCCCTGGGGTAGTGACTACCAGTACCTGAACCCCGGTGTACGCAACGCGGAGATCGACATCTTCTCCTACGGTGCCGACAACCAACCTGACGGCGAAGGGAACGATGCCGACATCGGCAACTGGGAGTAAGGCGCTCCGCCTGCCCCAACCCTACCCACATGGCCGTAAAAACGGCTTTACCCTGCTGGAGCTGATGGTGGTGCTGGTGATTATCGGCATCCTGCTCAGCTTCGCCTCCCTATCGCTCAACAGCAGTGGTGATGATCGGGTTAAGCGGGAGGCGCAGCGTATTACCGCGCTGCTGGAACTCGCCTCCGAGGAGGCGGTACTCGGCTCGAGGGAGCTGGGGGTGGAAATCAGCGCTGAGGGTTACCGTTTTCTGCAGCTCGATCTGGAGAACTGGGTCGCCCTGGAGGATGACACCCTACGACCCCGCACCCTCCCCGAAGATATAGAGGCAACACTCTATCTCGATGGCCTTGAGGTGGCACTCGAAGCAGGGGACGATCCGCAACCGCAACTCCTGCTGCTCTCCGATGGTGAGATCGCCCCCTTTGAACTGAAGCTACAACTGTTCGACAGCGAGCAGCACTATCTGATCAGCGCCAACGCCATCGGCCAGCTCTCACTGCAACGAGGTGAGGAGTGACACGAAGAAATCAACGCGGCTTCACCCTGCTCGAGGTACTGGTCGCACTGTCGATCCTGGCGGTGGCACTCGGTGCCCTGATCCAGAGCGGCGGACAGAGTGCCAACACCCTCTCCCACCTGCGCGACAAGACACTCGCACACTGGGTCGCCAGTAATAAGGCCAACGAACTGCAGCTTGCCAACGCCTGGCCGGAGAACCGTACCCAGAAGGGTGAGAGCGAGCCGGCCGATCTGGAGTGGCACTGGCAAATGGCCGTCCACCCCACCGCCGACAGAGACCTGAAACGGATTGAGATCGAGGTACGTCTCAACAAGGAGAGTGACTCGTCGCTGGCACGCGTGGTCACCCTGCTGACCCGTCCAACCGAGAAGATCACCCAATGAAGCGGCAGCACGGTTTTACACTGCTGGAATTGATGGTCGCGATTGCGATCTTCGCCACCCTCTCGGTGCTCGCCTACGGCGGACTCGCCTCGGTGTTGGAGAGTCATGAACATACCGAACGACAGGCCGATCGACTCCAGCAGCTTCAAAAGCTGTTTCGCTATCTGGAACGCGATATCGAACAGGCAGTCGAACGTCCGGTGCGCGGTGCATACGGCGATAGCCTGCCAGCCCTGCAGATCTACAGTAGCGACGGTGCACTGCTGGAGCTGACCCGCAGCGGTCGGCGAAACCCAGCCAACCTCCCACGCAGCGCGCTGCAGCGTGTCGCCTACAGCTTCGATGAGCAGCGCCTGCGCCGTCACCACTGGCGGGTACTCGACCGCGCGCCCGACAGCGAGGCGGTTGAGATCGAACTGAGCGATGGTATCGAACAGATCTCACTACGGGTGATGGATGATAAACGTGAGTGGCAACAGAGCTGGCCACCCACACAGATCGGTGCAGCCACCACGCCCCGCCCCCTCGCCATTGAGGTCATCATTGAGACCGAAGACTACGGGCGTATCAGCCGACTCTTCCGGGTAGGGGGCTAGGGTGTTGGACCTATACCGACAGCGCGGCGTGGCACTGATCACCGCCCTACTGGTGGTGGCGTTGGCCGCCACCGCTGCAACGGCGATGGTCACCCGCCAGCAGCTCGATATTCGTCGCACTGCCAATATGATCCATAGCGATCAGACCCGCCACTACGCACTCGGTGCTGAGGCGTGGGGTATCAATCAACTGTTGAAGGATCGTGGTGAAAATAAGACCGATAGCCTCAGTGATGACTGGGCCACCATCCTGCCGCCGATGGAGGTCGAAGGGGGATACATCTCCGGCAACATTGAGGAGCTGCAGGGGCGTTTTAATCTCAACAACCTCATTGCCAGGGAGGCGCGTGGTGAACTGGCGCGCAAACGCTTTGAGCGACTGCTAAAACAGCTCGGTCTCGAAGCTGCGCTGCTACAGGCGGTCACCGACTGGATCGATGAAGACATCAATCCGCGCTATCCCGATGGTGCGGAGGATGACTACTACCTCGGTCTGCAACCCGCCTACCGCACCGCCAACCGGGAGATCGGCTCGATCAGCGAGCTGCGACTGATCCGCGGTTTTGATACCGACAACATTAGGGCCCTGCGCCCCTACATCACCGCACTACCGCAACCGAGCAAGATCAATATAAACACCGCACCCGATGAAATTCTGCTGACCCTGGCCGATGATCTTGAGCGCAGTGACATCGATTCGCTGATCGAGACAAGGGATGAAAACGCCTTTGCCACTACCGCTCAATTCCTGCAAGATAAGGCCTTTGCAGGACGCGAAATCGACGGCAACGGCCTCGGTGTGACCACAGACTACTTCATGATCCACAGCCAAAGCGAAATCGGTCGAAGCCGACTCCTTCACCACACCCTTGTACAGCGACCCACTAACGGTTCGGTGGCCATCTTGATGCGCAGTCGGGGAGAGTACTGATGGAGCCGACCATCCTGCTACAGCTCGAGGGTGAAGATGCGCTTCACTGGGTCACGCTCGATCGTGGTGGCCGTGCCAGCCTGCCGCAACACGGCACATTCAGTGAACTGGCACGTCACGCCGGCACCACCCGCCTCACCCTGATTGCACCCGCCGAGTCGCTACTACTAACAGAGGTCTCAATCCCCACTCGTAGTCGCCAGCAGTTGCAGCAGGCGCTCCCCTTTGCGATGGAGGAGCAGCTAAGCGAAGAGGTCGAGCTGCTCCACTTCGCCTATCCTCGCCCCACCGGTAACGCACCGTTGCCGGTTGCCGTGATTGCCAAATCGAGACTCATCGACTGGCAGCAGCAGTTCGCCGCACACGGCCTGACTCTCACCTCGATCGTCGCCGAGCCACAACTACTCCCGCTTGATGGGGATACATGGCACCTGCTACTGGATGATCGTCGCGCACTGCTGCGCAGTGGCACCCTCCGTGGCTATGCTATCGACCCTGACAATCTCGACAGGGTGTTACAACTCGCCATAGATGAGATGGGAGAGAATCCGCCCGCACAGATCATGGTCAGCGATCTTCGCAGTCAGGCCACTCCTCTGCCCCACTTCGCCAATATTGAGCTCGTCGTTAAACAGCTGGCCGACGGCACCCTGCCTCTGTATGCCAGAGGCTACCTGGCCACAACACCGATTGAGCTGCTGCAGGGTGAGTTCAGTCGTCGTGAACAAATGGGGCGCAACCTCAAGCCGTGGATTCCCAGCGCCGCGATGTTAATGATCGCATTGTCCCTGAGTGGCACCGCCACCATCGGTGACTATCAGGCGCTGCAGGATGAGAGCAAAAACAACCAGCAGCAAATCGAACAGATCTATCTCGAGGCCTTTCCAAAGAGCAAGCTTGTAACCGGAAGAGAGAAGGCGCTAATGGAGCAGAAGCTGGTCAAGCTGCGCCAGCGCAGCGCCAGTAGCAGCGGCGCACTACCGCTACTGGAGAAAAGCGGAGAGCGTATCCAGCAACTGGATGGCGTCTCAATCGAGACCATCAATTATCGTAACGGCACACTGGAGCTCGACCTGCGCGCTGAGAACCTGCAGCTGATCGATCAACTCAAGCAGCAGCTCGATAACGACACATCACTCAATGTCGAGATCGCCTCCGCTACCTCACGCAATGGTCGCATTGAGGGTCGTCTGCGCATCAGGAGCGGCTCATGAGTCAGTGGTGGAGTGGGCTAGAGGCACGAGAACGCCGCATGCTGATGTTTGGCGCTGTAGCGCTACTCGCACTAGCGCTCTATGCGCTGGTCTGGGAGCCCTACCAGAAGAGCAACACACGTCTTCAACAGCGCGTTGAGCAGCAGCGCGACACCCTTAACTGGATGGAGCAGGCACGTCTCGAGGCGGCGTCGCTGCGTGGTCGCACAACGACGCCCCAGGGAAGTAACGAATCACTACTCTCGCTCACCGATCGCACTGCCAAACTGCGCAAGTTGGGATCTCAGATCAAGCGATTACAACCCGACAGCGATACAAGTGTGCGTGTCTGGCTCGAGCAGAGCCGCTTCGACATCTTGATGCACTGGCTCGGCGAGTTGCAAAGCCGTTACGGTATCACCATCGCCACGCTACAGATCGACAGGCAGGAGAGCGCCGGGATCGTCAACGCACGTCTGACCCTGCAGCGTCGCGCACCATGAAGCCGCTACTTCGTTACCTCGGTCTCGCCGTTGGGGCCTATCTATTAATGCTGGTGATCACACTGCCTGCCACACACCTTAATGGCTGGTTTGGCGCTCACCTACCGCAGCTCAAGCTGCACACTCCAGGCGGCACACTCTGGTCGGGAAATGCGGCATCGGTCCGTATCGATAACACCACTCTGGAGAACGTTGAGTGGTGTTATGCGCCCACTGCACTTCTATCCGGACGGATAGGCTTCAATACCCAGATCAAGAGTCGACTAGTGAAGGGCGAAGGTCTGCTCTCAATCGATGCCGAGCAACTCGTTGGCATTGATGGTCTCACCGCTATCAGCTCGCTGGCACAGCTACCCCTCCCACCGATGGCCGCAGCCGTGAAACCCACCGGCAAACTTGAACTACGGCTAACACAGGCACGCCTTGCTGGAAAACAGATTAAATCACTGACAGGAGAACTGATCTGGCGTGACGCCAGCTTCAGTCTGGCACAACCGGTCGCACTGGGTGATCTCAAGGCGACATTTGCAACAAATGAGCAGGGACTGCAGATCGATCATCACCACAGCGATACCTCGAGGGTATCTACGCCACACGACCTCCATATCTCAAGGAGTCAGCCATCGACGCCAGATGAACTCAATGTCTGAGCAGTGTCCTCAATCTACGCAACTCGTACAGACGTCACCGACCTGCAGCAGCTACTCTCAATGCTTGGCGCACGAGGCAACAGTAACCGTGCAGCAATCAATCTCAGTGGTAGGCTTCCCCAGCTTCCTCTGACACTCTAGTATTAAGCCTCCACATTGACCCACACCGCACCATAGATAAGAGACCAACGCTCTACATAGACCGATCACCCTATGTCTCTGTTACTGCTAACAACCCCCGACCAGCACAACTACGACGACCCCTCGGTCGATCTCAAGGAGCGGGCGCTCAATCGCTGGCTCAACGAACTGCCACTATTCAACTACAGTGACACCGCCAGGCAGATCAGAGAGCGACTCGAGGCATTTAACGCACAGAAGATGCCGATCAAACAGCGTATCAACCTGCTTGAACTCTATCGTAAACCTGTCGAACGACTCTTCAGCGCTGTCGATATCAAGCAGTTGATTAAACAGATTCAGCAGAGTGACGAGCAGAATGAGTTTATCGACCAGGTGGGACTGCTTTTCGCCACCCTGGCTGACGGGTACAAACTGGTAGTGATGGAGGGTTATCGCAACAAGCTCGAACCTGAGTAAAGATAAGCTCCGGGAAGTCGCTATTTTGCGAAAAGTTTGTTTTGGGCATCAGCCCAAGCAAACAGCAAAACTTAACGCGACCGTTTATGCCTTCGAGCGCCCCGACCGATCCTGCGTACGTTGCGTAATCACTCTTCGCGGCTCTACACAACTCCCTCAGTGACTCTACGCCGACTATAAAGCCGCTGCTGCATCTTCTTCGTCGTCCGCTCGCGCTCTCAACTACGAATAGGCAGACGGCGTCGACTATCGGGGACTAACCGCCCTCACTTCGCTCTCCATGGCGGTCAGCGGCTGTTGTTGGCGATCTTTCGCAGCATGGAACAGATCACCCTCGGACTGCTGCACACCTACCGCTACTACGGACCGGTGCCACCCTTCGCTCTACTCGAGCTGCACCAACTCTACTACTATGCTGAACAGAGTGGCTGCGAGAACACTCCGGCGATCGGACGACGCGACAGTAGCACCACCGCCAATCTCTACAAACGAGTGATGTTACTGACCATCAGTGATCCATTCCGACTCGGCGAGAATGAGCTGCTGCCACTGTTTCAGGCCTATCTAGAACTGGCACCACTCTGCCGCATCGACAGCGCCGAAGCGGCCAAGTGTCAGGGCAGCTTTCTGATCGACCTCAATGGCGACTCTCCCCCGCGCGGCTGCAAGGAGGGCGATGTTGAGCGTGCCGAAGTGCCGCGAATTTACGACATTGGACCACTGCTCGATGAGCTGGAACAGCGCATTGAGAATGGACATGAAAAACAGGCCGAACCGATGCTGGCGCGTCTCTCCAGCCAACACCGAGGCCAGGAACCCGGGGAGTCGCTATTTTTGCGAAAGTTTGTTTTGGGCATCCAAGCCCAAGCAAACAGCAAAAACTTAACGCGACCGTTTATGCCTTCGGCGCCCCGACCGTCCTGCGTACGTTGCGTAATCACCTCTTCGCGGCTCTACACAACTCCCTCAGTGACTCTACGCCGACATAAAGCCGCTGCTGCATCTTCTTCGTCGTCCGCTCGCGCTCTCAACTACGAATATGCAGACGGCGTCGACTATCGCGGACTAACCGCCTTCGCTTCGCTATCCATGGCGGTCAGCGAACGAAAGCTGCCCCGTGAATCGGCCGAGCGTTATGTGTCGTTGATTGTTGGCCTGGAGGGCATCTGTGACTATCTCACCAGCCACCGAGAATCCCTGCTCTCAAGCTGGCGCGTGGTCAATGAACACAACGAAGGTAACCAGCTCAGTAGTACAACCAGCAGCGGTGTCGAGATACACGTCGGGGAGGTGATCGCCATGCCAGTCCCGGATGACAATCCGCCGCAACTCGCCACCGTACGTTGGCTAAAAAATGATGGTACCGGCCATATAGAGATCGGCATCGCCTTTCTCGATGGCAACGCCACACCTACCCACTGTGGCTATGATGATGAACCGGCCAGGGCATCGTTGTTCCTAAAGGCGCAGCCTGAGATCGGCCTACCGACAACGATGATTGCTGCCAAGGGCATCTATCAAAAGGGACGCCAGCTGCACCTAACCGCCGTCACCGGTCAACGGGTAAAGGCCAAGGCGGGCTCGAGTCTGGTGCAGACGCAACGTTTCGATCAGTTCACCCTGCACAAGTAAATATTAAATTCATCACAGGGCGTTATACTCCACAACATCACAGGTAACGGACAGCACCATGGGCAAGTCAAAAAAGAGTTCGAAAAAAGCGTTGAAAGATATACCGCTGGAGATCACTCCTGAGAACAAGTGCAGTTTTTGCGTCGGCTCGAAGTGTTGTACCTACATTACCCAGGTGATCGACACGCCACGCTCCAAGGCGGACTTCCAGCATATGCTGTGGCAGATCTCACACCAGAACATCAGATTCTATAAAGACGACGATGGCTGGACACTACTGGTCGACTCGCCATGCCTTCACCTACAAGGCGATGGTCGATGCGGCATCTATCATGAACGCCCCGGCATCTGCCGCGACCATAGCAATGATTACTGCGAACTTGATGCGCCCGCCGAAGATGGCTTCAACCTCTATTTCGACAGCTACAAATCACTACTGAAATACTGCAAGAAACGTTTCAAGAAGTGGGCCTGACCTGACCCTGAGTCGGTTAGAAATAACCACACAGGATCGTAGCCCGAATAAAACGAAGTCTAATCCTGAACGCCGCTCACCACTCTCCGCGATTCACAGCAGTACATCCTCCTCCCCAGCACGAGGAGCGTGCGGTTAGTCACCGCTACTCTTATGCTGGTGATCGCTCGGCCAATTCCAACAGAGATTCGAAGTGATCCAGAGCTGTGAAGTCAGCAGTATCCCGCGCCGCTCCCCTGGTATCGGGATTACGTACCGCAAGCAGATGTTTAATACCGTAGCTGTGTGCTGAGCGCAGTACTGGCAGACTGTCATCAATCAACAGCGTTGAGGCTGGTTCAAACGGTTCCACCGCCTGCAAGGCATCCCAGAAGCTGGTCTCCTCTTTCGGCTTGCCGAAGTCGTGGGTGCAGATAATTTTTTCGAAGTGGCCCGCCAGCTGCGTCTTCTCCATCTTTAACGCCAGGCTCTTCTGATGCGCATTGGTTACCAGCACACGGCGACGTCCTGAGCGTTCAAGCGCCTCGAGAAAATCGACCACGTGGGGATGGATCGCGATCAGATGATCGACCTCCTCTTTGAGCATTGCGATATCGAGTCCCAGCTCCTGACTCCAGTAGTCGACGCAGTACCACTCCATCGTCCCCTCGGCAGCCTGAAAACGTGGATAGAGCAATTCACGCGCCCGCTCGATCTCAAGTTCATTGATCTCGGCATATCGCTGCGGCACATGCTCCTGCCAGAAGTAGTTATCGAAGTGCAGATCGAGCAACGTTCCATCCATGTCGAGAAACAGGGTGTGGATCGCACTCCAGTCGGGTTCGGTCGCATTGGTCATAAGGGGCTCCTTTGCCCTCTATTATCGACCCTCCCACCGACCTGTGCCAGCCTCAGAGCTGATGTACAATGTCGGCTGCCCAGCAACACCCATAACCGAGACGATGCAAAAAAAACCTGAAGTCCTCAGTACCACCATGATCGCATCCACTCGACTCTTCAAAGTCGAGCAGCTCGATCTACGTTTTAGTAATGGCGTCGAGGTGAGTTACGAGCGTCTGATCGGCTCTCCGCACGGTGCGGTACTGATCGTACCGATGCTCGATGCCGACACAGTGCTACTGGTGCGCGAATATGCCGCCGGTGTCGATCGTTACGAACTGACCCTTCCAAAGGGGCGCATCGAGGCAGGCGAACCTCCAGTCGAGGCGGCCAATCGCGAGATTATGGAGGAGATAGGTTACGGCGCAGAACAGCTAACACACGTCACCTCTCTGACCCTCGCACCCGGCTATCTGGGGCACACCACCCATATCGTGCTGGCCGAACGGCTCTATGAGAAACGGATGGAGGGTGACGAACCCGAGGAGCTTGAGGTAGTGCCGTGGAAACTGAGCCAACTCGATCAACTACTGCAACATGAAGAGTGCACCGAGGCGCGCACCATTGCCGCACTGTTTTTGATACGCGAAAGGACCAACAATGTCTGAATCAAACACCCCCTGCCCACTCGATCTCGAGGCACTGATCGGCCCAGTAGCCGAACTATCACGTGAGGCGGGTCGTCTCATTATCGAGATCTACAACACCGAATTTAGTGTTGAACTGAAAGAAGACCAGTCGCCACTGACCCAGGCGGACATGGCAGCACACGGTGCCATCAAGGCAGGGCTCGCAGCACTAACACCCGAGATACCACTACTCTCTGAAGAGGAGGCGAACATCCCCTTCTCCGAACGCAGCCAATGGAGCACCTACTGGCTGGTCGATCCGCTCGACGGCACCCGCGAGTTCATCAAACGTAACGGTGAGTTCACCGTCAATATCGCACTGATCCACAACCACCGCTCAGTACTCGGCTCGATCCACGTACCGGTCAGTGGCGTCGACTACTTCGCCTGGGAGGGTGGCGGTTCATTCAAGCAGATCCCCGGCGGCGAGCCTGAGCAGATCAAGGTCGCATCACACAATGACGGTCCGCTTCGGGTCGCTGGCAGTCGCTCACATCGTGGCGACTCACTCAACGCCTTCCTGGAACGGATCGGTGAATACGAAATCATCGGCATGGGTAGCTCGCTCAAATCGTGCCTGGTGGCAGAGGGTCGTGCTCATCTCTACCCACGCCTCGGCCCCACCTCTGAGTGGGATACAGCTGCCGCACAATGCGTGGTCGAAGAGGCCGGTGGTCAGCTGACCGAAACCGACATGCAGCCGCTGCGTTATAACACCAAGGATTCGCTGCTCAATCCGCACTTCTTTGTATACGGAGAGCAACACGATTGGTCGCAGTACCTCGACAATGCGTAACAGGCTCTAACGGCAATGATCGATCAATTACGACGCCTGCTACAGCGTTCCAGGCGCTGTAGCAGCAAAAGCAGCAGCATCATCGATGGCGTGCAGCTGGCAACCGCCACACTGCTAATCGAGATAGCACGTGCCGATCACACCATCGAAACAGCAGAACGCTCTGCCATTGAACAGCTACTACGCAACCGCTTCTCACTCGATGAGACGGCCCTCAAGCTACTGATGGACGAGGCCGAACGCAGTAGTGAACAGAGCGTCTCGCTCTACCCCTACACCCGCCTGATCAACGACCACTTCAAACTCAGCGAGAAAAGAGAGATCATCGAACTACTCTGGCGCGTCGCCTTCGCCGATGGCCATAAGGATGATCACGAAGAACACCAGATCCGCAAAATCGCCAGCCTCATCTACCTCCCCCACCGCGACTTCATCGCTGCACGCCAACAGGCATCCAGGGCAACTAAACATCAATGACCGCAGGGTAGGTTGAGCGAGCCCTGAGCGAAGCGAGGAAGTACTCTTGGGTGCAACAAAACACACCAAATGCCGATGTGGCCCGGTTGTGGGTGATATGTTGGGTTTCCTTATCATTCAACCCAACCTACGACTCTTGCGCCACGTGGGCGCATAAACGTGCCCACCCTACATTTTGGAACTTCGCACAGCAGTGCGTGCTTTCAAGCGCCAGGATATTAGTTCGAGGAGAACGCGCGGTAACAGATACAAATCGTAGTGCATTACTCGAAGCACTCTACGAAACGATTCAATGACAGATCTACTGTACCGCTCACGAGATAGGAGTGTCGCGTTAGCACCATGAGTAGTGCAGTCGAGAAGCATCATTATCAATAGTTAATGGGCATCGCAGATGGGCGCTGGAACGTAGTAAGCAGACGAAAAGACAACCTGTGATGTGGCATCGCAACTCTGCGCATCCCTTTCTCTAGACTCACAATCCAGATGACTTCAGCACGCCGCTCTCGCACATCCGTGTGCTTCGCGGCATAAGGCCATCCATGGCCAAAAAAAACCGGGGCAAACCCCGGTTCTTCTTGATCATTGGCCGGTAAGGGCTTAGACCATCTCTTTCAGCGCCTTCAGCGGCAGTACCTTGACGGTGTTGCGTGCTGGTTTCGCCTTGAACATCATCTCTTCGCCGGTGAAGGGGTTGATGCCCTTGCGAGCCTTGGTAGCAGGCTTCTTCACAACCTTGATCTTCATCAGACCTGGGATATTGAATACGCCCGGTCCACGACGACGTGGGTTGATCTCTTTGTTGATCATTTCTGACATGGCGTCGAATACAGCACCGACATCCTTCTTGGTCAGACCGGTGGCCTCTGAGAGGTTGTTCAGAATCTCGGTCTTGGTTGCTGCTTTCTTAGGTGCAGCAGCGGCAGCTTTCTTTGCAGCGGCCTTCTTTTTTGGTGCAGCTTTTTTCTTTACAGCCATCTAGTTAACTCCTTTTTTGGTGGTTTCCCGCGTGAGGGTGTTGCATAACATAACTGCTTTTAATCCCTATTTCTATAGGTGTTTGGCGATTTTGATCACCCTTTAAGCAATATATATAGGGGTTTGGCAACTTCACCATTTCAGGTTGGCAATCAAACATATAGGGAAGGCGATAAATATGGCTATCTCACTCTGCGATCCTTTCTCAACTTAACCACATAACCCTCTATAAAACCGAAGATTTAGCATCAACATTATTCCGCCACTCGTCATGACAGCCAGTAATTGTTACAGGATCAGCAACGACTTATATAAGAAATACGCTACATATGTAGCACTAAAAGATTGTCATAAATACCACGCTTACTATCACTTTAAACTCATCCAAAGCACCCAACAGCGGTAAAAACAGCGCTAAATTTTAGTGCCATAATGATAGCGAGCAACGCTCACACCAGTACGAAGTGCAAATTATGGAGTAGAAGATGTCCGCTATCCTTGCTGTCGGTATCGCCACCCTCGATATCATCAACACCGTGGATGACTATCCCATCGAGAATAGTGAGCAACGCATCACTGGTCAGCGAATCGTCTGTGGCGGAAATGCCACCAACACCCTCTCGGTGCTGCAACAGTTCGGATTCTCCTGTTCACTTGCGGCAAGCCTTGCCGACGAGCCCGATGGCCGGCGTGTGATCGCCATGCTGGAGGCGCGCAGTATCGACCTTGATCACTGCCTCATCGATAGCACGGGTAAAGTCCCAACCTCCTATATCACTCTCAATCTCCACAACGGCTCACGCACTATCCTCCACCACCGTGATCTTGAAGAGTTTCAGCTGGAGGATTTCAAACGTATCGATCTAAGTCGCTACGACTGGATCCACTTCGAGGGGCGCAACATCAGCCAGACCAAAGCGATGCTCGACCACCTGCGCAGCCACCACCCCGAAGTTAAGTATTCAATCGAGATTGAGAAGCCGCGTGACAACATCGAGCAGCTGTTTGATCACGCCGATCTACTGCTCTTTTCACGCATCTATGCACTCCACAACGGCTTCGACTCACCCGAGCTGTTTCTTAATCAGATTCGTGATCACCACGATGTCGCCGATCTGGTCGTTGCCTGGGGTAAGATGGGTGCAACCGCACTCGATCGCGCGGGTAACTTCTATCAGGCGCCAGCCTATCCCCCTGAGAAAGTTGTCGATACACTCGCTGCGGGTGACACCTTCAACGCCGCCTTTATCGCCTCGCAACTCAAGCAACAGCCATTTGTTATGTCACTACACGAGGCGTGTCGTCTCGCGGGTGCCAAGTGCGGTCAGCTGTGTTTAGACAATCTGGTCGATAGCGAATCATGAAGGTCAAAACAGCGCTTGTAGCCGCTACCGAGATCAAAGATGACAGCGCACGTGGTTTCAGTGTCACGGTTAACGATGATCCACTCGAGCTTTTTGTCGTCAACCGCAGCGGTAACTTCTACGCCTATCTCAATAAGTGCCCCCACGTCGGTGGTGAGCTCAACTGGCGCCCCGATCAGTTTCTCGATGTCGACTGCCAGCACATCGAGTGCGGCATGCACGGTGCGCTGTTTAAAATCGAGGATGGCTACTGTATCTACGGCCCCTGTCTGGGACACTCGCTAACACCGTTAGAGATTGAACTAATCGACGGTATGATCACCCTTTTAAGCGACTCGAAACCCTAACCATGCAACAGCCCGCTATTCAGGTCGAACGGCTCCACAAGCAGTTCGATGAGGTCAACGCCGTCGACGGCATCAGCTTTCAGGTAGACCGGGGGTCAATCTGCGGCCTACTCGGCGGTAACGGTGCCGGTAAAACCACCACCCTCTCTATCCTGCTCGGGGAGTCGCTATTTTGCGGAAGCATGTTTTGGGCATCCAAGCCCAAGCAAGCGGCAAATACTTAACGCGACCGTTTATGCCTACGGCGCCCCGACGTCTGCGTACGTTGCGTAATCACCTCTTCGCGGCTCTACACAACTCCTCAGTGACTCTACGCCGACATAAAGCCGCTGCTGCATCTTCTTCGTCGTTCGCTCGCGCTCTCAACTACGAATAGGCAGACGGCGTCGACTATCGGGGACTAACCGCCTTCGCTTCGCTATCCATGGCGGTCAGCGTCGGTCTGCTCACCCCTAGCAGTGGCACTATCACCGTACTGGATGAGGACATGCTCACCCACCGCTACCGAGTGTTGCCACGGATGAACTTCTCATCACCCTATGTCGACCTGCCGATGCGTCTTACCGTGCGAGAGAATCTGACCGTCTACGCACATCTCTACGGTGTGCCACAGGTAAAAAGGCGAATTGCACAGCTCTGTGAACAGCTCGATATCGGTGAGTTTATTGGCCGCCGTTACGGTACTCTCTCTGCCGGACAACGCACCCGAGTTGCACCTCGCCAAGGCACTGCTCAACCAACCGGAACTGCTACTACTTGATGAGCCAACCGCCTCACTCGATCCCGATAGCGCCGACCGAATTCGCACCATGCTCACTGATCCAGCAGCGAGACTGAGGCTGGCCACCCTGCTGCTCGCTCTCATGGTACATGCGGCGAAGGGAGCGCTCTGCGATGAGGTGCATCATGTTGCCCTGCGTGATCGACCAGGGCACCCCCTCAGAACTGCAGGAACGTTTTGGGCGCGACTCAATGGAACAGGTCTTTCTCGATGTCGCACGCGCAGGGGAGGGCACCGCATGAATAGCCTCTCGCTACATCGCATCGGCGCGATGGTGCTGCGCTACACCTATCTGCTACGCAAGTCGTGGCCACGACTGCTGGAGCTGGTCTACTGGCCGACGGTACAGATGATTCTGTGGGGTTTTATCAGCCAGTTTTTTACCCAGCACAGTAGCTGGGTGGCACAGGCGGCTGGGGTACTGATCGCTGGCGTACTGCTCTGGGATGTTCTGTTCCGTGGTCACCTCGGCGTAACCCTCGCCTTCTTTGAAGAGATGTACTCACGCAATCTCGGTCACCTCTTTGCATCCCCCCTCCGACCCTACGAACTGGTGATCTCGCTCACCACTATCAGTCTGATTCGTACCCTGATAGGTATCAGCGGGGCCGCAGCACTGGCGATACCGCTCTATCACTTCTCGATCTTCGACATCGGCCTGCCACTACTCGGTTTCTTCGCCGGGCTGTTGATGATGGGCTGGTCGATCGGCATCCTGCTCTCATCACTGGTGATGCGTTACGGACTCGGTGCTGAGAACCTCGCCTGGGTTGCGATCTTCGCCATCGCTCCGATCTGCGGCATCTACTACCCAATATCAACCCTGCCGGAGTGGCTGCAGAGCGTGGCCTGGTGGCTACCAGCAAGCCATGTCTTTGAGGGGATGCGTGCGGTAATGTTCGACGGCACTTTCCGCGCCGATCTGATGATTAAGGCACTCACTCTCGATCTACTCTATCTGGCCGTCGCCATTACTATCTTTCTACGCACCTTCCGCGTGGCACGCGAAAAAGGGTTACTACTTCATGTTGGTGAGTAAAACTGTGACGACTACCCAACTTAGGCCATTGGCATCCTGGCAGAGCGAGATAGAATAGAAATATCCCTGTAGCCACAATAACAACAAAACCTATGAGTGAAAGTAGCATTGAGGTCGATGAAGAGACGATCAAGGATTTCCTTGGCGAGCTGACCGACGCCTACGACAATATGTCTGACGCGCTGGTACGCATCGACGATGCACCCGATGACCGCAGCGCCATCGATGAACTGTTCCGCGTAGTCCACTCGATCAAGAGCAATCTGCGCATGGTGGGGCTCGAGCAGCTCTCCGAGATCATCCACATGCTAGAGGATATTCTCGATGCCATTCGCCACGGCCACCTCCACCACGTCGCAGGTTTTAACGATCTACTACTACTGGTTGTCGCACAGATTCGTGAACTCTCTGCACAGCAGCTTAGCTCGCCTGGGGAGAGCGCCGAAAGTGGACAACTACACACTCTCATCCACACGCTCACCGACACCGACCCGGCACATCTTCAGCAGCGTGTCATAGAGACACTGCAGCAGATTGACCCCAATGGAGATTACGAGGTTGCTGAATCTCCCCAGCCAACCCGTAGCGACTCAACCGCACAAAGCGCCGACATCGCCTTCTTCTTTGAATTGAGCCAGCAGATCGAGAGCGTGACCCCATTCTGGCCGGGCCGCAGCACCCGTCTACTCGATCTCTGCCTGAGCATGAATGAGGCGGCGGATAATCCGGTCGACGAGGTACAGCTCACCGCAGCAGTCTACCTCTACGATATTGGCATGTCGTTCCTACCAATCGAGATCGCCACTAAGGGCGAACCGCTCAGCGATGAGGAGAGCGCACAGCTCAAAGGTCACAGCCGCATAGGTTACGAGTGGATGCGTCGTATGAGTGGCTGGGAGTCTGCAGCCGAGATGATCCACCACCACCATGAACGGCTCGATGGAAGCGGTTACCCGCAACAGCTAAACGGGGAACAGATTTGCGAGGGGGCGAAAATCATCGCCATCGCCGACACCTTTGTTGCCATGATCAGCAACCGCTGCTACCGCGAACATAAACGTCCAATCATGCGTGCCGTGCTGGAGATCAACAGCCACATCGGCAGTCAATTCGACAAACAGTGGGTGGCGCACTTCAACCAGGTGGTAAAGGCGAAAATCACCTGAGACGTTAATAACTAATTTTCAATATCCTGGTCACGTCTCTTCTGGATCCTGACGATGACCTCATACTCATCGTACGCCTCTTCATCGTGGTGAAACTCATCCACCTCGGCCTCTGTCAAACTCGCAACACCCCACAAGATCAAAATAATACCGACCAGAAGGTATGCCGCTATCGTCCCCCAGTCGTGTGCCGACCAGTCGTTACAGACGCTGTAGAGCATTGCCGCACCGAATAATATCCGTATCAAACTGCCTCCCAGTTTCGTCCCTTAGATCTTCAACCGCTCCACTACCTTACCCTTGAGCAGATGCTGCTCAATGATCTCGTCGATATCCTCTTTATCGATGAAGGTGTACCAGGTTTCCCCCGGGTAGATCACCATCACCGGTCCCTTGTCGCAGCGATCCATGCAACCCGCCGAATTGACTCTCACCTGCCCCGCACCGTGAATACCAAGCTCCTTACAGCGCTTCTTGGCGTAATCACGCAGGGCCTGCGCACCGTGATTACCGCAGCAGGCACAGCCATCGTCACGTTGGTTGGTACAGACAAAGAGGTGGTACTGGTAGTGGGACATCGACTTAATCCGAATTGAACAATTGATAAGGGGATTATATCGGGAACTGCTAGAATAATGACCTTTGAGGCGCGCAACCTACGGCGTCGAGCAAACCGGCAACACAGAGCGACCCTTTGGACCAACCCGTTACACCGCCCGATCAGCAGATACTCAAAGAGACCGACCAGTGCGTGCTCTGCGGTCTCTGCCTGCCCCACTGCCCGACCTACCACCTCACCCGCAACGAGGCGGAGTCCCCGCGTGGACGCATTTCGCTGATGCAGGCGCTGGCGCGTGGCCAGCTGCAGGCAGATGCAGAGCTCAAGGGGCACCTCGACCGCTGTCTGGTCTGCCGCAGCTGTGAGCGAGTCTGCCCGTCACAGGTCCCCTACGGCAAGCTGATCGATGAGGCGCGTGCGCTGTTTGCCCCCGGCGCCGCTCAGTCCTCATCACGCAGTGTGCCACTGCAACAGCTGCTCGACAGCGTCGCCGATAAACAGGGGCGTCTACGACAGGTCGCTAAAGGCCTGCGTCTCTATCAGCGCTCCGGTGCTCAGTGGCTGGCGCGCCAGAGTGGTCTGTTGCGAGGCCTCAAACTCGACGGACTGGAGCAGGCACTGCCCAACGTGCCCGAACCGCTCAACCTGAAAAGCTACTACCCTCCTCAGGGTGAGAAGCGAGCCGATGTCGCCCTCTTTACCGGCTGTATCGGCGAAATGATGGACGACGGCACCCTGCCGAGTGCGATCAAACTGCTCAACATCCTCGGTTATGGCGTGCAGATTCCCGTCAGCCAGGGGTGTTGCGGTTCGCTCCATCAACACAACGGCGAACCTGAGCAGGCAAAGTCACTCGCTCACATCAATGTCACCGCTTTTAACGGGCTAGAGGTAGAGGCGGTTATCGGTACGGGTAGCGGTTGTACCGCGCAGTTGCGGGAGTATGCGGCTCGTTATGGAGAAGAGAACGGCTTCAAGGTAGCGGTCTATGACATCTGCGACTTCCTCGCTACGATCGAGTGGCCGGAGCAGATCTGCTTTCGCCCCCTCAAACAGCGCATCGCCATTCACGAACCCTGTGCCAGCCGCAATCTGCTCAATGGCATGGCGAGCGTACAGAAGCTACTGGCGATGATCCCGGAACTAGTGGCACGGCCGCTGGCAAACAATAATCGCTGTTGTGGTGCTGCGGGTAGTTACATGGTAACCCAACCAGCACTAGCCGATGCCTTACGACGTGAGAAACTCTCTGCCATTACCGCCGCGTCGGCCGATGCAGTTGTCAGCACCAACATCGGCTGCGCACTCCATATTCAGGCGGGCAGGCCGGGGCTTGAACTACACCACCCGATCGCGCTGCTGTTACAGCAGATCACCAGCGTCTAGCGGCCTCATCAATCACTCGGCACAGTTCGTTCCAGCGCCCATTCGCGCAGCGCATCGATACGCTCCTGCATCACCAGTGAAAGTGGCCGGGTCTGAATCAGCTCTTCAAGAATATCGCCGGTCCCCAGCTCACTCTGATTGGCGTGGGTGGCGTAGAGCGCGGAGACGATCGCCTGTTCGATCTCGGCACCAGAGAATCCCTCCGACTGCGCCGCCAACATGCCGGTATCGAAACGCTCCGCCTCGATCTCACGTTTTTTCAGATGGATCTCAAAGATATCGCGCCGTACCTCGGCGCTGGGCAGATCGACAAAGAAGATCTCGTCAAATCGCCCCTTGCGCACCAGCTCCGGTGGTAGCTGATCGATCTCGTTTGCGGTAGCGACGATAAAGACACTGCTCTGCTTCTCCGCCATCCAGGTCAGCAGCGAGCCCAACACCCGCTTTGAGGTACCGCCGTCATGATCCTGAGTCGAGATCCCCTTCTCGATCTCATCGATCCACAACACGCAGGGGGCCATCGCCTCGGCCATTTTCAGTGATTCGCGCATCTTGCGCTCGGTCTCGCCGTGAAATGTGTCGTGAATCGCCGCAAAATCGAGCCTCAACAGCGGTACATTCCAACTCCCCGCCACCGCCTTGGCGGCAAGGCTCTTTCCACCACCCTGCACACCGAGTAGCAGCACCCCCTTGGGCGGATCGAGGCGTTTGTCATCAACCTCACTGTGGAAGATGGCACGACGTGGCTCCAACCAGCTTTTGAGCTTGCGCAGTCCACCCACCTCACCGAAGCGAGCGGTATCGAATTCATAACTGAGCACACCCTCTCCCCGGGAGTCGCTATTTTTGCGAAAGTTTGTTTTGGGCATCCAAGCCCAAGCAAACAGCAAAAACTTCACGCGACCGTTTATGCCTGCGGCGCCCGACCGTCCTGCGTACGTTGCGTAATCACCTCTTCGCGGCTCTACACAACCCCTCAGTGACTCTACGCCGACATAAAGCCGCTGCTGCATCTTCTCCGTCGTTCGCTCGCGCTCTCAACTACGAATATACAGACGGCGTCGACTATCGGGGACTAACCGCCCTCACTTCGCTCTCCATGGCGGTCAGCGGCTGAGCAGTGCATGTTTCGCCTTCATCACCGTCGGCAGATCGGACTCGGTGATCGCCCCGTCATCGAAGATCGCATTACGAGCCAATCGAGTCGCATCATCACGGGTCAGACCGCTGAGATTACTGACCAGCAGTTTGAAGGTCGCTTCATCACTACGCACCGACTGGCGACTCCGCTGCTGATACTGCTGGGTCGTCTCTAGCACGATCTTCTCCAGCGCCACCTGGTCGGGTAGTGAGATCTCGGCGCTGGCAGTAAAGGGCCTCAGCTCTGGTGGGATCGTAATCTTATGGCTCAGCAGTACCAGCGAGATACCGCTCTGCTGATGGCTCAGCGCGATATCCTTGAGCAGACGGATGTGTAGCGGCTCGTCGAGATAGGGATGAAAATCACACAGCACATAGATACCGGCATGGCGGTCGCGACGTAGCTGCCAGAGCATCTCCTCCGGCTTCGCTCCCTCTTCGCTGGAGGGGATATCGATATCGATGCGCCGCATGCCATCGGTCACGCTCCAGCTATTCACCGACTTGAAGCGCCGCTGGCCGATACCACTCAGCAGCTGCAGCACCCGCGTCTCCTCCTGCGATTCGATCACTACAATTGGAAAGTGGGAGCTGAGCAGCAGCTCAAGATCGTGACTCTCATTCATGCAAACGATCCTTATTGTTCGGTAACTTTCAGGGGTCGGAGTCGGTACCGACTCGACCCCATCAGGACTAACTCCATCTTGTGCGAAACATTCTAGCCCGACTACCTTGCCTCACCCTACCCCTGCCGCTAAGGTATCAATCATGAATAGACGCGACTACCCCCCCCTCGACCAGCTGGTGATGAATCTCGACATGGCGCTTCAGACCGTCTTCGGTCAGCCGAAAATCACCGAACGTCCCAACCCGGCCGACGATCTTGATGATACCGAGCTGAGCGAGGCGGAACAGCGCCATGTAGCGGGGCTGATGCGTATCAATCACGCCGGTGAGGTCTGCGCCCAGGCGCTCTATCAGGGCCAAGCACTGACCGCCAAGCTACCCGAGGTGCGCGACAGCATGGCGCGCGCCGCGCAGGAGGAGAACGACCACCTCGACTGGTGCGAGGGACGGGTTAAGGATATGGGTAGCCGCAAGAGCCTGCTCAATCCCCTCTGGTATGCCGGCTCATTCGCCATCGGTGCCACGGCGGGTCTTGCCGGTGACAAGTGGAGCCTTGGTTTTGTTGCCGAGACCGAGAAGCAGGTGGTGAAGCACCTCGATGAACACCTCGAGTCAATTCCCGAGCACGACGAGAAGAGTCGCGCAATTCTTGAGCAGATGAAGGTCGATGAGCAGCACCACGCTACGCTCGCACTGCAGGCCGGAGGGGCAGATCTACCCTGGCCGATCAAAAAATTGATGGGACTCACCTCCAAGCTGATGACCAAGAGCGTCTACCACATCTAACCTACCCTCGGGCCAGACGGAACAATCCAGCATGGAACTCAGCTTCAATGACTACACCATTTCCACCGTCTACGGCAGCGTAGATAACACCCTGCGCGGTGAGATTATCGACTTCTGGAGCCGCAACAATGCCATCGGTAATCCCCTGGAAACGGAACGGAGGGTACAGGAGGTAGTCTGCATCGCCCGCAATCCACAGGGCGAGCTGGCCGGACTCTCAACCGTCTATCCCGGCAAGCTCAACGGTGACAACAACTACTTCTTCTACCGGATGTTCATCCAACCTACCGATCGCATTCCCAACATGATGCGCATCATCACCCGCACCACTCGTGACTACCTCAACAGCGCAGAGATACAGAACAAACCCCAGGGAATCGCTATCGTCACCGAGAATCCGAAGCTGATGCGCAAGGGAATGAAGAAAATGTTTACCGAGATCGGCTACCACTACCTCGGTAAGGGGCCGAAGGGCAACGACATCTGGACCTTCGACTTCAGCTAACGGTTCAGCGCGGTATCTTGCTCGTATTTAGACAGCAGAAGATCTCCAGCATCACCCACTCAAGCGATTTGACAACCTGCTTCACTTAACGCTTTGACAGCCCTCTCACCCACACCAATGATCAGGCACTTCAGCCGGTTTTCTCAACATGACACAGCCCCATATGATCAGCGAGGCAAACCTGATTCTTCTAACATTCGCCTCAGAATGCATGGTTCATAGCCATGACTGATGCCCTGCGTATCTCGTCAGTACACCAGACCTCGGGTAGCGAGTGGAATGCCTGCATGACGATCTATCGCGCGACCTTCCCTGCGTGGGAACGAGAGCCGGAGGCAGTGATCGCCGATCGACTCAACGAGGGCAGCTATCAGTTGATGGCCGGCCTGTTGAGTGGACGTGTCGTCGGTTTTTACATTCAGGAACTCAACCCATTAAACGCCTATGTCATGTTTAATTATCTAGCAGTGGATGAGAGCCAGCGGAACGGGGGGATTGGGACACTGTTATGTCGAGATGCCATGGCACGCTTTAAGCGACTCTCCGGTTTCTCCTGGCTACTGGTCGAGGCCGAGGAGAGACAGGCGATCTTCTACGGTCGGCTTGGGTTTCATAAATTGGCTTTTGACTACTTCGCCCCACGTTATGACGATAGCGAGAGCGTGCCTATGCACTTGATGGTGCTGCCACAGGAGAAGAGGCCGAAGAGCATTCCGGCCAAGGAGCTGGCTGATATAATCCGACACCTTTTTCATAACGGTTACCTGCTGGACCATGACGATCCTCGAGTAGAACGTCAGCTCTCCCGACTAGCCGATGATGTATCACTGGTCACCTGGCCACACAACAAACAATAGTCTGATGAGAAACACATGCCACAGGAAAATAGTCCACACCAGCGCCTTTTAAGGTTCTTCGAGCTACTTGGTGATGAAGCCTTTGATGAGGGCAGGCGCGAGGCGCGTGCTGAGGCGCGTGCGCAGCACCCGCAGCTCTATCCGCTGCTGGAGCAGTTGGAGGATGACCCGATGGCCACATCTCTTCCCGATGGGCTGAGTGTGGATGAGTGCCTGATCTGTTTCTCCGGTTGCTACTTCAGTGCACGCAGCATTATCGAGTCCAGCTATCGCTACCGGCATGCAGAGCAGCTAATAGAGCGTGCCGTTGAGGCGCTGGATGGCGTGACAGGTGCCATTAATACCGACTTTATCGAGGTTCTACGTGAATTCGCTCGCCTACAGGGGGCTATCTGCAATATCGACCGAGGCATCTATCAGAGTCTCGCCTCAACCATGGGTATGGCCTCTACCGAGCTGGGCGAAGGCGTAGAGCGGTTACTGCAGTTACGCACGGGGCTTAATGGCCTGGAGGCTGAACTATATGACGAACACCTCGCCTCGCAACTGGCTGCCTACCACTGTTATGCCGATGCGATAAAAAGCGTTGCTGAACTTTATGGTTTACGTTGGGGTGACGGAGCAGTACTGCAACAGGCCGTCGATATTAAGCTCCCTTCTATTGAGCGGGCGCTGCGCGAGCTTGAATCGATGGGGGCTCGGATTATGGCCACCGATCTCGCACCACACGTACCGGTATTGCATCGGTTTGCCGAACGGCAACAGGCCGATAGCAGTGGCAAGCTCTGCATTGAGCACGGGCGTATGCGCATCGCCTATTTTGCCTCGTTACACCACAACATGATGAAACCTTTCGCTGCTCTGATGGCAGAGACCCTTGCTGCCGGGGGTACGGAAGGAATGTCGTTAAAAGGATTGGGGGCCTCGTCACTGGAATCGGACTCAATGTCGGACATCTGGTCGGGGCTGGCCTCGCGCGACTTTATCGACACCTACAGCTGGCAGTTTCCACCGCTGACACTTCCGTTTCGTGGTAGTGAGCTCAACTTTACCGTGGAACTGACCTATTTCAGTATGGGAATCTTCGTCCTCAACCTATCATCCGATCTGTCGCAACTCAGCGTCTCGGGATTACGCCACGCCATGAGCCTGGGAACCCCCTATGCGGTGGACGAGCAGATTCGTTGTGAGCAATCGGGCGAACAGTTCGCCTTTTTTGAAGAGTTTTCTGATCACGCACTTTCTCTCCTCAGTAGCGAGTTGAAACTGCAACTCGGCGAGCACCTTCCAGAGGAAGCTCGGGCACTGAACTGGAACAGTAGTGACAATCGTTTTGTTTCAGTGCGCCTGGAACGAGTAGTTAGCGATACGGGTGAACAGCGACATGAGCTGGACATTGAGGCGTTACAGAATCATATCGGCTACCCGGCCATTGCCCTGCCGCTACGCGAGGTACGAAGCGCGGTGGATGACTGGATCCTGCGCCCTGCCCCCGATGCCTCAGAAAACCTGGCCCCCCTGCGTTATAACGAAAATGAACTGATGATGGTGCAACGCCACGGTACTGTGATGGCACTGCTACAGCAGCCCGACTGGGTGCGTGAACAGGCGGCTGAGTCGGTAGAGGTGGCGGCAGCCATCACCAATCTTTTCCAACTCACCAACACTGTGTTGGGGAAACATATACGACAGTTAGCGGTAGAGGGGCCACAGGAGAAAGGCGCCGGGGAGTCGCTATTTTGCGAAAGTTTGTTTTGGGCATCCAAGCCCAAGCAAACAGCAAAAACTTCACGCGACCGTTTATGCCTGCGGCGCCCGACGTCCTGCGTTCGTTGCGTAATCACCTCTTCGCGGCTCTACACACTCCCTCAGTGACTCTACGCCGACATAAAGCCGCTGCTGCATCTTCTCCGTCGTTCGCTCGCGCTCTCAACTACGAATATACAGACGGCGTCGACTATCGGGGACTAACGCCTCACTTCGCTCTCCATGGCGGTCAGCGAGGGTGGTCGAAAATCACTCAAACGTCTACAGCGCCACCGCAAAGAGATGGAGGCAGAGCTAGACAACCTGAACCGATTCGAACGCGACATCCATTGGTTACTCGACATCATTCAGGCGGGTTCAATGATGACCTTCCCCGACCATACCCGCTTAATGCGTGCGGTGTTTACCGAGATGGAGTTTGAATCCCTGCGTCAGCGCACCAATGAGATTATGGCCGAGGTAAAACAGGTGCATGAGCAGACCATGGAGGGGGTGACGCGCATCTACGATCAGGTTAAAAACCATCTGGCACGACGTATGAACCGTATTCTTTCCGCCGCGATGTTTCTTATCTCAATCGCGGCATTCAAAGATATGTTTGATCTGTTCAACGAAGCCGAACTAGGCCTCTCCATCTCCGGTTTTACCCAGTTTGTCTCGATAATGGCGTTGATCGTGATGGCCATTGTTTTGATGTTTAGAGGGATCAATCCTGAGGAGTAGCGACGTAAACTCTAGAATAACATTCCTGTGCAATGTGGATGGAGCAGGTAATTAATCGCCTTAGGAGTAATTAAAGTATTCATCCACTATTGGTGCAACCGAGGCCATGGTCGTCTCCAGATTCAAGAGCACCTCCAACTCGTTTAGAAATATTTCAACTATCGGAGCCAGCACTGACTCCGATAGCTCATTTATCCCTGGCCGACCAGCGGCGGATGGAAGATCATCTGCACCGTATTGCCATCGGGATCGAGACAGTAGAAGCTGCGCGCACCGTCGCGGTGGGTACGTGGTTCAGTCTTCATCTTCACTCCATTAGCGCGCAGGAACTCGAACCAGTCGTCGACGTCCTGCATCGTCTCGAGGATGTAGCCAATATGGTCGAGCGATTGATCGCCGCTGGTGTCGTAACCTTCCGGGGAGCTGTGCAGGGCGACGTTGTCGTTGCCTGAGGTGAGGTAGACGTTGTTGGCGTCTGGTCGCCACTCAACCGTCATCCCCAACAACTCGACATAGAAGTGTTCCGCTGCGCCCATATCAGCCACATAGAGCGCCACATGGCGCATACCGCTGGTGGGGTTGGGACGCTTCATGCTCACTACGCAACAACCTCGTAATCGTGTGAGATCTCCACACCTGCATTGCCGAGCATGATAGAGGCTGAACAGTACTTCTCGGCTGAGAGCTCTACCGCCTTCTGCACCTTGCCATCCTTAAGCTCGTTGCCGCTGACGATAAAGTGGATATGAATCTTGGTGAAAACCTTGGGTTCGCTCTCAGCGCGTTCGGCCTCGATCTCTGCCACACAGTTGGTGACATCCTGGCGCGATTTTTTGAGAATATGGATCACATCAAATGAGGCGCAGCCCCCCATACCCAGCAGCAGCATCTCCATCGGACGCACACCCAGGTCACGGCCGCCATGCTCGGGTGGCCCATCCATCACGACGGCATGACCACTACCCGATTCACCGACAAAGGTCGCCTCTTCAACCCACTTGATTCTCGCCTTCATAACGCTTGCTCCCGCTTTCTGAGACGGCGAAGCGTATCACAGTTCGACAAGCCGAGGCCCTATACCATAAACTGCAAAGACTCCCTCATGGAGATGGGTAAATAATGACAAAATTGATTCCACAGGACACCGGAAACCCGGTCATCGACCGCTTTCTCGAGCACTGCCACAAACGCCGCTATCCGCCCAAAACGGTGATCATCGTCGCAGGTGACAAACCCGACGTGCTCTACTACATCGTCGAAGGGTCGGTCTCGGTGCTGATCGAGGACGATGATGGTCGCGAGATCGTGCTCGCCTACCTCAATCCCGGTGATTTCTTTGGCGAAATGGGACTGTTTGACGACAGTACCCGCAGCGCCTGGGTGCGCGCCCGCACCGAATGCACGCTGGCCGAGATCAGCTACAACAACTTCCGTCAGCTGGCGATGGACGATTCCGACATCCTCTTCGCCCTCTCTTCACAGATGGCAACCCGACTGCGTAATACCAGTCGCAAGGTAAGCGACCTTGCCTTTCTTGATGTCACTGGACGTGTTGCTGGCACCCTGCTCGACCTGGCGCGCCAACCCGATGCACTGACTCACCCAGACGGCATGCAGATATCGATCACCCGCCAGGAGCTGGGAAGGATTGTCGGCTGTTCACGAGAGATGGTCGGACGTGTAATAAAGACGCTCGAGGATCAACACCTGATCTCGGCCAAGGGCAAAACAATTGTTGTCTACGGAACGCGCTGAGTCGTAACCTGAAAACACACGGCTACTAAGATACCGGCAGCTCGAAGTAGAAGGTTGTACCGTCACGACCAGCGCAATCGAAGTCGATTTCACCCCTGTGCGCCTCGATGATCACCCGGCTGATATTGAGTCCGAGCCCGGTGCCATCGGGGCGCTCAATCGAGCTATCGCCCTCACGGGCAAAGCGCTCAAACACCCGTTCATGGAACGCCTCATCAATGCCTTCACCATGGTCGGTTACACTCACCCGAACACGTTCGCCCTTCACGCTGATAACGATCTCAACCCGGTCATTCCGCGCACCATACTTGGCGGCATTTGAGAGCAGGTTTGTCATCACCTGCAAGATGCGATTTCCATCGACCTCAACCTCCACTGAATCGGGCGCCTCAAGCAACACATACTCGGCGCCAAAGCGTTCACCGTAGCTATGGTTGCTCTCGATTGCGCGTCGCACCAGCATGACAAGATCGTGCCTACTCTGCTCCAGCTCCATCTGACCCGATTCGATCTTCTTCAGATCGAGAATATCATTGACGATACCGCTCAACCGCTCACTATTGTTCAAGGCGATATCCAACAACCCCTTCGCCTTCTCCGACACTTCCCCCGCCACACCGTTGATCACCAGTCCCAATGAACCGCGAATCGAGGTCAGCGGGGTGCGCAGTTCGTGGCTCACGTTGGAGAGAAAATCATCCTTGTGCTGCTCGGCCATACGGCGACGCTGCTCGGCACGTCCCAACGAGTAGAGCATCGCCATTACCACAGCCGAGAAGAGCAGCAGAATCACCGCCATCTGCAATAGCAGTTGTTGCCGGTAACTGGAGAAGAGCTCGGGGTCATGCATGTCGACCGCCTCCCAGGCGGTCCCCGGTATTGGGATGCGCTTCATAATGCGACTGCGCTCTTCAGCGCTGAGTCGATAGTCGTGACGGTCGAGATTGATACGTGGTCCCTCGGCCGTCACCTCAATAAGATCTTCTCCCGAGGGGTAGATCAGCATCAGGCGATGACTGGGGGTCTGGGTGCTACGCAGGATGCCGCCGAGCAGATCGGCGTGAAAACTGATGAAAAGCGCACCGCGTTTTCCACCACTCTCAAAGGGCGCCATGATGTCGAAATGGTAGACATCGATGTGGGGATGGATTCTCAGGGTGTAGCTACCATCGCGAATGAAGGTGCTGATATCGTGCCGACAGGCATCGCCGACCAGACCATCAAAATCCTCGATCAGCAGCTTACCCTTCTCATCGGTCAGGGTGACGGCAAAGTAGTTTGGGAAGTAGTCGTTAATATGGCCGGAGAGCATCATCAAGTGCTCGTCATCAAGATTGTTGATGATCTCGCCCAGCTGTGGAACATGCTCATGAGCAAACAGCTGCACCATACGCTGCTTCTCTGCCACCAGCCGACTGATCTCATCGGCAACACCCTCTGCTGAGAGCTGAGCCGTCTCATCGTGGTAGCGCCTGAAATCATCAAAGCGGCTCCACGACAACCAGGCGAGCAGAGAGCCCATCAGCAGGATCAGCAACAGCGCATAGAGAGTGTAACGCTTCACACCTAACTAGCCTCTCTCTGCTGCTGAGTTATCATCACAACCTACTCTGTATAGAGCTCCGCCAAACGCTCACCCGGTTCCTCGGCGCGCATAAAGGCCTCGCCGACCAGGAAGGCGTTAACGCTGTTGGCACGCATCTGCGCCACATCGTTGGGGGTATGGATACCACTCTCGGTGACCACGATGTGTTCATCGGGAATCAGCTCCAGCATACGAATCGTCGTATCGAGCGAGGTTTCAAAGGTGCGCAGATTACGGTTATTGATACCGACCAGTGGCAGCCCCAGCGGCAACATGCGCTGCAGCTCCTGCTCATCATGCACCTCAATCAACACATCCATGCCGAGCTCAACTGCCAGTGCGCTCAGGTCACGCAGCTGCACATCATCAAGACAGCTCACGATCAGCAGGATGCAGTCCGCCCCCATCGCCCGTGCCTCGTAGACCTGATAGGGATCGATGATGAACTCCTTACGCAGCACCGGCAGCGCACAGGCTGCACGTGCCTGCTGCAGATACTCATCGGCCCCCTGGAAGAAATCGATATCGGTCAGCACCGAGAGACAGGCCGCACCACCGCGCTCGTAGCTGGCAGCAATCTCGGCCGGTACAAAGTGTTCGCGGATCACACCCTTCGATGGGGAGGCCTTTTTGATCTCGGCAATCACACCCGCCTGACCGGCAACGATCTTGTTCTCGATGGCACGTACAAAACCGCGCGGCGCCAAGGCGTGCTCCGCCTGATCACGAAGCTGTTGCAGCGGGGTGTTGGCAACGCGCTCCTCAATCTCCTCAAGCTTGCGGTTGACGATCTTTTTCAGAATATCGGGAGTATCACTCATCGTTATATTCTCCACCCGGCGCTATTCGCCCTGGTAGAGCTCCTCCTCGAGGTGGTCACCAAAGCCACGGCTCACCTGCACCAGATGGTCGAGCTTGGCCCAGGCCGCGCCGCTGTTGATCATCTCACGCGCCATCTCAACACCGGCCTCTAGCGAGTCGGTCAGGTTAGCGGCGTAGAGTGCCGCGCCTGAATTGAGCACTACGATATCCATTGCAGGACCTGCATCGCCGTGCAGTACGTTGCGAATCACCTCCAACGACTGCTGCGCACCGTCAACGGCCAGCGCATCGATACTGCTACTGCTGATACCAAACTGCTCAGGTGTGATGGTGTAGGTGGTGACCTCACCATCCTTAAGCTCTGCCACCTGGGTGGGTGAACCGATGCTGATCTCATCCATGCCATCCTCTGCGTGTACCACCAGCACATGGTTGCTACCGAGCTGCTTCATCACATTGGCCAGCGGTTCAACCAACGCACCATCAAAGACACCTAGCAGCTGGTTGGGCGCACCGGCAGGATTGGTCAATGGACCGAGCACATTGAAGATGGTACGTACCGCCATCTCCCGGCGCGGGCCGATGGCGTGTTTCATCGCACTGTGGTGTTTGGGAGCGAACATAAAACCGACACCCACCTGATTGATACACTCCGCCACCTCTTCAGGGGTGATCTCGAGATTCACGCCAGCCGCCTCGAGCAGATCGGCACTGCCCGACTTGGAGGAGACCGAGCGGTTACCATGTTTGGCAACCTGGCCACCGGCCGCAGCCACCACGAAGGTGCATGCCGTAGAGATGTTGAAGGTGTTGCTACCATCGCCACCAGTGCCGACGATATCGACCATGTTCGCTCCACCCACCTCAACGCGGGTCGCCAGCTCACGCATCACCTTGGCGGCAGCCGCGATCTCATCGACCGTCTCACCCTTCATACGCAGCCCGATCAAAAACCCACCGATCTGCGACGGGGTCGCCTCACCGGTCATGATCAGCTTCATCACGCTGCCCATCTCTTCGCCACTCAGATCGCGGTTCTCAGTCACCGCGCGAATCGCCGCCTGCATATCCATAATTTCGCTACCTATGGTTATCTAATAGTTATGTTTGGGAATAGCCGAACATTCTGTCGCCCTACAGCAGAGGGGTCAAGAAACGTCCTCTTCGACTGGGGCTTCCGTGAAGCTCTCAACCGCTAGCCAGATCAGTGTCGCCACCACACACTGCAGCAGCATCGCCATCGCAAGCGAGGTGAGCGCATGGGCAAACAGCGGCACCAGCGCACCGGCCACCAGCGCACCGTAACTCATCTGCAGGAAACCCTGCATCGCCGAGGCCATACCACGATTTTTCGGAAAGCAGTCGAGCCCCATCACAGTAAGGATCGGGATCACCAGCGCCACACCAAAGGTGTAGAGGGTCAGTGGTGCAATGACCGTAAGGGGGGTCGTCTCCAGCCAGAGCGACTGAGCAACATTCAGCAGCCCCGCCACCACCATGATCAAAAAACCAGCGGCCAACATCCATTCCGGTGCGATACGCCCCGCCATGCGTCGTGACAGCATCGAACCGACCGCCATACCCGAGACCAGCGGGATGAAGAGCAGCCAGAAATCGTTACTCTTCAATCCGAGATGTTCAAAAATCACCACCGGCGCACCCGCCACATAGAGAAAGAAGCCACCAAACATCAGTGAAAACGCAATCGTCAGCCCCATGAAACGCGGTGATACAAAAGCGTTGAGGTAGAGGCGCCCAACCTTCAGTGGATGGATCGAGTGGCGTTTATCGCGCGGCAGCGTTTCACGGATGCCGAGATAGAACAGCAGCGTCACCAGCGCACCGAGCAGAGCAAGAAAGAGAAAGACTGAACGCCAGCCAAGCCAACTCTGCAGCAGACCACCCACCAGGGGGGCAACAGCCGGAGCGATGGCAAACAACATCATCACCATCGCCATCACCCGGTGTGCCTCATGGCCGTGGTAGAGATCACGCACCATCGCACGCCCCACCACCAGACCGGCACTGGCCGAGAGCCCCTGCAGGATGCGCATCACAATCAGCTGATCGATGTCGACCACCAGCGCCGCTCCGACTGAACTGGCAACGTAGACCAGCAGCGCCAGCAGCACCACACCACGGCGACCAAAACCATCAGAGAGCGGTCCATATATAAGTGTCGAAACAGCGAAGGCGAGCAGATAGAGGCTCAGCGTCTGCTGCAGTTGCAGATCGCTGGCGCCAAACTCACTGGCGATACTGGGGAAAGAGGGTAGATAGGTATCGATGGTAAACGGTGCCAGCATCGCCAGCATCGCCACCACAAAGGAGAGAGGCAGCGCCAACCGGGGCGCAGCAGTCGAAGGGGGAGTCACGGAGGCGAGGTCGCTAGCTGCGACTACCGCCCTGCATCTCAAGGAAGTTCTTCAACAGATCGTGACCATGCTGAGTAAGGATCGACTCAGGATGGAACTGTACCCCCTCGATATTGAGGCTCTTGTGCTGTACGCCCATGATCTCATCTATCTCACCATCAGCCGTCTTGGTCCAGGCGGTCAGCTCCAGACAATCAGGCATCGTTTCGCGCTCTATCACCAGCGAGTGGTAACGAGTCGCCTCATAGGGATTGCTCAACCCCTTGAAGACACCTTGATCGTTGTGATGAACCATTGAGGTCTTGCCGTGCATGATCTGCTTGGCGTGGATGATCTTGCCACCGAACGCCTGTCCAATCGATTGATGGCCGAGACAGACACCGAGAATCGGCAGCTTGCCCGCAAAGTGATCGATTGCCGCCAGCGAGACACCTGCCTCGTTGGGTGTGCAGGGCCCCGGGGATATCACGATCCGCTCCGGCGCCAGCGTCTCGATCTCATCAACCGTGATCTGGTCGTTACGGTGCACCACAACCTCCGCACCCAGCTCACCAAAATACTGCACCAGGTTGTAGGTAAAAGAGTCGTAGTTATCGATCATCAACAACATATCAGTACTATCCTGTCTGCCCGAGTCTGAATCGGGGTCCAAATAAACGAGCGGGTAAGCGATTCACCCTTTGGCCACGCAGTATATCAACTTCTCTGCAAAGCTCTTATGTCCGATTCGGGACCGACTACCACCTTTGCTCCGTGATGGCTTCGGCCAAACCCACACACAACGCATGGCAGGTGCTATTCTGGCCCGCTAAACCCGAAACGTTCAAGATCAACAGATCACCGACATAGAGTGCGTTATGAAGAGAATGAAGGCGTTAGTTAAGCGGCATGCCAAAGAGGGACTCTGGCTCGAAGAGGTGCCACTCCCCGAGGTCGGCGGCAACGATGTGCTGGTAAAGATCGAGAAAACCGCCATCTGCGGCACCGACGTGCATATCTACAACTGGGACGAGTGGGCACAGAAGACCATTCCGGTGCCGATGACCATCGGCCATGAGTTTGCCGGCACCATCGTTGAGATGGGCGCCAACGTCACCGGTCTGAGTATTGGTGATGTCGTCTCTGGCGAGGGGCACATTGTCTGTGAGCGCTGTCGTAACTGCCTGGCGGGCCGTCGCCACCTCTGCCCCAACACCATCGGTGTCGGCGTTAATCGTGACGGCTGCTTTGCCGAGTACCTCTCGATCCCGGCCAAGAACGTCTTCCGCCCCAACATCGAGATTCCCACCGATGTGCTCGCCTGCTTCGACCCCTACGGCAACGCGGTACACACCGCCCTCTCCTTCAACATGGTCGGTGAGGATGTATTGATCACCGGAGCGGGCCCCATCGGCATCATGGCGGCGATGGTGGCGGCCCACTCCGGCGCTCGTAATATTGTCATCACCGATCTGAATGAGTACCGACTCGATCTGGCGAAGAAGATCGTGCCCAAGGCGATCACCATCAATGTTAAAAAAGAAGAGATCACCAAGGAGCTGATGCGCAGCCTCGGCATACTGGAGGGCTTTGATGTGGGGCTGGAGATGTCGGGCTCACCGCAGGCCTTTAACGTCATGCTCGGCAACATGATTAACGGCGGCCACATCGCCATGCTTGGCATCATGCCCGATGGCACCGGCATCGACTGGACCAAGGTGGTCTTCGAAGGACTGCACATCAAGGGCATCTACGGTCGCGAGATCTTCGAGACCTGGTACAAGGGTGTGATGATGGTGCAGAGCGGCCTGCCGCTGGAGAAGATCATCACCCACCACTTCCACTACAGTGAATTCCAGAAGGGCTTCGATGTGATGCGCTCGGGAGATTCCGGCAAGGTGATTCTGGATTGGAGTGAGCGCTAGCAGAGCGTACCTTCCGACAACACTCGCGGCGTGATCGCCGCCGCTACGGGTACAAACCCTCTGTTGTCCGTATGAATTAGATATCGAGGATTTGTTATGAGTTTTAAAAGCGCCAAAGAGAGCCTGCAAAAAGAGCTACAGGAGATCAAAGATTCGGGGCTATGGAAGACCGAACGGGTTATCGCCTCGGAGCAGAAAAACGACATCACCCTCGCTGACGGCAGCGAGGTGATCAACATGTGCGCCAACAACTACCTCGGGCTGGCCAACAACCCGGAGGTGATCGAGGCGGCGAAGGCGAGCTACGACCAGTGGGGCTTTGGCCTCTCGTCGGTACGTTTTATCTGCGGCACCCAGTCGATTCATAAAACACTCGAACAGAAGGTCTCCGAGTTTCTCGGCATGGAGGAGACAATCCTCTACGCCGCCTGTTTCGATGCCAACACCGGCCTGTTTGAGACCATCCTCACCAAGGAGGATGCGATTATCTCCGATGAGCTTAACCACGCCTCGATCATCGATGGCGTGCGTCTCTGTAAGGCGGCCCGCTACCGTTACAAAAATAACGACATGGCCGATCTGGAAGAGAAACTCAAAGAGGCCAGGGCAGGTGGCGCACGTCGTATCCTGATCACCACCGATGGCGTCTTCTCCATGGACGGCACCATCGCCCGGCTCGACAAGATCTGCGATCTGGCCGACCAGTACGACGCCATGGTGCATCACGACGACTGCCACGCGGTCGGTTTTATGGGCAAGACTGGACGCGGTGTACACGAACACTGCGGCGTGATGGATCGTGTCGACATCATCACCGGCACCTTCGGTAAGGCACTCGGCGGTGCCTCGGGTGGATACACCTCGGGACGTAAAGAGATTATCGATATGCTGCGCCAGCGCTCACGCCCCTACCTCTTCTCCAATACCGTTGCTCCTGCCATCTGCGCCGCCTCACTCAAGGTACTGGAGATGCTCTCGGCCTCTACCGAACTACGTGACCGACTCGAAGAGAACACAAAATATTTCCGTGAGGGCATGAGAGCCGCAGGCTTTGCCATCGCCGATGGCGAACACCCGATCGTGCCAGTAATGCTGGGTGATGCGAATCTGGCTCAGGAGATGTCGAAGAGACTTCTCGAGCGGGGCATTTATGCCATCGGCTTCTTCTTCCCGGTGGTGCCTAAGGGCAAGGCACGCATTCGCACCCAGATCTCTGCGGCACACACCAGAGCGGATCTGGACAAGGCGATTGCGGCCTTTGCCGCCACCCATGCTGAGCTAAATGGATGAACTCGATACAGCTCGTACAGAATCCGCTCAACTTCATTGAGTAACAATCACGCCAAAGCGGCAACACCGCCACTACTAAGCCTGGCCTTCAGGCCCCTCTTTCTCGGTGGCACCCTTTTCGCTGTGGTGGCCATCGCCTGGTGGGTCTACTTCTGGCTCACCCCCTTCAACTGGCAACCCTACGGTGGTCTATTCTGGTGGCACGGCCACGAAATGCTGTTTGGCTTTGGTGCCGCTATCGTCGGCGGGTTCCTGCTCACCGCCGTTGCCAATTGGACAGGCATTACAGCACTTCAGGGCAAACGATTACTCGTCCTGATCAGCGCATGGCTGACAACACGCCTACTGATCGCCTTTGGTGGCAGCCTGCCGGCTGGCATCATCATCACCGCCGACCTGCTCTATCCACTACTGCTCACCATCGCAATGGCCTACCCCATTATTAAGGTCAAACAGTGGCGCAATCTGATATTCATACCTCTGCTTCTGACACTCACACTTCTCAATGGAGTCACACACTGGGCGGTAACAGTGGGCGAGACAGCACTGGCCATGCAGACACTGCACGCCGCCATTTTATGGTTTGTCTTGATCATCGCTTTCCTTGGGGGGCGCGTCATACCCGCCTTCACCACCACTAACTGTCGTAAGGCCCAGCCCATTCGTTGGCTTGAGATCACCAGTATTACCACAATCATCCTGACGCTGATTATGGCCTGGTTCGGCTTTGCCTCACTTCCTGCGTGGTTGCTGTTTGTGATCGCAACTATCGGGGCGCTGTCTAACGGTGGACGAGCACTGCGCTGGGGAATCCAACACTGCTGGCACGAACCACTACTCTGGTCTCTCCACCTCGCCTACGCTGACCGCCATGGAGAGCGAAGTGAGGGCGGTTAGTCCCGATAGTCGACGCCGTCTGCCTATTCGTAGTTGAGAGCGCGAGCGAACGACGGAGAAGATGCAGCAGCGGCTTTATGTCGGCGTAGAGTCACTGAGGGAGTTGTGTAGAGCCGCGAAGAGGTGATTACGCAACGTACGCAGGAGGTCGGGCGCCGCAGGCATAAACGGTCGCGTGAAGTTTTTGCTGTTTGCTTGGGCTTGGATGCCCAAAACAAACTTTCGCAAAAATAGCGACTCCCCGGCCTCTTTATCCCTCTGGGTTTTCTCCTTCTCGCGCTCTTTAGCATCGGCCTGATTGAGAACCCCAGCACTGCACTCCACAGCTTCACGGTCGGCGCGATGGGGGGAATGATTCTGGCAATGATCTCCCGCATCACATTAGGTCATACTGGTCGCCCGCTTAAGCCGCCCCGCATCATTACTCTGGCCTATATCTCAATTCTGCTTAGCGCTGCAGTGCGGGTACTCCTCCCCGCCGTAGCACCCTCCTACAGCAACTGGAGTATTACCCTGGCTGGCGGACTTTGGGTATTGGCCTACGCCATCTACCTCACCACCTATGCACACATGTTAATCACACCCGACATAGAGGACACACCGGAGTGATCAACAACCACTCTTGTCCTATATCAACACTCCACCCTTGAACCGGTGTTAGTATCGCTCCCCTTAAACACAAACGTATGAGGTTTCAAAATGGGTTGTTGTGGAAGCTGTGGCGGCGAAGAGAGCGCGCCAACCAAAGAGCAGGATCAAGAGCAGAACAATGCAACAGATACAAACAAAGAGAAGGATCAAACTCAGGAGCAGAAGTAGACTGTAAGTCTGCTTTAGCTGTAATGGTAGAAACACAAACCTGCAGTAAATGATCTAAGCGAAAGGGGCCATTTGGCCCCTTTTCTGATTCTGCGTGTTTTACTGGCAACCTCTAAGAACTATAGAAGATTCATGAATCTCCTCAACCAGCTGATCAGTACGCCAACAAATTAAGTGCTCTGAAAGAGGCTCCAACAATTTCTTCCCTTTTTCTTCGACTCATACATAGCAGTATCTGCATTCGAAATTAGTGTTTCCGGAGTCTCTCCGTGTTCGGGGTGAAGTGAGACACCGATACTTACACCAATTTCAACACTAATCCCTTTGAGTAGAACAGGCTTTTTGAACGCCTGTAGAATTCTCTCAGCGATTCTACCAATATCATCCTGATTCTCAGCTTTCTCCATTAATACAATAAACTCATCACCGCTTAATCTGGCCAGAGTATCCGTTTCACGTAGCTGGCCTTGAATGGTGTCACAGACAGAGAGCAGTGCCAGGTCACCCGTTGCATGACCATAGGTATCGTTGATCGACTTAAATCGGTCCACATCAACAAACATCAGAGCAATAGTGTTTCCACTCCGTTTCGAGTTCAACAACGACTGTTCCAACCGGTCGAGCAACAGGGCGCGGTTTGGTAGGCGAGTCAGAGTATCGTGTGTTGCGTGGTAGATATCGATCTCGGTTCGTTGCCGAATGACTCTCATCACAATCAACGCGATTGCCACACCGATCATTAACGCCGCGATCCCCACAATCAAGATGAGGCGACGCATCGACTCCATGTCTTCGATAGCCCAATTTTGTGCCTCTCGTACCTTGGCATTCTGGTAGACATCGAAATCGTCAACAACGCGCAATACATTTGCCTGCGCAGGTACGGCTGCCACATTTAGAAGCGAACTGGCCTCCTTGATGTAACCCTCATTAATCAGATCAAGGATCTTATTCTGAATAGGAATAGCCACCCGCGATTTTTTTCCCTGCTCTGTGAGCAGCCCCGATTCGATCTCGGAAATTGGCATATCAAGAATTGCATTACGCGCACGAATAAAGTCGATGGCCTTCTGATTGTATTTCATCCACGCATCGTCACGATCAAAAGGATCACTGATATGAATCAGTCGAAATAGAATCAGCGTGCGACTACGCGCAGCGGTTCGCATCTGCTTTGATAACGCTACCTTGGTCATATGGTCATCAACGACTTTATCGAGCTGATGACGTGTTTTGTCCATCGAGGCCAGACTCGCAGCCATCAAACCAATCATCAGCATCAGCATGGTGCCAAAACCGATGAGCAGTAGTGTTGTATAGCTCTTGTTATATGTTCTCAACGCTCAATCCAGACCAAGAAAATCCATTTTTTCCACATGTCATAAAACTCTGAACTCGAGTAGAAGAGGCAACCAGAGAAGACCATATCCTGCATGCCCAACATCCAATCATATAGAGATTATCACGCACTACCACTGCCCTGAGATATCTCTATTTATCACTACATTCGATGTGGCCTTGAGAACTTAGATATTGGGTGTGTATGTGCGGGTAAGGGAAAAGGGTAAAACCGTGCGGACTGCATCTATCATTTACTGATTTCTTTCTTAGCAGCTGCCGGGGCCAGTGCATAGATCACTCAAAATGAGATAACCCGCGACCAGCCCCGGCCTTCTCTTTGATCTGCTCCTAGGGTGGTGCAGATCCCTCTTTGAACATCTTGGTCATCTCTGCTCTGAACTCAGGTGAGTCCTCGTAACCGTGTACTCGGGTACCGTGTTGAATGGCTGCATCAAGGAGCTCCTCCTTACTATCAGCGGAGAGCGCTACTGAGCAGTTTTTGTCACTGGGATAGTCTCGACAATCGATGTAATAGCGTGCCATGACATCCTCCTTGTCTTCGTTTGATGGGACAGTTGATGGGGTTATTTAGCCGTGAATCGGCTAGATAACGTCTACGCCGACACAAAACATAGTACTTTTATCAGGATTTTCCATCGTCGTGCGAAACAAGCTCTACCACCAACCATTAACACAAACTATATCAACCAATTACATGAAATCGAGAGATCGACTTCATCACTCACATTATCCTCATATAAGCCACCGCCAGCTCTTATTAAAGAACTAAGGGACCCCATCAGGGTCTCAATGAGTAGACCCTGAGGCCATGGGCTTGGTCTGTGACAACGACAGGAGGCGAACAATTCTATGGTTACGCGAGCAATGATTGATAGGAGGGCCAGTGACCGGCGTGAGTTAGACCTTCCCTTCGGTTCGCCCGAATGGGTTGAGCATGTTATTGAGAACTATCTGGCATGACCAAGGAGTGATCGCCGCCTCAACTGCAGGCGCTTAAGTGAGAGGCGTCATCTGGGCGCGCACAAACCTCATATCACGGCAGAGCCATCTTCATCTAAGGACTCCGATACCCGCTTGAACTCAGCAGAGAGATCTTTTTTTAGCCTGCTGTTCAGTGCAACAAATGATGAGAGTCACGAATAACGGCGCTCTCGTCGAGTCGCAATTTCCCGTCATCACTACCGGTCAATGCGTATCGTAATGCAGAGGATGTATGGGTCGTGCACAACGACCCAGCACACTGCTAACGGTGCTGAGCGTTATCCAGCCCTTTAGCGGCCATCTCTGCAGCACGGAACACGGCGCGGCTCTTGTTCATCGTCTCGTCCCACTCATTGCGCGGCACTGAATCGTAGACGATACCGGCTCCCGCCTGCATGTAGAGGGTACGGTTCTGGATCACGGCGGTGCGGATCGCGATGGCAGTGTCCATGTTGCCGTGCCAGCCGAGATAGCCGACCGAACCGGCATAGACACCACGTTTTACCGGCTCCAGCTCGTCGATGATCTCCATTGCACGCACCTTGGCGGCACCCGATACAGTTCCGGCTGGGAAGGTGGCACGCAGGGCATCCATCGCACTCATCCCCTTCTTCAGATCACCCTCAACGTTGGAGACGATGTGCATCACGTGAGAGTAGCGCTCGATCACCATCTCCTCGGTCAGCTCTACACTACCGGTCTCAGCGATTCGGCCAACATCATTACGCCCTAGATCGATCAACATCAGGTGCTCAGCCAGCTCCTTGGGATCGGCAAGCAGCTCCTTCTCTAGCGCTCGATCCTCCGCCTCATCCTTGCCGCGTGGACGGGTGCCAGCAATTGGTCGCACAGTGACCTTGTCGTCCTCATAGCGGGTAAGAATCTCAGGGGAGGAGCCGACGATATGAAACGACTCGAGATTGAGGAAGTACATGTATGGCGAGGGGTTGAGACTGCGCAGCGAGCGGTAGAGGTCGAGCGGTGGTGCCTCGTAGGGTATCGAGAGTCGCTGCGAAAGCACCACCTGCATGATGTCACCATCAGTAATGTACTGCTTCGATTTGGCAACCGCCTCTTCGAATCCCTGCTGAGTAAAGCCAGAGACGAAATCATCTTCACTCACCTTACGACTCTGCACGTGGGGTGCCCGCTTTAGAGGCTCATCGAGTAGACGCACCAGCTGGCTAAGACGTGTCTCACCCTTCTGCAGCGCAGCCGCATCACTCGGATCGGCGTGGACCACCACAAAAAGTTTGCCGCTGAGGTTATCAAATACCACCACCTCATCGGAGAGCATCAACAGAATATCGGGATTGCCGAGCTGATCCTCATTGGGGCTTTCGCCCAGACGCGGCTCGATATAACGCACCGTGTCGTAACCAAAGTAGCCGACCAGACCGCCAGTAAACTTCGGCAGACCGTCAACCTCTGGCACCTTGTAACGCGCCTGAAACTGCTCGATAAAGGCGAGTGGATCCTCTTCCGTGCTCTGCTCAAGCACCACGTGATCACAGCTAACGGTTACCTCATGCCCCTTAACGGAGAGCACCGTACGTGCGGGCAATCCGATAATGGAGTAACGCCCCCACTTCTCACCGCCCTGCACCGACTCTAATAGATAGGTATAGGGCGCATCGGCCAGTTTGAGATAGGTGGAGAGCGGGGTATCGAGGTCAGCCAGCACCTCGCGCATCAGTGGGATACGGTTATAGCCTTCGGCTGCGAGTGCATTGAACTGTTGTTGATTCATCTGTCATCACCTGGAGTTATTCTTTAATAAACGAAGCATGAAAAAAGGGGGTAGTGTTAGCTACACCATCGCTCCGCTATTCGTTCTCCGTTCATCTTCCTGCTCCAGGTAATGATCTTTGGGCTTAGGCTGCCAGACTTCCCAACAACCCTTCAAGTTCGGCCATCGAGTCGATCACCGCATCGGGATTCGAGTCACGAATATCGACGCCGTGGTTATATCCATAACTCATGCAGATAATCTGGAAGCCCGCTGCGCGTGCCGCCTTCACATCACTGACCGAATCACCCAGCATGGTCGCATTGGCCGGTTCAACGCCAAAGAACTCCGCTGCATGCAGCAGTGGCAGTGGATCGGGTTTCTTCTTCGCCAGCGTATCGCCACAGATGATGATCTCAAACTCGTCGTGAATACCGAGATCCTTCAGTAGCGGCAGGGTGAACTGACTCGCCTTGTTGGTGACACAGCCGAGCTTGAAGCCAGCCGCCTTGAGGTACGCGAGACCTTCCGTCACACCCGGATAGAGCATACTGCGCTTGGAGGTATTCTCAGCGTAGAGATCGAGGAAGACCGGATAGGCCTTCTCGAACAGCGCATCATCGGGCTCGCCATCGAGCTGACCGATCAGGGCACGACGGGTAAGACGCTCAACACCGTTACCGACCCAGTCTCGCACCTTCGTCTCACCGTGTACCGGCATATCGAGCTGTTTCATCATCTCGTCGACGCAATAGGCGAGATCGGGAACGCTGTCGACCAGTGTGCCATCGACATCAATGAGGATCATTTCAGGTTTTTTTACAGACATAAATTCTTTAACCGAAAAGGACGCCAAGTCTCACAAAGCTAACCAGAGCTGGTTTTACTTTGCGCCCCTTAGCGTCCTTCGCGGTATCTCTATAGATTGATTTAACGCGATTAACTACCGACCTTAGCCAGCTCGTCACGGAACTCCTTAACAATGGTGTCGTAGCCGTTTGCATCAGACGCCTGACCATTGCCAAAGATACCGGAACCGGCGACGAAGGTGTCGGCACCCGCCTCGGCGATCTCACGAATGTTAGAAGCCTTCACGCCACCGTCGATCTCAAGGCGGATATCGAAGCCCGACTCATCGATCATCTTGCGTGCAGCGCGCAGCTTATCCATGGTCGCAGGGATGAAGCTCTGACCACCAAAACCGGGGTTGACCGACATCAGCAGGATCATGTCGACCTTGTCCATCACGTAGTCGAGGTGCGACAGTGGAGTAGCAGGATTGAATACCAGACCTGACTTACAACCAAGCTCACGGATCAGACCGAGGCTACGATCGATATGCTCAGAGGCCTCAGGGTGGAAAGTGATGTAGGTGGCACCCGCCTTGGCAAAATCGGGGATGATGCGATCAACCGGCTTGACCATCATGTGAACATCGATATCAGCGGTAACACCATGGCTACGCAATGCATCACAGACCAGCGGTCCGATGGTCAGGTTAGGCACGTAGTGGTTGTCCATTACATCGAAGTGGACGATGTCGGTGCCCGACGCCAGTACGTTGTCGACCTCTTCGCCAAGACGAGCAAAATCAGCGGAGAGGATGGAGGGGGCAATCTGAAAATCGGCCATGGGTTTCGCCTCTTATTTAATCGGTATAGAAACACCCGCCATATGGCGGTATGGAAAAAATCGAACGGCAGACTCTACCCGATTGAGACCAATTTTTCAGCTATTGAGCTCGCACCCCCTATAAACCACTTCTATACAATGGTTATAACTCTGCTCCAGCTTATAGGCCCTCTGCCGATAGCTACCTTATACTCACGCTATGCCAGCAACCGGGATGCTGATAAATAATGCGCCGTAAAATCATTGCCCTACTGCTACTGATCACCCCTGTGACCGGCTTCAGCGCAGAGACGCCTGCTGCCGCGGCCGAGCCTCCTTCCTTTGAGACCGATAGCGCCAAGGAGCAGCGCTGGGCAGAGCAGATCAAAGAATCACTGTTGGATGGTGAAGCGGTGGAGCTGACAGCCGGCTCACAGAAATTCTTCGCGATCTACACTGAGGAGCACCTAGGCGCACAATTAGGCGGTGTGGTTATCCTGCACGGTATGGGTACGCACCCCGACTGGCCGGAGATGATCCAGCCGCTACGCACCACACTGCCCGAACAGGGGTGGAGCACCCTCTCTATTCAGCTCCCTGTACGCCCCAATAACGCAGCACGAAAAGAGTACGCCTCACTCTTTGACGATGCTGGCAACCGCATTGCAGCCGCCATCGCCTTTCTACAATCGAAAGGCATCAAGAACATCAGCCTGATCGGCCACAGTCTCGGTGCGGCAATGGCCGCCGACTACATCGCTCGCAATAAACCCAAGGCGATCAAGGGATTCGTTGGCATCGGCATGGGAGAGAATCGTAAGATTGATCCGCGCTTTGACACCCCGGCCCTACTCGAGCACATCGATATCCCGATTCTCGATATCTACGGCAGCCACGACCAGAAGAACGTACTCCGCTCAGTCACCGCACGTCGTCTGGCCGCACACCGCAATGCACAGGTCCTGAAAAAATCGCGGCGCACCAGCAGCTTCGAACTCTCACCAATCGTTGCCAGCCGCGACGGTAGTCGCAAGAGCGGCATGGTCACCTACCGTCAGATTGAGATCGCCGGGGCCGACCACTTCTTCTCCGGTCTGGAGACACATCTGATCAAGCGCATCCATGGCTGGTTGGAACGTCATACCACCAACAAAAATCGCTACATCACCGTCGAGTAATCAAATGACTACAGAGATCAACACCCTCATGCCGATCATCATCGCCCTGCACATGCTTGCGGCGATCGTCTGGGTTGGCGGCATGTTTTTCGCCCACCAGATACTGCGCCCGATCGCCGCCTCACAACTTGAACCGCCCCAGCGGTTGCGCCTCTGGCTGGGCGTATTCGATCGCTTTTTCCTCTGGGTCTGGGTAGCCGTCGTGCTGGTCGTCACTACCGGTTTCTGGATGATCTTCGGCCTATTCGGTGGCTTGGGTTATGTCGGAGTACACGTTGTCGCCATGCTTGCCATCGGTCTGCTGATGGTGGCGCTCTACGGCTACGTCTACTTTATCCCCTACCCCGAATTGAAGCGCGCCGTCGCTGCGCAGATGTGGCCCGACGGCGCTAAGGCATTGGCCGTCATTCGCGTGATTGTTGGCACCAATCTGATACTGGGCCTGCTCACCAGCGCCATAGCTGCCGGTGGGCGCTACCTATAAGTCCGATACAGGCCCTATCCCCTTTGAACGCTTGCATTTCGCCACCCGCATCCATGATGATGACTGCTAGAATAAAAAGATAAGCGTTCTATTTCGCTTGGCCCAACTAGAGGCCTTGAAATCAGGAGGATAAGTGAAAGAGAGGAGGTCACAGATTAGATACAGCTTGCTTCTGTGTCTGGTACTACTGTTGCCGCTTTCTACCTCCTTTGCGGCCGTACCCACTCGCGTTGCGGTTATCTATCCCGATGTCAGCGCGCCCTACAGCCAGGTCTTCGAGAAGATCATCGAGGGCATCGAACGCCACCCCGGTATCACTGTTGTTGCACACCGGCTCTCCAATGGCGATGCCACACAGCGGGCAGACGATTGGCTCTCCAGCCAGAATGCCACCGCCATTATCGCCCTGGGCCAGCAGAGCCATAAGGTCGCCAGAGATCTCAAACCCGATATCCCTGTCATCGTTGGCGCCACCCTCATCGCCCCCAACGGACTCTCGGGTGTCTCACTGGCCGCCGACCCCGAGGCCTTCTTCTCCCGACTCGGCTCACTTACACCACCCGTACGACGGGTTTTTACCGTCTACAACCGCAAACAGAGTGGCTGGCTGATTGAACGCGCCGCCAAACTGGCACGCAAATACGACATCGAATTGATTAGCAAAGAGGCCGAGAGCAGCCGTGAAGCGGTGCTGCAGTACAACGCCGTGCTTGATATGGTCCGAGATGGTGAGGATGCACTCTGGCTGCCACTCGATCAGGTCGCCCCTGGCAAGACCATTCTCCCCTCGATTCTGAAACAGGCATGGCAGAAACGACTGGTGGTCTTCTCCAGCAACCCCTCGCACACTCGCAAGGGGACGCTGTTTGCCCTCTTTCCTGACCACCGTGGGCTTGGCCTGCGTCTGGCCGAGATCGTTGTCGACTCCATTCGCAATCCCAACCGGGGGCCAGTACTTGAGCCGCTCAAGGCGCTCAAAATTGCCGTCAACATGCGTACCGCCTCACACCTCGGTGTGAACTACAACAGCCGGTTACGTGAGCAGATATCCCTCACCTTCCCTCTACGACGATAGCAGGACTCATCGATGGGCGGGAGTCGCTATTTTGCGAAAGTTTGTTTTGGGCATCCAAGCCCAAGCAAACAGCAAAACTTAACGCGACCGTTTATGCCTTCGGCGCCCCGACCGTCCTGCGTACGTTGCGTAATCACCTCTTCGCGGCTCTACACAACTCCCTCAGTGACTCTACGCCGACATAAAGCCGCTGCTGCATCTTCTTCGTCGTCCGCTCGCGCTCTCAACTACGAATATGCAGACGGCGTCGACTATCGCGGACTAACCGCCTTCGCTTCGCTATCCATGGCGGTCAGCGAATGTTCCGCCTGTTTAGCAAACAAAGCAGCTTCAGAAACCAGCTTTTCATCACCCTCTCTTTCGGACTACTTGCCCTCGCCGCCATCGCCTCCTTTGCCACCGCCTGGGTAAGTAGTGTGCGCACCAGCGAGCTGATGCTGTCACAGGGTCGACAGATCACTCAAAACCTGGCCCAACAATCGGCACTGGCACTGCTCTATGGCAGCCCTGAAAATGCTGAAAGCCCCATCGAGATCGCGCTCGCCTTCCCCGACGTACAACGTGTGATGTTGGTCAGCGGAGATGGAAAGATACTGACCAACCAGGGTCGCAACGCCACCTATTCCATCCCACCGCTCAATATCGCCGCGCTGCCCAACGCGGCACTGTTCGGTGAAGACCAGAACGCCTGGCACTTCGCTGCCCCCGTATTTCTCCAGGGCATCGATGATGGCATGCCCGACTATGCGGCCGAATCTCCTTCACAGGAGTATCTCGGTTATGTCTACATCGGCATGAGCAAGGCGACGTTGAAGAATATTCGTTTCACCATCTTCACCAATAACATTCTTATCGCACTCACCGCTGCACTGGCGCTGATGTTTCTGCTCAACCATATCCTCAAGCGCCTGACCAACCCGCTATTCAACCTCTCCAGCGTAATGCAACAGAAACGCAGCGGTGAGACCAATGTTCGTGCCGCCGAGGAGGGTCCTCGCGAGGTGGTCAACATCGCCACCATCTTCAACGCCATGGTCGACACCCTTGAGGAGCGAGATCGTCAGCTTCGCCAACAGAATGTGGTACTTGAATCGGAGGTCGCACTGCGTACCCGTGATCTCAAGTTCGCCCTCACCGCTGCTGAAGAGGCGAACCAGCATAAATCAGAGTTCCTGGCCAATATCACCCATGAGTTGCGCACCCCTCTGCAGGCAATCATCGGCTACACCGATCTGGCGATTGAGGGTCTGCTTGATGAGGGACTCGATGATATGGGCGAGGATATGCAGCGCGTACAGACCAGCGCCAACCACCTGCTTGGGCTGATTAATGAGGTTCTCGACCTGGCCAAAATCGAGGCGGGACGCATGGAACTCAACCTCGAAATGGTCGATCTTGAGGGCGTATTGATCGAGGCACAGGACACCCTGTTACCGTTGGTACAGCGCAACGGCAACCACCTCACCATCAACCACCCGAGCCCGACATCAACTCTCATCATCGACCGAGCCCGTCTGTTACAGATCCTGCTTAACCTGATGAGTAATGCCGCCAAATTTACCAACATGGGTGAGATCACCGTTTCTGCAGAATTTAACCAGGACCGTTTCGAACTGGCCGTCAGTGACAGCGGCATCGGTATGGATGAGCAGCAACAGGCGCTTATCTTCGACCAGTTTCGACAGGTCGATGGCAGCCTCTCAAGGCGTTTTGAGGGAACCGGTCTGGGACTCTCCATCACCCGTCAACTTTGCCAGTTGATGGGTGGTGATGTTAACGTCAAGAGCAAAGATGGAGAGGGATCCACGTTTACCGTAACAATCCCACTACCAATAAAAAAGGCAGGAAGAGCTGACAAGGAAGCCAGTGTCACGGACGAAGCCACAGCGGCAATCGAACGTAACCCTCAGTCAGCTGCAAGCGGGCAATAATCGTCCGATAAAATTTTGGTTGGCACGCGCCCACCAAAAATAAGCATGCTGGAGACTGTGATGAAACACCTTTCCCTATCCCTAGGTATGGCTGCGACGCTCGCCATATCGACGAGCCAACTCTACGCGGATGAATCGTACGACGAACTGGCTCTGCTCTATGGCGATGAGGAGAGGCGTCACCATCGCCACCGGGTCCGACAAACCACTGCATCTGGCTCCCTCGGTTGCCAGCGTCATCACCGCCGAACAGATCAAGGCGATGGGCGCCACCACCCTCGACCATGTTCTCGAACGTGTCCCAGGGCTGCATGTCGCCTACTCATTCAACCGCCTCAATTCAATCTGGTCGATTCGTGGTATCCATGCTGACACCAATCCGCAGGTGCTGTTCATGGTCAACGGCATGCGCATCACCGATGGTACAACCGGTAGTCGACCACCGAGCTTTTCCATGCCGGTGGAGAATATCGCCCGCGTTGAAGTGGTACGTGGTCCAGGCTCAGCCATCTACGGAGCCGATGCCTTCGCTGGCGTGGTCAACGTCATCACCAAGGGTTACGAGGGATACAACGGCCTGACGCTCGGCGCACGCACCGATACCATCGACAGCCGTGAAACCTGGATCCAGACGGGCAAACAACTCGGTGACTGGAATGCCGCCTTTAGCCTCGAGTGGCAACAGCGCGATGGTGACAGCTCACGGGTTGTCGATGCCGATCTGCAGACCTTTCTCGATACCACCTTCGCCCTGGTCCCACCTGCTTCCAACGCCCCTGGCACACTCGACACCACCTCTGATGTCATCAATACCTCCCTCAACCTCTCCAACGGAGGCCTGAAACTCGGCTTCTGGGGCTGGTTACAGCGTGATTGGTGGTCGGCCCCGGTGTTGCGGGCGCACTCGACAACACGGGGTACACCGAAGTCGACAGCTACGCCTTCGACATCGAATATGGAAAAACTCTAGGCGATAACTTCGAGTACCACGCCCGCTACGCCTTCCAGTATCAGGACCAGTTCACCCACTTCGAACTCTTCCCACCGGGCGCGGCAATGCCAATCGGGGCCGACGGTAACATCGACTTCGCCACGCCAGTCGGCATGGTTAGCTTCCCCGACGGCATCATCGGTAACCCCGGTGGCGAGGAGAGGCGTCATCTGCTCGATCTCGACTTCATCTATACCGGCCTCACTAACCACCGTTTCCGTTTTGGTGTCGGTGCCTCCGACGTTTCAATTGAAACCGATGAGACCAAGAACTTCGGTCCAGGCATTATCGATGGCACCCAGCCGGTGGTCGATGGCACCCTCACCGATGTAACCGACACCGCCTACGTCTTTATGCCCGACACCAATCGTCAGCTCTGGTATCTACTGGCGCAGGATGAGTGGCAGCTAGCCAACGACTGGGCACTCACCGCGGGCGTTCGTTACGACCACTACTCCGACTTTGGCAGCACCACCAATCCACGCCTGGCGCTGGTCTGGGCTACCAGCTACAACCTCACCAGCAAACTGCTCTACGGTCGCGCCTTCCGTGCCCCGGCCTTCAGTGAGACGCAGTACATTAACAACCCCTCGATTCTCGGTAACTCCGATCTCGATCCTGAGACCATCGACACTCTAGAACTCGCCTTCGACTACCGTCCCAGCTTCAACAGCCGCATGGCAATCAACTTCTACGCCTACAACAGCGAGGATCTGATCGACACCGTCGCCGATGTCGGCACCGGCACCAGCACCTACCAGAATACCGAGACGCAGACAGGTCACGGCCTCGAGCTCGAACTCGACTGGCAACCCACCGCACGTGTCTCGCTCGATCTCAACTACGCCTGGCAGCACTCGGAGGATGAAAACGGTGACGAGATCCCCGATGCCCCTGGCCAGCAGATCAGTGCGGCGGCACAGTGGCAGTTTATCGATGCAGCCACCCTGCGCATGCAGACCAACTGGGTAGGGGATCGCCAGCGTAATCCCGCCGATACACGCAGCGACATCGACGACTATCTGCTCACAGATCTCAGTCTGCGCATCGCACCCGCCAGTATGCCATTCGAACTCGCCCTGACCGGCTATAACATCTTCGATGAGGATGCCCGTGAACCGAGCAGCGATGCGCTTGCCACCCCGGTGACTACCCACTCGAAGAGCAGCGAGTGATGGCCGAGCTGCGCCTGCATCTGGATCGTCTGTGAGCCATAGCAGGTCGAACGGCGCGAGGAGAGCTTCGCGCCACGCGCCTCCACGCGCATCTGGCAAGAGAGCCCTTCTGCTGACAACCCGTTTCTCGCCGAATCACAGCGACTGCACGGCTACGACCTGATGGCACTGGTAAGCAAACGACGCTTCTCCGATGTGCTCTACCTACTGTTTCGCGGTGAATTGCCGAGTGCTGAGGAGTCACAACTGCTCGACACCCTGATGGTCGCGATGATCAGCCCCGGCCCCGCCACCCCTGCCACTCAGGCGGCAATGCTCGCGGGCGTCGGAAAAACCGATCCACTGCATATCCTGCCGATCGGTCTGGGTGTATTGGGGAGAGTGGCGGGAGCGGGAGAGATCGAGGCATCGATGCGTTTTCTCAGTCGCAGCCGTCGTAAAGAGCCCTACACACTCGCCGAACAGCTGCTCGCTGAATACCAGCCCGAGCATGAAGGCGATCATCAAATCGCTCCCGGTTTTGGCAGCCATTACGGCGATATCGACCCGATCGCCACAAAACTCAGCGAACATCTGATCGACCTGCCCGGTTGCGGCGAGACACTACACTGGGCAGTGCAGTTTTCCAAAGCACTGCAGCCAGCGAACGAGGGCGTGCTACACACCGGTATCGCTGCGGCGATCTTCGTAGATTTCGGCATCAAACCACGTGCTGGCGGCGGGCTATTTCAACTCCTGCAGGCGCCGGGACTACTGGCCCACGGCCTGGAACAGTCGAACAAACCGCTCACGGCGATGCCCTTTCTTGAGGATGAACACTATGTCTTCGAGGAGTAACGACTCGCACGACTATACCTGGCAACGGGTACATGGCCGTATCTTCAGCCGCAAGGGGCTGGCGTATCGGCGAGGGTGTGATGAGCCACGGCTACTCGATGATGGATGAGCTGGTCGGTCACCACAGCTACATGCAGGTAGTCATGCTCAACGCCACCGGTCGCATGCCGGAACGGCGATTGGCCGAGTGGATCGAAGCGGTCCATATCTGCCTCAGCTGGCCCGATCCGCGTATCTGGTGCAATCAGATCGGCGCACTCACCGCGAGCGCCCGGGGACGTGTGGTCGCCGCCACCACCCTCGGCACACTGGCAGCCGACTCACGCAGCTACGGATCTCTGCCGCTGATTGAGGGGTTGGCTTCATTCAACAGGCACTGCGTAAATACCGTGCTGGACAGAGTGTGGCTGAGATCATCCAGGATGAGTGCGGCCGCCGTGGCAGCAAACCAACCATCACCGGTTACGCGCGCCCCATCGCCCGTGGCGATGAGCGCATTCCACCAATGCAGCGCCTTAGCCAGGAGCTCGGTTTCGAAGTGGGTGAGCACCTCGCACTCGCCTATGAGATTGAGAAACACCTGCAGCAACACCACGGCGAGAGCATGAACATCAACGGCTACGTCTCTGCCTTCCTCTCAGACCACGACTTCACGGCGGAAGAGGCCTACCGCCTCTTCGCCATAGTGGTGATCAGCGGTGTAACCGCCTGTTATGCCGATAGTCGCGATCGTCCCGCCGGCAGTTTTTTCCGCTGCGTTGCGACGACATCGACTATCAGGGCAAGGTCGCCCGCGAACTACCCGAGTAATTCTCAGCGACTGAAGGGACTGCCAGAGACCTGATTCGCCTCATTCAGAGTACGGATCCGCATGCCCATCGGTGACCTCCTCGGCATCGATATGGACATCGAGCAGCGTCGGCCCACCCGCCTTGCAGAGCGCACCAAAATCGATCGCCTGCAGACTCTTCCACCGATGTAATGCTAGGCCCGCGCACCCATTGCTCGCGCCACTGCAGCGTAATCGATCGGTGGCAGCGCAGACCAATCGATTCGGCACCCGCCATCTGCTGACCATGTTTGATCATGCCGAGTGACTGGTCGTTGAGAACTACAAACAGCACACAGAGCTGCGCCTCAGCCGCTACCGTCAGCTCCTGACCACTCATCAGATAACTGCCATCACCGGTAACAGACCACTGGCTTACCGGGTGCGCCAAAGGCGGTGCCAACGGCGGCACCGATCGCCCCCCCATCGCACCAAACTCATCGCCACCCGATAGACATTCTGTTGATGCGGGTGCAGAGTCATCGGTGGTCCAGGCGAAGCTGTTGCCAGTATCGGCAAGATAGCGGGTCTCATCGGGGAGTCGGCGGGTCAGCTCACAGATCAGCCGCTGCGGTTTGATCGGGCTCTCGTCACTACGGTACTTGTCGGGCGCATTGAGTTGAATCTGCCGTGGCACACAGCTTTCGCGCCCCTGTCCACGCCGCTCACCACGCTCCTGCTCCGGGTTCCGTCGGTCACCCGTGCGCCCTGAGATCGATACAGGGGTGCCCTTCATGCACGCGACAATCGCACGCTCTATCAGGGTGGTGAATATCGTCTGGATGTTTCCATAGACATGCAGATGCGCCATCGACGAGCGTGAAAAGTGATCGGTCTGATTATCGATATGGATCAGCTTTTGTTCAGCGAGTGCATCCTGATCCAGCCCGAGGTGCCAAACTCATCGAGGTTGGTACCAATGGCCACAATCCAGTCGACCTCCTCATCAAGCATCGTGTCGCGGGCGCTGGCGTGACCGGCAAAACCAAACACACCACGGTATTGCGGGTGGTGAGTGTCGAGCAGTGCCTTCCCTGCGGGTAGAGAGCAGGATCGCACCGGTCAACTCAGCAAAGATGATGATGTTGTGTATCGCCTCATTGCAGCCCCCGACCAGAAGCACATTTTTCCGCCCACGTTTCAGACAATCACACAACCGCTCCAGTGCGGAGGAGTCGACCAGCTCCGGACGCTTGATCAGATTATGCAGGTCAGAGCCCGGTACCGCCGTCGGCCAGGGACTGGAGAGGATATCGCGTGGAATACTGATATGGGCTGGCCCTGCTCCTGGAAGGCGTTGGTAATGGCCGAGGTAGTTTTGGCTCCAGCTGCTCGGGATGTGACACCAACGTGCTGTAGACCGTGCAGTGGCGGAACATCGCCACCGTATCAACGGCGGTACAGGAGGATTCCTGAAACGCCCCCTTACCGAAGTGGGGTAGTGCCGTCTGCGCAGTAATGACCAACATCGGCACATTATCGGCCAGCGCCGAGGCGACACCAGTAATCAGATTGGTGGCTCCCGGACCGGTGGTTGAACAACAGACACCCAACCTACCCGTCTCGCGGGCGTAACCATCGGCCATGAAGGCAGCCCCACTCTCATGCCGGGCCACCACCGAGCGAACCCCACCCCGACGCTCGCTTCTAGCCAGGGCGTTGTAGAGCGGCTCAATAGCGCCGCCAGGAACACCAAACAGGTAATCAACTTCGAGTTGATCGAGGTAACCGACCAGTAGATCGCCCAGCTCATTGGGACTACTGCCCAACGAAATATCGTTAGCACTATTATTCATACGCCTCTTCCCAGCCTTTATAGTTATTGTTAATGTGGGGATATTGGCTGCGGCGTCCCTTCTGCAATCGCGATCCCAGCTGAAGATAATACCTACTCACGAGCCAATAACACTATTTTTCATATGGAAATGAGTTCGAAACTGCTGTCGGGAGTCGCTATTTTTGCGAGAGTTTGTTTTGGGCATCCAAGCCCAAGCAAACAGCAAAAACTTAACGCGACCGTTTATGCCTGCGGCGCCCCGACCGTCCTGCGTACGTTGCGTAATCACCTCTTCGCGGCTCTACACAACTCCCTCAGTGACTCTACGCCGACATAAAGCCGCTGCTGCATCTTCTTCGTCGTTCGCTCGCGCTCTCAACTACGAATAGGCAGACGGCGTCGACTATCGGGGCTAACCGCCTTCGCTTCGCTATCCATGGCGGTCAGCGTTGGTCTACCCCGATAACGAGTTGCGCCAGCAGCTTGTTACGGCGCTCGCTCGTGCCGGCTTTGAGCAGATTCATGAGGCCAGCAATGGCAGTGATGCCGTCAGTTTGTTGCAGAGCGGTCAGGTCGATGCGCTCATCACCGACATTCCGATCGACGATCTCGATGGCTGGCGACTGACTCGCCTGGTGCGTTCCGACGTCTACCCCGTCGATGCTGCCATGCCCGTGATCGTACTCACCCGTAGCTTCAGCGAACGTATCGCTGAGGTAACGGCCAAAGAGTATGAGATCGACGCCTTTATTCCCTACGAACGACGCCATGAGCTACCAGAGACCCTGCAGAGCATGTTTGCGCAGGCACAGCAGGGGCACAACAAACCCTCGCTTCTGGTTATCGAAGACAATCCCGACACCGTGCGTGTGGTCGAGCGCGTACTTAAACCGCGCTTTAACATCGAATCGGCCATGACCGGCACCGACGGTCTCGCTGCCTGGCAACAGCGCCGACACGATCTGGTACTGCTCGATGTGATGTTGCCTGGCATGAATGGTGAGGATGTTCTCAAAGAGATTCTCGCCCTGCGCCCCGCACAATCGGTGGTGATGATGACCGCCGACTCCAGCGAGGAGCGTGCCGGACGACTGGTACTGGCCGGAGCCGCTGACTTTATTGCCAAACCGTTCCGCGCTGAGCAGCTGCGTCGTGTTTGCGATATTGCCATCAGGCGCGAAGATTACATGCACAGTAACGCACAGTTCGCCCACCAGGTTGAAGCGCTCAACCGGGAGAAAGAGCGCGCACTGGTCACCCTCGACTCAATTGGTGATGGCGTTATTACCACTGACACCAGCGGCACGATTGAATCGATCAATCCCGTCGCCGAACGCATGACTGGTTGGTCGAGCAGCGAGGCCATCGGTCTAAAACTTGATGCCGTCTTCCAGGTCGTCAATGAGTTCACCCACACCCAGACCGAGGATCCAGTTGTCCGCTGCCTGGAAGAGGGCAAGGCGGTCGAGCTCGGCTCTCATAACCTGCTCATCCACCGTACCGGCTCTGAGGTTGCCATTCAGGACACCGTCGCCCCGATCAAGGCGCGCAGCGGTGAGATGATTGGCGTGGTCCTCGTCTTCCACGACGTTACTGAAGCACGCAAACTCAACAAACGCCTCTCCTATCAGGCCACCCACGACAGTCTCACTGGACTGATCAACCGCAGTGAATTTGAGCGCCGCCTCTCGCGCCTGCTCGAAGATAGCCGTGATAACGGCAGCGAACACGTGCTCTGCTATCTCGACCTCGACCAGTTCAAGGTGATGAACGACACCTGCGGCCACATGGCGGGGGATCAACTACTGCGCCAGGTCGCCACACTCATTCAACAGGTGGTACGTCGTCACGACACTCTGGCGCGTCTCGGCGGTGATGAGTTCGGCATCCTGCTCGAGTACTGCAGCATCGAAAAGGCGACCGAGGTAGCCGATAGTGTTCGCCAGAGTCTGGTCGACTACCGCTTCACCTACGATGACAAGTTATTTGCCCTTGGTGTTAGCGTCGGTGTGGTGCCCCTCTCCCCAGAGAATCACAATCTCGAAGATGCGCTGAGCATGGCCGATGCCGCCTGCTACCTGGCCAAGGAGGCGGGGCGTAACCGCATCCACGTCTACCACCCCGACGATGGCGAGATAAATAAACGTTACGGTGAGATGCAGTGGGTTTCGCGAGTCATGCGCGCCTTTGAAGAGCAGCGTTTCATTCTCTTCTACCAGACCATTTTGCCGATCAACGGTGCCGAGGATGGCGACCACTACGAGGTACTGATTCGAATGCACGACGAGCAGGGAAAGCTCGTTCCACCCGGCTTCTTCCTCCCCGCCGTGGAGCGTTATGATCTCGCTGCCACCATGGATCGCTGGGTCATTCGAACCACTCTGCAGTGGTTTGAGGATAACCCCGAACAGCTTGAACAGCTGGCACACTGCGCCATCAACCTCTCTGGTAAGTCGCTGGGTGATGACCACTTCCACGAATTCGTTACCGAAATCCTGACCCACACCTGCGTACCACCAAACAAGATCTGCTTTGAGATCACCGAGACCGCAGCGATCACTAATCTCGACAAAGCGATCCGCTTCATTACCACCTTCAAGGCGATGGGGTGTCGTTTTGCCCTCGACGATTTCGGTAGCGGCATGTCATCCTTCGCCTACCTCAAGACCCTGCCAGTCGACTACCTGAAGATCGACGGACAGTTCGTCAAGGATATGCTCGACGACCCGATCGACCGCATCATGGTCAAATCGATTAACGAGGTGGGACATGATATGGGATTAAAGACCATCGCCGAGTTTGTTGAAAACCGTGAACTACTCGAGCTGCTACGCAGAATGGGCGTCGACTACGCACAGGGTTACGGTATCGACGTTCCACAGCCCCTTGAGGAGCGTAAGGTGACAGGGGTCATCGCCGAGTCCCTGACGCTTCAGGAACTCTCTCAGTCAGCGCCATAGGTTCGTACCAGAACTGTTAGCGCATGCCACGTGATGCCTTGACCGCATCGTAGGCGTTACGAATCTCCTGGCTCTTCTCAGTGGCGACCTTGATCATCTCCTCCGGCAATCCCTTTGAGACCAGTTTATCGGGGTGATGCTGATTCATCAGACGTCGATAGGCTCGTTTCACCTCGGCATCAGTCGCACTCTCTACAACATCCAGCACCTGATAGGCCGCCTTCAATTGCGCCTGTGGTGAGGCTTGCTGTGGCTGCTGATAGCCTCCACCAGCAGCACCGCCGCTGCCAAAATTACGCGCTGCACTGGCCATCGCCTCAAGGTGTTCAAACTCATGTTGAGTAAAGCCAAGAAGATCACAGATATGCTGCAGCATCTTGCGCTCAGCGCTATCAACCCGACCGTCGGCGTGGGCGGCCTGCAGTTGGATCTCAATAAACATCTGCATCAGGGTGCGACGGCGATGACACTCCTTACGGAACTGGTGTAGTAGATCATCGAGCGGAAAGTCGTCCGCCTTACCCTCACCGAAGAGTTTGATCGCTAGCGCACGCTGCTCCTCACCAAGCTGCATCTGCGCCATCACTGCCTTAGCAAAGGCGATCTCATCCTCACTGACCCGACCATCGGCCTTGGCCAGATGCCCCATCACCGAGAAGGTAGCGGTGAAGAAGGCGGTCTGAATGCGTTCTTGCTCTAGATGAGCGGTACCGCCTACCTGAAACGCGCCCAAGCCCTGATCAAACTTATGTCCTAGTGCAGCACCCAACACAGCACCAAGCGGTCCTCCCAGCATAAAACCGAAGGCACCGCCGACCATCTTTCCCCACCAACTCATTACAGCTCCAATTTCTTACTTTGAAAGATCGATATGCTACCGCAATCGCTCAACGATGGTGCACCTCATTCACTCAATGTGCACTTAACGAGATCACCAAGATAGGGACAGGAAAAAGAGTAACGGCGTGACCATGCCGACATAGCCTTACACTCATCAGCATCGCACCGATGCAGGAATCCTGACATCACTAACGCCAAGTTGGCCGCGAGATTAAATCAGTGTCGTCGAGTCCCCGGTAACAGATCAAACTCCTCGGGGCCGACCAGAAAACCGAATAGAGATAGCAGCAACACTGCAGGGGGATCAGCACATTGATTGTACGCCTCCAGTGCGCCCCTGATTGCTTAGCTGACGTAGTCGATCACATGGCGTGAGACGCGCACCTTTTTCACATACTCTGCGACCTCCTGGTGTGCCGGGTGCTCCTGATAGCGCTCCAGTGCGGCCCAGTCATCGAAGCTGGTCTCGAGCACGATATCGACATTGCTCTCAGAGTCGGGGTCGGCGATGCCAACCTTCAACTCCAGAATCTCAGGAATACGCCCCGGCAGCTGCTCAAGTTGGCGCTTCATCTCGCGCGCGCTCTGCTCCGGGCTCCCTTCGGTACCATCGCCCTTCAAGCCCCACATCACGATATGTCTAATCATCAGATCCGCTCCTCTTCTTATTGTCGTATTACAAGCGCTGGAATCTGCAGTAGAGAAAGTGTTGTGTCCCTCCAGCGGGGCGCACATGCTGCTCATCCAGACTCTCCAGCAACTCGAATTTATCACCAATCGCCTCGCTGAGTGTAGCTACATCGTAGCGAGCAATTGGCAGACCACTACACCGCTCCGGACCATCAAGACCGAAGGTGGCGACGATCAGATGACCGCCCGCCAGTAGTGATCGTTCAAGCACAGAGCGATAACGTGCCTGATCATCAGGATCTGTAAGAAAATGGAACACGGCACGGTCGTGCCAGAGTCGGTAGTGTTGCGGTGCCTCAAAGGCGGTGATATCGGCCTCTAGCCACTCAACCTGATCGGCACGACTGCCGAGTCGCTGGCGGGCATGACGAAGCGCCTCAGGTGAGATATCAAGCACCGAGAGGTTGCGATAACCACGCTCGATCAGGTGATCGACCAGTCGCGATGCACCGCCACCCACATCGATAATCGCCTCATCGGCCGAGACTCCGCAAGCATCGATCAACTGGAGTGACAGGGCTGGCGAGCGCTGATACCAGCTCAGCTCATCAATCCCCTTGCGGGTATAGGCCCTATCCCAATGAGCCTGTTTATCATTCATAAAACGTTCAAGAGGATACCTGCCGGGTGACGGAAATAGGCTACCGAAACAATGTAGGCAAAGAGAACTATGGGAGTCGCTATTTTTGCGGAAGCATGTTTGGGCATCAAACCAAGCAAGCGGCAAATACTTAACGCGACCGTTTATGCCTACGGCGCCCCGACGTCCTGCGTACGTTGCGTAATCACCTCTTCGCGGCTCTACACAATCCCTCACTGACTCTACGCCGACAAAAGCCGCTGCTGCATCTTCTCCGTCGTTCGCTCACGCTCTCAAGCTACGAATATGCAAACGGCCTCGGCATCGCGGACTAACCGCCTTCGCTTCGCTATCCATGGCGGTCAGCGATCGCCGCCAGCCAGGCAACCGTTCGAATGGATCGAGTACGACCGTAATGCAGCGCCACCATGCCGAGTGCGATATAGAGCAGCAGCCCAAGCACCTTGGCGGTGAGCCAGCCATGCACAAGGGGATACTGCTGTAGCTGGTAAGCAAGCGCGATAGCACTGCCCAGCAATACCGAGTCGATCACATGGGGCAGCTTACGCACCCAGTAGTGCTGCAACCGCTCGGGTGCTGCGATCATCCAGACGCCTCGCAGCACAAAGCCGGTTATGGAGAGCGAGACGGCAGTGACGTGCAACAGCTTCAGCCAACTCACTTCTTACGGTCTCCTCATCCGATCAGCTCGCGTAGAGCGTAGAGATATCGATATAGATCTGGTAATCATCAATCAGGTCACCCTTTATCTTAAAGACGTTGGCAAAGGGGACCGCGAGCTTTGAGCCGTCGTGGCGCGTGTATGTCACACGCCCTCGCACCATCGCATCGTTATCAATACACCAGCGATCGGTAATCTCATGCTGTAAACCGGCAATCGAGGAAAAAAAGCCCGCCACTGCCGCTTCACTCTCCTGCCGCCCCACTACCGGCTCACCACTACCAAAGGTGAAGCGGACATCCTCCGCCAGGAAGGCCGCAAATGCGGCAGCATCCATCTTATCGATCGCCTTAAACATCGGCTCCAACCACGCCGTATCACTCATCTCAAATACTCCACGTTGTCACAGATAGGCTCGGACCAGCAGAGGAGAGATCACTCTCCCGAGAGCCAGAACCACCAGACAATCAGCATAATGAGCGCCAGACCCAACACATTGACCCAGATCATGAGCGCACCTCCCGCGCCTTAAACAGCCGCAGACGGTTGGCATTACTCACCACCGTCAGTGAGGAGAGCGCCATCGCACCACCGGCAATCATCGGGTTGAGCAGCAGGCCGGTGAAGGGGAAGAGCAGACCGGCCGCGACTGGAATGCCGAGCGAGTTATAGAGAAAGGCACCGAAGAGATTCTGTTTGATATTGCTCACCGTCGCCCTGGAGAGTTCAATGGTATCGGCCACCACATGCAACGAGCCGCGCATAAGAGTGATATCACCACTCTGAATCGCCACATCGGTTCCGCTACCCATGGCAAAACCGACATCGGCCTGCGCCAGCGCCGGTGCGTCGTTGATGCCATCGCCCACCATACCGACCACCTCACCTTCGGCCTGTAGCATGGAGACATGTTCGTGTTTCTGCTCAGGCAGCACACCGGCGATTACCTGTTCAATATCGACCTCACGCGCCACCGCCTCAGCGGTGCGTTGCTGATCGCCTGTAATCATCACCACCTTCATACCGGCCTGACGCAGCCTCGCCACCACGGCCTTCGAATCACACTTGATCGGATCGGAGACGGCAATCAGGCCGGCACCGATACCGTTGAGCGCGATATAGATGGGTGTCTTACCACTATCGGCCATCACCTCGGCACGCTGCACTAGATCACTGAGATTAACGCTGTTCTGCTCCATCCAGGCACGATTTCCAAGCAGCACCTGCTGTCCACCCAACTCAGCCACCACACCGCGGCCGCTGACTGCCTCAAAGCTGCCGAGTTCGCTACGCTCCATGCCGCGTGCCTCGGCCGCATCAACCACCGCAGCGGCCAACGGGTGCTCAGAGGCCGCCTCCACCGAGGCTGCTATAGCCAGCAGGTCCTCCTCTTTGACGTTACGGATCGTCACCACTTCAGTCACACTCGGCCGTCCCTCAGTAAGAGTGCCGGTCTTATCAAGTATCACCGTGGTCAGCCGCCCCGCCTGCTGCAGCGCATCGCCGTTACGAATCAGCGCGCCAAACTCAGCCGCCTTGCCGACACCGACCATGATCGAGATCGGCGTGGCCAGACCCAGCGCGCAGGGGCAGGCGATAATCAACACCGTCATGGTGGTGACAATTGCATAACCGACAATCGGCTCGGGGCCGAAGTTGAACCAGATCAGGAATGTGAGTACGGCGACAATCATCACCGCCGGTACGAACAGCGCTGCGACCTTATCGACCAGTCGTGCGATTGAGGGTTTGCTCGCCTGTGCGGTGCGCACCATCTCAATGATGCGCGCCAGTACCGTCTCTTTACCGATACGTTTTGCCTGGTAGAGAAAACTTCCCGTGGTATTAATGGTGCCGCCGACGACCTCGTCACCGACGCCCTTCGCCACCGGTAACGGTTCACCAGTAATCATCGACTCATCGATATTGGAGCTACCATCAATAATGGTGCCGTCGACCGGCAAACGCTCACCGGGACGCACCCGAATCGTCTCATCAAGCCCGACCTCAATGATCGGAAGATCAATCTCCTGACCGTCACGCACCACCCTTGCAGTCTTCGGCTGCAGACCGACCAGCCGCTTGATCGCCTCGGAGGTCTTGCCACGCGCTCGTACCTCCAGCGCTGAGCCAAAATTGATCAGGGCGATGATAATCACCGCCGCCTCGAAGTAGGCGTGCTGGGCAAGACTGGGAACACCGCTGGGGAAAAGGGTAATCGCCATCGAGTAGAGCCAGGCGGAGCCGGTACCCATCGCGATCAGCGTATCCATATTGGCGTTGTGGTGGAGCAGCTGTTTCCAGGCGCCAGTGAAAAAGTGACGCCCCGAGTAGAGCATCGCGGCCAACGTCACCACACCGACCAATAACCAAAAAAGACGACCGTTTGCGAGCGATGGCAGCAGACCACTCATGCCAGCAACCATCAGTGGGAAACCGACCAGTGCCGCCACTCCAGCCTGTGAAATCAGACGACGGTATTGCGACTGCTCGGTAGCGTCGCGCTCGGCCTGCTCATCATCAAGGCTCTTCAGCTCCGCCGCCTCGTAACCCGCAGCCACCACGGCGGCAATTACAGTCTCAACGTCTGCCTCACCGCGCACCTGCGCGGTATGCTCGGCAAAGCTGACCAGCGCCTCATCGACGCCCGGCACCGCCTGCAACGCCTTCTCCACCGAGGCGACACACCCCGCACAACTCATGCCGCCGATTGAAAGCCTGAAACTCTTCTCTTCACTCACTTTGTTTACCCCTACACCAATGCGCCGAGCAGTTTACGCCCAACTCAGTGAGCATAGCCAACTGCCAAGCCCCTTTCGACAGGCGTTCAGTCAGGGTAATCCTCAATCCCTCGCGCAAGTTCAGCGAGTTGCGGCTGAAACCGCACACGCCTACTGGCAGAGGTAAACGCTGGCGTCTTGTTGGCATCAAACAGAACCACTCGGCCCTCATGAAGCGTGAAATCGAACTTGCCGTAGTCAAATCCGAGCTCCCTGCGTATCTCTCGCAGCTGATCGGGAACCGGCGCCGGTTCGGAATGGGTCAGGTCGTTTGGCTTGAAGACGGGACGGTCCGAATAAGCAACTGAGCAGAAATCCTGCCTGCCGAGGAAGAACCAGTGCCGAAGCGCATAGCCATGTTCACATGGCTCGGGCAGGAACTGCTCCACCACATAGTAGGGATCGCACCAGACAAACTTTGGTACATCGTCTACCCGAGGATAGACCCAGTACCCCTCACTGCTCTGGGGAGAGGCGGCGCGACGCAACCGTCGCGCTTGAAATTTCCGCTGTTCTCGTTCCAGCATCAAACGAAGGCCCACGCCCACACCGCCCTCCGCCCGCATCCGGTCACAGTGGTTGCGCCACTCCGACTCCCCATGACTATTCAAGTTCGACTTCACGAGAACCGCCCCCGAATAGCCCTCATCTGCCTCGACTAGCTGGCGACTGATAAACCGCTTTGATATATCGACTGCAGCACGGTTGAGTACACACGGATAACCAGCCAACGCATCGAGATAACGCTCATCGACATGTGTCATATTGGCATGCAGCAGAACCTTGTCGGCATCCGGCAGCCCCTCGAATCCCTGATGAAACAGAACCTCATAACCCGACTGCTGCCAGTAATGCGCGATATCATTTGCGATAAAAGGAACCGTTCCGATTCTGTCGCCCTTGTGTGACACAACCAAAATCCGTTTACTAGACACCGACATTAGTCTCCAAAATCGATTCAAACCTTACGGAAGGGGCTCCGTCGTTGAGGATTGCCATACTACATCAGAGACTGGAGTGGGCCGAGATCGAGATCCAGAGGCTACTCACCCAGCAGTGCCACCAGGTCGTGCTGCTACCGATTGAAAGCACCAATATCGACCGACTGCAGCAGTTTGAGATCGTGATCAACCGCATCTATGCCAGCGTCGCCAATAGCGACTATCGCGACAACCTCAAAACCCTGCACCTACTGGAGGAGGCTGAACGCTCCGGTATCCGCACCATCAACCCCCTGACAACGACCCGCGCCGACTACAGCAAGGCCTTCAACTACCGCCTGATGGTGGAGCACGGCGTACCAACACCCGAGACCCTGACACTCCAGTCGCCGACCGATACCGAGTCCGCCCTTCGGTTCGCCGAAGGAGACTACCCCGTGGTGCTCAAACGCGATATGGGTGGACGGGCTATCGATGTCGAACTGATGACCAATCCAACCGTGCTGCACAGTCGACTATTGAGTCACTTCGAAAATGACAACCGCGCAACGTACGGCGGCGACTATATTCTCCAGCGTTACCATGAGAATCTGCGCAATTTCGACTACCGCATCGCCATTATCGAAGGCCGGTTTGCCTACGCCTACAGCCGCAGCCTGATCTCGAACAGCGCCGCCGAACGCCCCTGGATCGGCAGCCTCAGCCGTGGCTCACAGCGCGGTGACTACACCCCTTCCAAAGTCGAGATAGAGCTCGCCATCAGGGCCAGCAACGCCATCGGCGCGACACTCAATGAGGTAGACATGATCTATACCGAACAGGGACCAATCGTGATCGAGAACAATCCAACCCCGACCTACTTCGAAAACGCCGATGAGCAGAAGCTCGCCTACAGTATCGAACGGCTTGCAACCGGATTGAACCTGTCCTCGGCCGATCACGTTCAATAAACAGCTCAGCCAACACCACACTAGCAAGGCGTGATCACGCGTTGCGAGTAAAGTGGGTAACTCTCTCAGATCACCTTCTGCAAGCCAGCCCCATGCTGCAGATAGCCATCAAGCCCCTCGGCCAATAGCGCCAGGCGTGACTCAAACAGCTTTAACCTTTTCGATGACAAGATAGCGGGGGTTTGATTTACATCGAACAGCACCACCTGCTCACCATGCTGCACAAACTGAAAACCGCCGAAGTCCAGACCCAACTCACGTCGGCGCTGACGCAAAACCTCCGGTACTGGCGCCGGTTCACTCGGTGTCAGATCACTCTGTTTGAAGACGGCACGACTGGAGTAGCTCGCAGTACAGAACTCACGATCACCCAGGAAGATCCATTCACGCAGCAGATATCCCCGTTCACTCCTCTCAGGGAGGAAGCGCTCAACCACATAGCGATCATCCCGCCAAATCGCTGACGGTACAGCACGGAGCTCCGGCAACACCCAGTACCCCTCGACACTCTCAGAGGTACCTGCCTTCCACAGTGCGCACCGCAGTCGCTTTTCGGCCTTTCGTGCCAGCAGATGGCGCCAGCGACGGTGCAAACCTCCCCGCTCTCGTAACGCCTGCCGACGTAGCTGTCGCTCAAACAAGCCCATGTAATTATCATTCGACTTGACGATAACAGGGCCCTCGTAGCGACTCTCACAATCAAGCAGATGACTACTGACCAACCGCTTAGAAATATCGCGTGCGTTTCGGTTGAGTACCCGCGGATAATCCTCAACCGCCTTAAGATAACTCTCATCCTGACGAGTGGTTCGCAGATGCATCAGCACCACATCGGCCTCGGGTAAATCCTCCACACCACGGTGAAAGCGAACCTCATAACCGCGCTGGCGCCAGAATCTGGCTAGTGCATAGGCAATAACCCCCGCCATTGACCCAGTCACACTCATGCAACAGCACCAGCAGGCGCTGTTTCGAAATTGTTGTTGATTCGATCATTCTGAATAGTTAGAAACGCTAACCTGAGGGTCCTGACACAGGAGACAAACCTATCGTTGGATCAATAATGGTGCAACTACCCATCTGGAGGTAGCCATCGACAGAACGTTGATCCTGTTGACCCTAATCAATATGTAGCTGCGCCAACTCTGCAATACTCGGCGGAGCCGCCTGAGAGATCGATACCATGAAACGAACCCTGCTCCCCCCCGCCCTATTGCTGCGCACCCTGCCCAACGTGGTGCACACCGAACTGATCAGCCGTATCTCCAACCACCTGCTCAAGGGACAGTGGATGGCCGAGCAGTTGATTGATCTTGAGGGGAAGCGCCTCTGCATCGAGATTAGCGATACCAACACCGAACTGTTGTTTGCCGTACGTGATAACAAGTTGCAGCGCTGCAGCGGTGCCGACCGTAGCTGGGATGTTCGGATTAAGGGTGATCTTGAGGGATTCTGGCTGCTGGCGACCCGTCAGGAGGATCCCGACACGCTCTTCTTCAATCGCCAGCTCGCACTAGAGGGAGAGACCGAGGCGGGGCTCTACCTGAAGAACATGCTCGACGCGCTGGAGTTCGATTGGGAGGCGCACCTGGAGGCGGTAATGGGGGCAAGAGCGGGCGGCCGCATCGCCAGCCTATTACACCGCACCGGAATCGATCGTCGCCTACCCGGTTACTCCGCCTGATGTTCCGACTGCACTGCCCGTAGCGGTAGCATCACCGTTACGCGCGTTCCCTCGCCGGGACTACTTTCGATATTGAGACTCCCTCGATGTGCCTCCGCAATTACCGCACAGAGATAGAGCCCCAAACCATACCCACCCGTCTCACGACGACGTGATGGGTCGGCCCGATAGAAGGGGTCGGTCAGGTAGGGGATATGTTGCGCCTCGATACCGTTACCAAAATCCTCCACCACCATCTCGATCTGCTCATCCTTGCACTCGACACTGAGCCTCGGTGTCGGCCGATCTGCAGGAGTATGACGCACACCGTTCTCCAGCAGGTTCTTCAGCAGCAGCTTGATACGGGCACGATCGAATTCCAGCTCTGGTAGGTGAGCACCGAGCGCAATCTCGATACCCGCCTCGGCAAAGTGACTCTCGATCAGCTCAGCAACCATCTCGTTAGCCGAGAAGCGTCCCAGGTTCAGCACCCGGTGGGTAGTGGTGAGTCGCTCGGTCTCCAGTAGCTCCTCAATAAATTTTTCCATCTCGTTCAGATCGCACTCGATCTCACCGCGCTGTCCCTCATCGCCGAGCAACGCGACCGCCACCTTGGCACGGGTCAGTGGTGAGCGTAGCTCATGACTAATCGCCAGTAACAGTTGTCGCTTCGCCTCCAGCATCTGTTCGATATCGTCGGCCATGGTGTTGATCGAATCGGCCAGCACCCCCAGCTCATCCTTGCACTTCAGCTCAATACGGTGCGAGAGATCTCCCGAACCGATCCGTTCAATGCCACGCTTTAGAATCTTCACCGGTGCGATGAGTCGATGCGTGGCCAGGTAGAGCAGCACCAAAATAACCAGTAGCAGTACCACAGGAATCACAAGACGCCAGCCCGCCTTCTCGCGAGCATGCGGCACCGAGAATGCGATAGTGTAGTCACTATTTGTTGCCACCAGATATTCACGATCACCCAGCTCACCAAAGGCGTAGTTCACCCCCTGCTGTCGAAAGTTGTGGTGGAACTCAACCCGGTCGAGATCAATCGGTGGCTGAATCGAAGACCAGTCACGACCAGGGCCGCTGATCTGAATCTCAATCGGCAGACGCGCCGCAATCGACTCAGCCTTGGCAATATCAGGCGGGATGCCGATATCGTTCTGCACATAGTTGAGGTAGTTAATCAGATGGGGGCGAACACTCTGCTTGAAGTGCGCCTTGAAGACCGAGCCAATACTGCCACCGACCAGAAGAACTAACAGGAACGCCATCACCACAAAGAGGATGACCAGACGGCCGGAGAGCGAGTGACGATGCCAGCGACTCATGAAACACGCCCCACAAAACAGTAGCCGCTACCACGCACCGTCTTAATGAACTCAGCAGGTTTCAGCTTCTGACGCAGACGACTTATCGCAATATCGACCGAGCGGGTGAAGAGCTCCACCTCCACCCCTTTCAGCTGATTAAGAATCTCATCACGACTCAGTGTTTTACCTGCCTGACGGACCAACAGTTCCAGCATGCGGTACTCGGTTGAGCTAAGTTGCACCACCTCATCGGCAAGTGTTGCCTGCTGCAGCGCTGTATCGATCGCGAGATCACCAAAACGCATCACCGCCTCATCACTGCGACTACGCTCGCTACGCTTGAAGATATTCTGGATACGCGCCACCAGTTCACGTGGTTCAAACGGCTTGGGCAAATAGTCATCGGCACCCAGCTCAAGACCCACCACTCGGTCCATCACCTCACCGCGCGCCGTAAGCATCACAATCGGCACCTCACTGTCGTGACGAATCTGCTTGCAGACCTCAAAGCCATCCATCTCCGGCATCATCACATCGAGAATCACCAGATCGACTCCGCCACGCTTCAGGCGCGCCAGACCCTGACTCGGCAGATTGGCGCTCTCAAGCTGCAGATCGAACTGCTTGAAGTAGCGCCCCAGCAGCTCAGCCAGTCGCTCATCATCATCTATTAATAGGATTGTGTGCATCAGTTACATATCGCTTCCGTCTCGACCACTCTAACCAGAAGCCGCATTAAGTGGTAGCGGGATGCGAAGCCCGGATCGACACCCCACTACCTAAACCCGGTTTAATGGAAACAGCGGTGTGATCGACCGTGTTTCTGCATCATCGCAACTAACTCGCCGCGCTGTTCAATATCAAGACTCTCAAACAGATCGCCCAGTCTTTCCGACACCTCGCCAACCGCATCTGCAGCCGCCACAAACTGCGCCTTAATCAATCGATCCATCTTCGCCCGATCAAGCTGATCGGCCGAAAGCAGTTCAACAAACTCCATATGCAGACCGACCCCCACCTCCGCTGACCGCCATGGAGAGCGAAGTGAGGGCGGTTAGTCCCGATAGTCGACGCCGTCTGCCTATTCGTAGTTGAGGCGCGAGCGAACGACGAAGAAGATGCAGCAGCGGCTTTATGTCGGCGTAGAGTCACTGAGGGAGTTGTGTAGAGCCGCGAAGAGGTGATTACGCAACGTACGCAGGACGGTCGGGGCGCCGCAGGCATAAACGGTCGCGTGAAGTTTTTGCTGTTTGCTTGGGCTTGGATGCCCAAAACAAACTTTCGCAAAAATAGCGACTCCCCGGCTCAACCGCCTTGTACGCTTCCTCCAACTGCAGCAGTAAAGCATCTAATTCCTGACGCTGCTCTGCGGTCAAATTCAATTTCTTATTCAATCGCCAAAGAATCAGCTTGCTAAACGGACCGCCATGTTGGCCGCATCCACCCCAGGGACCACGCAGCATATTTCCAAACCCCATAATCAATACTCCCTGTTAAATTGCTTTAATGGCGACCAAAGTGACCGCGATGTTCGAGATGACGATCCATCTTGTCGCGAATATAGGCCTGCTGCTCAAGATTTAATTCATCGTAGAAACCGGCCAGGGCTGCGATCACCTCCGGCGCACGATCACTTACCGTTTCGGTATGCAGTTTGACCAGACGATTTGCAGCCGCCTGATCTAGCGTAGGCTGCTGTAACATCTCATCCAGGGTCCGTTTGGCAACATCTCGGGTCGTACCCATCTCACGCTTCACTACCAGCAACTCATCCTTCAACAGCACCAGCTTCGCCGTCTGCTGCTCATTCAACTCAAGTTTGTCGACCACCTTCTCCATCATCCACTCAGCCAGCTCTTCCGGGGTGGAACCTTTATATTGGTTGCATGCCACAACCGTCGTTGTTGCAATAACACCCACCACAACCAAAGCGATCTTCTTTGCACGTTTTTTCATATCTACTCTCCTTCACTGTTTCGACTCTGTAGTTAAATAGTAGTGAGAGCGAGCTGGAGAAGCCTTTCAGGGGCGTAACGGTTTGTATCGGTTTGTAACAGGCGGGCGCCGGGCAATCTGAGGTTTACAGCGTGTTCGACACTAACCCAATCAGCAACACCAAACCAACTTGGCATTAGTCGTTGATATGTTCTAGTCTCTTCACACAGCCAGGCGCGCACGCCACCAAACAGGAAGCACCATTGCAGGATGCAAAACACAACAAACACTCCCACTCAAACAACACCAAACCGCAAAAACCGAGAACTTTTGGCGGCATATCGCAGCATACGAGCTGGCCGCACAATCCTCTGTTAGAAGGAAATAAATAATTAGTGGCAATTTACAACACAGCATCTGACGCATCGAATACAGCAGTTCGCGCCTTTCTTACAAAAGTTGGTGAATTTTATCTTGGGCGGTCCTTTAATACTGGCTCAGGCAAAGGGAAAGCAGATTGGGAAAGAATCAGAGATAATGTATTTAATGGTGAGTGCGCATACTGTGGCGTTTCTGGTCAACCTCTACAAATAGAACACTTGTTAATGTTCAATAGAACGGAATATGGCCTGCATCACCCTGGCAATACCGTACCCTGCTGCAAGGCATGCAATAAACGCGAACGAAAAGAAGACAAAACATATGCAAATTGGATTGAACATCTTCAAGTGGTGTGCAACAACAGAAATGAAGACCATCTATTTGGAGCAAGAAAAGAAAAAATAGAAACCAGCATTAATAACGAAGGTTATCCTAATCTAGACGATAAAGAAAAACATGCAATCAGAGTAATTGCCAACAGCTTATATGAAAACATAAAAAGCGAATCAAACAAATCTCTTGAACTATATAAGCAATTAGACGAAGCGTTTATACAGCATGAAGAATAAGCCTTCTAACAAGGCGTTCATGCGGGATGTGAACATCCCCGATTAAACGGACACCAACTTCTAACTGAAGGGGTGTTTAATGCCAAAATACAATAACCCACGAAAGACGTGGCGCTACACAGATGAATTCAAGGTAAAAGCTGTCCAGCTAAGTTTTCTGGAAGGAGTTCAGGTTAAAGAGGTTGCTGACACGCCGGGGAGTCGCTATTTTGCGAAAGTTTGTTTTGGGCATCCAAGCCCAAGCAAACAGCAAAAACTTCACGCGACCGTTTATGCCTGCGGCGCCCCGACCGTCCTGCGTTCGTTGCGTAATCACCTCTTCGCTGCTCTACACAACTCCCTCAGTGACTCTACGCCGACATAAAGCCGCTGCTGCATCTTCTCCGTCGTTCGCTCGCGCTCTCAACTACGAATAGGCAGACGGCGTCGACTATCGGGGACTAACCGCCCTCACTTCGCTCTCCATGGCGGTCAGCGCTCGACATCCATCCGTTTATGCTGTCACGATGGCGAAAGAGTATCGAGAAGGTGTGATTGTGGCAGATAAGAGAAAAAGGTGACCAGTATTCGCCGAGAAGCTTCTGAGCTGGATAAGATGAAGAAGCTGAAAAAGGAGGTTGCCCGACTCAAGCAGGAGAATGATCTGCTAAAAAGTGGCAACGGTTTCTTGCGGAAGAACATCAGAACGATATCGATTCATCCAGAGAAACCGGAAACTCGGAGTAAAGTACATGTGCGAGTGGCTGGGCGTGTCCCGCAGTGGCTATTATGACTGGTGCAAACGCCCAGCGGCTGAAAGAACAAAGGAAGATGCGTACCTGACCAGAAAGATCGTGAAAATTCATCGTCAGAATCGCGGCGTCTATGGCAGCCAAGAATACATCAGACACCGCGCAATCAAGGCGTTCGCATCGGCAAGAAGCGTGTTGAGCGCCTGATGCGAGATAATGGCGTGGTTGGCCGAGTCGTTAAAGTTACGCGACGACAGCCTGGATTAAAACGATTTAAAGCTGAGGGTGAAAACCTGAAACGGCTTGCGCCGAACCCAGACAAGATCAATCAAGTGTGGGTTGGAGATGTTACCTACTTGAAGGTAAAAGGCGCATGGCGATATTTGGCCACAGTAATGGAGGTATTTAGCCGTCGAATTATTGGGTGGTCTTTAGGTCGAGATAGAACAACCAATCTCACGCTTAAAGCGCTAAGGCATGCACTCAGGGACAGGGAGCCAGAGAAGGGAATGATATTTCATACAGATCGAGGGATTGAGTACACAGCACATCGATTCAGAAATGAGTTAAAAGGCATGAAATCCGCCACAGTGTAAACCGTCCTGGCTACTGCACGAGATAATGGACACATGGAATCATTTTTTCACACATTAAAGGCAGAACTGATTCGTGGATCGCACTTCGATCATGATGTTAAATTACGGTTTGCACTAAACAGCTATATCAATCAATTCTATAATCACCGAAGAATGCATTCGGGGATTGGGTATATACCACCAGCTTATTATGAGCGGATGGTTGCGTGAAAATAGCGTGTCCGATTTATCGGGTGAAGATCAATGTGAAACAGCATACGCCCTTAATTAGGCGTTAATTACCAATATCCAACACACCAAATAACTATGGTTAGCGTTAATACTTGAGATGTCCATATATTAAAAACAAGCACCAACCAACGGCATTTTCGCCGACCGACATCATTCAACAAGGAAGAGGACTGCAGGATGCAAGACTCGGGGAGTCGCTATTTTGCGAAAGTTTGTTTTGGGCATCCAAGCCCAAGCAAACAGCAAAAACTTAACGCGACCATTTATGCCTACGGCGCCCCGACGTCCTGCGTACGTTGCGTAATCACCTCTTCGCGGCTCTACACAACTCCCTCAGTGACTCTACGCCAACATAAAGCCGCTGCTGCATCTTCTTCGTCGTCCGCTCGCGCTCTCAACTACGAATATGCGGACGGCGTCGACTATCGCGGACTAACCGCCTTCGCTTCGCTATCCATGGCGGTCAGCGCTGGTAAAGACCACTATAAAAACAACAACCAATAGCGAGAGCTATGGGCGACAACCCACAACGTCAGCCCCACCTTCACCGTTAACCGCTGGCTATTGAATACAACCCACTTGATCGCGCCAATTTGAGAACCGGAGAATCAGATGAAACACATTCACAGCTATTACTCTCCGAATGACTTATATAACAAAATAATCGATGGCCTTAATAATCTCGGAAAAGACTTATCAGAAATCACACCCGACGACCTTCAGCCAGTGGATGAGTTTCACATCCGCGGGGACACAGCTACAAACGAACTCATAAAACTCGCCAACTTCACACCGGACATGCAAATTCTCGATGTTGGCTGTGGCGTTGGCGGCTCAACACGGCGCCTGTCACATGAAACAGGATGCTACGTAACCGGCATAGATTTGAGCGATGAATATATTGATGCCGCCGAAAGATTGACCGACCTACTAAAAATGCAGGATCGCGTTAAGTTCGAAGCCGCAAGCGCGCTCGACTTACCATTTGACGACAACACCTTTGATGGTGCCTGGTCGATTCAGATGAATATGAACGTCGAAGACAAGCTTGGCTGGTTAAAAGAAGTATTCCGCGCCATCAAACCAGGCGGTCGAGCTGTTCTGTATGAAGTATGTGGCCACAAAAACACACCTGTCTATTTTCCAGTGCCGTGGGCACAGGACAGCTCCATGAGTTTTCTGTACCACCAGAGCCATTTCGGGAAGTTATTACATCGGCCGGATTCGATATCGAGGTCTGGAATGACAAGACCGATCTGTCAAAGGAGGCATTTTCACAAATGGCAGAACCAACGGGTGAGCCAAACCTACCGGAACTCGGAGTACATATGCTGGTCGGAAACGACATACTAACTAAAGCATACAACCTTCATCGCAACCTTGATGATGAACGAGTCAGCTTGATTGAGACCGTCGCCGTTAAATCTATGTGACAACTCAAGTTTGAACATATACCCAAAACATCAAGAGCACAGCGCGCGTTATATGCCGGGGCAGAGTGAAGATCACACTGCCCCAAAACTCATCCACTAGTCCAAATTACGCATAGTCACTCTATACCCCAAACAATAAGCCACTAAAAAATACAAGGAAATACATATGAACCATGATGACCTTAGAAATCAGTATGAGGCGATGACATATTGAAAAACTCACGGAACTTAAAAACGATGCTGTACTATCCGCCGAAGTTATCAATATTCTCGATGAAGTATTAAGCACAAAACCAGGTGAAACACCCCTAAAATCAAACAACAAACAAGCAATACAAATATAGGCGCACCTATTGAAACCCGTAAGAATCATATGTTAGCCATACTGAAAACCCTCCATTATTAAGCTCATTATTCAATTTTTAGCAGCTCTAGGCATGTTGAGCGGGGTCTTCCTATTTATGCTGTTTTGGCCCAATGATTCGATCGCACCCATAGACAAAACCGTATCATACTCAATATCTATTGCCTGGCTTATGGCCGGAATAATAGAAGCTGCGCTATTTTCCGCAATTGAACTAGGACTCAAATACTTAAAGGCAACATACATAAATACAAAGCACTCCTAACGTGAATTAACAACCAATGGGATCAGAACGTTTGATTGAACTCCAACACTAGAGCATTTCACTTAATAGTTAATACCTCCATCGGGTTAATCCTCCCCACTCCAACACCGAGCATCGGATCGATTTCAGAATTGAGTGAGTAGCTGCCTGAGCGTAGCGAGTTTCTGCTTACGCCTGAATTCGTGATAAGTGATGGAACCCAAAGGGTGATGTGGTGGGGTGATGGTTTTGTGTGATTTTGCCGAATCAAAAGCACCACGCCGCGCGGGTTCGCGAACCCGCATTAAAACAGCGACACACTCAGGATTTCTTCCGACTCTCCGGACTCTTCTGATAGTCCAACAACTTGTTAGCAAAATACCGATCTCCCAACTCTGGATCGATGGGATTACCCTCCATATCGACCAGTGGCAGATCGAACTCATTCCAACCACGCAGACCGGTCTTCAGTGAGGTAACGTGTTTGTAGCCCATCTGCATCAGGGTGTAGGCGGCAAACACACTGCGACTACCTGATCGACAGACCACCACGATCTGTCGGTCTCGCGCCTCGACCAGCTCCGGCTCGGTCTCTTCATGATCCCACTCCACTGCCGTCTCAAGAATGCCTCGCGGCACATGCAGAGAACCATCTATCTTCATTGTGTCGTATTCCTGATTTTCACGTACATCCAGGAATAGCAGATCGTCACCCGCCTCCACTCTCTCAGCCACATCCCAGGGAAAACACTCCTTAATGTGCGGTGAGATTTCTTCGACAAAGTCTTTATAGGTACGACGTTTCATAGCTACTCGGAGTATTTTGTATGCAGAACATTATTGTAAGTCATTTAGAAGCCGGGCAGATCATTATCTCATCTCTGCACATCCTTACAATCGAGGAACACCGGGAGTCGCTATTTTTGCGAAAGTTTGTTTTGGGCATCAAAGCCCAAGCAAACAGCAAAAACTTCACGCGACCGTTTATGCCTGCGGCGCCCGACCGTCCTGCGTACGTTGCGTAATCACCTCTTCGCGGCTCTACACAACTCCCTCAGTGACTCTACGCCGACATAAAGCCGCTGCTGCATCTTCTCCGTCGTTCGCTCGCGCTCTCAACTACGAATAGGCAGACGGCGTCGACTATCGGGACTAACCGCCCTCACTTCGCTCTCCATGGCGGTCAGCGACAGCAAAAGTGTGTCTGGTTCTCACCAGACACCCTTTTCAATTTTCTACAATCCTCTCGACCGGAGCCGTGCGGCTCATCTGCAAACCGTATATGAACAGTGTAGTGATCAATATTCCAAATAAACAAACATTAGACCTGACACCAATTCTTCCAATTTCCTGACAGAGCTAACTAACCAGAAGTTTCACGATTAGAGAGCTCATCGAGTGCATCATTAATTCGGTACTCTGCGCTCAGCGCCACCTGGTTATGCAAAACACCCACAACAAATAGCGGCAACATGAACATCATCATCCAGATAACGATCTGCTGCTCCATATCTTTCTTTCTGCTGTCGGAGAAGTCGAACAGTGTCACCTGCCTATCCCTGATATCATATTTGGTGTAAAACGCATCTCGTGACATCGTCTCGCGGTCCTTTAAAATCGCCTCAAAATCCCCGAGGTAACGTCCGCGAAAGTCTCCCCGATCATCCAGCGCCTCTAACACCATGGTACCGAATGATGTTGTGGCAAATCGTGCCGCATTAACCCCTACACTCTCCATTGTTCCCGCTGTGAAGGTCCAACTGAACTTCTCAGCGAAGAGCGCGTTATCAATCAGTTTAATTGTGGGGAGATAAGCGAAAGCGACCAATACGACAAACACTAACGTCAGAACCTTGAGCCGAACTCCATTCGTGCGAAAGTCGCTTTTACCGAAGTTACCAAAAAGCTTGAACAGCATGGAAAAGAGATTCAGCACCGGTAGCGCTGCCAGTAACGCAAAGAATGAGACGAAAACGCGCGTAAAGAAACGCCCCATCATGCCTGGAGTCTTGTTGCCCTTGATTCTCCAGTAGTAGCCGGTGTTTCGATTAACAAAGCGGTAGGTCTGGACACTTCTCTTGCCCGATATCAGTGATACCTGACGGCCTTCAAGCACATCAAGATTGGAGTTATTGAACTGATAGCTTTCTTCACGCCCGGCTTCATCCTTGACCCAGATCTTTTGTACCTGATGATGTCTAACGCTGCTGGTAACGGGGGGTAGTTGATGTATGTGCAACGCCGTTGGTTACGGTGGTATGTGAGCCACCCCCTGAGACTTCTGTTGAGCTATAACGCTGATCTTCAAATCCGTTAACAACGCCGCGAATAACGGCCGCCTGTTTTTCCACACCCATAACAACATCCCTTTTTTATTTTATTATTGGATGACAATATAACAGATGCAACTCGGTCGTTTCGAACCATAAAACTGATCGATATCAACAAAAGAACTGTAATCATCCAAATGACAATTGCTTATCTTCTGAGGAAACACAACCCTCAATAACAAACGCCATTAGCCCAACCAACTTGATTCACCCCTATACTTTTCATCGCTTTTATTCTTAGCTAAAACTCACCCAACACAACTGCAATCCAAATAAAAAGGGCACCCTACTCACGAAGGGCGCCCCTCTTTCTATATTAACAGCGAGCCATCCGGCAATGCCGAGTGGATCACCTACTCAACTATCGAGCAATTTCAAACACCACACGACGGTTCATCATACGACCTTCGGCGTTATCGTTGCTGGCAACCGGATCGCTCTCACCCATGCCCTTACTACTAAGCATACCGCGCGAGATTCCCTTGCCTGACAGATAGCTTGCTACAGCCGCTGCGCGACGCTCTGAGAGCCCCATGTTGTAACCTGCCGCACCCATGCTGTCGGTGTGACCAATAACGTTACCCCTTAACATCGGGACGACCATTAAGCACATCAGCCAGACCATCAAGCACAAGCTTCGACTCGGGCTTCAGCTCGGCCGAGTTGGTCTCGAACAGCACGTTGTTGAGCACGATCTCGAACATGCAGCCGTCGCTATCAACCTTGGCACCCTTCGGTGTGCCGGGGCACTTGTCCATGTAGTCATAGACACCGTCACCATCGCTATCGAGGGGGCAACCGACTGCATTAACTGGTGCACCCTTCGGGTGTTGGGGCACTGGTCTTTCATATCGACCACACCGTCACCATCGCTATCGAGCTGACAACCCTTGGTATCGACCGCTGCACCCTTGGGTGTATCGGGACACTGATCATGCATATCAACCACACCATCCCCATCGCTATCGAGCGGACAGCCAACAGCATCGACGGCCACACCCTTGGGTGTGTCGGGGCAGCGATCCTTGTCATCGAGCACACCGTCACCATCACTATCGAGTACCGCGCCACACGGCACGTGTCGGCGGGATACCGTACTGGGTCTTCCAGCACTCGCCGTAGGCGTTCATTGGGATCACTCCACGACTATCTTTGGAGTAGCGATCTACCGCCTGAGCGGAGAATGAACAGATGGCGAGCAGCAAGCCACCGACCACTCCGTATGCAAACTTGTTTGCCTGTTTATTCATTATTTGTCCCCTTCAAGTCTGATTTGAGTCTGAGATACTCAATTTCAATTATTCAATTCGTTATCACTTCTCTGGTATGTCCACGCCACCGACGCAATATACGTAGCCACGTTCTCAATATAGTCCTATTTTTCAGAACTATTTCCCAAGCCCAGATAAGGATTCGTTTAGCCTAGCCAGAAACTTAACTTATCAAGGGCTATTACCGATATCCTCACCTCGATTGCGGTCAAATTCATCTCTCCTCTCTTCATTTAATATCAATTAAGTGGAATCGGACTCAGTAATGTCAGATAGTGTCACACAAGCCGAGCTAAAGAGTATTAAGCTTGGTGCCGTTATAAATATGGCCTGATAAAACTTCTTGCGAAGTAACAACCTATTTAAAGGACTCAGAACATGAACTTTCTCAACAACATGACGATTAAGGTTCGCCTCATCTTCCTGGTCTCTGTCGCCAGCATATTAATGGTCATTATCGGTGCCATGGGTCTCAATGGCATGACCAGTCTCGAGACCTCGATGAAGAGCGTCTATGCCGACCGTCTGATCCCCACCGGCCAGCTGAGCAAGATCATCGGCTACATGCGCGATAATCGCACCCAGCTTTTCACCGCGCTGCAACACGACAGTAACAATGAGTTCTCCACCATGCATAACCATCAGGTAACAATGCATACCGATATCGTGACTGCGAACATTGGGAAGATCTCCACACTCTGGGATGCCTATATGGCCACCTACCTCACCCCTGAAGAGGAGATTCTAGCGAAGGAATTCGGTGATACCCGCAAGGCGTTTGTTAAGGAGGGTCTGATCCCAGCCCGTGATGCACTGCTCAAAGGTCAGTACCGCGAGAGCAATATCATTCTGCTGCAGAAGGTCAACACCCTCTTTGTCCCTGCCAACGCTTCCGCCGAGAAATTGCTGCAGCTGCAGCTCGATGTCGCAGAGCAACTGCAGAGCGAAGCCGAGGCCAACTACAACACCACCTTTACCGTCTATCTGGTGCTGATGATTGGTGGTATCGGCCTACTGACCGTTCTCGCCATCATGACCATCACCGGCATTAGCGGTGCAGTACGAGATCTGGAAGAAGCCTCCAATGGCCTCGCGGCCGGCGACCTCAATGCCCGCAGCAGCTACAAAGGCAAGGATGAGCTGGGCCGCGTTGCAGCCGCCTTCAATATGATGGGTGAGAAGTTCCATAACGTTATCCAGGATCTCTCAGGGGCTACCAGTCAGCTTGCATCGGCCGCTGAAGAGACCTCAGCGATCACCGACCAGACCTCGCAGGGCATCACCCGCCAGCAGGCCGAGACCGAGCAGGTTGCTACCGCGATGAACGAGATGAACGCTACCGTGCATGAGGTTGCACAGAACGCCGCACTCGCTGCCGAATCGGCACGACAGGCTGATGAGGCTTCTAACCGTGGCAAGCACCTGGGGAGTCGCTATTTTGCGAAAGTTTGTTTTGGGCATCCAAGCCCAAGCAAACAGCAAAACTTCACGCGACCGTTTATGCCTACGGCGCCCCGACCGTCCTGCGTACGTTGCGTAATCACCTCTTCGCGGCTCTACACAACTCCCTCAGTGACTCTACGCCGACATAAAGCCGCTGCTGCATCTTCTCCGTCGTTCGCTCGCGCTCTCAACTACGAATATACAGACGGCGTCGACTATCGGGGCTAACCGCCTTCGCTTCGCTATCCTTGGCGGTCAGCGGTGGTGGAGCACACTATCGATGTGATCAACACACTCGCCTCTGAGGTTGAGCACGCAGCCAGCGTCATTCACACCCTGGAGCAGGAGAGCGCCGATATCGGTACCGTACTCGACGTTATCCGCGGCATCGCCGAGCAGACCAACCTGCTGGCGCTCAACGCGGCCATTGAGGCGGCACGTGCCGGTGAGCAGGGTCGTGGTTTCGCAGTGGTCGCCGATGAGGTTCGCTCACTCGCCAGCCGTACCCAGACCTCGACTCAGGAGATCGACGAGATGATCTCTCGTCTGCAGTCGGGTGCTGCCGATGCGGTTAAGGCGATGGAGTCGAGCAGCAATCAGGCCCAGGCCGGTGTTGAACAGGCTGCCGAGGCAGGTTCATCACTCGATGCAATCACCAATGCCGTGGCACAGATCAACGATATGAACACCCAGATCGCCAGTGCCGGTGAGGAGCAGAGTGCTGTGGCCGAGGAGATCAACCGCAACATCGTCACCATCAGCTCGGTGGCCGATGAGACGGCGGGCGGTGCGGTACAGACCTCTAACGCCAGCGCCGAGGTAGCTCGTCTCTCCGAGCAGCTGCAGGCCCTGGTACAACAGTTCCGCATCTAGGCAACACACAGCAACGCAAAAAAGGGCAGCCAGTGGCTGCCCTTTTTTAATGCAAAACCTTTATTCTTTCGCTTCGATTCGTGGCGTAATCCAGAGCGCTGTGACTGGGTAGCTGCCAAACAGTCGCTCCACCCGTAGCTCCAGCTGCAACGCGCGACCGCGCCAGGGTGAGAGATCGACATCAAGCCGTATCACTCTTTTACCGCTCAGCTGCTGTTGCTTGAGCAACCGCTCACTACCATCAACTATCGCCAGCACAGAATATCGTAAGGTTGCTCGATCCGGCGCACCGTGCATCAGCGCCAGTTCGGCACGCAGATGCGCGTTCTCTGGCAATCTTGGTAGATCAAAACGCCCACCGACATAATCACGACCACGCCAGTCGGGACGTACCGCGATGACCTGCCGCCCCCAACGACCATTGGCAAGTCGTACACTGCCAAGCCCCTGAGCCATAGCCCTCTTGGCGACCCGCGCCGAACCAAAGCGCACCCTCCCTGTAACACTCTGCCACTGCGCACTACGTGCCGTGGCATAGAGATCAACACCGGCACTCAGCTGCTGCCCTGTACAGCGCCCCATACCGACCGGGGTACCGTCACTACAGCGCATCGTCTCCGCCACGCTGGGAAGCGTTGCGACACTCAACAGCAAAAGACCGGTCAGTTTCATTGCAACGCTCAAGAGAATCTCCCGTAAAGGCTCACCCTAACTGTGGACCCTGTTTGATCTGCTTTAGTTCGCACCGAACTAACCTCGACTCCGTGGTTTGGCCCGCGCCGTCGGTGGAGCGTTCCACGGGTCGTCGGGCCAGGGTGTTTGGGGTAGCGACCCTTTAATTCACGTTTCACCTCGGCATAGGTGTTGGCCCAGAAACTCTTCAGATCCTGAGTCACCTGAATAGGCCGCTGCGCGGGCGAGAGCAGATGCAGCATCACCTCGACACGTCCTCGCGCAACAGCAGGCGTCTCAGCCAGGCCAAACAACTCCTGCAGCTTCACCGCCAATACCGGCGCAGACCCATCGACCTGATACTCGAGCCGCTTACGCGAACCGCTCGGCACCTGCAGGTGGGTCGGTGCCAGCTCTTCGAGCTGCTGTTGCTGCGACCAGTCGAGCATCGATTTGATAATCGCCACCATATCGAGACGAGCGAGGTGACTACGACGACTGATGTTATTTAGATAGGGTGCCAACCACACTTCAACCGTTTCAAGCAGATGGCTATCGGAAAGATCGGGCCACGCCTCATCGGGCAGCCACTGACGTAACGAGCGTAACCGCGTGCGTAACTGACGCGCTGCATCACTCCACGGTAGCGCCTCAAGCCCCTCAGCACGTACACCATCAAGCATCGCTGCCACGACCGCCGCCTCATCGTCCACCTTGAGTGGTCGCTCCCCCAACAGTAATGCCCCGTAGCGCCTCGCCTCTCGCGAGACGACTACTCCCTCACTGCGTGACCAGTAGGTCTCGGCCTGCCAGGCGATCTGCGCTGGGAAGCTCTGCTCCAGATCCGCAACGGCTATGGATGCCGCAAGGAAGATACGACTCTCATCGCCTCGACCATCGAGACTCACCGCCACCATCAGTTCGGCACCACGACAACTATCCAACAGCTTTGCACCACGCCCATTGGCGAGCAGATAGCGATTACCATTTGCACCGCGCCGCTGTGCGACTCGATCGGGATAGGCGTTGGCCAGCAGCAAGCCCACCATGGCCTCATCGACCGAGCCGTTATCGGCTTGCACCTTGAACAGATGACGCCA